>CAZWNZ010000004.1:0-23380 GCA_964635715.1 uncultured Gammaproteobacteria bacterium | reverse complement strand
TACTCAAATCTCCTATCGTCATCTTTAATTATTGAGGTAAGTTTGTCTGCCACCCAATCCGGCGTAAAATACGCTTTTTTCCCTTTTTCCATATCTTTCTTTTTTTCCTGATAACTCATCGGGCCAAAACTTGTGAGGGTACTTCCCAAAGTAATCAGACAAAAATCTACGGATGTTTTTTTAAATTCCTCGGCCAAACTTAAAATTAATCCACGGACAGCGAACTTACTCGTACAATAAAGGCTTCTTTCCGCCATAGGGATTACCCCGGCGCCCGAACCGATGCTCAAAACCAAAGAACCCTTTGATTTTTTTAAGTTTTTGAGAAGACCCTTAATTAAAATGAAGTGGGATGCAACATTAATATTCATTGAAATATTCCACTCATCGAGTGTTTCATCTATTAAAGGCTTATAAATACCCACTCCGGCGGCGTTGACTAAAACATCAATGTTTTTGTACTTTTTGGAAATTTGTTTAGCCAAAGATTCGACTTTTTTTTGATCCGAAAAATCGCAAACAAAATATTCGGAAGAACTTTTCAAATTCTTTGACAGTGTTTGAAGTTCACTTTCCGATCGGGATACCAGAATCAGATTAGCACCTTCTGCATCCAGTTTTTGGACCAACTCTTTACCAATGCCTCCCGTAGCACCTGTGATGATGATTTTTTTATCTTTGAGATTCATTGACTAATTTTAACTCCTGCCCGTTATATATTTAAAGTAGGCAACCGGATAATGGCTTGCCGAAAAGAAACTCCAAAGAAATCCCCTTACCCCGTCCAAAAAACCAAGATGACGGATAAACAGTAGTAGAAAATAATATGTAGGAAGTATTAGGGTAAAACGTAAAAAACTAAAAACATTTTTGGAAGTTTTTGATTCTTTAAGTTCTTGGGCCTTTAAATCGGTATAGCGGTTAAGACGCATCAGATATTTTTTAAGGTTTGGTGAATCATAATGTAAAAGGTCACTACCCAACCAAGAAACCTCTCCGTCAAGTTCAATCTGTTCATGTACCGACTTTTGAGGAAAGCGGGCTTTGCCGTTTTTAACCAAGCGGATGACACCATCCGGGTAAACTCCGCCGTGAATCAGAGGGCGACCTAAAAACATATTACGTCTGGGAATAAAGTAACCGACGATCTGACCTGTCTTTTTCCCAATAGGGCCATCGCGGTCTTCGATTAGTTTTTGGTGACGGATAAAAAGCGGGTTGGAATTTGGTGAATGGTGGAGGGTGTTTGGTGGATGATTACTAATTACTGATTTGATTTCTTCTGAAAGCTCGGGGGTGACAACTTCATCCGCGTCCATTTGCAGTATCCACTCCCCTTCCGCTTTATCAAGCGCCTTCTGCTTGGTTATATGGAAAATATCATGATGGGGTTCAGTATAAACTTTGGCTCCTAATTTTTCTGCAATTTCGCAAGTTCTATCATCCGAAAATTCATCAACCACGATAATTTCATCGGCGATTTTTTTAACCGATTCAATTGATCTACCTATATTGGCTTCTTCGTTTCGCGTAGCGTAAACAACACTAAGAACTGGTTTAATATGTTTATCTTTCATTTCTATTTAAATCCTTCAACTATATAAAAAGCTTTGGTACCATTCGGATATTTTATTAATTCATCCATGTAAAAATCACCGAGGTATTTTAGTCCGTCGTAATAACTTGGCGTAACTACATATATAACCTCGTAATACGGATAACTATCAATTATGTTCCAATCCCCTCCAAACTGATACTTATCAAAGGATACTACAGTATTATAACTTTTTGATTCGCTGGTGTCGTATTTTACAGTCTCCAAAAGTTTAGGAAGAGGCGTCTTGAAATAGTACAAAAAGAAAATATATGGCTGTTGTCTGATTTTATCCATATAGACCTTTTTGTACCCCGGATTATATTTTAAATAATGAACAATCTGCTTCATTCCATATTGCCACTCTATGGCGTATTTTTTTGGATATTCCGTATAGTAATATTGCAGATATTTTCCAAACTCAAACAGTAGTGGAACAAAAATTATAATTCCGACAGCAAAGTACCAAAATTTCTTTTTAATTAACGAGATAATTCCGGCTGCTCCCAAAGCGGCTAGAATATTTATACTACCCATCATAAAGCAGGCCCTGACCGCATTTTGTGGTCCCCCTGCAAACGCAGCGGGAATTGGCGCCAAAAGAATCCAGGCTGCTAAAATCAAGTTCTCTTTTTTTCTTTTCAAAAGCATCACCACTATTCCGGCAGTGGCCAAGAAAGCATCAATTTTGTAAAACTCCCCAAATACAGTCATTGAATGTCTGGGGTTTTGATCGCCCTTGGTAAACAAATAAGACGGATAAAAATAAGGTTTATAGTGATTGAAAGTAACCTCCAACATTGCTAATTTGGCACTTCCAGTTTTCTTAAAAATATATGTACTTTCTATTTCATTCGATTGAATTTTGTTTTGCTCAATTCTGGCAAATCCAAGAATCTCCGGATTTTTTAATGTTAATACTGTAAATAAAACCAAAATAGCGCCACAAAAAGCCAGTGAAATTTTATTTTTAATGAAGTCCTTAAAATACAGGGCTATTAAAAGAATGATCGTCGGAGGAATAACAACTTTGGCCGAGTGATATGAGAAAAAAGAAATTCCGAAACTTAGAAAAGAAAAAGACAACAACCAAGTTCTTTTCTTAATTCCGGCATAAAAAATGAATAAGCCTAAAATATAGAAAAAGACTGCAAAGCCTGCTTCCCAAAGACCGCGGGAAAAATGCAAATGATATGGAGAAATGGCCAAGAATACGGCTGAAAATAAGCCTGCGGTTTTGTTTTTGAACATTAATTTTACCAAAAAATAAACCGCTAAAACCGCCAACGAACCAAAAAAGGCCGCAGGAAAACGCGTCACAAAATCTGTTGAACCGAATGCTTTTACGAATAGCGCAGTTATATAAATATGGACGGGGTGCTTGTCGTCACCAAATGATTTAAAAACTACGGGAAATTTATTTCCATATTCATCCGCTCCCCAATTGGCAATCGTAAATGCATTATAGCCGGCTGCCGCCTCGTCCCAATTTAAAGATGGCGGGACTTTATCAAGTTTATACACTCGTAAAAAAAGAGCAGATATAAAAATAAAAAACAGCAGTATGTACTCAAAATATTTTTTCATTTAGCGTAAACCAAAAAGGCAATAGATCCGTCCAAATTTTTAATGGTACCTATCGGATTTTCGTTTTCTATTTTATTTCCAGGATCCGCAAAAATAATGACGCCTTCTTTTAGATCATCCTCTTCGGCTTTCTTAAAAGTAAATTTTCCAAAACTCCTAACCGTAGAGAATCCCCAATTATCAACCGGGTTATAACTTACACTTTCTCTGAAATCTTGAGGATCAAACTTTTTATAATAAAGAGCAAAAATATACGGCTGTGCATACTTATCTGTGATTATGACACTCTCATACCTGTCGAGATCTGACGAATAGTTTTTAAAAATTTCATAATAACCGTTTTGCCATTCGGTACTATACTTTGGAAAATATTCCGTCAGGAAATTGGAATAATAATTTTCAAAAGAAATCATTAGTAAACAAACCATTCCAAAAACTACAATTTCCCTATATTTTTTAATGAAAATCAAAATCCGATCCATACCCGCACCAATCACAATAGACAAAAACGGAAACATCAAAATAGATCTTAATGCATGAGGGGATTCTTTTGTTATTGCAGCGGGTATCGGTCCAATCAAAATTGCCAAAATCGGTAACCACCAAAATTTGACTCTTTTCTTGATCAAAAAAAATATACCTGTCAGGAAAAAAGGCAATTCAGCCAAATACAGCCCTCCAAAACCCGGAAAATTGCTTCTGGGATTTGAATCACCTGAGCCAAAAAGAAAAGAGTAAGAAAAATGGGAAAAATAATTTTTTATAATCTGAACACTCCCGGAGGCACGAACCTGATCCATACGAACCGAACCGGCATCAAACTTATAAAGCCGGTAAATAGGAAACAAAACCGCCAAAAATACTACCGCGCTTAAAATTAAATAGAATAATTTTTTTTCAACCTTATCTTGTTTTCTGAATAGAAAAATAAAACCAAATAGAACCAGGAATATTGGAATTATTATCCGAAATGAATTGTAGCTGTAAAAGGAAAAAATAAAAGACAGTACAGATAACGGAAATAAATAACTTTTTTTCTCGGAATGCAAAAACAATAAAATTCCCAGAAGGAAAAAGGAAAGTCCGGCAGAAACTTCATAGCCTACCCTGCTAAAAATAAAATACCAAGGCGAAACCGCAAAGACTAAAGCTGAAAACAAGCCCACCCTTGCCCCAAATAGTTTTTTACCGATCAAGTAAATTAAAATTAAAGATAAAGCCGAGTAGACAACTGAAGGAAACCGAATGGAAAAAATCCCCGGGCCGAAAATAAATTCACTAGCCGCAACAGAATAAATATAAACCGGTAATTTAAATTCACCAAAGGCCCTGAAATGAAGTGGTAATAAATTCCCCCACTCGTCTTTTGCATCCTGAAGAATGGAATAAGCATTGTAGCCGATTGAGGCCTCGTCCCAATATACTGAGGCAGGTATCTGGGTTATCTTAAAAAATCTAGTAAATAAAAAAAACACCAGAATTAAACCCAAAAATAGATATTCTTTTTTTATCATATTTTTTCAACAATTTGGAAGGCCCCTGTTCCATTTAAAAAATTTATATTTTCAAGAACTGCGACATCTTCCGGAAAGTCCCCCGGTTTTCCCACAAATAAAATTTTATTACCCGGGTTTGCATTAATTACATCCTGGTATTTTGTTCCGATATCCCCCAAATCCGGAAAATAGTATTTATCAAATCTCAAAACCCTTACCCAATCGAACGTTTCAAACCTATTTAAATTAGTATCACTTTGAAACTTGGCAGGATCGTAATTTAGATAAAACAAAGTAAACATATGAGGTTCGCCATAAACTCTGCTGTAGACAATCAAATCATATTTATCCTGATTTTCGGCAATATACTTAACAACTTGTTTGTTTCCATATTGCCAATCCCGTGAATATAAAATGGGGTGGTTAATAAAAAGGTTTTTCAGATAAATTCCGAGATTGATCAAAAATAAAACGACACTAAACCCTACCAAAATGTAAAAAATTTTCTTGTTTTTAATTAACTTGCCTGCATAGCAAATACCCAAAGCGGTAAAAATTTGATACACAGGGGCTGCGTTTAGTGTTCTTAACGCATTGGGAATACTGTCATTAGTCATAGCCACGGGCACAAAAGCCAAAAGAAGCCAGGGAACAAGTATTTTGAGATTTTTGTCCTTTTTCTTTGCTAGGCAGTACAAACCCAAAATGATAAACGGCGCCTGAAACCAATACAATTCCCCGACCCCTTGGACATGATGCTGACGGTGCCCCGCACCATCAATAAAAAGAAATTCGGGAGTAAAATGGGACAAATAATTTTTGGCAAAGTAAAAGCTAATATATGTATAGCGGTTGTGAATCAGCTTTGTGACAATAGGCGGAAGAGTTGAATTGTTCCTACGCTCCTCAATTCTGGGGATTAGGCCAGCCTCGTCTGTAATACTCACTAGTTTGTATCTGGCAGATGCTTCCCCCGTAATCACTTGATTAGCCAGTGGAATCATCAGAAATGCAAATATAATTCCTGAAATTAAAAACCATTTTCTTTCTTTCCAGAAATATTTTCTAAAAATTATCGCCAGGGCGAATAGGAAAAACGGAATGAAAGCACGGGCACTATTATATGTGTAAACGGAAATCGCAAAAGGAATCATGGAAAGAGTGAACCATGTTGGTTTTTTTAGTCCTTTAACGAAAAACCACACCCCCATAACAATCCAGAACAAAGCGAAAGATGATTCCAACGAAGCTCTGGTCAGCTGTATGTGCCAGGGGGAAACGGCAAGAAGAAAACTGGAAATCAGGGCAACTATGCGCTGATGATTAATGGTTAATGATTGATGTTTAAACATTTCTAGGACCAGAAAATATAGAAGAAGAACTGTTAGAGTGCCGTAAACTACCGGCGTAATTCTCACACCTATTTCATTTAAGCCAAAAGCGGCGATTCCAGGAATTGAAGCATAGATCTGGCCCGGTAGTTTGTATTCTCCATAAGATTTAAAATTTAAAGGAAAGGAAACTCCCCACTCATCACGACCGGTTTTGAGTATAGAATAAGCATTGTAGCCTATTGAGACCTCATCCCAATTCAAAGAAGGAGGAATTGAAGTAACTTTATAGAAGCGTAAAAAAAATGCAAGAAGAACAACCAAAACAAGAATTATTGGACAAATCAGCTTCTTCATATACTAAATGTTATAACAGATTCGAAAAAACCGCGATAGTCGCTCGCGTATGAATCGAACCTGATATGTCATCTCAAAGATGTCATCAGCAACGGATTCCTAAGTAAATCTATTTTTCAAGCTAAGTGAAGTTTTATTTATCGGTAATCGTGACATTTCCATAAATTTTAGGTAATTTGCCATATTGAGAAATCACCTGATGAGGATCAAGTTTTGCATAAACTTCATAGGCGTATTCAATATTGTCTATTTTTGTGACATTTAAGGTAACCTTCTGCCCACTCCTGGCTTCATCTACCGCCAAAATGGCCGCCTCTTTCGCCTCAGCAGACCAGAAGCTGGCAAACTTGGCAGGAACCACTGTATAAAGGCGCACTAAAATATAGATCAATTGCAAACCGACTAATGCAGCAAACACCTTAACGTACTTTTTGGGAATTTTTGAAAGCGTAAACGCAGTCAAAAGGATCAAAGGTGGAAGCATCAAATCATTTCTTAAAGCGTGTGTCTCCTGCATAAACATTGTCGCAAGGGGTGTAATCAAAATCCACCCAAAAAGCAGAAGAAACTTTTTTTTATTCTCTTTCCAAAGAAAAAATATTGAAGTTATAATTATCGGAATTTCTGCCAAGTAAAGCATGCCCATTTCACCCGGATTGTGGCGCGGGTTGCCGTCACCTCTCAAAAAAAGAAACTCCGGGGAAATATTTGAAATGTAGTTATCAAAAAGAATTCTTGCATATTCAATTTTTCGATTAATAAAAATCGGCCGCAAAAATTCCGGTAAGGTAGAATTGGTCCTTTCGTAACTGACAATCTGAATGAGATTTTGTTTAATCCGATTGTCCGAAAGAACATTTTGTGTAAAAAACCTGTTTTCACTTCCGGCAAAAAATGTTTGTGTGGCAACTCCAATACCAAATAAGAGTAGTACTAAAGTCCCGACAATAAATTTTTTATCCTTAATCAATTTTAAAAATCCACTGCTCAGAACCAAAAGCAAAAACATAAGAGGCAGTGTCAGTTTGAATGTGGGATATGTAAAAAATGTTAATCCCCAGGATATCCCCCACCATAGATATTTTTTGTTAAAAAACATTACAATTCCCAAAAGAGCTAAAAACAAGGCAAAATGAGCCTCAAATCCACCCCGGCTAAGAAAAATGTCCCATGGGGATATTGCGGTTAGGAGTGCGGCAAAAATCCCTGCTTTTTCCCCAAAAAGCTTCTTCCCCAAAAAATACATCAGCAGAATTATTCCCACACCTGAAATTAGCGATAGAGTCCTAATTCCCCAAATGGTAGGACCGAAAAGCATTACAAAGGGGACGGAAAAATAAATGTATCCACCGGGGCGTCCCGCACCCATTTTAAATGTTAAAGGGAGCTTTTGACCTGTTGCATCCATTCCGGTTTTGCTTATCGAATAGGTATCGTAAACCATCGTAAGCTCATCGCCATACATAGGAAGCGTACCAATTTTATATATTCTGATAATTAAACCCAGAAGTAGAATGGTCAGAAGAATCAAAATAGGTTTTCTTGTCATATCTCAATTGTAATATACTTTATGTATGGAAAAAATACTAATGGGGGGAATTGTCGGTTTTGTGCTTTTTACTCTCATTTTCTATATACTAATCGTTATCCATGTCCCGGTATTGATAATTCCCATTTTTATTATTTCCGTCATACTCCTTTTTAAACCATTAATAAAATCCGTAAAACAGGTTAAATTTAAGATATCTACCCAAACAGTTCTAATTCTAGCTGTCTTCATACTTGGAATTGCAGGACAAATGGCCATTATCTCGCCTAGTGGAATCACCAAAAACAGAGACTTACTTTTTTGGAGTGCAAACGGACACGATGGAGCTTGGCATATAGCCCTTATGGAAGAAATGAAGAAAGGTTGGCCTTTTGGCAATCCTGTTTTTGCGGGAGAGAAACTTATTAACTACCACTTTTTCAGCGATATTCTTCCGGCAGCTGTAAGTAAATATCTGCCGATTTCAAACATGGATTTATACTTCAGAATTTTTCCTTTTATTTGCTCACTTTTCTTGGGAGCATCCGCATACTACCTAACCAAACGCTTAACCAAAAATTCAGCTGCTCCGATTTGGGCAACTATTTTTACTTATTTTGCCGGCAGTTTTGGCTACGTCGTTACTTATTTAAAAAACAAAACCATCGGGGGTGAAAGCATTTTTTGGGCAACTCAGCCCCAAAGCGCAGGAGGCAATCCCCCACAAATAATTTCGGATTTTATAATTCTTTCCGCAATTTATTTTTACATCCTTCTTACTCAGGGAAAAACGAACAGGAAAAGGTATGTTCTCTTTGGAATATGTGTACTTCTTTTGGGAACACTGCCAAGCTTTAAAGTCTACGCCGGAGTTACCGCTCTTGTTTCTTTCGGGGTGATTGGTGTATGGGAGCTAGTTAAAAAGAGAAAAATCCAAACTCTTTTGCTGACCTTCATAAGCGGAATTTTGGCACTAATCCTTTATCTTCCCAATACGTCTGGGTCTGTGTCTTTCCTTATTTTTCAACCTTGGTGGTACATAAGAACAATGGTTGTCGAACCCTCCCGACTCAACTGGCTGGATCTTGAACTAAGACGCCAATTTTACCTCGACAGGGGTGGGGTTAAATCAATCCTAAGAATTATTGAGTATGAAGGAATAGCTTTTACTATCTTCTTTTTCGGAAATTTGGGTATGAGATTTTTGGGACTTAAAAACTTTCTTAAAACACACCCTGTTATAAAAGTCGCGATTGTAATTTCCTTGGTTTTTCCTCTTCTGTTTTTGCAGAAAGGGGTAGCCAGCAACACAAGCCAGTTTTTGCAGTATTTTGTTTTACTTTTGGGAATCCTCGCAGGAATACAAGTTTCCCAAATTCCTACCAAAATCAGGCGCTTTATTGCTCCGGTAATTATCCTTCTAATGATTCCCACACAATTAGGACTTATAAAAGAATTTTATTCCCGTCCGGCTTTTGCCAAAATTTCAGCTGCAGAAATTGAAGCTTTAACTTACATTAAGGAAAACTCGGCAGAAGACTCAATCATACTTACACCTCCCTATAACCAGTACCTTAACCTGGGAGACGCCACTCCGAACATTTGGGACTGGTTTGATACATCCTACGTTGCCGCTTTGGCTTCACGAAGGACATATTTTGATGATTACGAACAAGTAGACATCATGGGTTATGAATGGAGAGGAAGAGAAAGTGTTAAAAAGGTCATATTTGGTAGTGAAGATTCAAATATTGTCAGCCAGAATATTAAAAGTTCCGGGGCAGATATTCTGTATTATCCCAAGGTGTTAGAACCTAAGGTAAATTTAGAAGCAATCGGTCTTAATTTGATATTTGAAAACAGCGAGGTAAAAGCCTGGAAATTAAATTAGAGTAAACTTCTTTTATAATTTCCACTTTATTTACCGGTCTTAGATATTGAACAATTGGAGTTCCTCCCTCATGAGCCTCCCCCATATAGGAATATTCCGTTATTCCGGAAGAGCTATCGACGCCAATAACAAACAGCTCTATTATTTCTTCCGGCCCTGCTCCGGGAGAGGATACTGTAAATATATATTCTTTTCCAAGTGAATCAGAGATTGGATCAAAAACAAATTTTGTAAAAGATCCATCCTCAAGATTCATGCCGTTTAGAGTAACACTTCGTAGTATGCTTCCGTCCAGATTACTTAAATTAAAAATTATATCTGCCTTGTTTTTTAAATTCGGATTCCTAATAGACATCCCGATTGCAGTTAAGTTTTCTTCTTTGGAGACAAATTTTTGGACAAATACTCTATCTCTGTAAATCGACAACTTCACATTGTTGTTAAATCCTGGTTGGATATTCACCGGAACCATTTTCAAACTCACGGAAAGTACAATCGGTACAAGAAACACCAGTCCCAGTACAAAAGCAACTGTCAGCCAAATCATTTTTTTCATATACTATACATTCTCTTTTCTAAATATCTCATATACTAATATCCCCGATCCTCCCGCAAATAATGAGTGCAAAATACTTTGAAGACTAAAAGGATCAAAAAACTTTTGAATTGCGACAAACGGAGTCGGTAGCAAATCAAACCAGGTCGAATAAATTCTAAATAAAGAAATGGACATTGATCTATCCTGATAAAAAATAGGTATTAATATTGCCGCAATACTCAGCATAAAAATAATCCCCGAAAGTTTTTGCACTTTGACTGCAAGAATTATTGCAAAAGGCGCTAACCATAAAAGCCATGCAACATGGAAATGAGAAAAGGCAAAAATAATAAGGAGTGTCGTCAAAAAATAGTTGAACATATTTGGTTTTTTATCAACAAGCAGGGAGTAGAAGAAAAGACCTGAAAGAAGCATTAAACCTACTACTATCGACTCTCCGAAACCGACATTTATTCCGGGATTAAAAAGCCTTGTGGTAAGCCCTGAAATCAGTGTTGATTCCAAAAATGCGGGCGATAAAAACGGAAGTGATATTGCTCCAAAAACTCCAAACGGGATAGCTACCAACTTCAATTTTTCTTTCAAAGACTTTCCGGATACAAAGAGGAATGGTATGAAAAGTAGCGGATATATCTTAAAACTTGCAGCCAATCCAATCATTAATGCTGCAAGTACGGGCTTTTCTCTCGTTATAAAAAGGAGGGAACCTAAAACCAAAATAACCGGGAAAATATCTACATTTCCAAAAGCATAGATAATAAATATCGTAAAGGGATTAAAAAGCCAGAAAGTAAATGCTTTTTTACCCATCTTTTTATCATTAAAATATTTCAAAAGTATAAAAGCTATTGCTATGTCCAGCACTAGATAAGGAAGTTTTAAAAGAATTAAATATCTAAAAATGTTTGTATCCGCAACTATTCCAAAAGAGTCCGCATTGGTAAGCCAGGAATCAAAACCTTCACCCATTAAAGGTGCAACAACTGCTTGATAGGAGCCAAGTGTAAGGTAGGTCAAAGGAAAGTATACAAAGTTTTCTTTTAAAGGTAAGATCTCTTTATTATCAACTAAATAAGAATATATATTAAAAACCCCATTTCTTAAGAATGAAGCCTGAAAGTTAAAAGTCTTTATATCCGGGTGAAAAATAAAAGCTGCAACCAAGAGTCTTAGAATTATCGCGAGTGCTACTAATTTTTTCATTTCTTTTTTCTTTTGTCCTTAAGTAAGAAATATAATACTAAAATTATACCGATAAAAGAAATCACATTACCAGTCGTTCTTAATGGTGTGTTACCAAAATGAACAGACACTTTGTATTGGCCTGATTTAACAGAGAATGTTATAAGTCCAAGCTCATTAGGATCATTCAAATTTATCTTTTCACCATTGAGTCTTACACTCCATCCAGGAAAATATGTAATAGGAATTTCGACTACCGAATCCTTTTTTACACTTAAATCAAAAGTTGCCGAATTACTTTTTGATTCATAATTAAAAGCTTCCCCCTCTCCTTCCAAAAAAACAGGTGAGGTAATTTTTTCGTTGTTCCTCACTTTAACCCAAATCGGCAAATAATCTTTTGGCATTTTATCATCCTTCTGAAAAACTTCCGCAGTGTAGTGTGCATCAATTGAATCGTCATAGTAAAAATCTGGTCGGAAGTAACTATAATTGGATATCATCAATGCAACTATCATTAAACCCAACAGTGGATATCTAAACCTAAATAATTTGCTCCCTAAAAAGCCTGCTAGGGCAGCAGTAAGAAATGAAGATATTGCCATGAAACGCCATGGAAATTGAACATACTGCAAAATCGGAATTTTTAACCAAATAAAAGTGGATTTGTTGTGCTGAAGAAAAAGAGAAAGCAGCAAAGACGCAAACAGCATACCCACCAGATATATTGTTTTGTCCTCAATAATTTTCTTTCTTTTTATTAAACATAGAAATGTGATTAATCCCAGTATCGCCCATTGAACTATACCAAGCTGGAATGACATACCATCTTCACCAAGCCAAGTTGACGCTCCATATCCCCAAAATGTTGAAAAAAACTGTCTTGTCTCTACAAAATGAGCCCTAAAATCGAAATATCCATCAGTCAGATGCTGAGTTTGTATATATCCTTTTTCAAAGAAAGCCGGAAGTAGAAAGCTTGCTGCCAGCCCAACACCTAAGACTGAGGTAAGAACAACTGGAATAATTTTTTTGATGCTTTTCTCTTTATATGCCAAAAGGGCTATCCACAAAACAAAAAACGGCACGATAAGCATTGTCATAACATTGTGTGTCAAAAAAAGACCTGCCAAAGACAGCGATAAAAGTGCGATGTTTTTACCTGTAACTTTTTTGGATAGTTTTAGCGCTCCCAAAAAAATTAATGGAAAGAATACAAACACCCAGCTCTCAGACAAATCTCCACGAACATAAACGTCTAAAGCTCTGTAGGGTGCATACAAATAAACAAACGCGGACATAAAACCTCCCACTTTTCCCCAAAGTTCTTTTCCCAAAAAATACATAGCGAAAAATGAAAAAACAAAGCCTAGTCCATAAAGAACTTTGGCTGTATCCAAAAAACCTATATTAAAAGTGTGAACCAAAGAACCGAAATAGTATGGCAAGGGGGCATAGAAATTAAAAAGAGGTTCTCCATAACGTAAATCCGGCGCCCACCTTACAGGAAATTGTCCATCTTTCAGGGATTTATCCATCTCATAAATTCTGGCCACATAAATATAATCCTGGGTCGGAAAAAATCCTTTATGAATCAGCCTGTTAAAAGAAGGAATCAAAAGCAAAAGTACAACCACCCACCAAAACTTACTTAAAATATTTTTTATTTTCAAAATTAATGTCATTTCTTTTTCTTGATAATTAAAATTCCGCTAATAGTTAAAAACGATAAAATCGACAAGTAGTTTCCAATCCTCCTGACCGGAGTATCCATCAATTCTACTCTAATTTTATGCTCCCCTCCAGGAACTTTTAATGTGATCAGCCCCAAACAAAATTCCTGACCTCTACAGTCATCGTGCCAATGGTTTACTTTTTGATTATCCACTGTCACCTTCATGCCAGGAAAATCAAAAAGAGGTAATCTTATCAAAACTTCTTCCTTTGCATTTACTATTCCCCATTGATAGTCGCTGCCCTTTTTATATTCGGTAAAAGCCGCTTCCCCCTCCAGAATTTCCGGTGTATCGGGAGCCTTTATGACCGGAGGCAGTTTTGCGTAGATAGGCAAATAATCAAAAATGCTTATTGTCAGCTGTTTTTCCCACGACTCTCCTGAAAATTTGTCCACATCCGTAATATCTTTCCAATCTTTGGGCATAAAATAAGAATAATTAAGTAAAAAGGCTACCGCCATAACCGCTACTCCAATTGCAATTTTAAATTTAGGGATAAGATAAATTCCCAAACCTGCCAATATTGCCAATAGGAAAATACTGATTGTCAAAAATCTCCAAGGAAACTGAAGCCAGGCAAGAAACGGCAGAAGTTTCCAAATAAAACTGGATCTGACATGAATCATGAAAAGAGTTAGAAGCTCGAGCGCCCCCAAAACCAGAGCCAGGCGCGAAAAATTTCTGACTTTTTCTCCGGTTTTTTTACGATAAATATAAAACGCGGACAAGCCGATTGTGACTAAAGCAAATACCCACTGAACGATACCCGTCGAAAGATTTAATTTTTCGTTTGGAAAACCTGATGATCCATACCCCCACTCTCCGGAGAAAAATAGTTTAAAAATATTAACAAAATGCTGCAGGTAACCGAAATAACCCATTGTCATAGTTTCGGTATGAGCATATTGGCCTTCAAAAATTACGGGCAAAATAAAAAATGCCGCAAGTCCGACTCCCAAAATAACACCTAAAATAACTTTTAAGATTTTACCAAATTTCTTTTCTCTAATTAACCAAAAGACTGTCCAAACAACCGCAGGCAATGTAAAAATCAAGGACATTAAAAGATGTGTGGTTAAAAGACATCCCAGAGAGATGCCTAAAAGTGCAATGTATCTTGCTTTTAATGTTTTAATAAGTTTATATACCGCCCAAAAAACAAGCGGGTAAAATATAAGCGCCCAAAATTCACTTAGCGCTCCCCTTACATAAACATCAACAGCTTTATAGGGAACGTATGTATAGACAATTGCCGACACAAATCCCGGAAAGTTGCCAAAAAGTTCGCTAACCAGAAGAAACATGGCTAAAGCTGATAATAAAAACCCTAGGGCAAAAAGAATTTTCACACTATCGATGTATTGAAATCCAACCTTGTGTAAGATCTCTCCGACATAATATGGAAGCGGTGGGTAGTAATTAAACTGCGGGTATCCGTATTGATACCCCGCGTCAGGCACCCATCTGCAGGGAATCTGCCAATCGGAAAAGCATTTATCCATTTCGTAAATTCTAAAAGCCTGGAGATCATCGTGCATCGAGAAAAAACCCGGCCTAATCAAGCTTGAAAATGAAGGAATCACGGCAACAATCAAAAGGATTATCCAAAAAAATTTCTTTTTGAAAAGCTGCATTAATTTTTTTTTAATGTTTTTCATCGATTTACTGCATAAATTGTAACATTTTCGTTTTCAAATATTAGTGTGAGTCCCAATTGTAAATCACCCACTCTTGCCCGTTGATCTTTAAGCCAATAGACATAGGCAATATTATTTTCCCTAAGAAAATTTCTGGCGCTTTCAACGTCGAGAGTATTTAGAAAATTTTTAACAGAGTTCCTTCTTTCTTGAAAATCATACTGCATGATTCCGAGGTTCATTTCATCTTCCAGAAATACAGGCTTGCCTGAATACGCAGATACATAAGCGGTGGTTGTATATAAATACAGTGGGATGGGACTGTTTGTTGAATTTTCTTTTGCATAAGGATAAGTTAAAACTGTCCCGGAGGGTTCTTTATTCAAAAAATTAAGCGCTTCAAGTTCACTTTTTGGGAGAGTTGAATGGGGCGTCTTTGAAATATAGTTACCAAGTGAACATATTGTTGTCGGAACGGTTAGAAGAATAATCATCACTTCAATACTATATAGTATTGAAGTATTTAGCCTTGAGTTGTTGGTTTCGATTAAGTGACCTAAATAAACCCCGGCAAGAATACCAGCAAAAAACAGAGAATAATAAAAAAATTGAATTGTATTCCAAGGGGTTCCTTTTTGAACAAAAAACATCGGAACAGTAATGCCGGCCAATATTAAAGTAAACACAAAAATATCAATTGGCCCGGATTTAAAAAGTTCCTTAGGTTTTTTAAAAAAAGATACAAAAGACACAATTCTCGTACCAAAATTTCCAACTACGAATATCACAAAAACCAAGCCATAAGCCAAAATTGCTTTTAGCCAGATGTCTCCCATGCGATATGTTGTCATGGCCGAATACATCTTTTGCCATCCGACTCTATCAGAAAGCGCCATCATTGACTCTAAAAACCAAAAGGGACTGTAAGAAATAAGTCCTACCGATAATTTGTTAAATGGAATAAACAAAAAAGAGGAAATTACCAAAGACCCTAAAAATACTTTGATAACCGATGATTCGTGTTTAATAATTAGCGAGAAAGTACCAGCAGCAAGAAGTGCCGTCAGAACTAATAGCCCTGCATAAACCTTGATAAAAATAGAGACGCCGAAAAATAAAATGGCCAGACAAAAATCTACCTTTGATTTTTTATCAAGATATTTTTTAAAGTAAATAAGCCCCGCCAAGATTATTGCCAGAGAAAGAGCGAAGGGTGGGTTTATTAGAGTCGATATTGATTGCTGTGCCCAAAACATACTCTCCCCCCCTAATCCCTGACCACGTGCCAACGAGACCAACCAACCAAAACTCCCCCCAAAATAAACGAAAAAGGTTGACCACCAAGCCGCCCTTTTTGAGCGCTGCCAATTTTCAATAAACCGATAAGTAAATAATCCAATCAATAAGGCAAAAATAGGAGGTAGAATTTGGAAATATAAATTCTGAATAGGAATGCTTGTAATTTTATGAAGAAATGCCAAAATCAAGTCAAACCCAATATGATAATTTTGTATCCCCGACCCTGCAAAAATCGGCATCGACCAATCTCCTCTGGATAATCCTCCGGCAAGCGCTATATGCCAAATTCCATCATGACCATTTGCCCCCCAAAACCCCAAGCCACCTTTACAACCGGTATCCCAACAAAGACTGCTTCTGATCATTGTTAACGACCAGGAAAAAGTCCCCAAAACAACCAATAAATATTTTTTAATATTATTTTTTATTAAAAACAGCAAAAGTCTTTTTAACATCCTCAATTAAAGACGCTCCGGCAAGAGCAAGTATACAAAGGCCATAAACAACAATTCCTATTACAATCAGAATACCAAGGCTTGCCAAACTTTGCGGGAGCATTAGTCTTAACACTAAAAGAGTAACACCCATAACTACCGATGCCAAAAACGGCTTTAAAGCTCCGTCGATCAAAGAAAAATTAACATACTTCTTAACAATAAATATCGCCACAATTGAAGAAATGCCTACTATCGCGTATCCCAATGCTGCTCCTTCAACTCCATATCTTTTAGCCAAAAGCGGAACAAATACCCAAGTTAAAACAGTCCACATGACCATGAGCGCTGAAGTGATTTTAATTTTACCAATAGCGTTTAACAGATTTGTTAATTGTGTAGTAACCGCTGCAAATATGACGTTAATTGATAATAAAGTTAAGGGGAATATTGCAGGAAGCCACTGTTGATATTTCGGAATAATGTTAATTACGAGAGGAAACAGGATAACGATTGCCACTGTTGCCGGAAAAACCAAGATGGTTGTAAAAAGAATTGATTTTGTAACACTCTTTTCCAAATCCCGCTTATCATCTTGCATTCTGGAAAACGCAGGGAAAGTAACTTTTGTAACATTATCCAATACCACTCTCAAAGGGATCTGTATCCATTTTTGCGCCCAGACTAAAATACCAAGAGGACCGGTTCCTAATACTTTTCCCAAAACAAGGGTTAGCCCATCATCTTTTAGAACGGCAATAAAGGTATTTATTTGGTATGGCAGCCCGAATTTAAGAAGCTTGGAAAGCGATTTTCTGGAAATCGCAAAAGCAGGAATCCATGGTTGAAAAATATATAACGAAATAAGTCCGACAAATCCCCTAACCAAAACCGCTATCGTAAAACTGGTAATTCCAAAGCCTTTCCAGGCAAAAAAAACCAAAGAAACATTGTAGGCCATACTTTCCAGAACATTGGAAATCGCCAACTTTTCAAAACGAAGTCTCCTTTCTAAAAGAACCGAAGGAATAGTTTTTAGAGAGGATAGGAAAAATGAAATTCCTAAAGCATAAAGCAAATATATGGAGGATTTATCTAACCCATAAAAGTTCTGTATTTTGGATGAAAAAACAAACACCAAAGTAAGTAGCGTCAGAACTAAAATCTGCTGAACCGTGAATGTGGTTTTGAGATCTTCATTTTCAATTTTTTCCTTCTTCTGAATTAAAGCCGCAGCCAGACCGATATCCGAGAAGTAGACAAGGAAGTTTATTATTGCCGACACAACTCCAAAAATGCCGAATTGGGATGTCGTCAAAAGTGCTCCCAAAAGCCCCTGAGAAACTATGGTGATAGCGTAAAGAATAAAATATCTGCCTGTTAAAACGACAACTCCCTTGACCGTTCTCTGTTTGACAGTATTTAAATTGACCTCAGCAGTCGGATCCACATGAGCGTCGATGTCTGTGTCTTCCACTACTAGATTTTATCAGTTATCGTAGCTAATAACTACACAGTGAGTTTCTTCTGTTATATTCCCTCCCAGCGTAAACCTATACCATCAATAGAAATCATAGGTTCTATCCCTTCATAGCCCAAAGGTGTCACAATAGTAAATATAATTTTTTGATCAGTCAAAGGGGGTATATCCGGACTAATTTCATAATAGTCAAATAAATATGAGTAGCCGAATTTAAAAGACGGATCCACCCCAAAAGAAACTCCATACCCATCCTTACCGGCTTTTTCAATAATTTTATGAACTATTTCCTGCTTTGCATAAAGATTAATCGGTCTATAGTTTTGAATAACATCTTTTATATTTACACTGATAAACGCTCCCAAAAGAAGCAATATTACTAATTGATTTTTTACCAGTGAAAAAAGATAACCCAAAATGAATATGAACGGAATTGCTGCTGTCATTAAATAATATTCAGAAAAACTGGACTTATAAAACATAAAAACAACAAACGGGATAATAAGCATCGATAACGAAAGTGTAAAAAATGGGCGTTTATTTCTATCTTTAGACATTCGATAGAATATAAACAAAAGAATTAATGCAAAAAATATGTATTTAAATACCATTGGAAAATGCAACCAAACCAGACTAATACAATTCGATATTAAAGTTGCAATTATTTTTACAGCTGGCGGGGCAACACCCGACACTCCCAAAGTAAAAATTGAAACAAGTCTTTGAAAGTTAATAAATCCATGAGCAATATCATAAATAGCAACCGGAAGTATCGAGACAAAAAGAATCACTAGAGAAATAATGATATTCCTTTTATTCAAAACAGGCCTATAAATTAAAAGGTAAACGACAGCCGACAGTAAAAGTAAAAAAACCGCAAAATGAGACTGAAATCCCAATGCAATTCCCAATGCCACCAGAGGCAAGCCAAATTTGCTTTTGGAAGAAATATAAAGACCGTAAAAAATCATTAGCTCAGATAAATAAAACAGCGATGGGGCCCATGGCAATTGATCCCAAAAAACCAAACATGAAGATGCCGACATGATTAAAGAAACTACCAAAGCAGTCTTTTCCGAAAAAATTTTTTTAAAAATAAAATAAACGAGAATTATGAGTAAAACCCCCAAAAAAACAGAAAGATAGGCACCAGATATCGGATCTCCGTTAAAAATCAATAATGAAAGCGCCCAAAGATAAATGAATCCCGGTCCAATCGAAAAACCGCCCAGGCTTGTTTTTTGACCCAACAAAACAGGATCACCTGATAAAATTTCTTTGGCTTTAAAGGCAAGCTCTTCCTGATCCGCATCAAAGGAAACATTATGTCGAAGTTTAAATAACCTAAGTCCTACAGCCAACGCAATAATTAAAATAATTGGAAGATATTTTTTAATTTTCTCCGCCAGTTTCTGCAATTTTAAGTGCTTCATTTGCCACCTCAAAAAAGAGCAGTGAATCATGTGTTCCGTCAGGTTTAATGGCTTTAGGGAACTCTTTTATCAATATCAGTCCAAGCATATCAGCATCATTTCTGAATCTCGAACGGTTTACCAATAGGTAAGTGTTATCTCCTGCTTTTTTCGAATTGATAAGTTGGGAGGGAACTTTTTCAAAATTTAGACCAACGCCAATTGCTGTTATTTCGGGGTATTTATTCAAATATATTTGAAGGCCGTCGGGAAGGGTTCCAAAGTATCCTTCTGTTCCGATGACCACTCTCGCATCCGCATTTTCTTTCTTAAAATTGATCAGATAATCTGCAGTTTCCTTAATCCCATGACCTGCAGTCCATTCCTCAAGATAACCTGCCCTCTCAACTCTGGGTAAATTTGCCTTTTGGGGATTGGTAATCAAATAATAAACAAAGACTGATGATTGAATAGCAAAGAGAACAATAAATGCCGCCGATATTTTTTTAACTAAATTATTCTTGTGTGTAAGGGCCGAGGCCGCCAAAATCATTAAATATGGAACAGGGAAAAGAATATATCTGGCAGTTAAAGTTTTTGCGAACTCGCATTCAATAATTGTCGGAGCCAAAAACCAAAATGCGAGAATCGCAATTTCTTTCCAATATTTTTTAAAATTAAGAAAAATTGCCGATAGGGCAAGTACGAGTAAACTTAAAGGACCCATCGCCAAAATCCACTTGAAGCTGGCTATTACGAATGTTTTCAGTGGATCAAACGGTCTTTCAAAAATGTGGCTTATTGGGTAGACGTAATCCATATTACGAGAGGCAATAAGATGAAAATTTGGGCCAAGTCTCAAGATATTGTAAAATCCGAAACCTATCAGAATTGAGACAAGAGTTAGAGACAGGGATTTGAGAAATACAGGAATATTTTTCTTCAGACCTTTTTTCCAAGGAGCAAAAATCCATACTGTTGGAAGCATTAGGGCAAAAAAGAGTGCCGGGGATTTTGTAAGCCATGCTCCCCCGAGTGTAAATCCTGCGAGCATCGCAAAATCCAATCTTTGCTTTTTTGCCGTTAAATAAGCAAATATAAATGTCCAAACCCCAAACATCGTAAGGAGTGAGTCAGCAAGGGCCAACCTGTCAAAAAAGAATGTAAAAGGAGAAAGGGCGTAAAAAAATGCGGCCAAAAGAGCAACAGTTTTATTTCTTAAAAGCAAATAAGAAAGAAGTGAAACACCGATCATTGTACCCAAACCCGCAAAAACTGAAACCATTCTTCCTGCCATAAGGGGATCGGAGAATAATTTGAAAAACGGAATTACAATCCACATAAATAATGGCTGCTTACCATCAGAAAGAGGCAAAAATCTTAAAGTTTGTTCTGCTCTCATAACCTGTGCCCAGCGGACATAAATTGCCTCGTCTGCAAAGACGGGGATTTTGGTAATGTCAATAAATCTCAAAGAAAAGAAAACTAAAACAACAAGGAAACTTACAATGTAAAATATGTTCTTTTTAATAAAAGTCTTCATTTATTTAGAATTTTTTGACATTTTTGCCCAACCCAAAGGATCGTATTGAGTATGTAATGTTTTACTGTTCCATGATAGATCTTGCTCGAAGGAATCAGTTTTTTCCATCTTTCCGCTTCGTTTGCCAATTTTTTAAAAGTTGCTCCATGATAGTGAGTTATCACAGAATCCGGCAGATAATAAACTTTTAACCCTTTTTTCCATGTCTGACGGCAGTAGTCAATATCTTCAAAATAGGCAAAATATCTTTCATCCAAAATTCCGACTCTTTTTTTTGCTTCCGGCGTAATTAAAAATGCAGCCCCGACTACAGAATCAACGGTCACGGGTTTTTCTCCCTTAGGAGCATATTTCTCAAATAATCCTTTTTCCCCAAACCAATATTCTTTTATTGCATTTGTAATTGTAGGAAAGTGGTAACATGACATCTGAAGAGTACCATCGATATTTAAAAGTCTTGAACCAACAACCCCCGCATTAACATTTTTATCAGCAAAACTGACTAAACGCTGCAAAGCGTTTTTATGAACTACTGTGTCGTTATTGAGGAGTAAAATGTATTTTCCTTTAGCTTTTCTTATCCCTTGATTATTGGCTTTTGCGTAACCAGTATTATTATCATTCAAGATTAAAGTAAATTTGTCCTTCCAAAATTTTTCCTTTTCTATTTCTTTGAAGGCCTCAACTGAACCATCATCGCTGCCATTGTCCGTCAAAAGTACCTCAAAAGGAATACTCCCCGCCTCCTTTTCAATTGACCTTATGCAACCCACCGTCAGGTCCTTTGTATTTAGATTTACTATGACTATGGAAAGTTTGATGTCCATATTATTTATACATCATAAACAGCGCCTCATCGGAAACATTGCTTTGCTTTATTTCTTTTTTTCTGGCCTTTAAAGCAATACCTAGTCTGCCAATGGCCATAAATATTACCCTAAAGTATCCCGGGTGTTTTATGGCCCTTTTAAGAATGTTAATTACATGTTCTCTGATAAACTTGGAGCTGTGAATGTTTTTCCAAATAACTAAAAGCTGATTTCTTTCTTTAACCCTTAAGACGTATGATTTGGGAAACTTACTAATAGTTGACTCGTGATTATGTACTACATGACTATCTGGTTCCCATAAATTTACATAACCTCTCTTTTCGGCACGATAGCAAAGATCAATATCTTCCCAATAAAATGGGGATAGTAGTTTTTCATCCATTCCTCCAAGTTCCATCCAAATACTACGTCTGAAAACCCCACTGCCTCCGCTCACATAAAAGCTTCTGTGTACCCCCTCAGTTTCTTCTCCCATAGAAAGCTGAATATATCCTCCCCAAAAATTTCCTTTTGCCCAAGCAAACCCTTTTTCGTGAAGAGAAACTGCAAAAACTTTTGGATCTTCAAAATTCTTAAATACAGGTGCCAAAAAGTTCTCCTCCGGAATAACATCCGTGTTTATCAAAAGAACCAAATCTCCTTTAGCCATCCTGGTACCAGTATTAACACCCGCGGAAAAGCCCCTATTCTTTTTGTGTTTAATTAATTTTACTTGAGGAAATTTTTTTGTCAGAAGTTTAACGCTTCCGTCCCAGGATCCGTCATCAACAATAATAATTTCAATAATATTATTGTTAGAATTCTCTTTAGCTTTTAGAAGAAATGGTAAATTTTTTTCCAAAAGTTTTTCGCCGTTAAGATTTGGAATAACCACCGATACTGTAAATTTTTTCATTTGTTTACTTTTATTAGGTGCAGCATTCCCAAAAGAAACTTCCTGTCTTCTACTATTTTAAACCCAACTTTCCTAGAAATCTTGGTTAAATAGTTTTTGCGATAACTTTGTATGTGCGTTTCCTTCCAAATACCCCCTCTCGGATAAAAATTAAGCCACAAAAACCAAATTATCTTAAAGAGGAAGTTGTCAGATGGTACCAAAAATACAGCATACCCACCTTTTTTAAGAACCCTTTTGATTTCCTTCAAGACATTCTCGGGATTAAAAACATGTTCAAGAACCTCAAGTGCAAACACAGCGTCAAAAGAATTATTATCGAAAGGTAATTTGGATGCATCTGCAACCAAGAATCTCATTTTTTTGGTTTTTCTCCAGTGATGACTGGCCCAATCAATTGTTTTTTTAATAACGTCTATTCCAATAAGTTTTTGGGCTCCTGTCTTATCTAAAATTACATTTGAAAAAGTGCCATCATTACAGCCAATGTCTAGAATTTTTCCCTTAACAGGTTCAACCACACCCGAAACTTCTTTAAACCGGTGTGTATGCCAAAATTTTTGAAACAGATCAACTTTGATTGATTCAA
>CAZWNZ010000003.1:0-107706 GCA_964635715.1 uncultured Gammaproteobacteria bacterium | reverse complement strand
TTAAACCGGTGTGTATGCCAAAATTTTTGAAACAGATCAACTTTGATTGATTCAAAATACCAGTTTTGGGGAACATTTTTGTGAAGTTCCTCTGCTGTTAGTTTTTGAGTGGTTCTTTTCTGTAATTTTTTCTTAATATTATCCATAAAATTATTAATAGAAAGGATGACACCAACGAAACAATAATGCCAATTCTAAACGATTTCGGTTCATAAATAAACACGACTTCACGATGTCCTTCACTAACCGGAACTGCCATAAACGCACAGTTAGCTTTATAAATTTTTGTTTTGATGCCATCAATATAGGCATTCCATCCAGGATAATTTGTATTTGAAACAAATACAAAACCATTCTTTTCAGCATCAAGACTCACTATAAACTTACTATCGCCCACTTCTTCATAGCTAACAGCAACACTCGGAGAGTTATCTTGTGCAAACTTGTCGAAATTCTCAGAAATTATAATTTTTTGACCATTTATGTATTCATCTTTATAAATTTCATTGTATGCATTATTTTGATCGGAAATTGTTACCCAATTAAAAACAAGGGATGCTCTTGGAAGGGCTCCAGTATTTTCATAGACAACAACATTTTTATCTTCAAATTCTTTGCTAAGTTTTTCAATATTTTTATCATCTGATTTTGCCAGTATGTATTTGGCATTGGCAACTTTAAGAAGCGGGCTGTCTGTATTTTCGACTGTCCCATATCTACCCAATGGATTAGCGTTGGAATTGTCGGTTCTAGCCACACCCAAATATTTTGCAATTACGTTTGGGTAAACAGCATCGTAACCAAATATTGACTGCAATCTATATGGAACCCACATGTTTGTTGGAATAGTGTTAAGAGCAGATATTCTATTTACACCTGCCTTATTTTTTAAATAGCTAATTACCGGCGTCTCGGGAAAGACAAGTTTTCGATCAGAAAATGGTGTATATTTCCAACCAAATCTAAAAAGCTCAAATGTGGATATTATACAAATAAACAAAACCAGCAAAACCTTAAAGTATTTGTTAGATGAATATTTTTGAATTACAACCACAACTACAACCGCCACGGAAATTAACAGTGGAAGTATCAAATTTCTAAAGGCTACTAAGTAATTCTGAAATCCTAAATCAGATAAATTTTTAACATAAAAGGATGCAGCAATAAGAAATATGGGAAAAGTTATTAATGGCCATATTTTTAAATCTTTGTTTTTAACAAGAAGTAAATTTAAACCAAATCCACACAAACCAGCAAGAGCAAAGTTTGCTAATACCAGTATCCTTGTGTTTGAAGTAGCGCCTAAAACACCGATGGAGGAAATAAATCTTGTAATTGGATTTTCGAGAGAAAATACCAAACTAAGAACAAAAAGAGTTAAGAAAAACTTAATATTCTTTTCCTTCCATAAATTAAACAAGGCAAGGGTGGCAATCATAAGTACTGCCAACCCTGAGTAGTTAACATTATTAGCGTAATTCCCAATCCCCCAGAAATTTCCGGTAGCGTGATTGCCAAAAAAATCGGGTGCAAAAAATACAACTAAATCCCGTAGAGGAAGATATATTAAATCTTTAGAAAGAGCTTCAGCACCACGTTGCGATTGACTAAACAGTTCAATACCGGGAAACAATTGAATAGCGGAAAGTCCGAAACCTAAAACAATAAAGATTCCTAATCTTAAAATTTTACTAAAGCTAAGACTTTTTAAACGGAAAAGAACAAGCACAAAAACAGCAAACATTGTATAAACAACCAGTTGGGGATAACCCGAAAAAAACTGAAGACAAATGGAAACAGACAATAAGACACCAAACATTACCCGACCGGACAAAATATATTTATCCGTCAAAAGAATTATTAAGGGAATAAATGCGGCAACGAGTGCGTGAGTATTCCATTCAAGCCAAATAATGCTAAAACCGCCAAACGCGTATGATAATCCGCCAAAAATGCTCGGAATTTTTTTTAAACCGAAATGTCTTAGAAGAAGAAAAAAGAAAATGGAGGAAATTATTGGCTGAAGTATAACCTGAACTGTCCATCCATCAATATTAGAGAGAAAGGTATACACAACCATTGTTGGTGCCAAGGCAGCCGCTTGAAAGTTGGCAAAAAGCGGATAGCCGGCAAACATAAATTTATTCCAAAACGGGAACTGTCCGCTTTTAAAAATATCCACAACCAAAGATCGTAAAGGATATATAACTGAGACAACATCTGAAGTGATGGGGTTTTTTACAGGAACACCCGTCAAAAAACCCCATTTGTAATCGAGCCAGGGAAAATAAGTACCAACAATAAAATCACCCGGAATAGGAACTTTTTCAAAAAACAAAACTTTATAAAAAAATATCCCGACAAAAATAAATATTAGACAGAATGGCCAAAATTTATTTAAGGAGTTCCAAAACTTTGTTTTTAAATTTCTCAACATCGTAATTAATTGCTTTCTTTTTTGCATTTATTTCAAATGCATTCAACTGTTTATTATTCTTTATAAGTTTAATCGATTTGGCAACCAATTCGTCCTCAGACTTCCACAAAATTCCGCTTACTCCGTTCTCAGTAATTTCTTTATGTCCACCTCCGTCAAACACAACAGGAACAACGCCTGCAGACATTGCCTCAACAACTGTAATTCCGAAATGTTCCATTTTTTCAGGATTTTCTTGCTCACTCCAACCAAACCCTGAGGCACTCCAAAAAATCTTAGCTTTTCCGTAGAGAGTTTTTAAAGTTTTAAAATCAGGGCTTTCGTAAAACTCGATTGGATATCCTTCTGCCAATTTGCGAAGTTCGCTTATTCTACTTCCAACCCCCACTTCGATCCCGCCTGCTAAAACCAGCTTCCAGTCCTTTAATCCTTCGTCACAAATTCTTTTAAAACATGTAATAAGAATATCCTGACCTTTATTCTGTAAAATACCGGAAAATCTACCAACATATAAAATAATGTTTTCCTTTCTTTTTGATTTAAAGCTTTCTGTATCTACGGGAGGGTAAATGACGACAGAATCTATTCCAAACTCTTTATCAATTACTCTTTTGGTGAAATTTGAATTACAGACTATCCGGTTAACCCTGAAAAGTTTCATTTTATTCATCAAACTTTTTCCGTTAACTCCATGAAAAGGAACCTGGAAATGAAGAATATTGACTCTTCCATGCATCAATGGAATACTTCCATCTGATACCCAAAAGCACAAATCATACCCGTCTCCTTTTTTGATATCGGGAATAATATTGATTCCCTTCAAATCCATCCCAAATCTATCCTCAAGTCTATTTAAAATAGATTGATCATTCCATTCTACATCAACGTCATATCCGCACTCCTGAAGAACTTTAGCAAAGCTTAAAGTGTATCTTTCTCCTCCACCCAACGTATCAAGATAAGGATTGTATATGCAGGCTTTCATAAAATTTCTAATTATTAATTATTAATTTCTAATAAAATCTCAATTCCTCAATGAACAACAAATTATTATTTGCAATTTGAAACTTGTTTGGAATTTTTTACATCGTTAGATGCTCTAATTTGCAATTCCCACAGTTTTGAATAAGTAATCAACCGGCTATACACTTGATAAATTATTTCTATCACACCGACTTTTCCATCTAAAAATCCCAACTTCTTAACTCCTCTGTACCAGAATTCTCTAAAACCCGCCGAACAAAACCTGGCAAAATTCATTTTAGGATGACCTGAATCGTAAAGTAACTTTGCTTCAATTTCGGACCATTTATTTGTCTTTTCTACCATATCATGAAGAGACCTATGACTATCATGCAACAAAGGATTTCTTAATTTTCCTACCTCTCCATCGATAAGTGGTTGTTCATGAAGTTCTCCAAACCAACCTTTGAGTTTATCTTTTTTGATAAGTCTCAAAACATAATCCGGCCACCAACCACCCCAATGCATAGTGTGACCCAAAAGAGTATTCTTGCGGGGAATGGCATAAGCCGAATTTGTAAATTGTAAATTGTTAATTGTAAATTCGACCTCGCTTCTGAGATCGCGGGTCATTTCTTCGTCTGTATCTATATAGAGTAACCAATTGCCTTTAGCTTTCTTTGCTCCCTCATTCCTCCATTCCGAAAAACTGCCCGGAATATCTTTTGTCTCAATTTTTAAAATTTCATTGCACCACGAAACCGAATCCAAACATTTTTTAAGTAATTCTTCGTTATAATTTCCTCCCACCAACACAATTGCACTGATATTCTTCAGATCTTCCACCTGAAATTGGGATTTAGTGTCTTTATTCATAATTCTAACGATGTTTCCACGCCCCCATTCCTCTAACACCAAGAAGTGCATCAATTGCTCCCCACTTTTGCCATTTACGACCGGTAAAAATAATTCTTAAAGTATCTCTTAAAACTGCAAATTTAGTTCTAAAAGATAAATATTTTGCTGCAAAATAATATCTATTTCTTATCAAAAAATAATCATTCGTAGGACTTCCTGAACCCCCAGTCGAAGCAGAAACTTTGTGCCACATCCATGTTCCGGGATAATAAACGATTCTGAAACCTTTCTCTTTGACTCTCTGGCTGAAATCGGCATCTTCCCAGTAAAGAAAATACGAAGCATCCAAGAGTCCCACTTTTTTAAAAACCTCTCGCCTTATAATTACTGTTGCCCCGTTAGCAAAGTCAGTGTCGATAGTTTTATCATATTGACCATTATCCACCTCATCAACACCCCTATGAACGGAGTAAACATTGTTTCTGTCTATAATTCCCCCTGCATACCATATAACTTTTCCCTTTTCAGATTCTTTATATTTATCTTTATGGAACTCATAGCCTTTTGCAAAATACATTTTGGGGGAAGCAACGCCAACATCGGGATTTTTATCCATAAACTGAACCAGTTTTGTAACTATATCGGGAGGTAAAATCAAATCATTATTCATGAGAATTATGTAGTCATAACCACGCCTTAAAGCATCCTTTATTCCGACATTATTTCCGCCCGCAAAACCGAGATTGGCTCCACTTTGGATAAATTTATAATCCATGTTTGGAAGTTTATAATTTTTAATAGCCTCTTCAGTCCCATCACCAGATCCGTTATCAACAACCAGACACTCGCAGTCAATTCCTTTTGTATCAACCTTTGCAATGTCCAGAAGTTGCTCTTTTGTCATTGCAAGAGCATTGGTGGTAAGAATAATTATTGAAACTTTTGGTTTTGCCATATTTTAAATTCGAAGTTTCCTTTTTATTCTGTCAGTAAGTTTTCCTGTTTCTTTGAAGGAAGCGTCACTTTGCCAATAGTGTAACTCTTTTTCTTTTGATCTCATCTCGGTAGCCACAGACTTTAAATCAATATTTTGTTTTTCAAATTTAGCCATTTGCCATACCTTCATATATACAATCAATTCTGAAAATGCCTGAAGAAGAGAAAGCGCCAGGCCATGAACACCATCTTTATACCCTTCACCCATAAAATACCTGGCAATAAATTCTTTAAAAGGTTTGCCTATCAAATCTTTCCAGTTAAATGCGATACCATCCTTAACTAGAATATCTGCCTGTACTGATGTATATCGATTCAGTTTTTCCAAATATTCTTCAACCGAATTATAATTGTGGTGAACTATCGCTAAGTTCTCCTCGGGTTTAATATCAGCACCTTTGTCTATCGTTATCGGAACTGAGTGAATGACCTCACTCCATGAAACTTTCCCTTTCTTAAAAAGCCTAGTTTGATAATCCGGCCACCAAAGCGTATGCGCAATCCATTTGCCAAAAATTATATTTTTTCTTGGTATCCGGTAGTAATCGGCCTTATTCCCATTGATAACCTTTTTTATTTCAACGGCTAATTCTTTTCCAATTTCTTCATCAGGATCTAAAATAAGAATCCAGTCTCCTGTGGCTTTTGAAATTGCAAAATTACGAGTGAGTTCAACATATGCAACAGGTCCATGTTTGTAGATTTTTGCTCCAAATTCTTCGGCGATTTTCGCAGTTCCATCAGTTGACCCCTGATCAATGACCACAATTTCGTCAGCAAAATTTTTAACAGAAGCTAAACAACGGGACAAATCTTTTTCCACGTTCTGGGCGTTTATTACTACAGATAGCGTAGCCATGCTTAGATTGTATCATTATCGGGAGATCCAAAGCCAGGTATTTTAAATTTCACCTCGAAGGTATTTTTGACGAAGACTCTCCGGAAATTTCTCTATTGCATATCGAAGCATTGTTCTGGGCATAGTTTTGTAATGTTTTTTCAAAAAATTTTTCTCAATTCCCAAATCTCTCTTCCCAATTTCCCTAAGCATCCAACCTGTTGCTTTGTGCATCAAATCTTCTTTGTCAGCCAAAAGTTTCTCACAAAGTTCCAGCGTTTTTTCAAATTTTCCGTTTCTGATGAAAGCAAAAGTTGATATTACAGCAATTCTTCTTTCCCAAAGATTTTTTGATTTAACCAGTTTGTCCAGTGTTTTAATTTCTTTAGGATTTTCCAATAAATGCTGGCCCACTATTTTGTCTGCCGTAACATCAACCAAATCCCAATTGTTGATACGCTCTGTATTTCCCAAATAGAATTCATAAATGTCACGCTTTTCCTTTTCATCATTTTTCTTTAAAGCTTTTTCGTAATGCTTTTTTAAAATTCCCAAGGCAACAGATCTTTCCTCATGGTATTTGGACTCTAAAAGTTTTTTTATGTCCTCCATCGATAATTCTTCGTATTTTAAAATAAACGAATTAACATTAGGTGTACTGATTCCTCCCAAAAAGACATCCCCTTCTCCATATTCACCTTTACCGGTTTTAAAATATCGTTCGGAAAACTTTGCCCGCGCGGGATCCGACAAACTTTCCATCTCTTTTTTAAGATTTTTTAGAGTAATTCTATCCATGGAAGTCAAACTTTGTATTTACCCTTGATGGCGTTGAGGCGAACCATCATTATTCCCCTTAAACCTTCTATCGAATCTGTGATTGGATTAACCTCTTTTCTTTGACCATATTCATACCATTCAACAGGAATTTCGGCAATTTTGAGTTTTAATTTTCTTGCAATATAAAGGACTTCTATATCAAATCCTGCTGTAACCGAACCCATTTTTGAAACATTCCCCTTTTTGTATATTTGAGTCCTTTTAAAAATTTCTTTTGCTGCTGAGCTTTTATAGACCTTAAATCCGCATTGAGTGTCCTTGAAAGGAAGTCTTAAAATTAAAGTCCTTAATATAACAAACCCATATGCCATAACTTTCCTTATTAGTGGCTGACCCGGTCTTCCACTCCTGCTTCCTATCGCAATATCAAACCCGGTATTGAGTTTTGGAACAAACTTATCAAACTGATCCATTGGAGTAGATTGATCCATATCGGCGAAAAGAATATATTCTCCTGTAGCATAGTCAGTTCCCGCAATCAAGGTTCCACCTTTTCCCCTATGAGGTTCCTTTTTTAGAAAGAAATTTTTGTGTTTTTTGGCAAACTCATTAACCAGCTGAACCGTTTTATCACTGCTTCCATCGTCTAATATAAACACTTCCCAGCTAAAATCTTTAGTTTTGAGATACTCATAAACACTATTCAAAACTCCTCTTTTAAGATTGATCTCCTCGTTGTATGCAGGTATTACGACACTTAAATATGGTTTCATTTGTTTATTCTTACCCTTTCTTGGACAACAATTCCGCCAAACCTTTCCTCACTTAAAACTGTTCCTATTCCTTCCTGTCTATCCAACCAAGCCTGTAAACGCTCAGGATGGGAGGTGTCGACTTCGTATAAAGTATACAATAGCGAAACCTGCTTGTCCTGAGGAAGCCTTCCATACTTCTCATTGCCTAACCATTGAAACAAATACTGGTAAGCATAAGGGATTACCGGCGGAACATATTCATCAACATTAAATTCCCGTCCTTCCGTACTTTTATAAATCCAGTCAATTGCTTCAATTTGATTGCTGAAGGCAATAATTTCGGTATCATCTAAAGGTACTGAGTATTGTTTAGTATAAGCATGTATATTCATTGCCAACAAAACGATAATAAAAATTGCAGCAGTTATCTTGATGAATGTATTTTTAAAAGAATCCATACAAACATAAGAAAACAACAATATCCAAACTAAATAGTAACCGGTAAAATAATATTCATATACCCCACCAAGGTTGCTGACAAAAAACAAAGTTCCGATAAGCGGAGATACTGCCATAATGAAAATAATTTTGAATTTGTCGTTTTTCCAAAGTTTCTTCCAATGGATTATTAAAAGCAAAATAAAAATCACAAAAAATGGAACAAAAAGAGTTCCTCCGTTTATCCAAAATTTAGAAGCAAACATATTGTAATCAAAAGGAATTCTTGTTTTTATTATTTCCCAAAAAGCATAAGTAAAAGTATTTTCATGAAAAATGAAGTTAAAAAGTGCGCTACTTTGAACTCCCGGATGGCGTATTTCAAAAAGCAGCTGGGGAGCAAAAGGTAAAATATATGCCCCTGCCGTTAACAATATGTATTTAAAATTCGCTCTTACGCTTTTCCGAAGTAAAACAACAACTAAAATTATCGCGGGGATGTAAAAAACTTCGGCCGCAGCACTAAATTGCATAGCCATTCCTGCCAGAAAACCTGAAAGAGGAAGTGTCCATTTTTTACCTTCTGAATATTTAAACAACATCCAAACCAAAAGTACACTGATCAAAAGTGTAGGTGTCGGGTCGGAAAGCCAGCGTGAAGCGCCTATTATATACATCGAAACCGAAGCTATTAAGATAGCCGTAAGTCCGGTTTTTTCACCACCAATCTCCTTACCCAATTTATACAAAAGATACAACGCAACAATAGTTGTGGCTATCAAAAAAAATGAAGCAAATATCGGGTTACCATGACCTAACGCATAAAGCGGAGCTATTAAGTAGTAATACCAAGCCCCTCTAAATATTCCGGTAAATCCCATCATTGGCCCAATAAGGGTAAACTTTCCGTTATAGACCATATCCCAAATTACCAAGGCATCTCTTCCCTGGTCATACCAAAAACCTAGAAGATCTGAAAGGCGATAAAATCTCAAAAAGGACGCCAGACCTAAAATCAAAATCAGTAAGAATTTATATATTGAAGTCTTTTTAATCTTTTTTAACATGCTTTCTGGCAGCTTTTAAAACTAAATTAACAGCATCGTTAAAAGGAATTCCTTCAATCCGTGCCCCTGCCGCCAGTTTATGTCCTCCCCCACCGATTTCTTCAGCAATCTTGGCAACATCAAACCCTGTTCTGGATCTGAAACTAACCGAGAGAACTCCGTCGGAAGTCTCCACCATCACAATTCCAAATTCTGTTCCTTTGATGATCGGGAAAAATAAATTTGCAACGTCTTCCTTTGCATAAATATATTCGCCAAAATCCTTATAAGTTGAGAGGGGAATTGCAGACCAAATGAAACCTTCATCAATCATCATACTTTCCACAAACTTACCCCACATTTTTACTTCCTTAAATTCAATGCTTCTGTAAATATTGTAAACAATTCTATCTTTGTCGGCACCTTTTTTCATCAAATCCGCCGCGACCTCTAAAGTTTCCGAACCTACATTCTGATATTGAAAAGTTCCTGTGTCACCAATTATTCCTGTAAGTAAACACTCCGCTATCTCTTTTGAAACAGTCACTTTCCAATCTTTAAATAATCTGTAAAGCAATTCGCCTGTAGATGTCATTTTCGAATCAACCAAATTAATTTTTCCGAATTTGTCATTGGAAAAATGATGATCTATAACAACTGAATTTATAGTTGGTCTTTCAGAATCTTTCATCCCTGTAACCATCGAGTAAGTTGACGAGTCAAGAATTACAAAAAGGCCATAATCAGTAAAATCAAATGAAGTAAAATTAACCCTGACAATTTTTTCTGCACCTTTGAGAAACATCAGATCCGAAGGAATATCGCTGGGACAAATTACCATGACTTCTTTCCCCATCTCCTGTAATATCTGTGATAAAGCCAAGGCAGAACCAACCGAATCAGAATCCGGTCCCCTGTGGCAGTTTACTAAAATTTTGTCTGCCTTTTTTATTTCTGAAAGTATTTTTACCGATTCTTTATAGTTCATTGTGTGTGCACTAATTTATACACTATCGTACCATCAACTTCCCAACTTTTATCTATTTTACTCCATCCAAAATTTGCAACCTCTGCCTTAGGCGAATGTGTCGGATCACATTTACTGTTCGGTAACAGTTCGCAGACAACAAAAAGCTGCTTGGTTACCGATTCTTTTACTTGAGAATCTATATCAACAACAGGATAACCGTCTTTCAGTAAGAAATATTTATATCCGGCTTCATAGTTTGTATCGGCAATTACGGCTATATTAAACTTTTGTCCCTCCGAATTTTCTTCAATAATTTTTGAAACATGAATGCTTCTCTGCAACAGTTTGTTTGGTTCTTTTAAGAGAGGACTTGATACTAAATTAATTAAAATTAGATAGACCAGTAAAACGGCTCCTAATATTTTTGCCGGAATTCTACCGGATATCAACTTTGAAATAATAACACCTATAAAAAAGAATGGAACCGGAAACAAGAATCCAAAATAATGATCATAAATATTTTGTTTATATATTCCAAAACCGACAAGGCCAAACATTAGCCAGGAAAAAAGTATCCAATATTCTGATTTTATTCCAACCTTTTTCTTTCCAACACGGCTTTTTATTAATGCATAAATAATTCCGATGGCCATAACGATTGAGGAACAGACTGCTGCTAAAGAATTTTTGCCCACAATTAAACTTTTGTTAATTAAATTAAATATTTCGGGCAGTCGCGAGACTGTAAAATTAAAATTCATAGAAAAATTTGTTTGACGTTCGACAATAAACTTATAAATTGATCTCGTGTTCATCCAATCATGTCTGATATCAAAAATTAAAAGAGGACTCATGAGGATCAGAAAAAATCCAACACCAAGTATTGTCTTTTTCCAAAAATTCCTAATTTTCAATTTTGAATTTTTAATCAATTTCAAATTTCTCAATGACAGAATCCAAAATAAAAGCAACGTTGGGGTCAAAAGAAGACCCAGGTAGTGTGATTGCAGAACAAAAGCATAAGAAATGCCCAAAACGATCAGCCAGTTAAATTCATTTTTGCGCCAAACTTTCCAAATAGAATATATGCAAAGAAGTGCAAAAAACGGCATTATATTCGGGTTCCAGGATGAACGCGAGTAAACAATCGCCGCCGGAGCAATTGAGTAAATCGCAGCCGCAATTAGGCCGGCTGATTTATTAAACCAAGTTTTTCCTATCCACCAAATAAAAGCTATTGTGGTAACACCAAGGGTGCCAACCATAACTGCCGGCCCAATTGGTGAGAATCCTGCAATTAAAAGAGGAATTGCCATCATGTAGTAGTACAAAGGACCCAAATACATACTTCCCACAGAAGTTCCGGGGCCAATAAGCGGCGGGTGCAACTCGGTAAAAATTCTTCTAGCTATAATGGCATCCCTTCCCTCATCTCCTAAAAAAACCATATATTCATCAATTCTGTAAAAACGGCAAAAGGCGCCGATTATAAGAATTGCGAACAATATCCAAAATTCAACAGGATTTTTTTTAATCCAATTTTTAATTCTCATAATTTTAATATTTATAAAAGTTTTTTCCAAAGTCTAAATAAGTCTACAAAGCTTCTTAAAATGACGTTAAGATTCCTTCCTGTTCCACCACCTTTTGTTCTTGGATAATGGGTGACGGGAATTTCAACAATCTTAAAACCCTGTTTCCTGGCTTTTATTAAAAGCTCGCTGCTGATAAAGGCACCTCTTTCACTTTCAAGTTTTGGTATTTTGTCGATTACCTTTTTTGAAACTAGTTTAAAACCGCAATCTATATCTTTAACTTTAAGTCCGAAGAGTAAGAAGACCACCATTTCCCAAAGTTTACTTGTCATAATTTTTGTTAAAGAAGCTCTTCTTTTCTTGTAGTAACCTATTACCATGTCTGCCCCTGTTTCTCGTTGTTTTTCAATAAACTTGTCAATTTCAGTAAAATCAAATTGTCCATCAGAATCGGTAAATGCAATCCAAGGATATCGGGAATTATAAAAGCCCGTTTTTAAAGAAGCGCCGTAACCAAGATTTTTTTCATGCCTAATAACTCTTACGTCACCATTCAATCCGGCTATCCTGTTAACTATTTCTCCTGTGGAATCAGCTGATCCATCATCAACCACAATCAGTTCCCATTTTTTGATATTTTGGCTCAAGGCCGCGATTGTCTTTTTTACCGTACTTTCGATATTCCCTTCCTCATTAAATGCGGGCAGAAATACGGATAATTCAGAAATTTTAGTATCCACATACGAAGTCTAGCATATTAGGCTCCCGGCATGCTAATATCATAGTGATGGGAAGAAAAATCAGTAAATTTTTGTTAATTTTGTTTTTCACTCTGATTCCTGTAATTTTAGTTTGGATTCCATTCTTTGCCAAATTGGAATCTTTTTGGGGAATTCCGTTACCACAAGACGGTATGGAAGTGATTGTTTCCAATTACGACGGCCCTCTTTATCTCGTTGTTGCTAAAACTTTATACAGCAAAGCCCAAATAGCAGCCAATTTTCAATTTACTTTACCCACAGAATACTATGCAGCACATTTTCCCCTTTTCCCTCTTTTGATCAAACTTTTTGGAACCGTAATAAATTACCCCTATGCCATGTTAATAGCTACTCTTATTTCTTCATTCCTGGCAATATTATTTTTCAATAAACTGATTTCTCAGTTTGTCGATCAGAAAAATGCGATATTTTTAACATTTTTATTCTCATTTTTGCCTGCAAGATGGTTGGTGGTCCGCTCAGTAGGTTCGGCAGATCCTCTTTTTGTAGCAGGCATTTTAGCCTCTGTCTATTTCTTCAAAAACAAAAAATATTGGCTGAGCGGAATCTGGGGAATGGTCGCTGCAATGACAAAATCACCGGGGATTCTTCTTTTTGGAGCGTATGGAATTTACTACATTATTAATTCAATCATGAACAAAAAAATCAATTTCAATATTAAAAAAACTTATCCATTAATTTTGATTCCTTTGGGATTACTATTTGTTTTTATATTTTACAAGTTTGTTTTGGGCGATTTCTTTGCCTATTTTCATTCAGGAGACAATATTCATCTCAGTTTTATTCCGTTCCAAATTTTTAACTATGCTGCTCCCTGGGTGGGTACTCACTGGCTTGAAGAAATTATTTTTATTTACGCACTGGGGGCACTCGGAGTATTCAGACTTTTTCAGAAAAAAGAATATGAACTGGCCTCGTTTACAGCACTTTTTTATTTCGTGATACTTTTTGTATCCCACAGAGATCTTTTGAGATATTTTCTTCCGGGAGTTCCATTTCTTTTTGTTGCTTTTTCCGATGTACTGACCAGAAAAGAATTCAAAATCGCGGCAGTAATTATTATTTTACCGGTTTACTTATACTCACTTGCCTTTATATCTCAAAACATAATGCCGATAGCAAATTGGGGCCCACTCCTCTGACAAGACAACAAGATATTAAGTGAACAGATATTCAATGATCGGTGCGTGGGGTAAAACAAAAATTTAAGACTAACTATGTACGATGGAAAATCCAAGGCATTGGAGACTAAACAGACAAAGATACTCATTAACCGGAACTGAATGTCCCCATTGTTTAGAAAAACATTTCCCCCCACGGGAAGTTTGCCCAGATTGCAGAATATACGGAAATAATCATACGGCCTCAAAACAGCCCGACGAAATAAACCAATCCGCTATTGTCACCTGTCCAATTTATAACGGCGATTCCAGTTCATATTTATATCGAGAGGTAAGAAATTACTCAGAGATGATAAAGTCCGAAATCGACCGGGAAATGACGGGTCAAGAAATTAATAATCAGGTTTCTAATACGATCGAAATAAATGTCCTTTCAGGCGTTATTTATCAAAATTCCGGGGTTGCAGTCTAATTCTTCTTCCAAGGAAGTTTCCAAGTTCGCCAGATGAATAAGTTGTAAACCGTGTAGTTGTAAGGAACAATTACAAAAATAAGCGCAAACACAAGCGCTCCGAAATGTACCAACGATGTGTCTCCTAACCATTTTGAAACTCCGGACACGATTAGCGGTTGAACTATAACCGCAAACAGCGAAGAAAAATTAAACTTCAAAAACTGGACGACCAAACCTTTGAATGATGTTATCGTCTTATCTTTAAATGTCCAGATGTTATTCAGGATAAAATTTGAAATTATCGAAGCTTCTGTTGCAAACAATGTGGCTAAGTATGTGGAAAGTCCAAGACGGCTGAGAAGTTCTAATCCTACATAATTGACAACAAACCCCGTACCACCAACAACGCCAAATTTCACAAACCTTATCTTGTCTTTGACTCCTAAAATGATTGCTACTTTAAGAGATGTTACAAATTCTATCCAGCTAAACTTTGATTGTTCCTTTGTTCTGGAGGCAAATTCAAGTGGAACTTCCACGGTCTTTTTGGACAACTTAAGACTTTGATATAAAAGATCCGTCTTATGAGCAAACCTTGTTGGTTCCATTAGATTTGGTAAATCTATATGATCCATAACCCCCTTAATTCTTGTCAATCTAAAACCAGTTGTAAAATCGTGGTACTTGAAATTGAGTAAACAAATTCTTATAAAAAGGTTTCCAAAGTAACTAACTATTTTTCTAGAAAGTGCCCATTCTTTTGGAACAGAACCTCCCTTAATATAACGACTACCTATACAATAATCTGCACCATTAAGATAGGCTTCAACCATTGGCTTCACAAAGCGAGGAGGATGCTGGAAATCTGCGTCCATTTCCATCACTGCGTCGGCACCAAGTTCCTTCATTGCATAGGTAAACCCTTTAATGTAGGCCCATCCAAGACCCTGTTTTTCTCCTTCAAGAATGTGAAGATTCTTATATTTCTTCATCTCCTCACGAATAAAATTTCCCGAGCCGTCCCCCTGCCCTCCACCAAGCGGTAAATCATTAACTACAAGAAGGTGCATTTCAGCGCCTGTTATTTCAGGGAAATACTTTTCAAGAAGCTCTGGAATCATAAGTCTAAGGTTTTCCAGTTCTTTATATGCAGGCATGACAATCACGACTTTGTCCATACATAAATGATACAATACACATATGAAAATTGATATCATCACTCTTTTTCCGGACATGTTTAAGGGTCCTTTTGATGCCTCAATAATCAAACGTGCAGAGAGTAAAGGTTTGATTGATATTAAAGTACATAATCTACGTGATTGGGGTGAAACTGATCGAAAAAATGTAGACGACAGACCTTATGGGGGAGGAGTTGGAATGGTTCTAAGGGTTGATATAATCGATGCCGCACTTAAAGATATAAAAACCAAAGATTCAAAAGTAATACTTCTTGATGCTACTGGTGAAAGGTTTACTCAAGGCAAAGCAAAAAAACTTTCAAACACGAAACATTTAATTTTAATCGCCGGACATTACGAAGGGGTCGATCATAGGGTCCATGAACACCTTGTTGATGAAGTAATATCAATTGGTGACTACGTACTAACTGGAGGGGAAATTCCCTCTATGGTTCTAGTTGATTCAATAATCCGCTTGCTTCCCGGAGTTTTGGGAAAAGATGAATCATCTGCCGACGAGTCACACAAAGAACCCGGATACTTAGAATATCCCCAATATACAAGACCTGATAAGTATGGAAAATGGGGTGTCCCAAAAGTCCTTCTTTCGGGGAATCATGCAGAAATAAAAAAGTGGAGAGCTGAAAGAACTTAAATTTATTTTTTAATCTGATCTATAAATTTATCAATCATTTCTTTCCAAGTCGGCATTTCTACACCCAGAGTTTCTTCAGTCTTTTCAACCTTGAGTCCACCCAATCTTGGCCTTGGAGTTCTGCCGGGAGCTTTTAAAAATTCAATCATTGAACCTTTTTGAAGTTCCACCGGTTTTCCAACATACTTTTCTAATAAATAGGAACCTATTTCGTACGGAGTCGTTGTATCTTTGGAAACCAAGTGAAAAACACCTTGAATTTCGTCATCTATAATTTTACTAAGTGGCAAGGCTAAATCATCAATAAACATTACGCTTTGAATCTGGTCGGCAAAAAGAGGGTACAATTTTTGTTCGTTATATAACCCGAGTAAATTTCTTGCCCAATCTTTCTTTATATCATACTCCGAGGCTCTAAATGGATATCCATATCTTACAATTGCATACTTGCAGCCAGATTCGGAAACCACTTTTTCTGCTCTGTTTTTGGTCCAACCGTACCACCCCATCTTGTCATCTAAACCACTTGGCAGCTCGGCATCTTCAGAATAGGGACCAGGGTTCACTTCGCTACCTGGAAAAATAAAGTCTGTGGAAATGTGTATCAAAAATATATTTTTATTTTTACAAACCTCGGATAAATACCTTGGTCCTTCAACATTCAAATTCCACACCAATCCGGTTTCATCTCCTCTTTGAGCTTCTGCCCCATCAACATTTGTGAATGCAGCGAAATTAATAACCTTTTCAAATGTACTTATGTCAAAATAATTTATTACAGCTTCTTTGTTGGTAATATCCAATGTTTTCTCGTCAGAAACGGTAATCTCATATTTGTCCTTCATAAGATCGACAAACCTTGAAGCAACCATGCCGCTGCCTCCAATTATTAATATTTTTTTCATTGAGTAAATTTATCAGGAAACATTTCCCTCAGGGTAGGATTATTTCTATCACGCTCCGATAGAATAGGACTGTCTACAGGCCATTGAATATTCAAGTCAGGATCGTCCCAGGCAACACCTTTTGCTTTTGAGTCATCCCAATATTCGTCAACCAGATACAAATAATGAAGGTCATAGTCCCCCAAAGCACAAATGGAATTTCCAATTCCCCCTTTTGGTAAAAATATCGCCCGGCGGGGAGAATCCTCTTTAGTATTATCAATAGTTATGTATTCAGTCTTACCAAATGTTTTTGACTCCGGTCTCAGATCTACGATTGGGGCATACAAAATTCCCGTAACAGGGTAGATAAGCTTATTCCAGTTTTCAGTATGAACCGCACGGATTACTCCGGGATGGCTCATTGAATGACTCCATTGGATCGGATCAAATCCAACCCCCGTTGCCTCTTTAAGTTCTTCTTTTCGAAAAATTTCGTGAAAAAAACCTCTATTATCAGTTTTTATTGGTCTTTGGACCAAGACTACTCCCTCAATTGAGGTTTTTATTATATTTTGTGATCCCATTATTCTTTTTTATTATTTACCGATAAATTTATTGTATATATTCCGGATAGAGTTAGTCTGGATATGGCAGACAAAAAGTAAGAATCGTCACATTTACTAACAATCTCCGAAACTTCACTTATAGGCCAAAGGACAATACCTTCGCCTTCTTCAAATTTGTCTCCTGCTTGAACCTCAGGGAATTTTGAATCCCCAAGTTCCAATATTATTGCATACAGATTTGGGTGATTGTTTGTCATACCTGAATCTGGAACAACACGGCCAAGACTAACTATTTCAGTCAAGGTTACATCACCATCCTTAACATTAAGATTTAAATCTTTTTTAAGAGAGCGGATAATGAAATTCAAAACACTTTCGTTCAATCTAGGGAACCCTCCGGCAAGATTGTAAACTACCGAACCTGTCGGGAATTTTGCCTCTCTTTGAAATGCAAAATGAGTTATCTCACCATGTCTTTTAATGAGAACGAGAAGTTTTGCGCCGGACTTAGGTCCCCAACCCCACGAATAATAACCCTCCATTCTTCTTTCTTTCTTTTTGTTTTCAACTTCAAACCATGTGCCGATTCCATAAATACCATATTCAGCGTCACCGTGAACTATTTTGGTTAGTTTCAAAAGTGTATCTCCGTCAATTTTATCTTCCCTCATTGCCAAATCTTCAACATACCCAAAAGTTGAAGGGTTCATAGCTAAAGCATGTATTTCTTTTTTAATTTCTTCACTACTTGCCTGATACCATTTTTTAGACTGAATATTTTTCTCAACAATTTCATAGCGAACAAGGTTTTCCTCAACAAAATGTTCTTTGAGGTCGCTTTCCGGAAGTTTTATCTTATCTTGGTCTTGAAGCTTTCCAAAAATGAACTTAGTTTTTCCGGTTTCACGGTCTAAAGTAATAAAAGCACTGATGGTTTTCTCGTCATCGGTTATAAGAGCCCGTCTTTTCAGAAGCGGGCGCCACCAATCCTGGTTTTCTTTATACCATTTTATAGTTTCCTTCAAACCGTCATCAAAATTGTCACGGCCGATCTTTGGTTTCCAACCAAGATCTGTAATAATTTTTGTGGCATTAATTGCATAGCGTCTATCGTTACTGTGTCTATCCGGTACATGACGAATAACGCTATCATCCTTTCCATAAAGCTCAACCACTTTTCTGGCTATATAATCGTTATTTCTATCATTGTTGGAACCAACCAGATAAGTCTCTCCTCTTTTGCCTTTTTGTAAAATAAGATCTATTGCTGAAGCATGATCCATTGTATGTATCCAATCCCTTTCATTTCGACCATCTCCATGTACAGGAACTTGTATTCCGTCAATTAAATTAGTAACGACAATTGGAATAAATTTCTCGGGAAATTGATATGGACCGTAATTATTGGAACAATTTGAAATCGTAATATACATCCCCGTTCTCTGATAAAAATCCATTACCACTTTATCGGCTTCTGCTTTGCTAAGAGCATACAAATTGTCGGGGCGCGGAGCATAGGGAGTTTCTTCACTAAATTTTTCATCTGTACCCAAAGGCAATTCACCATATACTTCATCTGTTGAAATATGATGAAATCTATTAATTCCCAACTTTTGGGCCTCTTCAAGAAGGGTCAAGGTACCATGAACATTTGTCTGCCAATATCTACTGGGGTCAAAAACACTCCTGTCAACATGACTTTCTGCCGCAAAATGAACAACCACATCCACCCCTTTCATTGCCTCAGATACTTTTACCCTATCATTAATATCAGCTTCAAAAAACTTAATTTTTTTAATTACAGGAGATAAATTTTCAATATTCCCGGCGTACGTCAAAGCATCGATTACCCTTACTTCATCATTTGGGTATTTTTCCAGCCAATAGTGGACAAAATTTGCGCCAATAAATCCCGCCGCACCTGTTACAAGTAGCTTCATATTTAAAGGTCAAGAGTTTTAAGATATTCCCTGAATTTTCCGTTCATGTCGGGGTGTTTTAGAGCGAATTCAACCACAGTTTTAAGATATTCAAGCTTATTACCGGTGTCATAATACTTTCCGTTAACAATCTCGACTCCCAAAACATGCTTGCCATCCTCAAGCATTAATTTAAGAGCATCGTTGTAATAAAATTCTTGACCACCATTAAGCCTTTCCATGGCTTTGTCAAGATAATTGAAAATATCCGGCGTAAATAAAAACCCTGAAACCGTAGCCAAATCGCTAGGTGCGTTCTCTTTACCTGGTTTTTCAACAATCACTTCTGCATCAATTACTCCTTTTTCCAACTCATGACCACCGACAAAACCATATCTATCATAATCTTCATCTTTATTCGCTTTTATTCCGGACATACAGCTATAGCCATACTTTTCATAAGTTTTAATAAGTTGTTTAAACCTTGATGGTTCTGCTACAATAAAATCGTCGCTCCATGCGTAAATAAACGGTTCGTCTCCAATAATTTGTCTAGCGTTCAAAAGAGGTGTGCCGTTGCCATATGGCCCTTTTTGTCTGACATATACAAAATTTGCCATATTGGCAATTTTCTCAACTTGTTCCAAAAGAGGCTTCTTTTTTTCTCCACCCATCTTAAGATTTTCGATAAGATCCAAATTGGGGAAATCAAAATGATCTTCAATTGTACGTTTATGGTAGCCTGTTACTATAACAATATCTTTGATTCCAGCCTCAACAAGCTCTTCAACAACATACTGAATTACCGGCTTATCAACAATCGGAAGCATCTCTTTAGGCATCGCTTTAGTTTGGGGAAGAAAACGCGTTCCAAAGCCAGCTGCCGGGATAACCGCTTTTGTTACTTTTTTTAGATTACTTGTTCCCATCGAGTTAAGAAGAAGTATATCATGTATCCAGTGTCAAATTCACGTCCTAATTATTAGAGAAAAGATTATCACAAATCCCAAAATACCCACCACTGCATATTCAATCACCGTCTCCAGATGTAAATCTCTGTGAAGGTAGTGATGTACTATTCCCCATGATATATAAGACAAAACCAGAGCACCTGAGACTGCTACCTGGTAAGACTTATCGTAAGAAAAAAGAATTAATCCGGTAAAACCGGCTAAAAGTATCCCAAAAAGAACCATATAGTGACTTAAATCTTTAAGAAATGCTTTCATATTTTATTTACTATATTATATTATTTGCCCCGCCTTTAATATTAAAATAACCGCCAAAATCATTCCCAGAAAAGCTATGTGTGCAAGAGTTCTACCTCCGGTTCTGATAATTTTATTACGCTTTACCACAACAAAATCAATCGACAAAAGCATCAAAAGCAAACCCGTAACTAAAAGTGAAATGCCTTTTGTAGAAGAAAACGGTGAAACAAAAGTGATAGACGAACTGGTTGCATTCACTATTTGCTCAGGCTCCGGAATCGGCGTAGCAGTCGGAGTTGGTATCGGCGTTGGGGAAGGTGTTGTTGTTGGTTTAGGCACCACCGAATTTTTTGCTGTTGCAACAGAAGCTACATCCTGAGCTTTGGCCTGTGGAATATTAGCAGCTGTATTTTCTAAAGGCGTACCAAAAAATTGAACAATTATTGTGGTATCGACTCCCGCCAGACTCCCTTCAACAACGCCTATTCCTATTTCCTGGTAGTTTGCATTTAAAATATTTTCGCGATGTGTAGGAGAATTCATCCAGGCATTTACTGCACTTCCCGCATCCGCAAAGTCACGAGCAAGGTTCTCTCCTGCATACCTATATTTGTATCCAAAATTTAAAAAAAACGTCCAAGGAGATGTTCCGTCAGGTGCAAAATGTGCCCAATAGCCTTTAGCCAACATATCATTTCCTTTAGCTATTGCTGCCTGAGAAAGCACATCATTTGATGCCAAAGGAGCCAGTCCGTTATTTGACCTTTCCACATTGGTAAGCCTTATAACCTCCCCCGGAGAAATATTTGCCGCATATCCCAATACTCTCGGGAATGATTTACCGGCAAAAGTAAGCACAAACTGAAAGCTAACCAAAACCAGTGCTATTACAAAAAGACTGATAGGGTGTAGAAGCTTTGCTTTCTGATTATTGCTTACATAAGGAACAAAAAGATGTCTTACAAAATGGATAAATTTCATGGCATAAAACAAAATAACTACTAATCCATATTAGCATATCCTGAAGGATGACTTTTATGCCAGGTAAGTGCAGTTTCCACTATTTCTTTTATTCCATATTTAGGTGTCCAAGAAAAATCTTTTTGAATTTTTTCAATTGATGCAAAAAGCGCATCTGCATCCCCTTGCCTTCTGGGTACATATTTAATCTTCAGATCAATCCCCATTGATTGTCGAACTGTATCTAATATTTCTTTGTTCGAATAACCTCTGCCTATACCTGCATTGTAAAAATTGCTACCCGCTCCTTCAATTAGCTTTTGTATTGCTATTGAATGTGTTTCAACAAGATCCAAAACATGGATATAATCACGAATATTTGTTCCATCGGGGGTGTTGTAATCATTACCAAAAATTTCAATTTCTTCACCTTTCAAAGCTTTTTTAATAATGTTAGGGATAAGATGGCTCTCCAACGGGTGATCCTCACCAATACTTCCATCAAGAGCCGCACCTGCAGCATTAAAGTAACGTATACTGATAAATTTAATGCCATAAGCGGCATCATAGTCTTCCAGCATGCGCTCTAAAATATATTTTGTTTCTCCATAAGGATTAAGCGGATTTTTAGGATCATTTTCTTCTATGGGAAGTTTAACTGGATTGCCATAAACGCCTGCACTGCTGGAAATAATAATTTTATTTACACCTCCATTTCTCATGGAATCAAGCAAGTTCATAAATCCGTAAACGTTATTTCTATAATATTTCCCCGGGTCTTTATAGGACTCACCCATTTGAATAAAGCTAGCCATATGTACTACTCCGTCAAATTTCTCTGAAGCCAAAAGGGTATCAAGTTTCTCTTTTTCACTAACCAAATCAATATTTTCCAATCTAAAATCTTTGACTGCCTGTCTATGGCCCTGAGACAAATTATCAACTATTACTGGGTCAAACCCCTTACTTTGAAGTTCACGAACCATAAACGAACCTATGTAGCCCGCACCACCTGTTACCAGTATTTTCGACATAACGTTATTTTATCCCAACTTTCGCCAATAAGTCACGCAATCCTTTAGGGAGCTTTAAAACATATTTATAAATTATATAAATTGCTATTCCGGCGCCAACCCCGTCTATCGCAACATCCCTCGGCTTTGCTTCCCTGCCTTGTGTAAACATCTGATGAATTTCGTCTGAAACTCCATACAAAAATGATCCAGCAACTGCCCAAATTGCAGCTTTTTTTCTTTCAACACCCTCACCAATTAGAGCACGGTAATTAAGAATTGCCAAAGTGGCAAAAAGAATCATATGACCTATTTTTTTGATAACAAAATCCAGCCAATAAGATTCCGAAGCTTTAGGAATGCTTCCTGAGGAAAATTTATATATCATTGCTGCCCAAAGAATCGGAGGAATCCAAAGGTTTATGAGTCTCAGAACTTTTTTGGCCATTCTTAATAATACTAAAAATAGGGATAGCTATAAAGCACAAACCTGCAAAAACTAAAATAATGGGTAGAATAGGAGCTTTCCCTTCACTTTTTTGTATGGCTTCCTGACTTGGATCTGTAGTTTTTAAAAAACTTTCATGAATTCCCAAAACCGCAGACTCTGAAGCTGCAACATCGGTTGGTGATGGTGTTTTTGTTGGAGTTGGCTTCGGAGTTTTTGTCGAAATTGGTGAAACGGTAGGCGAGGCTGTAGGTAGGGCTGTGCTTAACTTGTCTAAAACAGGATTTACTTCCAAATTTACTCCTGCTAGCAAATCCTGCGTGTCTTCCCAAGTCGAAAAGCCATCTTTCTTTAAACTGATTGTGTGAGTACCCAAACCACATAAAACATCGGAGCTACATTTATGCCCATCAAAAAACTGAAGAACTTCTTCATCTTCATGATGAGTGTAGTTACCATCGACATAAATTTTAACGCTCGAGAGATCATTTCCATCATTGTCTTTTGGTTGGTTAATTTTATAAACAGCTTTTGGGGAAGTTGGTGAAATAGTCGGAGATGGGGTCAATATCGGAGAGGGTAATGGAGACGGTGTTGAAACTGGCATTAAGCAACTTTCTCCATTCGAATTATATTTATCTCTTGATTGCAAACCAAGTATGGTAAAGTCGCCATCACCATCCACTATTCGCCCTATGCTTACATAATCTCCAGGAGATTTTAAATAAGAATATGATTCAAATACGCCAGAAGGCTGAATAAGTCTAACTATGTCTTGGCTAGATACATTCCAGTTAAAGGTGCCTTTAAAGGAGAGGCATTTATTTGGCAACAGGTATGTATCTGAGGGAATTGTATAAACACCGCTACTTCCACCATTATCATCAATTATCCATCCAGACAAATTTTCAGAATCTTCACCTTTATTGTAGAGTTCAATCCATTGTTCGTTGGACGGACTCAATTGAAATTCATTTATAACAACCTGTCCTTTAACTTTTGTGTTTATTGTCATAAATAATAAAAATATAAACAAACTTACAATGAAACTTATTGTTATTCTTTTTGATTTGGTGATTTGAATCATTGATACAAATTAGAACGCTTTTTGAGAACGTTTTTTCTTTATTTCTGTATTCAGATATCTCCAACTTCCAGCACCCTTACCACCAATTAATCCTATTGAAGATATTGTTTCACCAACAGATAACCAAAAGTCTTCTAACTTTTCATCTTCCAAAAGAATAAAAACTAATTTTTTCAGAACGGAACCGTATTTATATTGAGTAGACACTGTTCCTATTGTCGCAGTACTGACTCGGAGAGTTCTTGAAATATCTCTATAACTATATTCTTTTGCTAGAAGTAGACTGATTGCTAATCTTTTGGCCAACATTATTCTTTCAGTTGGAGTTAAAAATTCATTGACAAAGTTTAATGATTCGTTTTTGGATCTTAGGTTCACCAATACCCATAAAAATATATCTGATATTCTTTTATACACATCGTTAGAAATCGGATATTTAGATATTCTTGCCATTTCAGCAGATCACTGTTTTACTGATTTGAATCAGTGAAACAGGGTTTTGTAGATTAGTTACTATCGTAATTATATACTAACACATAAATGAAATGATGAATATATTAATAATATTAAATCTTTGTATCATTCATTAACGCTATCATCAGTGAAAGTTAGTTGAAGCTTACCAAGCGCAAACTTGTTATATCGGAGGCACTATATTCATCGGTCAACGGTCTACCATTTCCATCGGAACCAGCTCCGTTTTCCAAAAACGGATCTTTCATTATATAGTTATCTCCGTCTTTTCTAACGATAACGATAAAATGGTCAGGCCCGGAGTAAAGACCTGCTATCACAGGTCGTCCTGCCGCAAGTTCCGAATCGAGCAGGCTTTTGGAAACAGCCGACACGGAAATAGAAACACCATTGGCAAAAAATGAATGATATAGGTAACCGGTACCCGGAACAAAAGCATCGCTACTGACAGCTATATCACCCGGTTTAATATTTTTACCATAGTGACTTGCCAACATTGAAACGGAAGTAACCAAGCACCCATAATTTGCAACCGTATATGACGAACCTCCTAACCCGATATTTCCCCATTCAGCATCCCTTTGATTGTAATAACATCCCCAATCATTACATTTTGTCTGCCCACTAAGAATAGATGCTCCACCCTGTCTGGTAACATAGCTTTGGAAAGCAGCAAGCTGCGCTTTGGCTTGGCTAAGTAAACTTTGATATTTAGACTCATCATTTTTAGTAGCTGACAGGAGACTATTCTTTGCAGTTTTTTGCGAATTTAGATTTGTCTTTTGGGTTTCAAGCTGGGCTTGCAAAGTTTCCTGCTCTGTTTTTTCACCCTCGTAAGTTGTCTGGGCTTGTTCAAGTCTTATAAGTAAATTTTGGTCCTCCTCCTGAATTCTCTGTAAATAATGAAACTTTGTGACAACTTCCTCCAAATTGCCCACGGAAAGAATCAAAACAATATTATTTTCTATTTTTGATAATTTATAAGTCTCCACCGCCCTGGCGTTAAATGCTTCCGTCAAAGAATTTAACGAATCTCCAAGTTGGTCAATTCTTCCCCCAAGCATCTTTATTTGTTCTTCGGTTTGGGCAATCTTAAGTGAGGTTAATTTTATCTGTGTATCAAATTGGGCAATTTGATTTTTCAAAGTGCTTGCCTGACCTTGAAGTTTAGTAATCTGTTCCTCATATTGCTTAATTAAAGTGCTGCATTCATCCAAGCTACCGCAAGTTTGTGCATAAGCATTTTTTGTAAATGCAAAAAATATTAGAAGGACGCTAAGAAGTAAAAAACTTTTTTTAAAAACATATTCCATTGCATAATTCTATCATCTCATCTTTTTAACCCTGGATATGGTCATCAAACTTCCACCTGATGCTAAAATTGAACCGCCCAATAGTTCTATCCCCAGAATTACGCCAAAAAGCTCAAATAACCCCAGTATATCTTTCGGAAGAATTGGAATGGTGCCAAAATATGTCACCACCGACGGCGAAAGATAGAGAACTGCAATGAAAGCGATTGCCCAGCCAAAAAATACTCCGGAAAGCGTATATATAAAAGCCTCAATAACCAATGGGCTTCTAATAAAACCTTTGGAGGCACCAATTAACTTGAGTATTTCTACTTCTTCCCTCCTTTTGACAACGCGCATACTGGTTACGACCAGAAGGATAACTAAAGAAGTAATTGCCAAAAGACCGACAAATATGAGTCCGCCTATTCTCACATATGTTGTAATTGTTTTAAGACGGCTGATTACATCACCCAAGCTGGCTTCTCCGCCAATGGCGGCCGTAAAACCAACCGACTCAACAATACTTTCCGCCTTTACCTCATCGATTACGCTTTGGGCGAAAGATAAATCCGATACTGAAAATTCTAGTGATGATGGAAAAACAGAAGGGCTTACCAACTCCCCCAGTTGGGGATTGTCGCTGGTTGCATTTTTATATATTGCCAGTGCCTCTTCTTTGCTTACATATTTGACGTCTTCGATATATAGATTCTCTTCCAATTTATGCTGAAGGTTTGCCACATCTGTATCGCCAGCATCACTTTTCAAAAAAGCTATGACCTGAGGCCTGGTTTCAAAATAAGTAATTAATTTTGACGATGAATAAACCAAAACAGAAACAATTGTTGTAACAAAAAATGTCAGTGTTAAAACAAATGAGGCAGCAAGAGCCTGAAATGGGGATCTTCTAATGTAACTCCATGCAGTTTTAAAATGGGTGCTCATTGATCTTTTATTTTATCATCATCGACAACATTCTTTTTGGAATCATTCTCCTTCTTTTTGTTTTCATTTTCGTTTTTGTGTTTCTTTATTTCATCGGCATCTTTTTCTTCTTTAATCGACAGCTTAGGTTTTTCAACATGAATTACTCTCTTCTTGTATTTATCTACTATCTCCATATTGTGAGTGGCCATAATCACAGTTTTTCCTTCTTTGTTGATTTTTTCAAGAAGCCTCATTAAAACGTCTGATGTCTCCCAATCAAGATTGCCCGTTGGTTCGTCTGCCAAAATAATTTTGGGGTTAACTGAAAGAGCCCTGGCAAGAGATACCCTTTGTAATTCTCCTCCGGAAAGCTGAGATGGAAACATATTCATCTGATTCTCCAAGCCAACAAGATTTAAAACATGCTTCACTCTCTCTTCCCATTCATTCTCGGAAAGTCCAATCACAGCTAAAGCAACAGCCACATTTTCGTATACAGTGCGGTCAGGAAGAACTTTAAAATCCTGAAAAATTACACCGATTTTCTGTCGGAATAAAGGTATATCTTTTTCAATCAAATTAGCCACATCGAGATTTTCTACCTTAACTTCACCTTTGTTGGGTATGATTTCTCCTAAAATCAATTTTAAAATCGTGGTTTTGCCGGAACCTGAAGGCCCTGTTAAAAATACAAATTCCCCTTTTCTAACTTCGAGGGAAACATCATCCAACGCCACAATAGAACCATATGACTTAGATACATTTTTAAAACTTATTAAAATAGGCTCTTCTTGAGACATAATTTAGACTAGCAGGTGAAAACGAATTACGCCAGTCCTAATAATCACTCAGCAACTTTTATTTTGGCAACGTCCATTAGCCATCCGCCGGGCCTTGTTGAAGATATTGTTTCGCCCCAAATTTCAACCGTTTTGCCTAAAAATGGATCAAGACTCACTGTGCTGGATGTAAGTGCTACATCTTTAGAAGATCCTCCACCATTGCGCGCAAGATGATAGGTTCCCTCTCCTGCAATACCCCCTTCTTCCAGAACACCTGTTGCAGTGTCGTATTTAATATTAGGATCAAGCTTGCCTGCTTCGGTAGAAGTGACTTTAACTCCAGGAGCTGCTTCCGATCCGGAACCTGTCCCAATATTCGTTTTCGAAGAAATAAACCAAGCAGTTCCGATTCCTGCCAAAACAATCAAAAGAGATCCTAAAATATACGGCCATTTCTTTTTACCGCCCTGATTATTATGAGGTTCCATGTAATTCTCAATATAACACCCTAAAAGACAAAAACGCAAATTTATATTTTCAGTTTTAGTTCAGCATCAACAAACTCATCAATTTCTCCATCCAGTACCGCCACCGTATTTCCAGTTTCGACTTCAGTCCGAAGATCTTTAATCATTTTATACGGGTGCAAAACATAGCTTCTGATTTGGGTACCCCACGAAGCCGGACGATAATCTCCTTTAATCTCCTTTTTAAGACCCTTCTCAACTTCCTGCTGTCTCAGCCAAAGTTTACCACGCAATAAGTCCAAAGCAGCTTTTCTATTCTGCTCCTGGAATCGCTCTGTTGACGCTGTGATAACAATTCCGGTAGGTATATGTGTAAGTCTTACAGCTGTTGCCACTTTGTTAACATTCTGTCCACCATGGCCGCCGGCATGAATAAATTGCCAGTCCAAATCGTCATCTTTTATTTGGAGATCTTTAAGATCCATATCTTCAAGTTCAGGCATAACCTCAACTAATGCAAAAGAGGTCTGTCTTAATTTATCTGCATTAAAAGGAGATTGGCGGACCAATCTGTGAGTACCGGCTTCACCCTTGAGGTATCCATAAGCATAATGACCGGAAACTTTAAAGGTAACGCTTTTAACTCCAGCTTCTTCCCCCGCAGTATAATCTAAAGTTTGAGTACCCCAGTCTTTACGCTCACAAAATCTTAAATACATTCTATAAAGCATTCCTGTCCAATCCATAGCTTCAGTACCACCTTGTCCCGCGTGAATTGATATTAGAGCATTTTTGGCATCATAGTCGCCAGAAAGATAAGACAAAAGCTCAAGCTTGGCAAGATCCCTCTCGGCTTTTACCAGTTCTTTTTCATCCTTAACTTGCTTTAAAATCTCCAATGTTTCTGAAAGTTCCTCCACTTCCTCTATCTCTTTTTTCAAATCGGAGAGTTCCTGTGTTAAGGCTTTTGCGTTTTCCGGATTATTCCACAAATCAGGTTCAGAAACTTTGGCTTCCAAATCAATAATTTTTTCTTTCTTTTCAGAAAGCCGGGTTACCTCAATTAATTTTTGCAACCTTATTATTAATTCCTCAGGTGTTTGTTTTTCTTCTTTCATACCTTGAAGTATACCTAAACTAGGTAAAAGGTGAAAGGTGGAGGGTAAAAGAGGAAAAGAAAACAGAGAAATTACCTACAGTAAACTGATTTGACAGTTTTTGTATCAGCTGGATTTAATCTCTGTAAAATTTCTATAGCATCGTTCGCGGTAACATTCTCACTGGCAAAAGAAGATGGGATTTGGTCTTTTATCCCCAAAACTTGCACCAGCTTGTTTTTACCTGAATCAAGGGCGGTGGCCAAAAACGGAGGTGGATTTTCCCAGCCTAAAACTGATGTTAAAGCGGTTCTTCCTCCAATTATCAAAAACCCTTCCATAAACAAAGCCAAAAGGAATCCAAAAAATACTCCGAAGGCCACACCTTTAAACGACCAGTCAACCCTGTGTCGCCGAAGTTTGGCTAAAAGAAGAACTACAACAAAAACAAAGGCTATTATTGCAGTCACTTGCCAATATTGTATAGGGATAGTAATGCCTCCTATATTAAAATCAAATTGACCTGAAGGTATCTTGGGCAAGCCATTCATACACTCATTTTAGCATAATCGAAAATATATTAATCCTCGGGGGTAGCAGTTGGGGTCGGAGAAGCAGAAGGTGAAGCCGAAGGTTTTGCAGTAGCGCCTTTCTTCAAACCTGTTATTACGACAACATCATATGAGGAACTTGTTGAACTTGTTTCGCTAACACTCTTATACAAAGAGTTCAGCTTTGCGATTATCTCGCTTTTGACAGCTGCTGAGACCGAGCTTGAAAAACTAACCTTAGTGGATGTAGCATCCTGAGAAGCAGAGTTACTTGTGGCTACTTCCGAATAACCCATATCCTCCAATATATCCTTTAAATAAGCTGCTTCACCTGATACTCCGGTTCCATTCTGTACTTGTATGGTAACGTCCTCTCTATCTTCAGCTGTTAGTGACGATTCGGGAATTGGAGTTTCGGTTGGAACAGGATTTTCGTCGGGAGCTGCCATATTTTCATAAGAGGTCGGTTCTGTTAAAGCAGTATCCTCATTGTTGCCGGATGCACTTTTATAAATCACATAGCCTAAAATCCCAACCAATATCAGAATACCAATGATCAAAAGTGTTTTTGCGCCGCCATTTTTTTTATCGCTGCCGACAGTGGGAAAAGAAACTCTGTCTTCCCCCGGTTGTGGAGTCCCCTGGGAAAATCCTTGAGATTGATTTTGAGCCTCTTCCATAGTAGTGCGCAAGTATAGACACTATGTCACGGATTTGTCAAGTCTAGTTTCTCCATTAGTAGCGAGTAAAATCGTAAGTTATGGATTGTTGCTAATCTTCCTGCGGTAAAATCTCCAATCTTGAAAAGGTGGGCAAGATACGATCTGGAATATCTTTTGCAAAGCAAACAATTGCACGCAAGACTTACCGGTGATTTGTCTTTATAATGTCTTTCTTTGTCGGGAGTGTAAAAAGAATAAAAGTTCGGTTTATGAACATCAATTTCTTCTATACAATTTGCGTTATAAACATAAAGTCTGCCGTGCCTGGCGTCGCGGGTGGGAAGAACACAATCAAAGATGTTAAAACCCATTTTATTTAAGGCAACAACTTCTTCAGGTTTTCCTACACCAAGTCCATAGAGGAAATAATCTTTGGGTGTATTGTCAGCAATAGTTTTAGCAGATTCATAATCAAAATCACCCTCATCATTAATTGGCCAACCTCCATAACCCAAACCATCAAAGCCGATTTTTACCAATTCTTCGGCGCAATATTTTCTAAGATCCTGGTATTTCCCTCCTTGAACCACTCCTAGAATGTAAGGTTTTTCTTTCTCGCTTATTTTTTTACTTTTACAAAGCTTTTCAAACTCATCTTTACTGCGCTTTGCCCAAAGAATAGTCCTTTCAACAGAATCTTTCGCCTCTTCATACGAGTATTTGGGATCTGTAAAGTCATCCAGTACAACGACCATGTCTGTTTTTAGTTTTATTTGAAATTCTATCGACTTTTCGGGAGTCAGTATCTTTTTGGTTTTTTTGGTTGGATGAAAAATCACACCCTCATCCGTAATCCGTCCCTTAAGAGCGCCTGATTTAATTACGGACATTACTTGGAAACCTCCTGAATCGGAAATAATTCCACCGGAAAAATTCATAAAATTCCCAATACCTCCAAACTTCTCCAGAACATCTCCACCAAGTTCCTGCCAAAGATGAAAAGTATTTACTAAAATTCCATTTGTTTTTGTAGATTCTATATCACCGGTGTCTAAAGATCTTATGACACCGCGTGTTGCATCAGGAAAAAATAGAGGTAGAGGGATATTGCCATTCTTAGACTTAAAAAAGAGTTGTGACATCTATTCAACTTTGAGAAGTTCAACTTCAAAAACCAATGTTGCACCTCCGGGGATAGCGCCGGAAATACCACTGTCACCATAAGCCATTGAGGATGGGATCGTTAGTTTTCTTTTTCCACCAATCTTCATTCCAACTACTCCTTTGTCCCAACCTTCAATAACCTCCCCTGCACCAAGAGTAAAACTGAAGGGTTCATTCCGGTCATAAGAACTATCAAATTTTGTCCCATCTGTAAGAGTGCCCAAATAATTTACTGTTACAGTTTTCCCGGAAATCGCCTCAGTTCCCGTTCCGACAACTTCATCTTCAATTTTTAATTCAGTTACTTTTTCCATTTCTTCTTCAGAAGAAACAATTTCTTCAGATTCAACATTCGAGTCAATAGTACCAGACTGGTCGGTTGTTTGTAAGTACTGATTGCTATCTTTTTTGTTAACAACAAGGTAAATTGCCCCAACAACAAGGAGTGTTGCTAAAAATATCAAAACAGGAATAAATTTATTTCCCGAGGACTGAGTGCTTTGTTCTTCCATGAAAGTAATTATACAACAAAACAAGCAATCCCCTTCAATCAAAAGATTGCTTGTTTTTCAAACTAACTAATTAACAAAAAGTTTGACTAACCATCCAAAAAGACTCTTCATACTTTCTTCCGAGGAAATAATTTCCTGCAAAGAAATGTTTTCCTGAGTTAAAGCTTCTATTGTTTCTTGGATAGTTGCTTCATCAGCTTCGTTTGTAACTTGATTCATTAACTGCTGCAGTTCTTGAATCCTCAACTGATTTTGCTCGAGCAGCTGCTTCAGATCTTTAATGGCTTTATAATCCGAGCCAAAAAGCGACTTTACTAAATTGCCCTTAGCCTCTATTTTATCAAGACGGGCTTGTATTTGGTCTTGCGCTTGATTTTGATCTTGGGCAATTATTCTTACCTGATCACCAATTCCGCCCTTTGTCTTCACCTGAAGCAATTCCTGCACTCTTTGTGCAACAATGCTCATGTGTTCAACGGCGTTTGGATTTTTGTTTTCCAAACCCGTTCCGTTGCCGGCTCCTGTGCTTTCCTGCTCTTCGGTTCTTACCTGCAAGTTTGTATCTTCACCCATATTTTGAGTGCTTACCTGATTTTGAGTTTGATTGCCCGTAGGGGAAGCTGTATCTACTTCAATTCTTAAATCATTCTGGTTGCCAGCAGATGTCTGTGCTTTGGCAAAGCTATTTCCATTAAAAACAACCGCCAAAAAACCTAAAGTAAATACTAAAGTTAAAGTTAAATAGATTTTTTTCAACATCCTCACCCCCTTTAAAACTAACGTAAACAAATAATAAAGTATTTGATGATTCTTGTAAATTGCTTGGTCACAAATGTTAGAATTGGCTATGCTTTCAAAGGATGAAATTGGTTATTTAGAAAAAATTCCGGCAAAAAAAATTTATAGAAAATATTCCCAACAAGATGTAAGTTTATCTTGAAAATGATTTAACTCCAGATTTTTGCAGTAACGGAATTAAAATCTCAGCAGGAATTCCATACATAAGACCTGTAAAGGAACCATCCATTTCTGCAATCAGACTAATTTGATTTGGATCATTTGGAGCAAAAGCTGCAGAATATTGAAGTACGGGCACGTTTTTTATCTGATAATTAATTTCTTCATCGGAAAGTTTTCGAAAAGTGTACTTTATCTCAACCGAATCTGAAAAATCCACATCGTTTTTTCTGTCTATATAGCAAAAACCTGTATACATTAAGCATTCTTTGTCCGATTGAAGCTTTAACATCTCTTTTGCCTCTTCCAGGTTTTTCGGTTTTTCTAAAACTTGACCATTAACAGATCCGAAAGTGTCAGCGGCAATAATTATTCCTCCATTATTTTTTGCAACAAATTCAGCTTTTGCTCTCGCTATCTTTTCAGACCGAACTCTTAGATTCCTATCACGAATCTTTTTTTCATCAATGTTTGCCGGAATGATTTTATACGGAACCTCCAAACTATCCATTAATTTTTTTCTTATTGCTGAATTTGATGCCAATATAATTTTCATTTCCTGATTATTTCGTGTTCAAACCACTTTTCCTGAAATTCTGTTAGTTTTTCAATTTCCTCATTAGTGAAATCTTTGCCGTTTGCACTAATTATTAATTTATCATCATCGTCATTTGTTCTATGAATAACCGCAATACATTTTCCTGTTCCTGTTTTAACAGGTTTTTCCGTCCCTAAAAAGTAGGCATCGAGTTCCTCTCCGTCCGCTGCTTTTGTTCCCGGAACAAAACCGTAATTTACGGCATAGGTAAAACCATGTTTTGGATGTTTCGACCCTAAAGGTCGATCTATAACAACTTCAACATCCTGCCCTAGATAATTATTCACCTTCATAATTCAAATATAACATTTTATAATACGCATATGCTTGTTTATTTTGTCAGACATGGACAGTCCGAAGGAAACAAAAATAATATACATCACCTGCCGGAAACCCCACTATCGGAAAAAGGTGTGAATCAGGCAAAAGCTATCGCAAAAAGACTGGAGAACATTCACTTTGACCTGATTTACGCAAGCCCCATGACAAGAGCTGCAAAAACAGCGGAAATTATAAACGAAATGCTGAATATTCCCATTGAACACTGGGAGGGTCTTGCAGAATGTGGCAGTCCAAGTGAAATTAGAGGGAAAAAAGTTGACGATCCGGAAGTTGTTAAAATTAAATCTTTAATTTCTCAAAATTACCACAAGAAGAACTGGAAATATTCTGACGAAGAAACTTTTAATGAGTTAAATGAAAGAGTAGAGGGTGTGTTGGATCATCTGGTAAAACATCATGAAGGTCAAACTGTATTGTGTGTAAGCCATTCGGCTTTTATAGAATCTACTGTTGCAAAAATGCTTCTGGGAGAAGATTTAACACCGGAAACTCTTTTAAAAATAAAAAAACATATGTATCTGGAAAATACCGGAGTTACAATCTGTGAGTATACAGATAAATACGGTTGGACGCTAAAAACCTGGAGCGACACCACACATTTAAAATAAATTTATTGAGGAAGTTTGGGATAATGGCACTTCTTCCACTTTTTTCCGCTCCCGCACCAGCACGGGTCATTTCTGCCAAGTTTGGAGGATGTTGTCTCACCATTGGCAGACGAAGAAGAAAATGCCGGCGTTCCCTCCCGTGCAGTCGAAGCTCCGCTCCCAGACAACCCTGTTAGATCGCTCTTATCTATATTCTCACGGGCCAGATGCAAAGGAATCTCCGATTGGGGCCTTGCGACTCCGATTCTGAAAATTCTTCTGGATAGCTCTTTATCTATTTTTCCTATTAAATTTTCAAATAATCCGTAAGCTTCATTTTTAAATTCAACCAAAGGATCCCTTTGTCCGTAAGCACGAAGAGTTACTCCTTCTCTAAGATCATCGATATGATCGATGTGGTCCATCCAAAGACGGTCAATCGAACCCAGATATGCAAATTTTTCAACCTCTCTCATAACTTCCGGTGTTAAATCCTTTTCCCTTTTTACATAAACATCGTCCAAAACTTGATTAAGGAATTTTCTGACTTCTCCCATGTCTTTAATTTTTGCGATCTGGTTTTTTATATTCCTTAAGGACGCGTCATCAAAAGGAATAACTTCGGCAAGACCAACAGCAATTCTTTCGGCATCGATTTCTCCATCAACACCAAAGCTCTCAAATTCAGTAATTTTTCCTATTTGACTCTTAAGTTTCTCCCGAATTTCTTCTTTGACTTCACCAGACTCAAGTATCTTTCGGCGCTGTTTGTAAATAATCTCTCTTTGCTGATTTGCGACGTCGTCAAATTCAACCAAACGTTTTCTTATATCAAAATGGAACCCTTCAACTTTAACCTGAGCCTGCTCTATTGCTTTGCTTATCAAGGAATTTTCTATCGGTTGGTCCTCAGGAAGGTTAAGCCTGTCCATCATGCCACCTATTTGTTCGCCACCGAAAATTCTCATCAGATCATCTTCCATTGAGAGATAAAAACGAGATGACCCAGGGTCTCCTTGACGACCCGCACGACCCCTAAGCTGATTATCAACACGCCTTGACTCGTGGCGTTCCGTACCGACAACATGAAGCCCTCCCGCCTTAATAACCTTCTCATGTGTTTCTTTCCATTTTTTATAAGTCGCAGACGTCTTGTATTTTTCATCATCAACACCCGCAACCCTGTCCGGCATTGCTCCTCCCAAAACAATATCAACTCCGCGCCCTGCCATGTTCGTGGCAACAGTTACGGCTCCCGGCTCACCAGCTTTGGCAATAATTTCTGCTTCTTTTTCGTGATTTTTAGCATTTAATACATTATGGGGAATTTTTTTTCTTTTAAGATATTCTGAGATAATTTCGTTTTTCTCAATAGAAGTAGTACCAACCAGCACAGGCTGACCTTTTTTGTGACACTCACCAATTTCCTCAACAATGGCTCCATACTTACCTCTTAGAGTTTTGTAAATTGTATCGGACAAGTCCCGCCTAACCATTGGCTTATTTGTCGGCACAACAATAACTTCAAGTTTGTATATTTTTCTAAACTCTTCTGCTTCTGTTGCGGCTGTACCCGTCATTCCGGAAAGATGATCATACATCCTGAAGTAATTTTGAAATGAAATCGTAGCTAGGGTCTTGCTTTCCTGTTGAATGGGGACACTCTCTTTAGCCTCTACTGCTTGGTGAAGTCCATCGCTCCAACGGCGTCCTACCATAAGACGTCCGGTAAACTCATCAACAATAACTATCTGATCGTCTTTAATGACATAATCTTTATCCCGAAGATATAAAGTTCTCGCACGCAAAGCATTTTCTATATGATGGATTGAGTCAAAATCTTTTTCATATAGATTATCTACACCGAGTATTTTTTCTACTCGAGTAATTCCTGTCTCCGTTAGGCTCGCACTCTTAGATTTTTCATCTATTGTGTAATCGGTATCCGGATTAAGTTTGTCAACCATTTGGGCAAATTTATAATATTTTTGAGTTGGTTCGGTATCAGGAGCGGAAATAATAAGAGGGGTGCGGGCCTCATCAATGAGAATTGAATCAACCTCATCAACGATTGCAAAATGATGTCCACGCTGAACCATATCGGAAAGCGAATTAACCATGTTGTCCCGAAGGTAATCAAACCCAAATTCATTATTCGTTCCGTATAAAATATCGCAGGAATAGGCTTCGCGCCTTTCTGCGGGTTTTAAATGCGCCAGTCTCTCGTCACCATGACTTGAATCAGTAAAATCAGGGTCGTAAACATATGATTTTGTTTCCTGAACAATAGAACCAACACTCATACCCAAAAGGTGAAAAACCGGGGCATTCCATCCGGCATCTCTTCTGGCAAGGTAATCATTAACTGTTACAAGATGAGCCCCACGGCCAGTCAATGCACGCAAATAAAGTGCCGGAATTGCAGCCAAAGTTTTTCCTTCTCCTGTTTTCTGTTCTGCAACTTTACCTTCGAACAGTGCAACTGCAGCAATAAGCTGAACATCATAATGACGCATTCCCAAAACTCTGTAGGATGCCTCCCTAACTAAAGCGTAAGCTTCGGGCAGTAAGTCATTGAGGGTTTCGCCTTTTTCCAAGCGTTTTTTGAACTCTTCCGTCTTTTTGGAAAAATCTCCGTCTTTCAGTTTTTTTGCTTTTGATTCGAAGGAATTGACCTGGTCAACAATCTTCGTAATTCTTTCAACTTCCCTTGCATTTACATCCAGTAATTTTGAAAATATTTTTAGCATATTAATCTGCTCATTGAGTATAGCAGGTTGGAGCCTACTTTGAACACAAAAACATTAAATTCGCTTCAGGGTAAAACCATTCCACATTGAGAAATTCTTTTTGAAGTTTATTTCCAAACTTTACTGCTTTGGGTCTTTTGTCGCCATAGTAAAGCCTGTTAAATATTGCGACCCCGGATTTTGTAAGGTGTGATCTTACAAGCTGTATATAGTTTTCAGTTTCAAACTGTTTGGGAAATTGATCGCCGTTATAAAGATCAACAATAATTAAATCATAATGATTAATGGTTGATGATTTATAGTTAAGAAATTTAATAGCATCTGTAATTTTTACATCAACATCTGCTTCATTTAACCTAAAATATTTTTTTCCTAGCTCAACCATTATCGGATCAATTTCAACACCGGTAATTTTTGCGCCCGGCCATTTTTTCCTAATCAATTTTGCGACAGTCCCCCCACCAAGCCCCAAAACCAATACATGATTTATGGTTAATGATTTATGATTTAGGGATCGTAGTGTTTGCTTCCAAATTTTTTCAACTATTCCACCGGATTGAGTTAAACCATTTGACTGGATATATGTTCCTATCCCCAAAGTTTTAACAACACGAAGATTCCCGTTGAATTCAGATTTTCGTTCCTCAAGTATTTTAGTACCTATCATTTATCAATTATAATCTATCACGATTATATTCAACTCACTTCAATGATTTGAATCACTGAAGTGTGTAATACCAGGTTGCTTCGGATTTTATTTGGTGATATATATTTATCGAATAGCATTTAATTTAAATTTAATCTCACATGGCCAATATACCCCTACCCGAGCTCTTAAGACCAAAAACACTCAAGGATTTTGTTGGGCAGGAAAATATTGTCGGGAAGGATGGAATAATATATAAACTTTTTGCCAATGCCAAAACTTCAAACTTCTTCCCCTCTTTGATTTTTTGGGGTCCTCCAGGAACAGGCAAAACTACACTAGCACGAATTATTGCAGGAAATTTGAAACGAGATTTTTTTGAATTCTCTGCTGTTAATACAAAGGTGAAGCAAATCGAAGATTTGCTGAATGATGAATCAAGAATTAAGAATTATGGAAAAACCAATATACAAGATTCCAGATTCGTTATTCAAGATACGACAAAATCTCCTATTGTTTTTATTGATGAAATACATCGCTTCAATAAAGCGCAGCAGGATAAATTATTACCATACGTCGAAACGGGGAAGATTTTGTTCATCGGAGCCACAACAGAAAATCCCTCTTTTGAAGTAATAGGACCACTACTTTCCCGTTGCCGGGTTTTAATCCTCAATCAGCTTTCAGAAAAAGAGTTATTAAAAATACTAAATCGTGCACTGATACATCTAAAGAAGAAACTTGGAAAAGAATCAGAGAAATTTTTACTTGAGGCAAGTAATGGGGATGCCCGAACCATGCTCAATGTTTTGGAAATCGCCTCTACTCTAACCAGAAAGCCGACAATAAAAATCCCGGATTTGGAGACAGCACTCCAAAGACGTCAATATACTTTTGATAAACGTGGTGAGGATTTTTATAATGTGATTTCGGCATTTATCAAATCAATGCGCGCAAGCGATGTTGATGCAGCTCTTTATTATCTTGCCCGAATGGTTGCGGCAGGACAAGATCCTCTCTACATTGCCCGTAGAATGGTTATTTTTGCTTCCGAAGATGTTGCCAGCCCCACTGCACTGGTAGTTGCCAATGCAGTTTTTCAGGCTTGTAATACTATTGGCTATCCCGAATGTCAGGAAAATTTGGCAGCAGGAGTAGTTTATTTGGCCACTGCCAAAAAAGACAGACGCGCGTATGACGCGTATATGTCAGCTCTGGCAGATGTTAATAAGTTCGGCAATCTTCCAGTTCCTTTAAAAATCAGAAACCCTGTCACCAAATTGATGGATGAGGTTGGATATGGAAAAGGGTATGAGAAATATGATACAAAGAGTCATCTGCCGGAAAAGTTAAAAGGGAAAAAGTATTATATAAAAACAGAATGAAGAAAACACTTAGTGAAATTAAAAAGGAAATACTTACTCCATTAAGACAGGCAACTTTAGTATTTCTTATAAAAGATAATTCTGTTCTTCTGGCAATGAAAAAACGCGGTTTTGGAGAAGGAAAATGGAACGGTTCCGGCGGAAAGCTTAAAGATGGTGAAACAATTGAAGAAGCGGCAAAGCGGGAAGTTGAAGAAGAAATTGGGGTGTTCATAGAAAACCCAGCTAAGATAGCTTGCTTAAATTTCTATTTCGCTCACAAACCGGATTGGAACCAGCAAGTTACCGTCTATTTGGTAAACAAATGGAAAGGTGAGCCAACTGAATCGGAAGAAATGATTCCCAAGTGGTTTAAAATTTCCGAAGTTCCTTACAACCAAATGTGGGATGACGATAAATACTGGTTACCTCAAGTACTGAGTGGATCAAAAATCGAAGCAGATTTATTATTTGACGAGAATCAAAAGACAAAAGAAAAAATAGTAAAAGAGTTTTGACATAAAAAGCCGGAATATCGAGTTTATAAGTCTCCAAAACTTGACTATAGGATTTAACTTTGTATAATATAACTACGCTTCAATTCGGAAGTGTTTTTTACCCCAAAGGAGGTAAAAATGAAACGGCTCTTTAATTTGTTAGTAATCGTTGCCGTCGTCATTGCCCTCGTCATAGTAACCCCGGTATGTGCAGATTCAGAGAAGGACAGTGGTAGTAGTTCGTCGGAATATATCGATGACGAAACTATACAAACATCCTTTGACGAATGGTCGGTTAACTATTCCGGAAATTCCAATGGAACACAAATTCAAAACCAAAAAAGTTCCGGAACTTTCACTGTGACAAACATCGACAGTGGCACAATACTCTACGAAAGCTTTTATGACGCGCGCAGTCATGTTGGAATTTCCAGCAATGGATCTTACAACGTAGAGTCTACCGAAGGCTCGTTGAAATGGTTGTGGATAATCAAAGATGGTGAAGTAAAAACCGAACAAATTTGGATCGATGGGGAAAAAATAAGATAGCAACGACATTGGTCCTGAGGGCATTTTTTGCAAAAAAAACAAGAAGTGCCCTCTGAAGTTTTTACTTTTCCGCCTCGATCTTTTCCTTACCCATCCATTTTTGAAGAACATCTGGAACTTTTATACTTCCGTCTTCTTCCTGATAATTTTCCAGAATTGCCACAGGGACTCTTGACATTACGACTGCAGTACCATTGAGCATATGCACATATTCCGTCTCACCCGATTCTCTTCTAAATTTAATATTTAAATTTCTTGCCTGATAATCCGTACAGTTGCTGGTTGACGTAACCTCACCATAATCCCCTCTGCCCGGCATCCAAGCTTCGATATCAAACTTCCGCGAGGCCTGCGCACCCAAATCTCCCGTACACATCTCAACTACACGATAAGGAATTTCCAAGTCCTGGAAAATTTCTTCCTCAATCCTCAAAAGTTCCCCGTGAATTTTTTCCGAATCCTCCGGCTTACAAAAAACAAACATCTCAGTCTTAGTAAATTGGTGTACACGATACAACCCCTTAGAGTATTTTCCATAAGCCCCAGCTTCCTGTCTGAAACAATGTGAATAACCGATATATTTAATAGGCAATTTTTGTTCAGGAATAACATTATCTGCATGACTTCCTGCTAAAGTCACTTCTGCAGTTGCAATAAGCCCAAGGTCTGAATCACTTATCGTATAGGTCTGAGCTTCATCGCCTTTGGGGGCATAACCCGTTCCTAAATAATAGCGGCTTTTTGCCAAATCCGGAGTAATTACGGGTATAAATCCCATCCCGGAAAGCTTATTTAAAACATAATTTACTAAAGCCATTTCCAAAAGTACTCCATCACCATAAAGAAAGTAAAATTGTGATCCTGCCACTTTGGCTCCGGTTTCAAAATCCAATATTCCCAATTTTTTGCCAAGTTCCAAGTGATCTTTGGGTTTGAATCCAAATTTTTTTGGTTCCCCCCATTTTCTTATTTCCCGATTTTCTTTTTCACTTTTACCAATTGGAGACTGTGCACTTGGCAGATTTGGAATTTTAAATAAGGTGTCTTTGTACTCTTCCTGAATCTTAACTAGCTCCGGCTCCCTGTCTTTCAAAAGTTCTTTGATCGCCCTGCCTTCTTCTGAGGGTTTACCTTCACCGGCAATCTTGTTTCTTTTTGCTCTAAGCTGTTCAATTTCAAGGAGCACACTCCTACGCTTTTCATCAAGCTCTAAAACTTTATCAATCAACGAAGGTTCAAAACCCTTAGTCTCAATTCTCTTTTTGACTAAGTCTTTATTTTCACGAATGAAGTTAATATCAAGCATACTTTTATTATACAGCTTTATGTTTTCTTTTCCTTCTCTTCAAAGGGAAGGTTGTCAAAAGATATATTTGAAGTTTCCTCAAGAGCTTCTTTGTCGGGAACACCATAAACCATAGCATACACTCCAGAAATAGGCATAATAATCTTTTTGCTCCAATCAAAACCTAATAAGCTGGAAACTTTTTTAATCTCTTCCTCCGAAGATCCTTCAATCTCTGTGTACGGTTCCAGGTTCGGCCATGTATCGATTGTTATTTGCACACCCTCAAAATCCCATTCCTCCCTAAAGTTTTCCTGTCTTCTGTTGAATTTCATCCCAATCTTTTCAAATATCGCAACAGTTTTATCAAAATCTTTAACCTCCGTTTCTATCTCTTTTTGATCGCTAACGAGAGTTGCACCATTGGCAAAAGCTTTAAAACTAAGACGAGTAACGTCCCCCTCATTTCTAACGCGAACACATTCTCTGTCCCCAAGATTTGGATTGTCACGATAGTCAGCCACAACTCTGTACATTTTCCTTTCAGGATTTTTTAGCACAGCACCAATGTCACGAAGTTTTTCGCGGTATTTTTCTTTATCTACAGGATAAAACTTTACTTCAAATTCTATATCGTCTTTTTTCATACAACCGATAAAAAGCATTTCGGGCAGGAGACAATGCTTTTTTAAATAAATCTTACTTTCTGGAAGTTTTTTTAGCTTTTACGACTTTTTTAACTTCTTTTGTAAGACTTTTTCTCCAGGCTACTATTTCCATCACTCTAACAACTATGTAGCTGATAAAGGAATAGAAAAATATTACGGCACAGATGATAACTATCCATTTGATTGATGCGTAAGGATCAATTAATGGAAATACAAATCCAAGGCCGAAAATTAAAAGTAAACCAAAAAAAGAAAATGACAGGCTTAAAAGTAAATCTATTTTCAAATTATCTTTCATTATTTTTCACCTCCCTCCGGTCTCAATAATGGGAATAATACAGTTTCTCTTATTGATTTTCCAGCCAAGAATGAAAAGAGCCTCTCAGATACTCCAAATCCTGAAGTTGGCGGCATGCCACATTCCAAAGCGCGAACAAAATCACTATCTTTCATTTGGGCTTCTTCGTCCCCTTTCTCACGTAATTTCTCTTGCTCACTGAAGCGTTTTGCTTGATCAATAGGGTCGTTTAGCTCTGAATATCCGTTTCCGTTTTCACTCCCGGCAATAATTACCTGGTATCTCTCCACAAAATCAGGATTTCCTTTAATTCTTTTGGCAAGCGGAGAAACTTCCACAGGTTGCCCGGTCAAAAACACGGGTCCGGAAATGTTCTTTCTGACTGTTTTCCAAAGTGAATCTATAAGACGTCCCCTCTCATCAATATCATCGTATTTTACTTTCCTCTTTTTGAGCTCTTTTCTTAAATCTTCATCAGAAATTTTTGATATATCTACGCCAGTTTCTTTAAGAAGAGTTTCCCGATAATCAATTTTCTTCCAATCACCCTCCATATTTACCTCGTGACCGCCGATTTTGAATTTAAGAGTTCCGAAAGTTTTCTTTGCAACGTATTTATACATTTCTTCAACCAATTTCATTGAATCTTCATAATTTGCATAGCCCCAATAGAATTCCATTTGTGAGTAATCTTGAAGGTGTTCGCGGTCCATTCCCTCATTTCTAAATTGTCTTCCGATCTCAAATGTTTTGCCAAAACCGGCAACCATTAGCCTCTTTTGCCACAACTCACCCATTGAAATTCTCAGATAGAGATCTATATCAAGAGCGTTGTGGTGTGTGATGAAAGGATTGGCATCAGCTCCTCCTACGGTATTTTCCAGGACAGGAGTTTCAACTTCCAAAAACCCATTTTCAATTAGAAACTCGCGCATTGATTGCCAAAAAAGCGCTTTTTTCTTAAACAAATCTCTTAAATCATCATTTAGGAGAAGATCCACATAACGCTGTCTATAGCGCTCTTCTTCATCCTTTAAACCGTACCACGTAGAAGGCAAAGGTCTTACTGACTTGGCTAATAGTTGAAATTCGTTAACACTAATCGTTATCTCGCCAGCATTTGTCTTTATAATCTCTCCTTTTACAGCCAAAAAGTCGCCCATATCAAAAAGTTGAAGAGTTTGAAATTTATTGCCCAAAACTTTTTTCTGAAATAAAAGCTGAATCACTCCAGTGTCATCTTTTAAGTCCATAAAGACAACCCCGCCATGCTTCCTTATCGACCAAATTCTGCCTGCCGAAAGCACCATTTTTCCCATGGACTCTTTTGCTAATAAAATCTTAGTCAATTTTCCATCGATGGTAATTTTTGAAGGATATGGGTCAATTCCCATACCTTTTAACTTCTGAAGCTTTTCCATCCTAACCTTTTTTAGTTCGTCTAAACTTTGCAACGCCATGCCTTAGTTTAACTCGTAACTCCGGCCTTCTCAAGCATTAGAAGAATTTACTCAATCGCAACAATTTCGTACTGAACTTTCCCGGCAGGAGCTTCAACGTCTACTTTTTCTCCAACTTTTTTGCCAAAAAGTGCCTTTCCAAGCGGGGATTCGTGAGAAATCTTTTTATTCACAGGATCGGCTTCCCATTCACCGACTATGTTAAAAATTACTTTATTTGTGCCAACTTTTACGGTAACTTTTGTTCCCACGTCAACTCCGCCGCTTTTTTTCGCAGCCGTAACTTTTGCATTCTTAATGACTTCCTCAAGCTCGTCAATTCTACCATCAAGAAACTCAAGTTCCTCTTTGGCGCTTTGATAATCGCTATTTTCGCTTAAATCTCCTTGAGAACGGGCATTTGCGAGCCTATCAACAAGCTTGGGTCTTTTTACATCCCTTAAATCTTTAAGCTCAGTTTTTAGGGCAATAAGCCCTTCCTGAGTCAATTTCACATTGTTTTTCATTCTATTGTGTTTTGGTGAAAAAAAATTCTCCCCACGCGCAAACCTTGGAGAGATCGCATTTACTTTTTAGGCCAACGATGGAGATTTTATACGTTTGCAATAACCTTGTCAAGAAATTCAAAAGGTATCAAAACAAATCAAAAATGTGCTAAAATATTGAACTTAAGGCCTCATCGTCTACAATGGAAAGGTAGTGCAAGCTATGCTTAACGATCTTAGGACGGTGTCGCTCAGAAACATTTGTCGCCATCATCTAACGGCTTAGGATACTTGGTTCTCATCCAAGAAATTGAGGGTTCGAATCCCTCTGGCGACACAACTTGAAAGAGACAATTATGGTCACAATTAGTTTGCTGCGAGCATCGTCGAAATTGGAGTACTTTTTACATTTCCTTTAGGTAAAGGTGAAACCAAGGCAACATCTAAAACATCTTCAGCTTTTTCAGCAAAAACAAATTTAATATCCTTCTTAACTTGAGATGGAATCTCATCCATATCTTTTTTGTTGTCTTTAGGACAAATTATGGTGGTGAGGCCTGCCCGGTGCCCCGCAATTGATTTTTCTTTTAAGCCTCCAATTTCCAAAACACGACCCCGTAGGGTAATTTCTCCGGTCATACCAACATGACGTTTGACCGGAATTCCTGTCAGTGCAGATACCAAGGCTGTGGTTATCGCCACCCCAGCTGACGGTCCGTCTTTTTGGACCGCACCTTCTGGCACATGAATATGAACATCAATATCCTCAGCAAAGTTTGATTTAAGACCTAACTCGTCATAATGAGATCTTGTCCAAGTAAATGCTGCCTTAGCAGACTCTTTCATGACATCTCCCAACTGTCCCGTAAGAGTAAGTCTACCTTTACCGGGCATAATGGAGACTTCAATGAAAAGAATTTCTCCACCAAAAGGTGTCACGGAAAGACCCGTACTTTGGCCTATTTCGTCATTTTTGTCTGCAATTTGGGAAGTAAATCTCTTGTTTCCCAAAAGTTTTTTGACATCTTTTGCCTCAATTTTAAGTGGATGTTTCTTGTTTTCAGCAATGAGTCTGGCCAATTTTCTACAAATGTTTGCCAAATTTCTTTCCAAATTTCTAACTCCGGCTTCTCTTGTATAACTTCCAACAACTTCCTTGAGACCAGAATCGGCTATTTCGATTTTCCTACCGGCCAATCCCTGTACTTCAACCTGTTTCGGCCAAAGGAATTTCTTGGCAATTTGAAACTTCTCATCTTCTGTATAACCCGGAAAAGTAATAACTTCCATCCTATCCCTAAGAGGAGCCGGAATGGTATCCAAAACATTTCCTGTACAAATGAACATTACCTCTGAAAGATCAAAAGGAACTTCTAAGTAATGATCGGAGAATTCTTTATTCTGTTCAGGGTCAAGCGCTTCCAGAAGTGCACTTGATGGATCACCTCTAAAATCTACTCCGATCTTATCTATCTCATCGAGCATAAAAACCGGGTTTTTAGTACCAGCGGTCTTCATTCCTTGAATAATGCGTCCAGGCATGGCTCCAACATATGTACGCCTGTGACCCCTGATTTCAGCCTCATCCCTAATACCTCCTAAGGAAACCCTTACAAATTTACGGTTTAGAGCTTTAGCAATTGAACGTCCAATAGAAGTTTTTCCAACTCCGGGAGGTCCAATAAAGCAAAGAATGGTCGGATGCCCTTCAGCCCTCTTCGCTCGCTCAGGATTTAATGTTTTTTTAAGTTTCATTACTGCCAGATATTCCAAAATGCGTTCTTTGGCTTTTTCAATTCCAAAATGTTCGTCTTCCAATATTTTTGAAGCTTTTTTGATCGCTACGTTATTTGGCGTTTCTTTACTCCAAGGCATGTCGCAAATCCAATCCAAATAATTTCTAATATAGGCACCTTCAGGATTATTGGGAGACATATCACTTAAACGCTTAAGTTCTTTCTCTGCACGCGTTTTAATATCCGCCGGCATTCCTGCAGCTTTTATCTTTGTTTTATATTCTTTGAATTCTTCTGTCGACATTTCCCCATCTTCGTCCATCTCACCCAATTCCTGCTCAATAGTTCTTTTCTTTTCACGAAGCATTGCCTTTTTCATCTGGTTTTCAAACCTGGCTTGAGTCTTTGAAGAAATCGTCTGTTCTATCTCCAATGCATTAACCTCTTTTGTCAGATATTCAAAAACAACTTCCAATCTCTTTCTAATATTTATCTTTTCCAGAATTTTTTGTTTTTCACTCGGTGATATGTCAAGAAGAGATGCAATTTGATCACTCACTTCAATGGGATCAGCACCTCCGGAAACAAGTTTCATAACCGTCATTATTTCTGCCTGTTTGCCAAGATTAATCGCTTTTTTGAAAAGCTCTTGCATCTTTTTCGCTAAAACTCCTAAAGCAGGATCCTGGCTAGTTTCTTCCGGTATTTCTTCAACCTTTCCCATAAGATAAGGTTCTTTCGCAATTATCTCACGAAGAGTAATCCTAGCTTGACCACGTACAAGAGCATGAATTTCTCCCTCGGTAGTCATCATCTGAGTGATAGTTGCTATTGTTCCTATTGTGTTTAGATCCTCTTCTTCCGGATCTACGGTTCTGGGATCTTTTTGTGAAAAAATTGCGATAACTCTATCTTTCTGGAAAGCGAAGTTAACAGCAGCTATGCTTTTTGCACGTCCAAAAGAAACAAGTGTATCTGTATGAGGAAAAACAACAGAGCCACGTACCGGAACAATGGGAACATTTCTTATCGTTTTTTGGGTTATTTTTAAATCTGTCATGTATGATTAAAATTCAATATTAGCAGTCTACATAATTAAGTGCTAGAAGTCAAGGTAGGTGAGATAATTTATATATCTTGCGGCCGCAGTCCCGCAGTAATTGCAGCTTGAGGCGTGAACGATATGTGGGATAACTCGCCTACTTCCTCCTTTTCAAAATCCCAAGCGTCTGGATTTTTTTTATAATTATTGCCACTAAGGTTCCGATAAGCGCTCCTCCTATTATGTCTATCGGGTAATGAACATTTGCAAGAACTCTGGCAATTCCAATAAACATAGCTGCGCTTAAATATATCCAGCCCACCTTGCCATCAAGTAAAAAAATTGTAACAGCCAAGCTAAAAGCTAAGGCAGTGTGTGCCGAAGGAAAGGCAGACCCGATCGGAGTTATCAGTACCCCGACAGGTTCGCCATTTAGCATATATGGCCTAAGTGTTGGAAAAACAAGTTTGATTCCCTGGGCAATCGTCCAAGCCAGCAAACCTGCGATTATTGCCTTGAAAATTTGTTCTCTTTTAACCCGCCCATTAACAAACCAAAGAACAATAAAGCTTGCGTATAAAATCCAAATTAAAAATGTTGCAGAGAACTCCAGAACAGCACTTTCCATATATTTCATGATATCATGGTGTGTGGAATCAAAACACTCTTTAGCCAAAAGTTTCGGGTTTGCCTTCGAGGGTATTGCAACCGAATTTAGGAAAGGCAGAAATTTCAGGGTTCAAATTTTGGCGGGGGTTGCCGCAATTATTTTGGGTATAGTTTTGAAAATTTCAGTTTCCGAATGGTTTAATCTCATTGTTGTCATTGCCTTCGTACTTATTCTGGAGCTTATAAATACCGCCGTTGAAGCAATGGTGGATATGATAAGTCCCGAAATTCAGGAAAAAGCCAAAATTGCCAAAGACGTTTCAGCCGGAGCGGTTTTGATTTCTTCAATTGCGGCTTTCCTGGTCGGGGCAATTATTTTTCTTCCTAAAATCCTACGTTTTATTTGATTATTGTCAATTTAAAGGTGTATTATAGGGCCTCGCACCTAAAAATTATTTCAAAAAGGAGAGTAAGGGGATGGAAATTAATTTGAACTCGATAAATCCAAAAGATGATCAGCTTGTGAGTTATCTTGGCCAATTGCAATTTTGGACTGATGAAATTGCAGCAATTATTGAATCGCGAAATAGAGTACTACCTGAATGCTTGGTGGACCTATTCCGACTCAGTAATCATTTGCCTATCAACAGAGGAACAAAGGCTGTATTTGGATACTTGTTAAGGGATATGAACGGATACAATCTTTCACCAAAAGAGTTGAGGGATATTGATAATCCAAATACCCCCTGCGGAAAGCTAAATCAGCTTTCATTAACAAGGATCCAGGATCAATCAGTACTAAAACCACGAAACATCGCATTTGATCCTCGAGTTCAGTTACTAATTTGCAAAGAAGTTATCTACCCATCCCAATAAAATAATTTTCACATAGAGCGAGGTGGTAGCGACAAGCTATTTTTAAGAAATATTAAAAATAACTCGTCCTCCTACCACCAGCAATATTAAGAAATTTTCAGCTTCAGATGATACAATAAGCCTGCTAGTCTGTGGAAAATGTATGTCGTGTATGTTTTAAAAAGTCTCACAGTAAATAAAAGTTATGTAGGAATTACAGACAATCTTGACGAAAGATTGTCTCAACATAATTTAGGAGAAAGTTTTTATACTAAAAGATACATGCCCTGGAATGTTATTTACACAGAAAAATTTAACAATAGAGAAGAGGCAAGAAAGAGAGAAAAATATTTAAAATCTTGCGCCGGCAGGAAGTTTTTAAAGAACCTGTTTAAGAAAACTTATCATTAGCAAAGTTGTGGAGTCGTCTAACGGTAGGACACATCCCTCTGGAGGATGTTATCTTGGTCCGAATCCAAGCTCCACAGCTTTGCCAATGATCATCTAATCGCCAGCCTCGACTAGACTGTCGAGTCTAGGCGGGTAGGACTGCAGATTCTGGATCTGCCTAACGGGGTACGCCCACCTTGACCAAAGCAACTCGAGGCAGGAATCCCTGTCTCTTAGCCAAGCGCCTAATAGTTATTGGCTTCATTATCCGGAGAAAGGCGTGTTATGAAAACAATTTGTCTGAAAACTTATTTCCCAAACCCTTAATTAAAACAATAATTGATGATTATAAAAAGGGTTCCAATCGCCGAAAAATATATTGAAGAATTGACAGTAAATAATGTCAACTGATTTTACAGGCAACTGCGCTCACAACTTTTTCCACAACTTCATGTAAATTTCCATCGGAATTTTCTATAATCAAGAAATTATCATTATTGGATGCCAGATTAATATATTTTGATTGAGCAGTAAGTATGAACTTCATTGATTCATTCGTAACATTATCGCCCCGATTAGCCAATCTTTGTCTTAAACTTTCCTCAGAAGAAGTAAGAATTACTGTGAGATCGGGAGGTTCGATCTGAGAAAACATGTGATCCATCCATTCCTTAAACACATCCTCAGAATTACGATATGTTTTATTAAGTCTCATCTCTTGATATACCCAAAAAGTCGCAATGCCTCTGTCAGATATAATAATATCCGGGTTAGGATTGGGACATTGCTTGAGTTTCTCCAGTTTGGCAATATAATCCCCGGCCAGACATAAAGTTTCTGCCAGCGGGAGGTTGGATTTTTTTACACCTAACGAAAAGAAAGTTTTTTCTTTTATGACATTTCCTACCATATACCCAAGTGGAGTATCTGAAAATTCAGGCAGACAAACTATTCTTTTACTGGGATATCTAGAGTGTAGGGATTTTTTCAAGGAATCCATCAATGTGCTTTTTCCCGAACCATCAGTACCTTCGACTTCTAGTCGAAAAGGGCTTATTTTTAATACCTTGCATTTTTTTGTAACCATACTAAAAATTTTCCTTTCTTAGTTTCCACTGTTTTTTACTTCTTTTTCTTATCTATTGACACTTTTTTTTAACAAGTATAGAATACGCATACAATGCGTATTTAGTACGCATTGTTAAATTATACACGGTTTTATGCAAGTCGCAATTATTGGTCTGGGTAGGCAAAACTTAAACGACCATCTCCCCTCCTTAATCAGGAGAGAGGATGTGAAAATTGTGGCCATTTGTGACCCATCCAGTGCTTCTTATTCCAATTTTAAATCGATGTACCCAAATCTAGTTTCCGTTCCTTATTTTAGAGACTTCAAAGATCTTCCTGTAAAAAATATTGATTTCTGCATTGTCTCGGTACCTCACGATCAATATAAATCAATTGCCGCATTTCTTTGTGCAAACAAGATCTTCTTTATGAAGGAAAAGCCATTTGCCAGAAATAATGAAGAGGCTGTGACCTTAACCAAAATTAAAGGATTTGAAAAATATGGTTTTATTTGTACACAAAGGCGCTTTAGTTCTTTATACCAGAAAGCGAAAGAGTCAATTTCGGAAATTGGTACTCCATTCCTCTTTAACGCTATATATAAATTAAATATCGAAAATCCAGCCGAGGGCTGGAGAGGCGATAAAGAAGTTGCGGGAGGAGGATGTATTTTAGATATGGGTTACCACATTATTGATCAGTTGGTATGGTGGTTCGGTAAACCGGATTTTATCGCTGCCAGAACTTCCGCACTTGCAAATTCTAAACTTGCCGGAACTTACACCGAAGACACTGCATCGATATTGTTTGGATACAAAACAGGCCTTAACGGCACGATAACTCTGTCGAGATCAACTGGCGAAAAAATCGAAACTTACAGTCTCCATGGATCAAACGGTCATCTGATTGGAGACAAGAAAAACATAAAGATTAAAAACAAATTGGGAGAATTGATTAACGATATAACCACGGAAAACACAGAAGAAATGATGGATAAACAACTCGATTTTTTTATGACCAGGATTAAAAGTGGTACAGGATTCAAAGATGTTCAAGAAAATAATATAAAAAACATGGAATTTATTAAAGAGATTTACGAAGCAATAAATAAAAAATAAATATTATGAATTACAAATACATTTGGCCTCATATAACAAAAGAGACTAAAAAGGCTGTCAATACTGAACTAAATAAAGGGGAAATTTCTATTTATAACAGATCAGGGATTTTTGAGAGATTTGAGAACAAATTTGCAAAAGTGTATGGTACCAAATATGCCCTGCTTTTTAGTTCCGGAACCGCGTCGTTACATGCTGCGATGGTTGGTTGTGGTTTTGGCCCTGGAGACGAAGTAATATGCCCGGCATACACTTTTTTTGCCACAGTTACTCCATTATTTCAAACCGGAGCAATTCCGATACTTTGCGACGCAAGAGAAGATGGTAACATCGATCCGAATAAAATTGAGTCACTTATTACCCCCAAGACAAAAGGGTTGGTTGTTACTCATATGTGGGGTGTTCCCTGTGAAATGGATAAAATTATTGCCATCTGTAAAAAACATAATCTAAAACTCATAGAAGATGTCTCGCATGCCCATGGAGCAATATACAAAGACAAACTCGTAGGCACTTTCGGAACAGTTGGGGCGTTTAGTTTACAGGGTCAGAAAATTATTACCGGAGGTGAGGGCGGAATAATGGTCACAGACGACAGTGAGGTCTATGAACGTGGACTACTTTTTGGGCACTACAACAAAAGATGCAAACAGGAAATTCTTCCAGATTCCAAATATTACCCTTACGCATTAACGGGCTTTGGATTAAAGCTTCGAGCCCATCCTCTTGCCATTGCGATTGCTGAAGAGCAAATGAGCCATCTACAGATGTGGCATAAAATAATGAATAACAATGCAAAATATTTGGCGACGTTACTTAAAGACGTTGAGGCCATAAAAACTCCAGCGTTTATTGACGGTGTGGAACCTAGTTGGTACGCATTTGTTATCCAAATTAACCCTAAAAAGATTTCAATATCCACCAAAGAATTCTGCGATAAGTTAATCGAAAATGGTATTTTGGACGCAGACATGCCGGGTTCAACCTGTCCCCTTAATTTACTGAAGTTGTTCCAAGACCCGAGCCTACTTTATCCTGGATATAAGGGACTGGTAAATTATAAGAAAGGTGATTTCCCAATAGCTGAAAACTTTTTTAACAATGCCATAAAATTTCCGATTGACATATACGATACCCCGGAATACAAAAAAGTACTGAAGGAATATGCTTCAATAATCAAAAAAACTCTTAAGAATTATTCAATCTAATTCATAAATGAAAGAATCAATCCTACAAAATCAATTCTCCGTATTAATACTTAAACCAGAATTCACACTACTGCCTAATGAACAACAGCAACAAATCTGGTACAACCTGCATGAAGTTGCAGGAGCCAACATATTGGATCAGGTGCAAACAGTTTTAACCAGAAGTCAAGCTGAAGACTTGTGGAACAATGTAATTCATTATCCATGGTCTGGAAGTTACTATGACAGAATTGCCGGATCAGCTATCACAGCAATTATTCTGGAAGGCCAAACTCGTGCAAAAACGGTGAAATTGGAATTGCGTTCAAGATTTCGCTCTCAAATTTCCGCGCTAACATCTCAGATTAATGCGGGATTCGAGGCAGATATATTTCATGGCTCTGACCCAGGACAGGAAAGACGTGAAGTAAAAATTTTAAGAATATAGAGCGCAACAATATGAGTAAAAAGATTGCATATATAAGCGAGCCTGATGAAATTTATTTAAATGGAGAGTCAAAATTGCTTAAGTGTGCCGGTTATAAAATAGTTAAAGGCGATAAAACAATAGGCGTTAATTATTCTCCGAATATTGAAACATTAATCGTAAGGAGTTACACAAAAGTTGACACTTCGGTTTTAAATAAACTTCCGAATTTAAGGCACCTTGTTAGAGTCGGGGTAGGTGTGGACAATATAGATATCCATTCGTGTGAAATCCGGGGAATAGACATTTACAATTCTGCCGGTGCTAATTCAAACGCCGTAGCTGAATATGTTGTTTGTCAAGCATTATCAGCACTTAGAAAAACCAACCTTTTGAATGAATCCGATTTGATTAATTGGAACAGATATAAGTATATGGGGCAAGAAATGTCCAATCAGGTGATAGGTCTTGTGGGATTCGGTAATATCGCACGATTGGTATATAAAAAGTTAAACGCTTTTGATTGTAATAAGTTTTTAGTTTACGATCCTTATGTTGATCCAAAATCATTTTTGACAGATGATTTGGAATTCTGTTCAATCAATAAACTGCTCAAAAACTCAAATATAATTTCGTTACATCTTCCACTGACAACAGAGACATATCATTTATTTAATCAGGAAAATCTCAAAAAAATCAGAAAGGGAACAATTTTAATCAATACTTCACGCGGCGCCATTGTAGAAGAAAAAGCTATTATCCCGCTTCTAAAAAGTAAAAGTCTATTTTATATTTCTGATGTTTTTGAAAGCGAGCCCAAAATAAAGAAAAGCATGATAAAGCAAAAAAACTTTATCGGTTCTCCACATATTGCCTCTATGACGGAAGAAGCGAACAAAAAAATGGTGGAGGTGGCGATAAAAAATCTAGTGGCAGGAAATAAAATAAGAATTTAATCCTTTATATTCTTCTGTAGGTCCGTTTCAATTAAATCAACAATATACTCCGTTTTCGAAATATTTAGATCTTTACTGCGTTTAATAATGTAGCTGTCCAACTTATTACTAAGTACTAAATTAAAACGTGTTTTAATGTTGGGACACTCTTCCATAAACCTTACTACAATTGGACGCAATTGGTGAACATCATGATAAGCCTCAACATATAAAAGTTTCGATTTAATCGACATCAAGAATCTGTTTTTATGGTTTTTAAGATGTCCATCAGAAAGGAAAAGTACAGGCTTCCCCAAATTAATGGATTCTGTAACAATATATCCCAAACTCATACTTACAATTGATCCCTCAATAATAATTGCATCAGCTTCGGAAATTGCCTTTCTTAATTTATTAAAGGCCTCTTGGGGGAGCGTTTTACCCAATTTTTTAGTTTCTTGAAGTAAATCATTAGTTAAAAAGTGGCCATTTTCAAGAATACTTTTTCTAATCTCTTCGAAGGCAGAATTATATTGTGAGATACCTTGTCTTGAAAAATCAAATAAGATTTTCATTAAATATTTAACTTTTCCAAAATTTCAAATGCTTTTAGCAAAACCCTTTTGGTTGCATCAGAAAAATTGTATTTGTTCAGTTCGTCTTTGCCTACCCAAGCAAAATTTTGATGCTCTTTGCTAATATGAACCTCCTGATCACGCTTCATTTTGACCAGAAAATTAATTTGGGTTGAATCACGAATCTCTTCCGTTTTTTCGATCTGATAATTAAAAATAGAAACAGGCAAAATGATTTCTACATCTATACCTGCTTCTTCTTTAATTTCTCTCAAAAGTGAGGCTTCAGCATCTTCTAACTCTTCCTTCTTACCACTTGGCAATTCCCATAAACCTGGGTAAATATCCTCATTTTCATTTCTTTGCATTACTAGAAACTTCTGTCCCTTATCAAAAACGACGCCTCCTAAGACTACTTTTTGAACGATTTTTTTACTACTCATAAGTCATATTGTATCAAGACTCTTGTGATTTTCAAATACTGTATTTTCTGGTAGAATATCACTTTGAATATGAGCAGAGAACGAAAAATTGAAGTCCTTTCCGGTATTATGTCTAGGCGTGCTTACGACGCAGCTCAACAAAAGTTTGGTTATATAGCAAACGAACTTGTCGAACAACATAAAGAGTTGGGCGTTGCTGGTGGAACAAATGATTTTCATGACAACGCAGCTTTTGATGAAGCTAATAGAAAGATTGACGTCACTGGTATTTTGTTCGAACAATGGCGCCAGGCTGTAATGTGTCCCACTTTCATTGAAAGACGAAAGGAAACTGATACGGCACAGATCGGAAACCTTGTTCATGTGGAGATTATGACATACGGAGAACAATTCAGAGCAAACATATTAGGGTCAGCTGATGCAATTCTCTTTCAAAATGATTCCATATCATATGAATCTCCATTGGGTAAAGCACTATTAGGTCATGTAAAAGGAGCAGAAGTTGAGTATGAAGCTGCCAACAGAAAATTGAGGGCGAAAATTATCGATATATTTCCGGGAGATTTCTAACTTCTACCTATTCTCCCCAGGGAACTATTAAAAAATAATGGGTTGATAATTGGTTATGGGGTTATAGAGTCCTAGACCATGATGTTTAGCTAAGTAGGGCGCTTCATAACCGAAACTCCTCGGAAAGACTAATAATATGCCATCATTGCAATAATCTAACTTATAAAAGACAAAATGTTTTTTGAAGGATAACTAGAGAAAATATAGAAAAATTAGGGATTGATCTTTGGAAGATTAGACAAAGCTTCTTTAACCACGTCTTTGGTTTCTTTTGAAGCGTTGTAATTTTCAATTTCCTCTTTATTCACCCATGCAAAGTTTTGATGTTCGTCGCTAAGCTTAACTTCAGATTTGCCTTCTAAAGTTGCCAGAAAAACTATTTCCGTAGCATCTCTTATTTCATCTTCTTTTTCCCAACCGAAGTTAAAAACACTAATTGGCTTACCTATTTTGACTTCAAGTTCTGTTTCTTCTTTGGCTTCGCGTTTTGCAGCTTCTTCAATCTTTTCCATTGGTTCTTTCTTCCCGCTCGGAAGTTCCCAAAGATTTGGAAAGATATCTTCATTCGCCGTTCTTTGAATAATTAAAATTTTACCGCCGTTTTCGAGGGCTACTCCGGCAATTACTTTTTGCACCACCCGTTTCATAAAATTCATTATAATACTTTAGATAATTTTGTGGATTGTATCCACATGTGCAAAAAGGCTAGGCAATTATCTTCCAAATTGGTGATAGAATATTTCATATGCTAAAAGAAAATGCCATAAGACCTTTGGCGGTATGTATTATTAAACACAAAGAAAAGATTTTGGCCGGAGTCGGATTTGATTCTGTTAAAAAAGAAACTTTTTATCGTCTTCTTGGAGGTGGAATTGAATTCGGAGAAAGAGCAAAGGCGGCTTTAAGACGCGAGTTTCAGGAAGAATTGGGAACCAATCTGAAAAACGTGAGATTTATAACAACGCTAGAAACCATTTTTACCTACGAAGGCAAAAATGGGCATGAAATACTAATGGTTTTTGAAGGAGATCTTGTAAACAAAGATTTGTATGAAAAAACTGAGCTACAGATTCTTGACTCAAACGAAGGAGGAATTGCCTCCTGGCAGAATATCGACGATTATAAAAACGGAAAATTAATTTTATATCCCGAAGGAATTTTGGATTTTATTTAAGCAGTCGTGACAATAAAAAGATTGGAAATTTTATTCATCTTCAAAATTGTGATAATCTAAAATTAGACTAGAATGTCAAAGACATACAAAGGTGGTGTCAAGGCTCGAATTGTTTCAGTGCGTTTTGCAATTTCAGGAAAAGTTGTTTCTATTCAAAAACACACAGGAGATATTGTTAAAAAAGGAGACATACTTGCTTCACTCGATAGAAAAATACTTCAAACAAGTCTCGATAAACAACTTGCCGACTTTGAAAAAGTGAGGGCAGACTTTGAAATATTTTCCCAAAAATATCCTGACCCGAAGGAAGTTATAGATAAATATTTAAGAACGGAAAAGCAAGCAACTCTTAACGCGTCTGTAAAAGACGTCGAACTTGCAAAGGCAGTGCTCGACCAGACAACGCTATTTTCCCCTGTCGACGGAATAATAATTGATGACAGTGACCTAGTTGCGGGAATTTTTGTAACACCCGCCGGAAGCGAAATAAAAATTGTTGATTCTTCCTCTTACTTTTTTGAAATTGAACTCGGACAAAAACAAATCTCCGATTTTGGAAAACAAAGAACCGCAGAAATAGAAATTGAGGGAATCAAAAGAAGATTAAAAGGTGAGACTTCCCTACCTATTCCTAACGGAAAAGGATTTTTTGTCAGAATCCCAATAGGAAACTCCGAAGAAATTATTTTAGGACTAAATGGCAAAGCAAACTTCTAAAAAGAGAAAAACATCTTTAAGAACAAAGATTGCCGCAGTGCACAATCAAAGGAAATATTATCCAAAATACAAAAAATAAAGAATACACCATGTCGGAATGCAGGCTCTACAATCTATCCATTATCGAAAAATATAAAGGAGAAGAGTGGTTTTGTACTGAGAAAGAAGCAAAGAAAGCAGGATATGAAAAATCGTCCAATTGTATTTAGTATTATGTAACAAGCTTTAAAGGTTAGCCCTGTCGTTATCGGTGTATTGCCTATGATTATTTATTTTTTCCGGATGTGTTAATATATAAATTAGATTTTCACTCATGAAAAAGGTTCTATTTGCAATATTCTTAGCCCTCTTTTTTTTAACAACTTTAAAATCGACCATCAACGCGCAAACAAATAGTCTCCCTTATTGGAATATCAGGAGTGTAGCTTACGCATTTCCCGGAAGCACAGGAGATTATCAAACTCCTTGGACAACTTTGCCCGCAAACTTACAAAAAATCAAAGCAGCCGGTTTTAATACTGTGTGGCTTTATATGGTTTGGAGTAAATTTGAACCTCAAGCTTTACCAACTCCGATTTATAATGACCAAAATTTTGAAAATTTGAAGAACACATTGGCTCTTCTAAAGGCAAATAACATGAAAGCAATTCTTCCGATGAATTATCTTTGGGGTCGCGGGAATGACGGACGGTCCCACCCTATCGGAATAAATGACGATTCGTGGCTCAAAGACCCCGTCCAATACGCTGCTTTTGAATCATATATGAAAGAATTCTTAACCCGTATCAGCGAATATAGTGACACTGTTTATATTCTATTGTTTACTGAAGGTACAAATACAATAGTTTCCCCTTATTCACCTGAGGCTCATGCTGCTCTTTTGCGACCCACCTTGGGTAGCTTGCCTAAAAGATTACCCACTGAGTTGAGGTCCAAGTTTTTGATCGGATATCACGATGACTCGTTAATTGACAAACTTTCAGTTCCTCTATCAAAAAGCATTTTACCTATTGAAGACCCAATTTCATTTGATTTTCTTAGTTTTAATAATTACGGCACTGTACAAAGAAACTTAAACGCGTCGCAAGTTATTAATGAAATGAATCAACAAGTAAGCCGTTACAAAAAATATTATCCCAACACGCCGCTCATTCTTGGCGAGTTCGGAGCAAGCTCATGTCCACAATACGGAAATGAGGACACTCAAGCGGAAACAGACAGACTTTTGATTAATTACGCAATAAATAATAATTTTGGGTTCAGTCTTTGGGGATACTCATCCTTAAAGTCTCCAAATAACTGCGCAAATGGAAGTGCCGATGTGGGTCTTGGTATATACAATAACAATGGTACCCCAAAAAAGGTAGTTGGTGTCATTACAAAACTCTTAAATAGCTTTACCCGTGGCAGAGCAGCTTATTATTTAACTGAACAATTTAACATGCAAACAATTATCCCCAACTCACCCACTTTTACTGACGTGCCCGCCACATCTCCTTTCTACCAGGCCGTGGAAACTTTCTATAAAAATAAAATAACCACAGGATGCAATGTTAACCCGGCTAAGTTTTGCCTTAATAATACTTTAACCAGAGCTGAAGCCGCTACATATTTACTTAGAATTGCAAGATATATGCCCAATATCACCGATTCATCGCCGAAATTTGCAGACGTTCCCCAAACACACCCTCTATTTAAATACGTTCAACTTTTCGCCAAATTGGGAATTACCAGCGGCTGCTCTGCCAATCCGGCAAAATTCTGCCCGGATACAGCAATTACTAAAGCAGATTTAGACATATTTATTTCAAGAATTAAAGAAAGAATTGTTACTGGCGATTTTGACGCCGATAGCCACGTAAATATTAGTGATTTTAACTTAATTAAAGAAAACTTTGGAACATTTTACAACCTGACCGACTACAATAATTTAATTACCAACTATGGAAAATAATAATATCGTAAACACAAATTTTGTTGTGAATACACCAGAAAGAAATTTCTTTAACTCAACGAAATTAAAGCTTAAGCATTTTTTTAATCATCTCAGAACAAAAAGTAAAACAATTTTTAGTGTTTTTCTTGTGCTAGTACTTACCGTATCAACTATTATTGGTTCCTCCATGATTAAAGAAAAACAAACAATGGAAACTCAGGCGTCAGGAGCTGAGCTTAGTTTTTCCCCATCAACAACAAATTTAACGGTTGGTGATATATTTTCAGTGGCTATTGTTATAGATACAAAAGGTTTAAATGCCAGTGCTGCTGATATTGATGTCACCTATGAAACCACAAAATTAGAGGCTCAAAACATACAACCCATGGGGGATATGCTTCCTATAACTTTAAAGGAAGGAACTATTAATAAGTCTGATGGTTCCGCAATAGGTCACGCAAAAATTGTTTTAGGCGCAAAAGTGGATCAAACAAAAGCATACACAAAAAGCGGGATAGGTGTGTTGGCACAGATAAATTTTAAAGTATTGGCAGGAGGAGCAACTGTCCTGAAATTTGATCCATTAACTGTTGTTGTGGCGTCGGGGCAACCATCAAACATAATAAGTTTAACCACCCCTCTATCCATCAACCCAACCACCCCCCCAACCGAAACTCCAATATCAATAAGCACTCCGACTCCGACAGAATATAAATATATAAAACGAGGTGACACTGCAATATATTTAGTTGAAAAATTTGGCATGCAAATATACGTGAATACCTCTCCCTCCTTTGCCGATGTCTCTTTGAATACCCCCTATTATCAGGCCGTGGAAACTTTCTATAAAAATAAAATAACCACAGGATGCAATGTTAACCCATTAAGATTTTGTCCGGAAAGAGAATTAACCAGATCTGATGCGGTGACTTTTTTAATCCGAATCGCCGGATTTAGTCCGGACGAAACAGATACTGTGCCAATTTTTGCAGACGTTCCCCAAACACACCCTCTATTTAAATACGTTCAGCTTTTTGGAAAAATGGGTTTTACTTCCGGATGTTCTCAAAACCCGGCTAAGTTTTGCCCCGATGATTCAATTACCAAAGCGGAATTAGACACATTTATATCCAGAGTCAAAACGAAAATGGGAATCTGAAAATATTAATGTTAAAATTAGTTCATGAAAAAGTTAAGAAGACCGATTGAAGGAAGAATAATAGGCGGGGTGGCAATAGGTCTGGCAGATTATTTCAAAATTGATGTTGTTTTAGTCCGTCTTATTTGGGTGCTTTTGCTTATCCCCGGAGGAATTCCCGGAATACTACCCTATCTTATTTGCTGGCTAGTGATACCTGAAGGAGATTCTTTTTCAAAAAAAAGTAAGTAAATTCTCTAAAGCAGTTTTTTTATTTTAGGAATTATCTCTTTGGCAGCCATTTCTCCATCTTCAATAGTTGCATTATTATTTATAAACTTCTTAAAAATACCAAAACTCCCTTCCCAAATTTTTGGGTTGATAACAAAATCAGCATCCTTGCAGTTGTTTTTTGCAAGAGTGTAAAGAAGCATTTGATAGGCAATTCTACTAATCGTCATGGGTGTTAATTTTTGTTTTCTAAGATATTCCATTTTAAATGGAAAAATATTGTCATAAAGATTTACGGCAACAACTATGTCTGCGCCCATTTTACGGGCAGTCTGAACAGGTACCGGCATTACATTTGCCCCATCAACCAATGTTTTTCCATCAACCAATACAGGTTGAAAAACTACCGGAATAGAAGAACTTGCGCGAATTGCAGTACTCAGCCTACCTGTATCCAGTTCGACAGTTTTTCCATCAATCAAATCTGTACAAACAGCCGTAAATTTTGTACCAAGATCTTGAATTTCCACATTTCCGATATATTTTTCAATAAATCGCAGATATTTTGCACCGCCGATAATGCCCGCCTGACGCACAGGATCAAGTAAAATTTCAAAAAGCGAACGATAAGTAAGATTGTTAACAATTTCTTCAATCTCATCCGTATCGCCAAAATAACTATAAAGTCCTCCTATCAATGAACCGGCGCTACAACCGGCAATGTAATCTATAGGTATTCCTTCTTTTCTGAATTCTTTTATCACCCCAAGGTGGGCAAGGCCTCTCCAACCACCGCTCCCAAGTGCCAACCCAACAGTTTTTCTTTTAATCTCTGACATATAAACATTATATCGTGCATTTGCCTATTTACTAAGCTACAATTTGGCAAATGAAAAACAGACTATACTTTATCCTTGCTCTCATTTCACTGCTGTATCTGACAGGTATGTATATTCTTGGAAAAAGATCCGGAAGGGATGTCTTAGGTATGGGGGAAGAAACATTTATACCAAGTCCTTCCCCAATTGAAGCAATAACCCCAACACCCAAAACAACACCTTCTTCAGCACCATCTCCTTCCCCTAAAGTCTCTTCTCCTGAACCAAAAATGACTGAATCGCCAAACCCGCTACCGGCAAGTACTCCGGCTTCCTCATCCGAAGTCAATGCTTTTATCGATAGATTTGCGGCACAATATGGAGTAGATACAAACGTTCTTAGATATATAGCTATCTGTGAATCAGGATTTAGATCTAATGCAGAAAATGCGGGATATGCGGGACTTTACCAATTTGGATCGACAACCTGGAAAAACCTAAGAGCTGAAATCGGAGAAGATACAAATCCAGATCTCAGATATTCTGCCGAGGAATCAGTACAAACTGCCTCTTATGCCCTATCAAAAGGAAAAAATGGAATTTGGCCTAACTGCATACCTTAAAAATATTTAAATATTAATTATGTTATAATTAAGCATATTCAACAATTTTTCGGTACACGAGCTTGCCCAAGTTCTCCTTAAAAAGGGTGGGCATATTAACAAATATTATCTTAAAAAATGCAATCAAAATAAGCACGCTATTGTATTTTTAAATGGTTGGTTCTCCGGAAGAAACATAAAAGAAGCCATTACCCGGGCCCTCAGTTAATATTAAATCTGTATCTTGGAGAATAAGTAGCTGCCGACAAAAAGTAAAATTGTGGTAACAGCCGCGAGTACTACAAAATCTAAACTGGGACTATATGTATACACTCCACCCAATGCCCCACGAAGACCATCAACTCCGTAGGTCAAAGGATTAATTTTTACAAACATCTCAATTGCTTTTGGTAGTCCTTCAAGTGGAAAAAATGCACCGGATAAAAATTGTATAGGCATAATAAGAAAATTCATAATAAGTTGGAATCCCTGCATATCTTCAAGAAGAGATGCTATAGCAGTACCTAGTGACGAAAAAAGAATTGCAACCAAAAGAGAAAATCCTAGGGCTGGAAAAATGGCAAAAGCACTTTGTGGACGAAAACCAACCAACATTGAAAGAAGAAGTACAATAACTCCTTGAATAATTGCAACAGTTGCAGCCCCTAATGTTTTGCCCAAAACTATCTGCATTCTGGAAACCGGTGCAACTAAAGTTTCTTTCAAAAATCCAAATTGTCTGTCCCAAATAATATCAATTCCGGAAAACATGGCAGTTGAGAGAACACTCATAAGTATTATTCCCGGTGCCAAAAAATTTATATAATTCCCCCCATTTGCTTTTTGATAAATAGATCCAAATCCATAACCAAATGCTATTAAAAGAAGAAGTGGTTGACCTAAAGAGCCAATAATCCTGGATTTGGATCTAAAATACTTTTTAACTTGTCTTAGCCAAAGAACATAAATTGTTTCCATAATTTTTTTAGGGGTGCATTTTTCTTCTATGTCTCATACCGTCAAGGAAGTTTCCGGATTCTTCCCTGATCTCATGACCTGTGAGACAAAGGAAAGCATCTTCTAAATTTTTAGTTTCCGTTAATTCCTCGAGTTCCTTACTTGTTCCCTCTGCAACAATTTTTCCACGATCTATTATGGCAATCCTTTGAGCAATTTTTTCGGCTTCTTCCATATAATGAGTAGTAAAAAATACTGTCATACCTTCAGTTTCGTTTACCTTTTTTATATATTCCCACATACGATTTTTGGTTTGGGGATCCAATCCTAGAGTTGGCTCATCCAAAAATAATATCTTAGGGTGGTGTAAAAGACCTCTTGCAATTTCAAGCCTTCTTTTCATTCCGCCGGAAAAATCCTTAACCAGTTTGTCTTTATTATCCAGAAGTTCAACAAATTTTAAAAGTTCTTCAATTCTGTCTTTTCTATCCTTTTGGGAAATTTTGTAAAGCATTGCATGAAAGTACATATTTTCCCAAGCGGTCAAATCTTCATCCAGTGATTGATCTTGAAAAACTATACCAAAAGAGTGTCTTATCAAATCTTTATCTTTCAAATCAAAACCATTTACCTTGACCTCCCCCTTTGTTGGATTAAGAAGCGTTGTTAAAATCTTGATTGTAGTACTTTTACCTGCACCATTTGGCCCAAGAAATGCGAATATTTCACCCTTTTTTACATTAAAGGAGATGCCGTCTACAGCTTCAAAATCTTTAAATTTTTTAGTTAAATTTTTAACAGAAATAATATTTCCGGTACTTTTCATATCCAATGATTATAGTTTAGTTAGTATAATTAAGAAAGGTTTGTCGTCATGAGGAAAAATATATATTTCATTACTATTTTACTGCTGGTGGCTATAGGAGGGGGGATATTTGTTTTATATAAACAGATCACACATTCAACACCTTCTTCAACCCCTATGGGGGAAAGGGAAAATATAAAAACATATGTTTCGAGTTTTTCTTTGGAAAAAGCACCAAGCCAATCATTAAAAGGAAACATCTCTGACATGGATGGAGAAATTAAATGGCAAGCCAGAATGGCAACGGAGGCTGCAAAAATAAATTCCCCCATTGAAATCCAACAAGGTGAAAATTTATTTACAGGCGAGGATGGCAGTTTTACTTTGACTTTCTTGGGTGTCTGTATTGTAGATATTATTGAAAATACAGAAATAGATGTTATCCAGACGCTTCCCAAAAACATTGTTTTCTCACAGATAGACGGGACAGTGACTTACAGTAATCTCGGAGAGAATCCTATAACTGTTAGAACCTCATATCTGTTGACTCAATTTGATGGAGACATAAAAATTGTCAGGGACAGCGAAAAATCCACCATCACTATATCGGTAATCACCGGCAATGCAATTTTTGCTTATAATGACAAAGAATTGGTCAGTCATACAGTGGAAGCAAAGAACGGACAAACTTACACCTTTAATTATGGTACGAGGCAAGGGGTGCTAAAATAGTTGAGTCCTCATAACCCAATGCCCAAAGTGCTAGACCTGCAATCGAATTTTGTTTTGCCAACTTGATTTTGTAATTTGTTGATTCTTCTGTCGGGTAAAAAATCTGGTGATATGTACCCGTTTCCTGATCCCTATAGATAACATAACTTTCTTTGTCTACATCATCAAAGGTGGCGCTACAAGCTGAGCACCCGGCTAAAAACTCTTCAACCTTTTGACTGCTTATGGAAAATCCTGACGCGGGTATTACTGCCGATCGTGGTGTGTACCCGATCGTTTCCCAGGAATATCCGTATAGTGGTATTCCCAGAATAATTTTTTTGGCAGGATAAACCTTAAGTGCTGCTGCTACGGCCGCTTCAGTATCAAACTCAGAAATTATACCGGCACCTGAGATAGGAGCCACAGGACCAGTAACGTATGACCCTGTGTAATGATAATCATAGGCCATAATTATTATTTTATCGACATATTCAACAAAAGATGCAGGATCGGCAAGGTTCGTTTCTTTTACAAAAGAGGAGGCAGAGACATCAATTGACAAAGTGTTTATTTTTTCCGAATCAACATTTTTTCTAACCGACTTTACAAATTGTGTAAATTTAAGTCTGGCTTCGGCAGATGCGTCACTCGGCTGCTCTATATCCAAATTGAGTTCGGTAAAACCATATTCCTGCATTATTGGGGTAACACTCTCAATCAAATTTTTTGCACTCGTCTCCGGATCATTTAACATCTGAGTAATTACCTCGTTATCACCGCTAAAAACCGACAGGGACAAATCGACATCATTGTCTTTTGCGCTTTGCAGAATAGCGTCTGCTTTTCCACTCATCAGGGAGTAGTAACCAGGTTCGCTTTCCCCGGGATTTGTATACTTTGCAATTGATCCGTCCTCGCCAACCGATAAACTAAAATAAGTAAGATTAGTAATATACTTCGAATAGTCGGCATCCGCTTTATTAATCAACCAATATGGTAAAAATCCATTGACCTCTTTTCTTGGCAAAACAATGTTTTCTATCGTTACACTCTCACCTGCAATTTTGGGTAATACATAATTTTTCGCAACCAGAAACCCGGCAATAAAAACTAATGTTAAAAAAATTACCTTTCCCATCCTCTTTAATATTACTTTCATAAATTAAGGCTAACATATTGGAGGCTTCTCCACCAGATCAACCTATTATCCTTTCTGCTTTAGGAATCTTATGAAGAAAAAAGGAAATTATAAATGAAATCGAAAAAACTATAAAAAAGAATATCGAATCAAAAATAATTTTTCCCAAAAGACTGCCACCAATCAAACTAAATATATATACCCCAATGAATCGCCATGTTATTTCCAAAAAAATTACATGGTTGAAAAAAACAAGAAAAGAAATTTTAGAAAGTTTTTCTATAATAAATGTTTGGAATTTGGTTTTATTAAAAAGCCGAAACAGCGTAAGACCCATTAAAAAAGTATAAATGAATACGCTCGGCCGCCATTGGGAGTAGTAAGAAAGATAATTTCCGGTTGTCAAATACCTAACTTTTCCCTCCCAAAAAACATAAATACAATTGGCAACCGCCAGAGGTACTAAAACGTACTTCCATTTATGGACAAATAAATTAATTTTTTCCTTGCTGCGGGCAGCTACAATTCCTATGATAAAAAAGAAATATGCAAGAATGACGATGCGGAAGGGGTCATCAAAATCAAGATATCTGACATAATAATCGCGGTATTGAAAATAAAGCTGAGAAACAGCCAAAAAAATTAAAATAAATTTATTTGAAATCAATTTATAATACTTGTGCAAAAAAGGGAAAATCAGATAAAACACACAAAGAGACGGGATGAAATAAAGCTGGTAGGAAGCGTTCCCTGTCAGAAGCACTTTGGCAATGTTATCGTGGTTCTGATTGTAAACAAAAAAATAGTAGATAAGGCTCCAGAAAATATAGGGGATAAGAATTTTTGAAAAACGTCTTTTAATAAATTTCCAATAACTTTCATCCCGCCAACTTACTTCCAGAACAAAGCCTGAGATAATAAAAAATAATGGAACCGCAAAACGTACCGCTTGATTTAAAAAAAGAGTCCAGGAAAATCCGATTAAATCAAAATTTGAGGCTTCCAAAGTCCTGGTTGTGGTGTGTATAAGAAGCACCCCCAAAATGGCAAAAATCCTTAGAAAATCGATTGATTTGATGCGCTCTCTCATTTAAAAGGATTATAGCCAAAACCATTCATTTTGAAATAGGATTATTTTAAATACAAATCAAAAAATTCTATTGTTTTTTGCATTGCTTTATCAAAACTTTGGTTGATATCATGGTTAGCTCCTTCGTATTCAAAGTATTCAGCATTTTTCCCAAATTTATTTAATCTCTCATAAAGACCTTTGGAAAAATCGGATGGTACTTGAGTATCGGCAAGACCAACATGTATTTGAACAGGAATGTTTATGCCAGATAGGTAGTAATTTGGATCAATTTTGTCCCAAAATTCGGGGTTTTCCGATGGTGTTCCATATTTCTGCAAAAGTATATCCAAATTATCGTTTCTAAGTTCAAAATCAAGTGGATCGGGTTTGTAGGAAACTCTCTTTTGCCAGTTGTAAATAATATCATCAATAGGTGCAACGACCCCTGACCAAATAGAAAGAGCTTTTACATCATCGGAGATTTCCACAACTTTTAGAGAAATATTCCCCCCCATTGAATGTCCCCAAATACCAATTCCGGCGGGATCTACTCCAGGATATTTTTTTATAGAAGAAATAGCATTTAGAGTATCTACCACATAGTCTGAGGAATAATACGCGCTGGTTGGGAAACCTTGCGATTTTCCGTGACCGCGGTAATCCGGCTTGAACACTATATAGCCGGCATTTGCAAAAGCGTCGTAGTACGGAATGTAATTCCCTTCCGGAGTATATTTATCCGGAATTATGTAACCGTGGTTCAAAATTATTACGGGAAAACCATTTTGAGGTTTGGTAGTGTTGGGAACAAGAAGTAATGCAAAAAGTTTTAGGCTCTGAGAATAATAAGAAACTATGTAACGGTTATATGCTTTTTCGGAAGTTAGCGTCTCCTCTACTTTTATATCGCTTCCCGGGTATTTCCCTTTTTTTAAGTCCTCCATAGAAAGAGAATTCGTTTTGGATTTTGATGTAACAAAAGCAGCAAAAGCAACAAAAATGAAGGAAGTGATAATAATTATTTTGCGAGCTGTGGGCATGTGTATTAATTATATTATGTCTTGATGAAATATTATGTAGTAGTTAATTGATTCAGGGAACAAGAGGAACTGTCTAGTTTATAATTTCAACACCACCGAAGATGGCAGTGCCTCTAACATTAACAATAAGCGAAGGCTTTGAAGGATTTTCTGTCTTATTGTCATATCCACCAAACAACGCAAATCCTTCACATTTTACCTTCCAATTTTTTGGAACTTTAATTGTAATTCCGCCAAATACCGCGGTCATATCTAAATTGATCTCTTTTTCTTTTGATGACGAATTTGTTGCATCTATATCTATCCCTCCAAAAACGGTCACCAGTTCTCCACCTTTAAAATCTTTGCTTGAAAATTTTGTTTCCAACCCGGAGAAAACAAGAACTTTATTCAGAAAATCCTCACTCAGATCTTTTCCCTCATTCGAACCGGAATCATTGTGGCTTTTCACAATCATTCTGTAACCAATCCAAATAATAAATAATGCAAAAATAGCCTCAAAAAACGGGAAGTCAAAAAGAATATTCAAACCGAATATTACTATTATTATGCCGAAAATCATGCTTGCTCTCATTTTACTTGTAAATATAAAACTATGTTATTAAAAAAATTTGTTATTTCAATCGGAAGCCAAGATATTGTCTGAGGGGCTACTGCCGTCAAAGCAACTCCCAATACTACCAGAAAAGTCAAAACTTTAAAATTAAGACCTATTATTTTTGCTACTAGGGATTTTCCAAAGATCATGTCAACTCCAACAAGTATCAGAAAAACCGGCCAAAAATGACTAATCGTTCCCCAAACATTCCAGGGAAGGATTCCAAAAGTGTTCAATAAGAAAATTATTCCTGCAAATATGAACAAAAAACCCCATGTAAAATTCTCTGCATCAAGATATGTTTTCGTTCTGGATTTTCCAATCTTTTCTTCATCGTCCAAAGAATGTCCAAAGATGGTCACACTGGGTTCGCTTTTCATTTTTTTATCTTTCACGACATTTTCCATAGAGATACATCTTCTCATTGTTGTGAATATGTGTCAACAACATTTTCACATAAAAAGCGTATACTTATACTTCAACAGTATATTTATGTTGTTTGTCTTTAGAAACACTATTAAAAAAGTTTTATACCACTCAGGCAGTTTGATTGTCAGCGTATATTCAAAAATAATGTTTAGGATGGATGCAAAAAGACTTTCCTATATTCCACGCGGTGCAAAAATAATTGTTGCCAACCATCCGACAACAACGGACCCGTTTATTTTAACTTCTATTTCTAATGGACAAGCAGCAGTGCTCATCAAAGACGTTTTGTTTGACGTACCGGTGTTTGGAAAATATTTACACCTTGCCGGACATATTCCGGTTAATAAACAAAGTGGTAAAGAAGCGTTTGAAGCAGCTCTCGCAAAGCTCAAAAAAGGCATTACGGTAATTGTTTTTATAGAAGGAAGTGTAAGTAGTTTTTTACATAAAATCGAAAAACCAAAAACCGGCGCAGTAAGACTCGCAATTTTATCGGGTAAGCCAATTATCCCGATAGGTATCGGTGTCAGGCAACAGAATGTCCGATGGATTAAATCCATAATTAAAGGTATTGAAGAATGGGGTAAATGGTATCTTAAAGGACCATATGCAATAAGTATCGGCAAACCAATAAAATTTAACGGTGATATTAAGAATAGGCAAGAAGTAAAATATCTTTCCAGTTGGCTAGGTGAAAAAATTTCTGTTTTAGCTAAAGAAAGTAACAAAAGATTAAATGCTCATAAAAAATAAGGTTTTTAAGGAGAATGATCTTCGTGGACAGGATTTTGCAAAGAATACTTTTGAATCGTGCAAATTTATTGGAATTACCCTAAGATTTATAAATTTCTCAAGCTGTGTTTTTCAATCTTGTGACTTTTCCGAAAGTTTTCTTGAACTTGTAAGCTTCTCTGACTGTAAATTTCCGGGTAGTAAATTGAGCAATCTTGATTTTTCTAACACTTCGTTAATTAATTGTGATTTTTCTGAATCTTTAACTGAAAATTGTATTTTCCAAAAACTAAAAGGTGCCAGTAAAAGTGAATTAAAGAAATTTAATTTAAAATCTTGCAGTTTTTCAAATGCAAATTTAAGTAAGTCGGTTTTTATGTTTTGCGATTTGGAAAAAGTAAGTTTTGAGGGTTCAGATTTAAGAGAAACTATTTTCGAAAGATGCAATTTAACGGAAACTAATTTTCTTGGAGCAAAATCAGAAGGAGCCGGCTTTAAAAATTCCAAAATTTCAGAAACAAAATTAGACGTAAACGGTTTTGTTAACTTTGGAATTACACAAGGGTTTAAATTAGGGTAATGGTTGAAATAATGGGTGGGTATAATCTTCTATCGACCAACAACGGGAAGAGGAAATTTTTCTTTTATGTATTTTTTATAAAGCATCAACTCATCATGCTGGTCAAAGGCTATTTCTTCTTTCGGGGGCAGACCATCTAAATCAAACCATTTAGTCTCAATAACTTCTTCCGACTCGACAGGAGACTGTGATTTGGCAGTAGCAAAAAAATTAAAGGCAACATTTTGCCTATCTTCGTTGCGCCTATTTGGACTATCATTTATATGGAAAAGTTTTAGATTCCCTATTTCATACCCTGTTTCTTCACGAACCTCACGTCTGATACCTTCCTCGAGAGTTTCGTTCATATCAAGATATCCGCCAATTATTGCCCATTTTCCTGACTCCAATAAAGGTTTTCCGTTGAAAAACCCCCGCTTTTCGAGAAGGACTTTTTGATCTTTAACAATGATCACACCCGTAACAATATGTCTTAAATGTGTTTTACTTCCATTTTCAAACTGACAAGATATCATAAAAAAGATTATAAACTATTCATACCTAATCGCCTCAATGGGAGAAAGTCTGGCGGCTCGCCTGGCGGGAAAAACCCCAAAAAATATCCCAATTGCCGATGATATTATAAACGTAACAGCTACCGCGAAAATGCTGATTGCTGCGGGGAAGAAAATTCTGACAACGAGAACAGTTAATGAAGCCAAAGAGAGTCCCAGTATTCCGCCAAAAACGGAGAGGATCAAGGCTTCCGTCAAAAATTGAGTCATTATATCTTTTTCTGTTGCTCCGATAGCACGCATAACTCCTATTTCTTTGGTGCGCTCCGTGACTGTGGCATACATTATATTCATTATCCCAATTCCACCCACAACTAACGAGATGGAGCCAATGGCCACAAGTACAATATTTAAGATATCAAAAATCTGATTAATCATTGAAAGGAGTTCTGATTGTTCCGTCACCGAAAATTCATTTTCGTCATATCGTTTACCAAGAACACTTTTGACGCCTTCTTTTACACTTTCAACATCTTCTTTTGAAGCAACCCCAAGGTAAATTGCAAAAAATGTTTTGTCTGTATTTAAAGTGCCGTATGTTGTTTTGTAGGGAATTATTATTGCTGAATCCTGATCAGGATCTCCAAGTTTTTCCATCACTCCAATCACTTTTATTCTCAAACCTTTAAATCTTACAGTTTTTCCAATAGCGCTTTCAGGATCACCGAAAAGATCTGTCGCAATTGTTCCCCCAATTACCGCAACTTTTGCCTTAGAGGAAACATCAGTTTTGGTAAATAATTCCCCAGCCACTGTATCAATACTCATCAGACTAAAATAATCCTCACTGACGCCATAAAGATAACCGGTTTTTTCTTCTCCCGCCGCTTCCGCTTTTACTGAAGTCATATAAAGAGGAACTATGTATTCAACTCCTGAGATTCTTGAAACGCTAACCACATCTTTTTCATCAAAGCTGATTCCTCCTCCCATCATTCCTGCGCCATAACCACCTTCACTGCTGAATCCGCCGCCGGGCATTACCATAAGAAGGTTTGCACCCAAACTCTCAAATTGATTTGAAATATAATTTTTTAAACCCAATCCTAAAGCAATAAGCATAACAACGGAATAAACTCCAATCATTATTCCCAATGATGTAAGTAGAGTTCTTGCCTTGCTTCTTTTGAAATCTGCAAGGGCAACTTTTATTGAGTCTTTAAATTTTTCCATAACTATGAATACTTTTCAGCCAATTTTCCGTCTTTCATATAAATTTTTCTTTTGGTTCTGTCAGCAATGTCTTTTTCATGAGTGACGATAATCACCGTTACCCCAAGTTCTTTATTTAAACTTTCTAAAAGCTCCATAATTTCATTTCCCGTTTTTGTATCCAAATTTCCCGTCGGTTCGTCTGCAATAATAACTTTTGGTCCCATCATTAAAGCCCTGACTATCGCCACCCTTTGCTGTTGGCCGCCAGATATTTTGTTCGGGTAAAAATTTCTTCTTTCATATATTGCAAACTTTTTAAGAAGATCCTCCGCTTTTTGAGCCGGATCAAAATCCAATTTTTCTTTAGCATACTTGACAGGCATTAGTACGTTTTCCAAAACCGTAAAGCGGCTGATTAAATTGAATGACTGAAAAACGAAACCAATTTGATGATTTCTGAGTTTAGACAGCTCGTTATCCGACAATTCCGAAATATTTTTACCGTCAATTAATATTTTCCCTGAAGTCGGCTTATCAAGAAGACCTATTAAATACATCAAAGTTGATTTTCCCGATCCTGAAGTGCCTAAAATCCCGCAATACTCACCCTCCTTGATGGTTAAAGTAACTTTATTTACTGCTTCTACTTTTTCATCGCCAAGCTCGTACGTTTTGCTGACATTTTCTAGCTTAATCATATAGCTCGTCACCTTCTTCTACTCCTGAAAGAATCTCAATATTTTCTTCTCCTTCAATACCCGTCTCTATGTAAACTTTGTTTTTCTTGCTGCCTAAAAAGACGTATTTGCCATCTTTGTCTGTATTGACGAATCTTGAAGGGACATAAAGAGCATCATCTTTTTGATCCAAGATAAACAAAGCATCACCCGTCATACCCACACGGAAAATTGTATCTTTCAAATCATCAAAATCAACTTTCAATTCATAAACAATACTGGTTTCGCCGCTTTTTGGAGTTAAGCCTACAAAAACAACCTTGCCGGTAAGTTCTTTATCGTAAGAATCAAGCTTAATTACAACCTCCTGCCCAATTGAAATACCCAAAACTTCCTCTTGGTCCGCGTTGACAGCAAAATAATAACTATTAGGGTCGACTATTTCCACCTGGGGCTCCGTTACCATTATATTAATACCGGCAAAAGGATGGGCAAGATAACTGACTACTCCATCAAATGGTGCTGTAAGTGTAGCGTTATTGAGATTGTACTCAGCAGCGATAATTGCATCGTAAGCATTATCACGGGCAACCTCTGCGGCAGTTCTTGTGGCTCTTGTTGAATAATCCTCATCCGTTTCATGATTTTTAACAGTGTCCAAAACATTTTCGGCTGAGGCTTGATAGTTTCTATAGTTATTTAGCGCCTGTTGGTATGCTGCATTAAGTGTTGTTTTGTCTAAAGACATTAAACCCTGCCATTTTTTTACAATATCTCCTTCGGAAATTCCAACCCAGGCAATTTTTCCGGAAGTCGGAAAATAGAGAACCGCATGATTTTCAGCCTCAACCTGACCTGACAAAACAAGCTCTTGGCTGACTCTCCCTTTTTGAACTGTTGTGGAAATTATTTCTTTTTTACCGCTTCCTGAAAAGACTGCCGCCAGTATTACTATAACGACCACAATCGCAATCGCCCATATCCATTTGCCCAGTTTTGCTCTTAGATTTTTTAACTTCTTTAAAAATTTTTTCATACGAAAGTAGATTTTACACTCAGACAGCCTGCACATCAAGTTTTTCAGTTAAATTAGTTATGAAAATAATTTTCTGAAAAGAAGTTTCCAAAATGATTCTCCTGAAAGTGTTGTCGGAGACTTTTTATAAACGGGTTTTGACCAAACAGAAAGAATTATCCACTCCTTGTTCTCATTCTGTTTAGCAACAACCTCAATTTTTTGGTACGGTCCCGAAACCGAAGGGTAAGTGCGGTAATAAACCCAGTTTCCGGAAATGCCTTTGCGGGATTGTTCGGGACGTCGCCATGTGTACCATGCATCACCTTGTTTTATTCCACGCTCACGAAGACGATCCATAGCATGATTCGTCCAAATTACACCACCAAAATGATTGTCCATATTATCTAATAGAAAGTTTTTCCTCTAATTCTGAGCGAACCTCGTTAGTGGTTTCTGTATTGAGTATAAGATCGTGAACAAGTTCTTTTGATGTGTCTGATAATAAGTTCTTTAAGTCTTCTTTTATATCTTTTCCCACTTTTTCCTCCAGATATCCAAATATTTTCCCCTCATCGTTGGGGTTTTCCGCAAAAAGGTTCATAAATTCTAAATGACTTTCTTCCGGAAGTTTGTCCATAATATTCTTTATAAATCTATAATTAACCAAACTATCAACTTCTTCCCAAGTTTCAGTTTTTGCTTCAGGCTCGGGGCAAATCTTGGCAATTAAGTCCTTAACTTTATCTAAATTGTCTGCCGTACTTGTCAAATTCGGTTTATTCATATTTATACTTGTACCATTTCTATCCCCAAATCCTTAACGTTATTATAATCTACAGGACCCAGAGGAATTTTATTTTCCGGATCATCAACAAAAAATACCAACACTGTACCTTTTGTAAATTTAGTTCCACCCAAAGCCTCCATTACCTCAGGACTTCCTCCAAACTGCTTTCCTGTCCAGGCAGCCGGGCCGGAATCTGCAATATCTCCAACCACCGCGTTCCCATTAATCGTATTTACCACTAAAACTTTTCTATACTTATACCAATCCCTGAGATAACTCAAACGCTTTTCCCAATCAGGAAGATATAAAGTCTGAACAACTACGTACCACTTTTCCCTCTCAACGGCGGCTTCGGTCAGTTCGTCTTTCGATTTGGAAAAATATCCCCAAGCACCTTTGCCGGGAGCCATGTTGGCAACAACATCTCCCGGGTAGCGAACCAAGTGCTGTTCTAAACCAATATATCCATATGTGGTATTTAGATGTTCCCCCTCAAGAGACGCCTTTGCGTTTACTCCAGTAGTGTTTTTTATTTCTTGTTCTAAAGCTTTTTCCTCACTTCTACTAAGGGGGGAGACGCTATCCGGAAGCATTTTCCTAAAAGAACTCAACAAAACTTCCTTATTGGCGTCACCACCTGAATTTTCTAGATCTTGGTCTAAATTTGTAACTATTGACGCAACAACAGGTAACTCTTTTGAAATTGTTGGGTTTGCAAAAAGTAAGCTTCCTGTAAGGGCACCTGTTGTTATAACCTTGGCAGATTGATCTCGAAGTTTCCCCAGGCTAATGTTGTGGTCTTTTAGAAATTTTTGAACTTCCGGGTATCTGTCAAAAAGATCCCTTTCCGCTTTTAAGCTTTTTAGTCTAAGCTTGTTGAGAATATATTCGGGATCCGGATCTGTTTTGTGAATTGTGGACAGGGTGTAAGTCATACCGTTAATTGTGCAACGACCTTGAAAGGTTAGACCTTTAAAGGTGGAGGGCACTGTTAATTCTTTTTATTGTTTCTTCCTTACCAAGAATAATCATCGAATCGTTTATTGGCGGAGTAAATTTTGATCCTGTAATGGCGATTCGAAGGTCCATAAAAAAATCTCCGGTTTTGTAATCTTTCTCCTTTATATTTGTCATAAGCTTTTCGTTGAGGCTTTCCAGATTCCATTCTTTTAACGATTCAGCAACTAAAACTGCCAAATTTAAATGGTTTTTATAGTTTTCTCCAAAAAGTTTTGCATCTATATCTGGTGCCGCAAAGAAAAAGCCGGCATAATTTTTTACGTCACTTAATTTCTTGATACGGTCTTTTATTAAAGGAGCAATCATACGATATGTCGATATATCGTAGTCAGATAAGTAACTTTTTGTTAAAGCTATAAATTCATCATCGGATTTTTGTCTTATATACTCTCCATTAAACCAATCTAATTTGTCCTCCAAAAACTTAGGGTTGGCCTCCTGAAAACCTTTAATATCAAACTCTTTTACAAATTCTGAAAGTGTATAAAGCTCACGGTTATCCTTAGGCGCCCAACCAAGAAGCATCACAAAATTTAAAAGTGCTTCAGGTAAGTACCCTTGCTCCAGAAATTGTTCGACAAAAACAGAGTCACGTCTTTTGCTCAATTTTTTACCTGTAGTGGCAGACAAAATATCTGTTAAATGCCCTATTTCCGGTCTTTCTTTTCCCAGATATTCAAACACCAAAAGATGAACGGGAGTGCTGGGCAACCAATCATGCCCTCTTAGAATGTGTGTAACACCCATATCTAAATCGTCGACCATTGCTGCCAGATGGTATGTCGGAAAGCCATCCGATTTTAAAAGCGTGGCATCATAGACATCATCAGTGTTCCAGGAAATATCTTTCTTGTGAACGAAGTCGTTATAACCAACTGATTTATTATTCGGAACTTTTAGTTTTATTGCACCACTTGTTAAATTTTTATCACGGCAAGGATCTCTAAGACTACTGGAGAAACCTTCTTCTTTTGCATTTTTTGCTTTACATTGACAATAAAAAGCGTGGCCGTCAGCTACCAATTTTTCTGCAGCTTTTTTATATATTCCCGTTTTGTGGCGCTCACTCTGAATATATAATTCATCCCAATCTAAATTAAACTTCTTCAGGGTTTTTTGTAAAGCTTCAGTAGCACCTTCTACCTGCCTCTTTTGATCGGTATCCTCGATTCTTAAAATAAAATCACCTTTCTCGTGTTTAGCAAGAGCATATGCATACAATGCCGTTCGGAGACTTCCTATATGCAAAAAGCCAGTTGGGCTTGGTGCAAAGCGTGTGCGTATTTTTTTCATATATCCATTGAATTGTATCAGGAGTTCAAGCTATACTCAAAGGATAAGCTATGACACTGACAAGTATTTCTATTACCTCCAGAAAAATAATTCGATATGGAATATTCTTCATAATTTTCCTGATTGTAGGAAGAATATTTTTAAGTGCGGGTGTAAAAATTTATAAAAAATTATTTCCTGCTCCGCCGCCGGAACCTACAGTTAAATATGGCAGGCTAACAAAGATACCATTTCCGAACAATGGGATTGATTCAACATTTACGTATGTCCTGGAAACCGTTGATGGTAATCTGCCAACAGACATTCCTACCCAGGCAAAAGTTTATTTTATGCCTAAAACCAGCTCAAACTTGCTTTCTTTGGATATGGCTAAAAATAAAGCTGCCGCCCTGGGTTTCAATGCCGATATCCAGCAAGTTTCAGACACTTTATACAGGTTTAAAAACCCGGATTACCCTGTTAGCCTGCAAATGAACATTATTGCTGAAACTTTTTCTATCAGCTACGATTTGGTTTCTGATACCAGTCCTATCGATCTAACTCCACCCATTGCAGAAGTGGCAGCGTCTAATTTTAAATCTTTTCTCTCCGGGGCAGATATGCTTCCTGAAGATTTAACAGGTATTGTTACTCACGATTTTCTAAAGGTTTCAAATGGCCAACTGGTTAGCGCCTTATCCCTTTCTGAAGCAAATTTTGTAAAGGTAAATCTATTCAGAAAAAACTACGACAATTTGCCGAGTGTTACAGGTAATCCTAATCAGGCAAATGTTTGGGCAATAATAAGCGGGGCTGCCAGACAGGGACAACGAATAATTGCTTCCGAATATCACTATCACAGTGTCGATGAATCCCAATTTTCAACATATCCAATTAAAACTCCTTCGGAAGCATTTACAGAACTACAAAACGGAAAGGCTTTTATTGCAAACACCGGCTTAAATACTAACGGTAGCAGTCTAAAAGTCAGACATATTTACCTGGCTTATTTTGATCCGAATTCCATAACAGAATATTTTCAACCAGTCTATGTTTTTGAGGGAGACAACGGATTTATTGCATATCTTCCGGCCGTTACATCCGAGTATTATGATACGAGCGGAAACACCTCTCCAACCCCAACTACAACACCGATAGTTTCTGCCACACCCAGCGCTACTCCCATTTAACAAATAAGGAGGCTATTCAGATATATTGGGATCAACTTCTTGCCACTCATAACTGTTAAATATCCAATCTATCAACTCTTTTGTTTCTCCAAATCTATCCTGACTCCCCAAAATAGCAATTAAAATTTTGTGTCCGTCTCTCTCTATATAGGTGACCAGGTTTTCCCGGGCATTTTCCGTCCAACCTGTCTTTACTCCCAAAACTCCGGGAACATTACCTAAAAGCTCATTTATATTTTTAAGATAATAAACTGATTTTCCACTAACATCTGCTACTTTTACCGATTTCGTTGCGACAATTTTTGCAAAGACAGGATTTTGCATAGCAACTTCTGAAGCAACAACTAAGTCTTTTGCTGTCGTCGTTTGATAAATTCCGTCCAGTCCGACCGGGTTTTCAAAATGAGAATCCTTCATTGAAAGATCTTCGGCTTTTTCATTCATAGCAGTAACAAAGGCATCAAAACTGCGGATACTGCTTTCAGAAGAAGTCGGATAATTACCTGCCAGAGTCATTGCGGCATCATTTGCTGAGTAAACCAAAAGTCCATACAAAAGATTTTCAACAGTTATTTGTTCCCCTGTATACAAGCCCATTTTTTGTCCATCAACACCAGCTCCTTTTGGAACTGTCAAAACTTGATCGAGATCGTAAATATCCAACGCAACAAGGGCAGTAATTATTTTTGCTGTAGAGGCGGGTAAAAGCTTTTCAGTTGGATTTTTTTCATAAAGAGGAGTTCCTGAATTTAAATCAACAGCCATAGCTCCTTGTGCAGATATCACAGGAAATGATGTTTCTGCTCCCAATACAGGGTTGGGAGGAAAAAGCTTAGACGTTTTAACCAATAATTGCTTTGGCAAGCTGGTCCTGGTTGATATTTGTTTTGAAACAGAAAGAGCTGTCGTGGAAATAAAAATAAAACAAACCATTAAAAAATATAGAAAATAGTTTTTTTTTGAAAGAATATTCATATCCTTATTTTGAATCTGGTCTTGAGAGTCTCACATCAACCCTCTCCATATCTCTGGGGAAAAGTGAAGCTTCTCTAATATTTTTAAGTCCCAAAATATGCATCGTTACACGTTCTGCTCCAAGTGCAAAGCCACCCAAAGGTGGAACCCCGTATTTAAATGATTGGAGATATAGCTCCACCTCACTCTCCTTAAGTCCCCAATCTTTAATATGTTCTTTTATTTCCTGATAGTCATTAAGCCTTTGTCCGCCACTCGACCATTCGACACCACGACCCAAAAGATCGACAGAAAATCCATATTCAGGGTTCTCCGGATCGGGTTTTACATAAAACGGTTTCTTCTTGGTTGGAAAATGTGAGACAAAAACAAGATCGCTTCCCTTAACATCCGCTGCCCATTTACAGATCTCCCGTTCATCTTCGGGAGTCAAATCTTTTTCGGCACGACAATCTCTTCCTGTTCTTTCTAAAATAATTTCCTGGGCTTCGCGAAGTTTTAAATCTGGAATTTTGTCGGAAAGTTTAGGTAGTGTTGCACCAAAAAGATCGATCTCATCTTTACATTTTTTCTCAACTTCCGAAAATATGTAACGAACCACATACTCCTCCATCTCCATAACATCGCGCCAACTATCAATAAAACCAAATTCAGCATCTAAGCTTGTGACTTCCGATAAATGGCGTGTTGTAACTGACGGCTCTGCTCTAAAAATCTGGTTGACACTAAATACCCTTTCAAAAATTCCAACTAGTAGAGATTTATAAAGCTGGGGACTTTGAGAAAGATATGCTTCGTGATCATAATATTTGATTTTAAATACTTCAGCACCACCCTCAGGTACCGAGGAAATGATTGATGGAGCCTGAAATTCGAAAAAATCCTTTTTTATCAGTGCCTGACGAAATGCATCAACAATAACTGCCTGAACTTTAAAGATGGCCTGCTGTTTTTTATGTCTTAAGGTGAGAGCCCTATGATCAAGAAGTGTCGGAAGATCTAAATTTAGATCTTCTGTTCCCATGTCAAAAGGAAGTTCTGCCGAGGGGCTAATTATTTTAAGACCCTGCACCTGTATTTCAACCTCACCTGTTTTAATTTTAGTGTTGATTAGTTTTTCTGGACGTTTAACAACCGTTCCTATAATTTCGATTACGGATTCCGGAGGAGTATGTTCAAGATTTTCCCCTACACATTGGATTATCCCGCTTCTATCACGTAAGTCAATAAAGGTAATTTTCCCATGATCACGAACTGTATTTGCCCAGCCATCAAGGGTAATTTTTTCTCCAATCTTATCAACAGCTTCCGAAACAAGAGTTCTTCCCATGCCTCTCAATTGTAATTTCAAAAAATGATCTTGACAAGTAGCCATAAAATAGGTTTAATGCAAACTATCGTTATGAATATTTTAATAACAACCAAATTTGTCCAAATTAACCCTCTTACCTAAAGGGGTTGGGCTTTTTTTGTTATTTTTTCAAACCAACCTCTTTTAACAAAAGAGGTTTTTTTATTTCCAAAAAATGAGAAAAGAAACGCAAAATTTTATCAATAACATTATGTCCGCAAATACAACTGACGGACTAAATCTACGTGCTATCGAAACACAAGGTGGAGATCTTGTGGTTTTCAAAAACATAGGCGAAAGAAACGCCCGCGCTGTTCTTGTTACATCAAATAAACGATCAAATGTTAGTATATCAAATGTGGTGTTTTACCACTCAGATATTATGAAAGATTTCAAATAATCTTTATATCTTTAATTTTTAGCTGGATACTTACATAACCATTCCAGGTATTTTCCTCAACCGAATAAACAATATCCATTTTTGTCCCCGAGGGTAAATTTGAGTAATTTTCTCCTCCACCAAAAAATATTGAATCAAAAATATGTTCATTTTGTTTAAATTTAAGTTTTAGATGCTTTGATTCTCTTCCAACTGGTTTCGCGTTAATCAGTTCAACATTTTTTGTCAGGAAAACTGCCCCAGGATTCCCGATACCCACGGGTTCAAATTCTTTAAGAATTTTAATCAAATTATTGTCTAATAAATCAAAGTTCAGTCCACAATCAATCTTGATTCTTTTTTGTAATATCTCATCAGTCAGAATATCTTTGGCGAATTTGTTTATAGCTTTTGAAAATTTTTCAATTTCAGAGGATTTTAAGGAAAATCCCGCTGCCATCGGATGTCCCCCGCCTTCCAAATGCATATTCACTGCCCTAATTGCCTCAATAATATTGAATCCAGAGACAGATCTTGCTGAAGCCTTGGATATTTCTCCTTTTGTCGAAAAAACAATTGCAGGACGATAAAATTCTTCAACCAATTTCCCTGCCGCCAGCCCTATTACCCCTTCATGATAATTTTCTCCTGCAATAACTATTATTTTTTCATTTGTAACATTTTTTTTGGCCAAAAGAAGAACGTCGTCGACTATTTTCTGACGTTCTTTATTTGTTTTTCCCACATTTTCGGCAATTTCTAAGGCCTTAATTTTATTTTTTGTGCAAAGAAGCCTGAGAGATTCTAAACCATGCTTAAGTCGTCCCATTGCATTAATTCTGGGTGCAATCATAAAACCTACTTCATAAACTCCAATTTTTTCTATTTTTGCTTCCTGTAAAATAGCCTGGATTCCCGGTCTTCTTGTTATATTTAATTCTTCAAGACCATATTTAACCAAGGAACGATTGACTTTTGTTAAGGGCATTTGATCCGCAATTGTTCCAATAGCAGCAAGGCCAAGCCTCTCGGCAACTCTCAATTTCCAATTTTCAATTTTCAATGAATTTTCAAGTTTCAATTTTCCAATTATTTCTTTGGATAAAAACCAAGCCAGAGCGGAACCACAAACGCTTGTATTATGAATAAGGTATGAAGTATCAAGTTTTTTAGAACCTTTTTGATGGTGGTCAACTACAATTGAGTCAATTTTCAGACCTTTAGCTTTTTTAATTCCGTCATGGGCAACTATTCCATTGTCTACCGTAATTATTAGACTTAAATTTGGAAATTGTCTTTTAAGTTTTTCAACACTCTCGGGTTTAATCCCATATCCGTCCTCAAATCTATCAGGAATGTATGGTAAGACTTCCAATCCAAATTCATGAAGCGTTTCCCACAAAATTGCCGTCGCAGTTATTCCGTCTGCATCATAATCACCGTAAATTATTACAAATTCCTTGTTTTTTTTGGCTTTTTTAATGCGTTTGATTACTTTTTCAACCAACTTATCACTAATTCCCAATTCTTTTATTCCGATCTTAGTAGGATTAGAAGAATTCAGAAATTCATCTTTATCTTTTTTAGATTTGACCCCACGATTTGCAAGAAGAATGTCTGATAATGATTGATGATTAATGTTTAATGACTTATTGAGGATCTCCCATTTCATATGAGTAGTATATATCACATTTTTCGATCCGCCCAATGCGATATAATATGTTAACCATGGATATTTGCCTACCTCAATCAGTCAAAGAGATTTTAGAAAAATTCAACAAAGAGGGGTTTGAAATCTATATTGTCGGAGGAGCCGTGAGAGATACTTTGATGGGAAGGATTACCAACGATTGGGATTTTACAACCAGTGCCACTCCTGAACAAATTTTAGAAGTTGTTCCCGGTGGACTTTACAACAATGACTTTGGTACGGTTTTTACAGATAATCCGGATGATCCTGATCGGCCTCATGAAATAACCACTTTTCGAAGTGATGGTAAATATGAAGACTACCGACATCCTAAAAATGTCATATGGGGAAAGAATTTGGAAGATGATCTTGCAAGACGGGACTTCACAATAAATGCTATGGCCTTCGGCCAAGTACTTAGTACACAGTACAAAGTACAAAGCCAGAATACTAAGTACTATATACTAGGTACTTTGTACTTAATTGATCCGTTCGGAGGGCAAAACGATATTAAAAATAAGATCATTCGTTCCGTAGGAAACCCGGATGCCCGATTTAATGAAGATGCTCTAAGAATGATGAGGGCGGTTAGGATTGCGGGTGACTTAAGCTTCAAAATAGAAGAAAAAACCTTTGATGCTATAAAAAATAATGCCCCACTTATCAATAAAATTGCAAAAGAAAGAGTCAAAGAGGAACTTTTTAAAATACTTTTCTCGAAAAACCCATATGAAGGTATTGTTCATTTTAAGGAGTCGGGGCTTATGGAAGAAATTTTACCGGAGTTGGCTAAATGTTTTGGAGTTGAGCAAAAATCCCCAGGACGTCATCACATTTATGACGTCGGCACTCATCTTCTGATGAGTTTAAAAAACTGTCATAGTAGAGACCCTGTAACACGCTTTGCAACACTGATACATGACATCGGTAAACCCCAAACATATAAAAAGCTTTCCACCGGAGTTATTACTTTTTACAACCACGAGATGGTTTCAACAAAGATTGCAGAAAATATCGCCGATAGGCTTAGATTTTCCAACAAAGAGAAAGACAAATTTATAAAGCTGGTTCGTTGGCATCAATTTACAGTTGACGAACACCAAACTGATTCTGCTATCAGGCGCACCTTAAATAATGTTGGGCTTGAAAATATGGAAGACATGCTGGCTCTTCGTGTTGCTGACCGGCTTGGAGGCGGGGCAAGAGAAACTTCCTGGCGCCTTGAGGAATTTAAGAAGCGGCTTATCGAAGTCCAAAAGCAGCCATTTACTGTGGCCGATCTAAAAATCGATGGAAACGATGTAATGAAAGAGCTTAAACTTAAACCCGGACCTGCGGTTGGAAAGATATTAAACGATTTATTCGAAAAAGTAGTGAATAAAGAAGTTGAAAATGAAAAAGAAGCTCTACTTCAACTGATAAAAGAAAAATAATATGGCCTGCGATATTTGTAATTTCGTTAAAATAAATAAAAATCCGGTACTGGAAACTGATTATTGGATTGTTCTTCTTGCTAGCGACCAGGCCTATTTAGGCAGGTGTTATGTAACTTTAAAAAGACATTGTGGAGATTTGGCTGATTTGACTGAGGAAGAATGGGGTGATTTATACCAGTTAATTAGTAAATTAGAATCCTCTGTTGAAAAAGCATTCGATGCAACACTTTTTAATTGGACTTGTTTAATGAATATGGCATATCAAAATAAGCCATATAATCCACATGTTCACTGGCATTTTCGTCCAAGATATGATCATCCAATTAATTTTAGGGGGCTAACTTTTGATGATCCCGAATTCGGACATCATTATGCGAGGGAGCACGAAAGATCACAGGAAGTGTCTGACGAAATTCAACAAAAAATTATCGATAAAATTAAGAAACATCAGTAAACACACTCCCCCCAAAGACCTAATTTATTTACCTTTGCAAATTTTTCTGAAGTTACAAATGTACTTTCAAATTTAATATCCGGTGGTACTGTCATAACTTTTGCAGCACCTTGTCTAATTAGTTCATCATTAATTAACATGTCATCGACATAAATGTATCGTAGAAGTCTTCCATATTTGTCAGTCTCTGAAGTGTCTTTAATTACTCTGATTTCTTTTCCCAACACCAGATCAGAGTTGGCACGAGCCGCCTCGGTTGAATAACACTCTCCATCTTCAATTTCGGGAGTATCTATTCCAATGTATCTAACCTCTTCACCCGTAGAGAGAATAACTGTATCTCCATCTATTATTTTGGAAACTACCACATTTTGAGAAACACTAAACTGAGTGGATACCGGCGTTGGAGTAGACTTAGTCACCAGTTTTTTAACTGTAGTTACACCTTTTTGAAGCAATAAAGAAATGAGACCAATAGTAAGAATAAAAAGCCCCAATTTAAAAGATTTCGTATTATTTCTTGAGACGTTTTGTGATTTCATCCCAGGTGACAAGAATTGAAACCGCCACAAAAGGTGACGAATAAGTTCCGATGGCTGTCCCTACAAGAAGGGCTACGGCAAACCACTTAATACTTTCGCCCCCCAAAAGGATTAATGCTAAAAGCATAAATATAATAGTAAAGGAGTTGTTAATAGATCTAACCATGGTTTCACTTATTGCCGAGTTAGCCAGTTCCGAAAGGCTGAGGTAGCTGCTTTTGCGTTTTTCCCTTATTCTGTCAAAGACAACAATTGTGTCGTGTACCGAAAATGAGAGAATCGTCAAAAGTGCAGTAATGAACAAGAAATCCAGTTCAGCACTGAAAAAGTGGCTAAAGATAGAAAAAACTCCAAGTACCACTATACTATCATGAATAGTAGCCAGGGTTGCAGAAACACCAAATTTGAAATTTTTGAATTGGTAAGCAATCCAAATAAGTATTGCGGATGTAGAAATTATTAATGCATAGACAGTTCTTTTGACCGTCTCCGGTCCTACAGTAGGACCAACATTTTCATATCTAACTTCAACTACCTCTCCGCCAATTTCTTTTTCCAAATTTATTCTGATTTCCTCTTTTCTTGTCTGATTAATAGAAGATTCTTTATAACTTTTTATGGAACCGTCGGGAAGTTTATATTCCAAAAGACTTCCACCGGTAAATTCAATTCCAACTTTAAAACCCCAATTAATCATTGAAAAAACTCCGGCAATAATTAAAGTTCCTGAGATTAAAAGATAAAGCCAGCGATATTTCATCCAGTTCATTTTCTTTTTTCCTTTCTTTCTCTAATAAACACCCTTAACAAATTACGGCTAACATATATTCCTGTAAACAAACTTATCAGTACTCCCATTAATAATGTTATAGCAAAACCTCTCACAGAACCTGAAGTAGGTAAGAATGACCAATCCAACGGATTAATTAAAACAAGAGAGGTAATAATGGTAGCAACATTAGCATCCCTTATTGAATCCCAAGCCCTACCGAAAGAAATCTCTAAAGCATCAGGAATATTTCTCTTCATTTTTTCTTCCTTAAATCTCTCAAAAATCAAAATATTACTATCTACCGCCATTCCAATAGAAAGCATGAATCCTGCAATACCAGGAAGTGTCAGTGTGACCGGAATTAATTTATAAAGTGCTAAGGAAATTACCGAAAATATAAATAACCCCACATTAGCAATTAAACCAAATTTTCCGTAGGACAAAATCATAAACAAACCGACCATTAAAAGACCAACAGCGCCAGCCATTACACTTTTTTGCACCGACTCAGCTCCAAGAGTTGCCTGAATTGTTTTTTGTTCTATTAAATTTACTGGAACGGGAAGTGCTCCGGCATTCAATTGAATTGCAAGTTCTTTTGCATCATCAACAGTAAAACTTCCTGATATTTGAGCGTTTCCTCCAGTTATTTGTTCTTCTACTGTTGGTGCTGAAATAATCTGATTGTCCAAAACAATCGGAAGCTGCTTGCCAATATTTCTCTGTGTAATTTCGGCAAATTTCTGACCACCCTCTTCCGTGAACTGAAGTGAGATTACAGGATTACCAGTATTACTATCAAAAACAACGTTTGCACTTTCCAGGTCGGCGCCAGTCAAATCAGTTGGAAGAAGAGAGGCTGACGGAGTAGAGCTTCCTTCCTCTAGAGTTTCTTCAATTTCCACAAAAGATAATTGAGCGGTCTGTCCGATTAAACCAATGGCATCTTCTGTATCACTGATGCCCGGCAATTCGACAATTATTCTATCCTTACCTTCAAAATTAGATGTCTGGACAGTTGACTCAGAAAGGCCGAACATATTTACCCTGTTTTCAATAATATTTCTGACACCCGACAGGGCGTCTATTTTTCTGTCGTCAGGGATTCCACTCATGTCCGATTCGAATACCAATCTACTCCCTCCAGCCAAATCCAAACCTAAATTTATATCAAGATCTCTTTGAAGAGATATTTTCCCAATGTTTATATTAATATTTGGACGTTTAATTTTTTTACCAAACAAATTAAACTCCTTAGGCAAACTTACATAAGAAGCTGTCAAAGCTATAATAACTATCAATATGAGCTTTTTGATCGAAGAGTGTGACATAAAATTAGCCCACGAGGTCTTCTTCATTACCCACTACCATTACCCGACTACCGGACAGTATTCCTAATAAAAATGGATCTCTTCTCTTTTTTCTAAAATCAAACTCATCTCTACTCATGACAGTGTAGTTTATTTCCTGACCTCTTGCGGTTTCTTCTACTCTTATTATTGATGCCAACTCCGGTAAAACTATTTCTCCGACCACCAGAATATCGACATCATCATCTCTTTTATGCTCTTTATATTGAACAAATTTTCCGGAAAACATAACAAAAGATACATGGCCCACTTTATTCTTGTTTTCTATAATGGTTTTTCCTAAACCTGTAGTTTTGGCCACCATTGAAACAAGATCCCCAAAGAGTGGATATTCCGGCCGAATTGAATAGTAAATTCTATTGCCTCTAGGCTCCTTTCGTAAAATTCCATCTTTCTCAAGTTTGGTCAACTCACGTCTAACCGCATTAATCTCTTCTTCAGTTGCCCGAACAATTCCTCTCACATGATAAACCTCTTTAAGATTAGAGAAGAAAAGCTCTAAAATTTTTATCCTTACTTTTGAAGTAATTATGTTGGCTAAATTTACCATCTATTTTTGGAGCAGGATTAATAACTAACTGTGTTTGTGGAGGGCACTAATTCCACCCAAGTAGTCCCTCGAACCATCTTTATCTCATTTCCATTTGTATCATAAAATACTTCTCTGTCAAGCGCCGAGTCCTTTTCCCAAGTTCCTTCTATTGCCTGTCCATTCTGAAAAACAATGACATCTCCCGACCCAATGACCTGATAATACATGTGAAGTTCTGTATCAACGGGCCCTTTTTCTTTGACAAACATAACAACCACATTTGAAGCTGTCAGTTGTGTATTGTCAAATTCAACATCTACATGTTCCGACCCTCCGTTATATCTTTTGTAAATGTTTGCCCCAGAATCATATTTCCACTCAACGTCATACCCCGGCATGCTATCCCAAAAATCAAATGTTATGTCGGAAGTATCTGGGGCTGTATTTGGACTTCCATCCTGAAAAAGCCACTTTCTGAATCCTTCGGTCCAAGCTACACCTTCGTTGTCTTTGTAATTATAGTCTCTGCTCGCAGCCTCCTTCCAAACCTCCGTCAAATTGGCTACAACAGCATGTTCCCAAGCAGATGCTTCTGTACTACTCAAGCGGTATTGATTACGTACAACAATCGGATAACCAATATTGTAGCCTCCATCAAAATTGTTTCCGTCAGTTCCCCCTCCCCAACCCAATTTCTCAAGCAAGGTTAACGTATTAACTGTCGGATCAATTTGAGAGGAAGGTTTTACGCCTCTGGGGCAAGTGCTGCAAATATTATTAGCTCCCCCTTGATGTAAAAAGATTGGATCAGTTCCGTATCCTGCAGCCATATTTATAAAATAGACTCTTGCACTTCTTATTGGAGCAGCTTCAACATCTTCCGAAGAAGCACCACAATAAAAAATCGACAAAAATCTAGTAATTCCACCCTCGGCTACCGCCTCATAAACAACATCTGCTTTAGAGAGACCAGATTCCGGCCTGGCATCCAAGTGGTTTTCAATCATCGCCGCGATGGGACGTCTATCTTCCCAAACGGAGCTTTCTACTGTTGTATACATGGCTCCATTTATGGGACATTCTTCGGTCTTAGGTAGATTTATATTCGCTTTTTTGCTGAAACCTGCCAAAAGTGCCGATGCATTTTTTGGAGATATATAGTAGAAAACAATCAAAGATGCTCCAACTGACACTAAGAATAGTCCTATAAAACTAACTATCACTAAAGACTTTTTAGAATTGAATAAATTTTTTAAGCTAAACTTTTTCATAGAAAACAATATATTTTTTATTGTATCATTTATAACAGATCTGCAAAATCCTTGTTTCAAACAGCAACATCTCGACCTCAGATCTAATCAGTAGCTTATCTACTTCTTTTGGGCGCTAGCAATCGACTTTTTCTCTTCGGTAGAAAGCTCAAAGTTACTTTTACCACTTTTTATGTCTTTTATATAAACCCTTGTTCTATCCCTAGTATGCAATCCCGTAATAACCACACCAGTATCTTTATCATCAAGTATTGCCAAACAAAAGCTGTGGTCCCCCCCTAGCTCACTAAAAGGATTAAACCTTATAAGACCGATCTTTTGTATGTGACATTTGTCTTTTTCTTCTATGTAATCAATTCTTTTTATTACCTCTTTTATCTCTTTTGTGTTTTCATCACTCCTTGTTAAAATCTTAGTTAAGATTTTTTTTATATCGTCTACTTCGACACCTTTGGTTAATTTCCTGTAAACAGTAAAAAATTGGTACAGAAAAAGACTGATGACCAACAGCCAAATTCCCAAAAAAACTGAGATGTATAAATTCAGGTTATTCATTTAATTTGACTGATCTTTTGCCATTTTTACATCTTGATTTGGGGGTGTCAAGGAGAACCAAAATTTACAATTCTTAATTAACACTTTACAATCAAGAAATGACGTCTTTCAAAACCAGAAAAACCAAAAAAAGCCCCAACTATGGATTCTTGATTTCGCGAGATCAAAATCAAGCAAAAAAAGCTCGTGTCAAGAGGGAAACGAAAAATGACATCTCCAACATAGCAGCCTCAAACAAAGTGGGGAAAAATGCCGATTCCTTGGCACAAGCTGAAGCTGGAGCCTCAGTCAAAAAAGGCATAACTAGAAGTCTAATTACTATCAGCCTCATTCTAATCCTGGAGCTAGTGATATACTTAGCCTGGATCAAATTTACCAAGTAAGTTTGATTCACTTAATTAGAAAAATGTCTGTCCTACGAAAGGGGGTGAAGTATCAATGATGTACTGTGTTAAATGTCGTGCCAAGAGAGAAGGTAAAGATGCACAAGACGTTACCATGAAGAATGGTAAAAAAGCTACAAAGGCCGTCTGTGAAGTTTGTGGCACAACCATGTTCAAAATCGGAGGCAAATAACTTCCTCGTTTGAACACTTTTAAAACAAAAGGGCACCGGTACGTCCGGCCCCTTTTGCGTTTTCCAAAGATATGGATAAATTTGAGAAGATCTTCAGAGTATTTAAGAAACATTATGTGTTAGTTCCCTTGGAGGCTTTCGGATCCGACCCCTACAAGACTTTAATTTCAACTTTAATGTCTGCTAGAACTAGGGACGATACTACTTTGGTTGCCTCAAAAAGATTATTTAAAGCCGCCGATAACTTAGAGCAATTAGATAAATTAGATACTAGGTCAATTGAGAAATTGATTTACCCCGTCGGTTTTTACAGAACAAAAGCAAAACAAATAAAAGAATTGGCAAAAATTGTAATTGATAGATTTGATGGAAAGATTCCAAAAACTCAAAAGGAACTAACTACCCTACCAGGGGTTGGTATAAAAACCGCAAATCTCGTTCTTAACCGTGCTTTTGGGATACCTGCAATTGCAGTTGACACACATGTTCACAGAATCAGTAATTTACTTGGGTGGGTAAACACGAAAACACCTGACCAGACGGAAAAAGAATTGATCCGAGTCCTACCCAAAAAATATTGGCCGGAACTGAATAAGTTATTTGTAAGTATCGGCCGCCAATTTACTTCAAAGAAAAAGCTGGAAGGATTTTTAAAAGAAGAAAAATTAATCTGAATAGATTATTGTGACGGGACCGTCTAGAATAGCTTCGATTTTCATATAATCTCCAAAACTTCCAGTTTCTACTTTTGCATTATTTGATTTCAAGAGTTCAATAAAATAGTTGTAAAGTTTTTGGGCTTTAACAGGTTCTTCTGCGCTAATAAATGATGGACGATTACCGCCTTTTGTATCCGCGTATAACGTAAATTGAGAAACCACCAAAAAACTTCCATCAACATCTTTTACTGTTAAATTCATCTTTTCTTTTCCGTCGGACATTATACGGAGTTTAAAAATTTTATCGGCAAGTGCTTCGACCTCTTTTTCGCTGTCCCCTTTCTTAAAACCAACTAGGATAAAAAGTCCCAAGTCAATTTCTCCGACTTTCTCCCAAGATTTATCCTGAGCCTGCCGAAGGACTTTTGCCTTGTTCACTCTTTGAACAATTAATTTCATGAGGTAATTTTACACTAATTTTCTATTTTTGGTCGGTACTGCAAAGCTTCGGCAATATGTGAAGCGGTGATACTTGAGGATCCTTCCAAGTCCGCAATTGTCCTGGCAATTTTTATAACTTTAAAATAGCTTCTCGCAGTTAAATTCATTGTTGAAGCGGCACTAATCATAATCGTTCGCGAAGCATCATCTAACTCACAATAAATTTTTGTGTCGCGGGTGCTCATTTCCGAATTGGATTTTATCCCCCTATTTTTAAACCTCCCAATCTGAATATTGCGGGCAGATTGTACACGCTTTTGGATTAGTGACGATTTCTCTCTTCCTTTGTCATTATCATCAACAAGTTTTTGGGTTTCGACTGAAGGAACATCTACATGGATGTCAATCCTGTCTAGAATTGGCCCAGAAATTCTTTTTTGATATCTGGATACCATTCCAGGTAAACAAGTACAAACTCTTTTAGAATCACCATAATATCCACAAGGACAAGGATTACTTGCAGCAATCAATAGAAATTGTGATGGATAAGTAATCGACCCTTTTGCGCGAGATATCGAAACTTGTCCGTCCTCCAAAGGTTGACGGAGAGCTTCCAAAACATGTCTTGGGAACTCCGGAAATTCATCCAGAAATAGGACACCGCGGTGAGCAAGCGAAATTTCTCCAGGCATTGGATTTCCTCCACCTCCAATCAATCCAATTCTGCTGGTTGTATGATGTGGACTCCTAAACGGACGTTTTGTAATTATGGATTCTCCATTAGGAAGATTACCTGTAATAGAATATATTTTAGTTACCTCCAATGCTTCGTCTTCTGTCAGAGTTGGTAAAATTCCTGGAAGAGCCCGAGCCAACATTGTTTTTCCGGAACCGGGAGTTCCTTTTAGAAAAATGTTATGACTGCCTGCAGCCGCTATCTCAAGCGCTCTTTTTGCCTGTTCTTGTCCAACAACTTCGGAAAAATCAAATTCGGCATGATTTTTAGTAAGAAGGTTTTTAAGATTAATTCTAGTTGCCGGATGAATTTCAATTGTTTTGCTCAATATACGGAAAAGCGTAAGCAAGCTTTCCACGGGATAGACTTCAATCCCACTAACAACAGACGCCTCTTTCTCATTAATTTTAGGGATAAATATTTTTTTAAACTTCTTCTCTTTTGCAAGAATTGACATGGGGAGAATACCGTTTGTGTGACGAAGGGTTCCGTCCAAAGACAACTCACCAAAGAAAAGCGAATCAGAAATTTCCGGAGCTATTTGTCCTGAGGCAATTAAAATCCCCAGCGCAATCGGGAGATCGTAAGCAGGTCCCATTTTAGGAAGATCTGCTGGCGCAAGATTTACGGTAATTCTTGTTATGGGAAAATCTGCTCCGGAGTTTTTAATGGCAGACCTCACTCTTTCCTTGGATTCTTCAACAGCCTTATCGGGCAACCCGACTATCGTAAAACTTGGCAAACCTTGCATAGCCACATCGACTTCGACATCTACCAAAACTGCATTAAGACCTGATGCTGCTCCTGAAATTATTTTAGAAAGCATAGGATAACTAATTTAATAGTAGTTTAATTTCATAATATCAAAAAGAAGAAGATATTGAAACGTCTAGCTCGAAGCTTTTTTTAAGGCCAATCTTTGTAAAGTTCTTTTTTCTTGTTCATTTTTAAGTATTACTCTCTTTCTTTCATCATTCTCCAAATCTGCTTCTATTTTTTTCTGACAGTTCGGATCCGGGCAAATAGTTTGTCTATATGTAACCTTTGAATTTGAGTTTACCTCATCATGTGAAGAAACTAATATTCTCTCTTTACCACAACGTGGACATGTGCTCATCTACTAAACCTCCCTCTACCTGGTCTATGTCCTCCCCCACCAGTTCTACCAAAACTTCCTCGTCCACCCTCGCGTCTTCCAAAATTTTCTTTTCTTCCAAAACCACCCTTTCCGCCATAGCCACCCCTCTGAGGTCTATCTTGTCTTACTTCTTGTGGTTTTGCTTCAACAACTATTAATTTTCTGCCACCAAATTCAGTGTCGTGAAGCTGTTTAATGGCGGTTTCTGCCACTTCAGGAGTCTCCATTTCCACAAAACCAAAACCTTTTGACCTTCCTGTGTCTCTATCGTTTATGATAGTTGCAGAGACAACAATTCCTATTCCAGCAAAGAGATCTTTCAATTCATCTTGAGTGGTAGTAAAAGGCAAGCCGGCAACAAATATTCGCTTATTCATAGTGTCGAGCTTAAAGTTAGAAGTTTTATCTAAACGGCCAAATATAAGCTAGATTGCCTATTGTAACACAAATTCTCTCCATTTACCTAAAATTAAATTAAATCAAAGAATGTTATAATACTCCCAAGTGAAGGCAAATAATATTAAATACAAAAGAGTACTTTTAAAACTTACTGGCGAGTTATTTGCCGAAAAGAACGATAAAGGAATTTACTTCAAAGCATACGAAGAAATTGCCTCTCAATTAATAAAGATTTGGAGAAAAACGAAAATTGATTTGGCAATAGTTGTTGGCGGTGGAAACATTTTTAGAGGACGTGAACGTGCAACAAACGTCGATGAAGCAACCGCTGATTATATGGGAATGCTTGCTACTGTAATCAATGGTATGGCACTCCAAGAAGCACTTGAACGATTAGGTGCTCCTACTCGAATGATGACTGCCTTTGAAATAAATTCTGTTGCCGAACCCTATATAAGGCGTCGGGCAATAAGACATTTGGAAAAAGGCAGAATTGTAATTTTGACTGCAGGAACCGGGCATCCATTTTTCACGACTGACTCAGGCGCAGCTTTAAGATCTGTTGAGCTTCACTGTGATGTTATATTAAAGGCATCTCCTGTCGACGGAATATATACAAAAGATCCGAAAAAAGATAAAAGGGCGAGACTTTATGAAAAACTTGATTACCAAGATGCTTTAGAAAAGCGTCTTGGTGTAATGGACGCAACAGCTTTTGCTATCTGCCAAAAACACAAAATGCCTATTATTGTATTTAATATCGAGAGATTGAAAGACATGGAAAAGATTCTCCAAGGCAAACAAATTGGCACTTTAGTATGTCAAATTCCTGAAATTCACTCCTGAAAGTGGTATAATCAGCTCACTCTGGAAAAAGGATGATCGCTGTATGTCGAGCTTTGCTCTCCATGCAGAGGAAAGTCCAGGCAGCAGAAAGCAGGATATTTAGCGTAAGCTAAAGACCGTGAAGTATGCGCAAGCTTAACTTTACGGGCCAGATAGGACCACAGAGACTATGTCGAGTCCATTACCCTAAAGGTAAAGGAAAACGAGTGAAAAGAGGCAACCCTTATCCGCTGCAACCTCCGAAATAGCCGTCAAACAGATGCTTTCGCGAGAATTTGAGAAATCGAATTCGCGGCTAGAGGTTCGAGGGCTTAGATAGATGATCGTCGAAAAACAGAACCTGGCTTACTCTTTTCCAGAGTACAAAAAGTCCCGCATAGGCGGGATTTTTTGTTTTGTAATCCTGGAAAATATTTTATTTCCTTGTTGACACCTGCTTTCCGGTATCCTAATCTCAAATTAAGGTAATAACTAAGGGGGTGATTTAAATGATCAAAAGAAAAACTGCTAAAAAAGTTGCCCACAAAAAGCCTGCTAAAAAAGTTGTAAAAAAGGTTGTTAAGAAAGTGAAAAAAATCGTCCACAAGGCCAAAAAGGGTGGCAAAAAGAAAAAGTAATTAAAAAGATAACTCCATCCATACATTTGTTGAATTACTAAAAAGGTTCACCGAGTCTAGATGGAGTTATTCTTTATTTAAAAACTCCTTAATAATTACTTGAAGCATAATTACAAAAGGTACGGCAATAATTACCCCCATTACTCCTGCCAATTTTGCCCCTATGGTTATTGAAATAAGTACCAAAAGTGGAGAAACGCCTACTGACTTTTGCATAATCTTTGGCACCAAGATATAGTTTTCCAATTGATTCACCAAAAACGCAACGGCAATTGCACCAACTCCCATAAGGGGTGATATTCCAAAACCAATAAGAACAGCTGGTATGGCCGCTGCGATCGGTCCCAGAACAGGAACTATCTCAAACAATCCCGCTAATAATGCCAATGGAAGAGCGTAGGGAATTTTAATAAGCAAAAGCCCAAGATATATTCCCATCCCAACCGCCAACATCAAAATAAGTTGTCCACCTGCCCATTTACCAAGTTTTTCTTCTATCTCACTAATCAATGTACCAATTCTATTACCTTTTTCTTCACCTAACGAAAGTCTTATTTGGTTTTGCAGACTGTTGTGAGTAAGAAGCAGATAAAAGGTAAATACCAATACTGTGACCACCGAAAATACATTTGAAAAGACAGATACTGTCAGATTCAAAGCCTTTTCCGATATGCTTCCGAACATGCCCAAAATATTAGTTGCAAAATTTTCCGACAGAGAATCTATTCCCAAGTTCGAAAGATAATTGGGAAGAGCGTTTATAAAATTTGTTGTTTGTTGCACAACAGCCGGAGCGATCAAAGCAATTGTTCCCCCAAGTATTCCTATTACCAAAATGTAAGTAATTATTACAGCTAATGTTCTGGGTATCTTAATTTTTCCGAATAGTTTTACCAGAGGTTCCATCATAGTCATCAAAAGAAAAGCTACAAAAAGTTGAAAAATTATGTTGCGAATATAATACAACAGCCAAAGACTCAAAAGAAAAACAACAGTAAATATTATTGTCTTGTGGGAAATTTCAATTTTCTTAATCATGTATCTCTATTATGCCATTTTTTAACCATTTCTTCCACATTTTCGGGATAATCTCTATTTGCCACGTCAAACCAATTAATTCTCTTGTCTTTTTTAAACCAAATCATTTGACGTTTTACATATTTCTTCTCTTCCTTTTCCCAATTTCTAATTACTTCCACTTCTGATTTTCTTCCTTCAAAAAAATCTTTCCATTCACCGTAACCCATAGAACTCATAGATTGAGTGCTCCAATCAACATGTTTTTTTAACAGACCAGCAATTTCATTTTTGAGTTTTTCTTTAAATCTTTCCGTTACCCTTTTTTCAATCTTGTTTTCGATAAATTTTTCATCTGCCTTAAGTCCTATTTGCAACACATTATAATTCGGTCTAATAATGGGGTTTTCTGTATTTCCAAAAGTAACTTTCCATGTAGCAATTTCAATCGCTCTAATAAGACGCCTGGGATTTCTTTTATCAGAACTGTTCATTTCTGCTGCTCTTATCGAATCTATCTTTGCCAAACTTTCATAAAGTTCATCTACACTTTTTTCTTCAAAGCTCTTTCTTAAGCGATTATTCTTTGGAACTTCCGCAGTTGGGATTCCGTCAATAATTCCTTTTATGTAAAATCCGGTTCCTCCGACAATGATTGGAATTTTTCCCCTTTTAATAATATCGGCAATAATTCTTTCTGCAAACTTCAAGTATTGGGAAATGCTAAAACTATGTCTTGGGTCTGCTAAATCATATCCCCAAATTTTTACTCCTTTGATTTCAAAATAACCAAATTTCTTTATCCAAAGATATTTCATCTTTGCCCCTTTAGGTAGATCTTTACCGGTTCCAATATTTAAACCTTTATAAACCTGGCGTGAATCAGCCGAAACTATTTCACCATTATTTTTTTTTGCTAAGGAGATTGCAAGGTTGGTTTTTCCTGTCGCCGTCGGCCCACAAATTACAAGGAGTTTATTCATGTTTTTAATAAATCGTTCAAAATATATTCGTTATCTTTGTAATAAACTTTATCCAACGCCTCTTTTGGATCAAGCCAATACAATCTCCCCTCATCCGATTCTTTCAATGTACCTGTCACTTCGACAAGGTATGCCACCACTATCTGATAAATCCCTTTAAACTTCGATGCGTATGATTTATAAATACTAAAGGATTTTACTGTAAGACCGGTTTCTTCTTTTACTTCTCTTATAAGAGCACTTTCCAAATTTTCCCCAGGTTCGACATGTCCTCCAGGTAAACCATACCCTTTAAAGTAAGAAAGGTTTAAAAAAAGAATTTTGTTTTCTTTTTTTATAATTCCCGCAACAGCTGTTACAGGTGGAGCTTTTATTCCCAAAATGCTTGCAAAAAAACGGATTATATAAAGCAAACAAAGAGCTCTCAATTTATAAAACTTAATTCTCATTTTTAACTGCTTGCGCTAGTATACTTTGTCAAAGCATATTTCCAAAATCTCACTGCCAAAATAATACTTATTATTCCGACCAAAAATGCAGCCAGCGTTTCCCAAAGACCTGTTAACCCCATTAATGTTTTGGCAGGTAACGTCATTATCACACCAACAGGAATTAGGTAGGTTATAAAACTCTTAAGTGGTTCTTTGTAAATATCGACAGGTAATTTACCCAAATTTGTAAGATCCCGATAAATCATGATTGCATGATCAATTTCCAAAGTAATTATTGCCAAGGCAAGTATTGCAATACTAAAAGCCGTGGCAATTAAAAATCCGTTTACCAAAAGTGCTAAGTATCCAATAATGCCAATGAAATTCGGATGAAGCTTAGCTCCATAAACAAAAAGCAAGATAACAAGCGGTGGAATTGTAATAAGATCAATTACATCAGCTCCACCCATCAAAACTCTAAAAAGGGCACTAATGGGTTTAACCAACACAAGATCAAAATCTCCTTTTATAATCATCGGACGGAATTTATAAGCTTCTCTATATAAAAATTGCACCATTACATCAATAAAATTAAATGTTAGGTAAAAGAAAATTATTTGATCAGAAGAATATCCGGCCAGATTTCCCGTTCCTTTTAGTAGAAAAAACAAAAATCCAAAGAAAATTATGAAACGGAATGTCTTGCCGATTAAAAACGTTATTAACGCAAGCTTTTGTCCTAATACTATCGAAAAAGAATTGGCACTCATTTTCCACCAAATTTTCAAATATTTTTTAAGTTTTTTCCACATTATTTTCTATCTCCCAAAAGCCTGATACACTTCCAGTCCCTTTTTCCAAATGATGTCTAAAGTTGTCCAGAGAACACCAACCCAGGAAATACTAACTAATAAACCACCCAGAAGTCCCCAGCCGCTTATATTTCCTAAATAAACTTCAATTGGAAAATATATCAAATATGGAAATGGTGTTGCCATTACTACCGACTGAAGCGTTTGTGGCAAAATATTAATTGGAAAAAGAGCGCCGGACAAAGATTCTGCAATAACAATTGTGACAAGAAAGTGTGAGGCCCATCCGATTTCCGGCACCCAAAAAGGAATAGACGAAAGAATAAAAAGTATTAAAAAATAAATAAGTATTGCCAGTATTATGCTTAATAAAAAGGCGGCAAAATTTATAGGATTAATTTGTAAATAAATTTCCGGTTTAAAAATCAGAAAAAGAATAATAAATTCACATGAGGCAAATACTAAATTTAAAACCTTACTGGCAATATCCCTTGTAAACCAATATTTAAAATAAGCAATGGGCTTAAGAAGATAATTGGAAAGGTCCCCACTTGCCACGTCGTTGCTGACATCCATCGCTTTCGCAGAAAAAACCAGAGCTCTTACGATCATCACTCCAAATATATAAGTTAAAATCTTTGTCCTGTCATAGCCAAATATTTGTCTTGTTGGATCAGAATAAACAGTGCTCCAAAGAAAATATGTTAGAAGTATTTGCAAAACATTACGGACTCTCCAAAGAATAAAATTCAGCCGGTAGGTAAATTCCTCTTCAAAAGAGATTTTGAAAATTGAGAGGTACTTTTGCATTATTTTAATTCACTTTTGAAAGCTTTCCTTATTACCTCTTCTATTGGAATTTCTTCGATGGTTAAATCGTCTACAGGAAAATTTTGCAAAAGTTCAGCTGCAGCCACTGCCGCAGCCGATCTTGGAACCGAAATTACAACTTCCGGAAAAGTAAGTCTTTTAATTTTTCCAATTTTTTCCAAAGCCGAAATATTGTCTTCGTTCGAAAGTCTTGCCTTGATAAGTTTTTCTGTAGCGAATTGAGAAATCAATTTTTCAAAAGCTCCATCATAAAGAATTTTGCCGTCGTTAATAACGATCACCCGCCTGGCTAAATTTACCAAGTCATTCGTGTTGTGGGAAGTAAGAAGAATTGTTGCACCGTACTTAATATTGTAATCGTAAATAAAATCGCGTATTTTGGCTTGAGCTATTATATCAAGCCCTATTGTTGGTTCATCGAGAAAAAGAACTTTTGGCTTATGCAGCAAAGCCGCAGTTAATTCCATTCTCATACGCTGGCCTAAAGAAAGTTTTCTTACCGGCGTATTTAACAGTTTTCCAATACTAAGAAGGTCTACTAATTCCTTTAGGTTTTCATTATAAACACGTCTCGGAATATCATAAATTGCACGGTTTAGTTCAAATGTTTCGATCGCCGGTAGGTCCCACCAAAGTTGATTTTTTTGACCCATCACCAAAGAGATTTGTTTTAAAAACTCAGGGTTTCTGTCCCAAGGATTGAATTCCAATACTTCGACAAAACCACCTGTCGGATAAAGAAGGCCTGACAGAGTTTTTAAGGTTGTTGTTTTGCCGGCTCCATTTGGACCTATAAATCCAACCAACTCTCCCGGTTGAATAGCAAAGGAGACCCCTTTCAAAGCGTGTATATTTTTTTTCTTTGGGGAAACAAGTGATTTAAACGCACCTGTTAAACCGGGTTCTTTTTGAGTAACCTCAAAATTTTTGATAAGTGAGTCAACAATAATGGCGCGGTCCATAGCCCTAGTATAACACCTGAAAATTAACAATTTACAATTTTCAGTTAGTAACAGCTGCAGCCGACAATTGAAAATCAGCGACTGACTTATCTCTTGAGTTTTTTATCGGAACGAAAAAAGTTACACTATTATCGGCTTACCTGTCTTTTTAACTTTTTACCTGGAGCAAACCTGGGAAGTCTATGTGCCTTAATAGAAACCATCTTATCAGTTTTTGGAATTTTTACCGTCTTTCCTTTCATGGAGATAACCCTAAAAGTACCAAAACCTGAAAGAACAACTTTTTCACCTTTATTGAGAGTTCTCCCGATTTCATCAAGAAAAACGTCGATAGCTTCTTCGGCGGCTTTTTTGGTCAAGTGTGCCTTTCTGGCAACTTGATCAAGAAGTTCTGCTTTTGTCATATTGTCTCGATAGTAGGGCAATAATTGATAAATGTCAAGAAAGCTGTTTTATTTTGCTGAAGTGGTTTCAGTAACCCTTACCTCTCGGATAACGGAAACCTTAATTTGCCCAGCATATTCAGCCTCTTTCTCCAATTTATTAGCAATATCATGAGCCAAAACTGTTAGCTTGTCATCATCAACCTCATTCGGGTTAACAATAACCCTAACATCACGTCCGGCCTGAAAAGCAAAAGCAACGTCTACTCCTGGAAAACCTTTGGCGATATCTTCAATCACATTCATTCTTTTAACATAATCTTCGTGAGGCTCATATCTTGCACCAGGACGACTGCCGGAAATAGCATCAGCCATCCAAACGATTACGCTTTCATTGCTACTAAAAGGCCTGTCTTCATGATGTTCTGCTACACAGGCAATAACTTCCTTCGGAATCCCGTATTTTTTAAGTAAATTTACACCCAACTCAATGTGGTTTCCTTCTTCGTTGGTAATAATTTTCCCAACGTCGTGAAGAAGACATCCAAGTCGCACAACATCTGCGTTGGCTCCGATTTCTTCTGCAATTGCAACTCCCATGTTTGTTTCTTCAATTGTATGAATTCCAAGATTTTGACCATAAGAAGTTCTAAATCTGAATCTACCAATCATACGCATAAGTTCAACCGGAAGATTATAAACTCCGCACTCGTGGGTAATTTTCTTTCCTTCCTCTAGCAGTACTTCTTCCATTTCACTTCTGACCTGTCTAATTACTTCTTCTATTCGGGAAGGTTGAATTCTGGCGTCTTTTATCAAGATTTCAAGAGCTCTTTTGGCAATTTCACGCCTGATTGAATCAAATGAGGAAAGTCTGATTTCGTTAGTTTCGTCAATTTCTATTTCAACTCCGGCCTCTTTTTCAAAGGTTCTGATGTTTCTGCCCCCGGCGCCAATGATTCTACCTTTAGCGTCTTCATTGGGAACCGTAACAGAAGAAACTGTGTATTCGGCAGTATAGGCTGTTGCACCGTGCTTCATTGCATCAAGAAGTATCTCTATGGATTTTTCGTGAGCTTCTTCTTTAATTTTTTCCTCAGCAGCACGAATTTTTTTGGCGATTTCACCGGTTAAATCTTTCTGAACCTCATCCAAAAGCGCCTTTTTAGCCTCATCAGCCGTCATTTTTGCAACCTTGGATAGTTTATCTTTATATTCGTCTTGTGTAGTCATAATTTTGTTAGAATCAAAGAAGACCTGCCCTAGATTAGGCAGTTGGCAAATGAAGCTGATGTAAGCTCAAATTTAACCATATTCTTTAACCCTTACAGCTATTCTAGTCTTTTTTGATCACTTTTTCAACGACTTCCCAATCAAATCCCTTCCCAGCTAAATACTGAAATTTTTTTTGCTTGGCATCCCTGGGCTCTAGCCCTTCCCATTTATATGATCTTTTTGCAAGAAGTTCCCTGGCCATCTTTTCTTCATCGACAGGGGTCTCCTGGAGTACCTTGTTTATCGTTTCCTGTTTTATACCCTTAATTCTTAATTCTTGATTCAAGATTCTTTTTGCCTTTGGCCGAAAACTTTGTCTTTGTTCCACCCACCACTTTGCAAATTTGGCATCATCCAGTAGTTCAAAATGTTGAAGTTTCTCTATCAAATCTTTCCACATACTCTCATGAACTTTTTTTCTTTTAAAGTAATCGTCAATTTCCTTTTCGCTTCTGGGTCTAAATGTGGCAAATCTTAAAAGTTTATCCAGGGTCTTTTGGAATTCAGCTTTTCTTATTATCTTTTCTACTTCTTCATCGGTTAATACTGTACCGATTTTGATATGGGAGAGAACTAAATTATCAAGGTCTATTCCAAAACCAAAAACACCATCAAGGTAAACATTTACTCTTTTTCCATTCTTTTGGGGCTTTAGAAGTGTTACTTCAGGCATAATTTAAATTTTCAGTTCTCAACCTCCAATTTTCATTGAATTTCCAAGTAACAGTTTCTCAATTGAAAATTATCAAAATGATAATTTATTGTAAATTGGTAATTGTTAATTGGGGCTTACTCCTCTACCTCTTCCCCTATTTCCTTCGGAAGTTTTTTGCCTGAAGCAACCATTTCGCGAATCTTTTTATCTATTTCATCAGCTACTTTAGCATTTTCCCTTAAGTATAATTTTGCAGCTTCTTTACCCTGCGCAATTGGTTTACCTTCATAATTAAAGAAACTTCCACTCTTCCCTATAAGCCCAAGTTCTAGTCCTACATCCAAAATTCCTCCAGCACGACTAATCCCTTCCGTCTCCATAATATCGAATTCGGCAACTCTCAAAGGGGGCGCAACTTTATTTTTAACTATTCTAGCCCTATGTCTTGAACCAATTACTTTTTCGCCGTCTTTTAATACTTCAATTCTCCTTAGGTCAATTCTTACAGATGAATAGAATTTAAGTGCAAGTCCACCCGGAGTAGTTTCAGGATTTCCAAACATAACTCCAATTTTTTGTCTTAGTTGGTTAGTGAATATCAAAACTGTTTTAGATTTACTGATTGCACCGGTTAATTTTCGAAGAGCCTGGCTCATAAGCCTGGCCTGCATGCCCATAACAGAGTCTCCCATTTCACCTTCTAGTTCAGCCCGTGGTACAAGAGCCGCAACCGAGTCAACTACAACCACATCTATCGCCCCTGATCGGATTAAAGTTTCAGTGATTTCCAGAGCTTGCTCACCCGTGTCGGGTTGGGACATGAGAAGGTTGTCAAGGTCAACTCCAAGAATTTCGGCACGTTGTGGGTCTAATGCATGCTCGGCATCTACAAATGCACACTGTCCGCCTTTCTTCTGTGCTTCAGCAACGACTGCCAAGGCTAATGTGGTCTTACCAGAGGCCTCAGGACCGTAGATTTCAATGATACGGCCTCTAGGAAGCCCGCCAACACCAAGGGCTAGGTCAACTGCTAAGGAGCCTGTAGGAATAACGTCGATTGTATATTTCTGGCCTTCTCCTCCGAGCCTCATAATTGAGCCTTTGCCATACTGTTTTTCAATCTGATCCATGGCCAAGCGGATTGCTTGAAGTCTGGCCGCACCGCCTTCCTGTTTAACTGGAGCCTCAATTTCGGGTTTTTTCTTGCTTGCCATACTGATACTTTGTACTATGGAGAAAAATAAAATGCAAGAAGTAAATTTAGTCGGGGTGCTGAGAATATGAAATTCTAAATTTCATATGTCTTACCTCGCTTTGTCCTCAAGCGAAGCTTTTCGAAGTCGCGAGGGTCGTCATTGAACTCATTTATCAATTGTCGGAGATAGTGGAGTTGAACCACTGTCGCATGACCCCCAGCCACGCATTCTACCGTTAAACTAATCTCCGTCAATGCGTATTTTAACACAAAAAAGATGACTAATGAGATAAAAATATTAACGTTTCGAAGTTTAACGTTTCGGACTCTGCTTTGCGCGTCTTGCTTTTCCGCCTTTTCCAACCATTCTTCTTTGTCTGATTCTTGAGTCACGGGTTAGAAGATTTAATTTTTTCAAAATGGATCTGTTTTTCTCGGGTGAGGCTTTAACAAGACTCCTGGAAATTCCTAACACCAAGGCAGAAAGTTGAGATTCTTTTCCTCCACCCGCAACTTTTGCAGAAAAATAATATTTTTCAGACATTTCAGTGGCACCAAAAGGCTTTGCAATAATCTTTGAGGCTATTTCACCGGGAAAATATTTTTCTGCCGGCATACCATTTACGGTACTATCTGCTTTACCATGGTAGAGTCTGACACGAGCTGAACTTTCTTTTCTTCTTCCTACTGCAAAAATGTAACTCATCTTTTTTGTTTTTGCCATAATTTTTATTTATTAAATTTTTCCTCGAATGGATTTGCATCACCCACAACTACTTTTAATCTTAACATTCTTTCTTTTTTCAAGCGGTTATCCGGAATCATTCCTGCAACTGCGTGCTTAATTATTCTTTCCGGATGAAATTCCATTACCATAGCATATGTTTTTTCCTTAAATCCTGACGGATATCCGGAATGAGTTCTGTATTTCTTTTGAGACGCTTTTCTGCCAGTTACAGCAACTTTTTCAGCGTTTACAACAACAACATAATCTCCACAATCCATGTGTCGACTAAAGGTGGCTTTTCCTTTACCTATCAAAAGAGCAGCAACTTTGGTTGAAAGACGTCCCAAAATTTCATCTTTGGCGTCAATTAAATGCCATTCTCTTTTTATATCTTTAGGTGTCGGTTGAAATGTTTTCATACGTTAGTAAATAGAAACTAGAAATTAGCCGTTAGATTTTTTAGATTTCATTACGACCGTCTTGTCCGATTTTTTACCTTTTTCTTTCTCGTCTTTTTTGTCAGTTGTTTTACTAGTTTCTAGATTCTTGCTACTAGATTCTATCTTCTCCGTCCATTCAAGCCTCACCATCTCGGCATTGTCTCCGTGTCTCCTCGGAAGGGAAATTATTCTTGTAAATCCGGATTTTCTCTCTGAAAAAACCTTGGCAACACTCGAAAATAAAATATCTGCTGTTTCTCTTGATCCGTCAAGTCGTGCCAAGACTTTTCTTCTGGCGGGAATTCCACCTTTCTTAGCCAAAGTGACCATTTTTTCAACACTGGGAATAACCGCCTTTGCTTTTGCGCGGGTGGTTTCTATTTTCCCATTCTTGACCAGGGCTTGGGCTAAAGAGGCAAAAAGTGCTTCTCTTGCAGGTCTACTACGGGAAAGTTTTCTTCCGAACACTTTCTTGTTCATATGATTTTATTTGATAGCGAGGAACTCAACACCTTTTGTTCCGAGTGCAGCAGCTACAATCTTGAGGGACTTTTCTCCAAGGTTTCTAACCTTTACCAAGTCTTCTTTCTTGGCATGGGCAAGCTGTTCAACTGTTTCAAATCCGGCTTTGATTAAAGCGTTTGCTACTCTTGTAGGAAGTCCTATCTCTTCTACAGATAGTTTACCTGTAATTCCCAGGTCATCAACAATAACCTCTTCTACTTTCTCTATCTTTTTAGGATTAACTATCTGACTAAAATAACCCATCAGAGTCTTAGCTGCTTCTTTGATGGCATATTCAGCCTCTACTGTACCATCGGTCCAAATTTCCAAAATAAGTTTGTCGTAATTAGTGAGTCTTCCGACACGAGTTTCCTCAATTTTGTAGCTAACTCTTTTAATTGGAGAATAGCTTGCATCGACTGGAATAAGTCCGATTGTATCTGAAGGTCTGTCTTCCGCTGGTGAAAAACCAAAACCACTTTCAATTGTTATTTCTGCCGAAAGTTTGGAACCTTTATTAATGGTTCCTAAAACAAGATCAGGATTGGCAACTGTAATTCCACCACTAATCTTTATATCATTAGCTGTGAATTCCCCGGCTTTACTGATTTCCAAAGTAGCTTTAACAGGTTTTTCGGTAAAACCTGAAAATCTGACTTTTTTCAAATTAAGGATAAGCTCAACAACATCTTCTTTCATTCCACCAAGAGTGGAAAACTGATGTTTAACACCGGCAATCTTAACGGAAGTGATAGCGTTTCCAGGAAGAGAGGTCAAAAGAACTCTTCTTAAGGCATTACCCATGGTAAGGCCATATCCCTGCTCAAGAGGAGATATCGCAAATCTGCCATAGTTTGCATCTTTCTTCTCTACTTTTATTTCAAACATCGGTTCGTTCATATTTCTTTCAATATACAGCCTCAACTTTGAGACTAGAGTGTATTATAACCCAACTTTCGGCACTATTCAACAGGAGTATTCGTTACGCCCGTTTCCAGTCAAGCTTTGCTTATCTGAAAGACAAGCTTTGCTTATCTGCAAGTCAAGCTTTGCTTATCTGGAATAGAACTCAACTATATCCTGTTCACTAACGGATTCCACCACATCTTCTCTTTTAGGTAATTCTGAAATCTTACCCACAAGAGCTTTTCTTTCCAACCAAGAAGGAAGCTTCCAGTCTTTTTGCTCTAAAGCTTTTTTGACCTCAGGAATGTTTGATGCTTTAGCATCAAGTGAAACAGTATCACCAATTTTTACACTATACGAGGGAATGTTAACTTTTTGACCATTAACCAAAACATGTCTATGGGAAACAATTTGACGAGCTGCTGGCCTACTGGGAGCAAAACCTAGCCTATAAATAACATTATCGAGGCGTCTTTCAAGGCTTATCAAAATAGCTTCACCTGTGTTTCCTTTAGACTTAAAAGCTTCGTCAACGTATCTCCTGAATTGCTTCTCCAAAATTCCATAAAGTCTTTTGACTTTTTGCTTTTCCCTGAGCTGTTTACCATACTGGGAAGAACCCCTGGTTCCCTTGGGTCCGTGAACTCCAGGTGGAACATTAAGTCTTGTAAGCTTCCCTCCGGCACTAAAAATATCAAATGCCTCACGTCTTGAAAGTCTGTCTTTTGGTCCTACGTATTTTGCCATCCTTCGACTTCGCTCAGGACTAAAGTCCTAGCATACTCCTTTCCTTTTGTTTTTTATTCATAATTCTTAATTCGTAATTCATAATTCACTTTTAAACTCTCCTTTTCTTCTTTGGTCTCGGTCCGTTATGTGGAACCGGTGTGATATCAGCTATTAAAGAAATTTTAATTCCGGCGGCTTTGACTGCACGCAAAGCTGCGTCACGTCCTGCTCCTGGACCCTTAACATAAATTTCAACGTCTTCGACACCATTCTCAGCTCTTACTTTGTTAATAACCTTCTCAACTGCCGATGTGGCCGCAAAAGGAGTTGCGCGCCTGGTACCTTTAAAGCCTGAAGCACCCGAAGATCCCCAAGCTAAAGTTTCTCCTTGCATATTGGTAACTGTAACCAAAGTATTATTAAAGGACGCTGAAATATAAACTTTTCCCAATTTTACGTCTTTTTTTGTTTTTTTAGTTTTAGTTGCCATATTCTTATTAAAAATAATTTATTTCTTTTCCTCCTTGCCTGTGGACATCTTAGACAAAACTTCCTTCTTAAACGCACCAATAGTCTTTCTTTTACCGCGTTTTGTACGGGCGTTAGTTCTAGTTCTTTGGCCTCTCGCAGGAAGACCCTTGGTATGCCTCATTCCTCTATAGGAACCGATTACCTGCAATCTTTGGATATTCTCTCTGACTTCTCTGATCAAATCTCCTTCGATTTTGTATTTTTCAAGCTCAGCGGTAATCTTTGAGATTTCATCACTACTCAATTCCGACACCCTTTTTTTATCACCAATTCCGGAATTTTCAAGAATCTTTTTAGACAACGTCCAACCTAAACCCTTTATGTTTGTAAGAGCATAATCTACTTTCCAATTCTCTTGTAAATCAATACCTGCAATACGTGTCATAGTTAATAATTACAAATACTACCAACAAATACCAATTCCAAATTTCCAATCAATTGGGCATTTGTATTTATTTGTTTATTGGTGCTCATTGGTATTTATTTTTTATCCTTGCCTTTGTTTGTGCCTGGGGTTTTTACAAATAACATAAAGCACTCCGCGGCGCTTAACTATCTTACAATCTTTGCATCTGGCTTTAATTGAACTTAAAACTTTCATAATTTAGATTAATATCGTCTTCCTTTTACTCCTTAATATTTATAATTTATTCTGCCTCTATTTTCATCATAGGGAGTCATTTCCACTTTAACTTTATCTCCCGGAAAAACTCTAACATAATTTCTGCGCATCTTCCCTGTCAATGTTGCTAAAATAACCCTTCCTTCACCAAGCTCAACCCTAAACATGGTATTGGGGAGTGCGGCAGTCACTACACCATTTACTTCCATTACTTCCTTTGTTTTCATGATAGATTTCAAAGACACCCCGCTTTACGGGGAGGAATTGAACCTAGCATATCATCTTCCCTCAAGGGGTACCGCAAACTTTAGTTTACGAAAGATGCTATCTCGTCAAAACCT
>CAZWNZ010000002.1:178911-200102 GCA_964635715.1 uncultured Gammaproteobacteria bacterium | reverse complement strand
TGGGCCAAGACTGCAGAAGAAACTCTTAAGGTTTATCATGAGCAATAAAAAAATATTTGGAAAAGTTTTAGGATACTTTTTCAGCTGGAGAATAATTCTTTTTGCTGCGGCCTTTGCGGGAGTATTCTTGATAACAAACTTTGGTAACAGATTTCCCTATGTTGACCGGGTTTTGACTGTTACGGGTCTTCCATCGTGGGTTTGGGGATTTGGAAACTTTGATGGAGTCCACTACCTAAGGCTTGCTCAGGACGGTTATATCGCTCAGTATTCGCAGGCATTTTTCCCTCTATACCCTCTGTTTATCAAAATATTCAATTTCTTACCGAAGGGAAATTTAGACATAAGTCTTTACACAGATCCTTCGTATTTTTATACGGGTATAATTTTATCTTCCGTCTTTTTTATTTCCGCTTTATATTTTTTAATCAAGTTGTGGGAAGAGGAATATGGATTAAAAAAAAGCCGGATTTCACTTGTTCTATTGCTAAGTTTTCCTACAGCCTTTTATTTCGGTTCAATTTATCCCGAATCTTTATTTTTGCTTCTGACGGTTTTGACATTTTGGTTTGTTAAAAAAGACAAGTTTATTCCGGCCGGTATTATGGCTGCTTTGGCCTCGGCAACAAAAATTCAAGGAGCTGTTCTATTTATTTTTTTGATCGTAGAACTTTGGAAAAAATATAAAGACAATTTCCGTAAACCCTCAAAATCATTTTGGAAAGACTTCGTCGGGCTAACCATTTCTCCATTGGGTTTAATTGGCTATATGAGCTATTTATATAAAACATTTGGAAATCCGATATATTTTTTGACCGCCCAACCCGCTTTCGGAGCCGAGAGAAACAGTTTGCCTTTGGTAACCTTGCCCCAAGTGGTTTACCGTTACATTAAGATGCTTTTCTCTTTAGACCTCACCAGTTTGGCATTTGCGAATACATTTTTGGAATTTGCCGTTGTCGCCGCTCTTGCAGCAGGATTGATATTTTCTTTCAGGAAAATTAAATTTTCGTATTGGATATTTGTCCTTATTTCACTCATCCTTCCGACCATGACGGGAACTTTTTCCTCAATGCCGCGGTATGCACTTTTAGCATTTCCGCTTCTGCCGGCCTTTGCTGGATGGGATAAGGGGAGTAAATATATTATAATTGTCGGAGTTATTCTGGAAATAATACTGACAGGTGTTTTTACCAGAGGTTATTGGGTAGCATAAAAATATGAGTACAAACTTTTGGACAGGAAAGCGTGTGATAGTAACAGGAGGCGATGGCTTCTTGGGAAGACATTTGGTGGAAAAAATTAAAGCAAAGAATCCCAAAAGTATCTTTGTTCCGAAGCATTCAGAATATGATCTTAGGCGTTACGATGATTGCCTTAATGTTGCCAAAAAAGGTGACATAATAATTCATTTGGCAGCGAATGTCGGAGGAATAGGCTACAACAGGGAAAATCCGGCCACCCTCTATGACGACAATATATTGATGGGTACTTATATGATGATGGCTGCGCGTGAGATGGAAATTGAAAAATATGTTGCCTTAGTGACAATTTGTGCATACCCCAAATTTACCCCTGTTCCCTTTAAAGAAGAAAATTTGTGGAACGGGTATCCTGAAGAAACAAATGCTCCTTACGGACTTGCTAAAAAAATGCAGCTTGTTCAGTCTCTTGCTTACCGCCAACAATATGGTTTTAACTCTATATGTCTTTTCCCTGTAAATTTGTACGGTCCCGGGGATAATTTTGATCCCAAGAGCTCTCACGTAATTCCTGCCCTCATCAAAAAATTTGTCGAAGCAGTAAAGAAAGGGGATTCTGAGGTTATTGTTTGGGGAACCGGCCGTGCGTCACGCGAGTTTTTGTATGTTGAAGATGCCGCAGAAGGGATTGCTAAAGCAGCAGAAAAATACAATAAAAGCGACCCTGTGAATTTAGGTGCGGGATTTGAAATTACTATCAAAGACCTGGCGGAATTGATTAAAAAATTAACCGGTTTTAAAGGCAAAATTGTTTGGGATAAAAGTAAACCGGATGGTCAGCCAAGAAGAATGTTGGATGTTACACGCGCCAAGCGCGAATTTGGATTTACTGCTTCCACCTCCTTTGAAGAAGGATTAAAAAATACTATCGACTGGTACAAAGAGAATTAGACATTGATTAATCATTAGAAATTAAAAATTAGAAATTATGCGAATATTCATCACTGTTCCTTTCTATAACGAAAAAAAGCATATAGCGGATGTAATAAAAGAACTTTCTATCTATAAAGTTCCTACCGTGCTTGTAGATGATGGAAGCACCGATAACTACGAATTAAAAATTAAAAATTTAAAATTAAAAAATATGACGCTAATTAAGCACAAAATTAACCTTGGAAAAGGGGCGGCAATGAAGACAGGGGCAGATTACGCATTTTCAAAAGGTGCAGATGCTGTAATTTTTATGGATGGAGACAATCAGCATAAGTCGGAAGATGTAAAAAAATTTATTGAGATTCTTGAAACTGGTAAATGTGATGCTGTATTTGGGGCCAGAAACTTTAATTACAGTGTTCCTCTAATTAGGTATATGGGTAATAAAGTTGTCTCAATACTTTTAAGAATTCTTTTTGGAATATATGTTTCAGATGTTCTGTGTGGTTTTAAGGCGCTTACCAAAAAGGCATACAAGCTTATTTATTGGGAGTCTACCGGATATGGAGTTGAAACAGAAATGATTGCGAGGTTTGGAAAGAACAAATCCAAATTGATGTATAAGGAAGTTCCAATAGACGCGATTTATCATGACAAGGTTAAAGGTGTCACAATACTGGATGCATTTGGTATAATGGGCGAGATAATAAAGTGGAGGTTTACGATCTAATATAATTTATAAACATGATCATAGGATTACAAATAATAGCTTTGGTTTTTGCTTTTACTATGGTTTATTTCGCTGTACTTCATTTTAAACGCGGTGAAATATCAAAAGGAGAAATAATTGCTTGGGTAGTTATGTGGACGTTTGCTGTTGTTGTAATTATTTTCCCGGAGCTTCTTAGAGAATTCGCCAGCACTTTTTTAGTAACCAGAGTATTTGACCTTATGGTTATTGGAGGTTTTATACTGGTTATAAGTATGGTTGCAAGCGCATACCTTCGGACCAAAAGATTGGAAAAAAAGTTGGAAGATATGATCCGCCGCGAAGCCCTCAAGAAAGTTAATAAATAACTTTCTTGCAATGACGAATTTCAAAATCAGTAATTAATTTTTATGACGATAAAAATCCCCAAAATCTCCATCATCATTCCTTCATTTAATAAGGCTAGGTATATTGGTGAGACGCTGGACTCGATAATCAACCAAAATTATCCAAATTTCGAAGTAATAGTAATGGATGGTGGATCAACCGACGGGACTGTTAAAATCATTAATAACTATTCAAGGAGATATCCGTCTACCATAAAATATCAATCCAAAAAAGATAAAGGCCAGTGGGATGCTATTAATAAAGGCTTCAAAAAAGCAAAAGGCAAAATTCTTACTTATATAAACGCAGACGATGTTTATCGTCCCGGTGCTTTCAAAACGATTGAGAAACTTTATAGACTAAACATTGACGCACTTTGGTTTGCGGGAAGGGGGAATGTAGTGGATGCAGAGGGAAAAAGAATTGCGGCCTGGCCTACACGCTATAAAAATTTTCTCCTCTCCCTAAATACTTACTACTTACTGCTAGCTACGAACTACCTGATGCAACCCTCTGTTTTTATCACGAAGACGGCTTGGAAGCGTTTCGGTCCTTTTGTCGGATACAAGAATTTCGTTACGGAGTATGATCTTTGGCTGAAAATTGCAAAAGTAAAGATGCCCATTGTTACCTCCCGCTATCTTTCAAGTTTCAGAATTGAACCGGGAACAATTACCAAAAAATTTTCGGATATACTTTTGGCGCAGGATGAGAAAATTGTTAAAAAATATACTTCAAATTCTTTTATTCTATTCTTTCATAAGCTTCACAATCTGGGTCGATTGGTAATGGCAAAAATAGTGTAAGCTGAATTAGAGTTTGAATTCCTTTAATGCTATCCAGGCCATTTTGAAAAGTAGAAGTCCGTGGTAGAACCTCCTGATATTTGTTTGTCCGTAAACTCTTTCTTTGTATCTAACCGGAATCTCAACTACTTTTAAGTTGTGTTTGATGGCGGAAAAAATTAAAGCAAAGTCTCCAAAAGGGTCGATTTTAAGATATTTTAAGTAATCCTTTTTCATTTTTAAGTAGTCCTTTTTCCAAAGTGCCTTTGTGCCGCAGAGAGTATCTTTAAAATGCTGGCCGAAAATTTTTGTAAAAACACTACTGAAAAATTGGTTGCCGATTTTATTAAGAAATCTCATGGCGTCCTTTTCCATTGGGTAGGTGAGTCTGTCACCATTAACAAATTCTCCGTTTCTCTCTACCAATGCGTTATAGAATTTCGGCAAGTCACTTGCCGGAACAGTGCAGTCGGCGTCGTAAATCATTAAGATCTCACCTGTAGCTTTTTCAAAACCAAGCCTGACCGCATCCGCCTTTCCTTTAAGCTTTTGCTTAAAGGCTTTCACCCGCCGAAGCCTAGGCGAAGGCTGGGTCCTTTTCACTTCCTTTTGTATTTCCTCCCATGTTTGATCTGTTGAATTTCCCTCTATGAATATAATTTCCTGGCTTTTTCCAAACTTTGGAATGCTTGGAATTATTTTTTTAATATTTCCTTCCTCATTCCTGGCAGGAATAATAATGGATACAGAGTGTTGCTGCTTAATACTTGATTCATAATTCTTAATTCTTGCCGTTGTTATTTCCGTTATGCCCCAAAATCTTTTTTGAGAACTAATTACTTCAAATCCACTTATTTCGAGAATATTTTTTAAATCATTTCGGGTAATCCAGTTTTGCACACCCACCTTTTTTCTAAGCCCAAGTACCGAGGCGAGATTTAAAATCGGTTCCCATGAGGAGTTGTGATATGAAATTAAAATTTTTGTTTTGGGAGAAATTATTTTTTTTAAATCCTCAAAATATTTTTGGAGATCGGGAATATCTCCAATTACGTTATCAAGAATTATTTCTCCGCCACCAACAGAAAAACTTTTATAAACTTTATTCAAATCTCTATGGTATGCTTTTTGTAGCAAATTCTGTTTCATATATTTATGGCTATCTTGTTTGTCATTTAATAATTGGGAATTAGAAATTGATTAGTAATTAGATATTAGAAATTAGTAATTTTTTATAGATTCCCATGGTATGCTTTTTGCAAAAAATTCATTTTCGTAATTTCAAGGGTATTATAACAGAAGTTGGATTGATGATTACCCTGCGAAATGATTGTTTATTTGAAGCCAAAGTAAAATTTCGAATCAAGAGCTATCGCAAGTTTATTTAATTGGCTGAAAGAAGGATTGGCATCCATTGTTTCAATTTTAGAAATAACAGCCTGTGAAGTACCCGTCTTTTTTGCAAGTTGCCTCTGAGACATATTTTTTTCAAGCCTTTTCTTAATAAGCGCTTTAGCTAAAAGATATTCAGGTTCTGCCTTTTTCCACACTTCCCTAAACCTTTTATCTTTTAGGCTTTCTTTTAAATGGTCATCAAAAGTGTATATTTTATTTTTCATAATGATATTATATATGGTATCATTATATATCTCAAAATAATCACGTGTCAAGATTATTCCACGTATTTAGTCGAGACAACGCTGTTTTGATTTCTTTTGATGGAGTTTTTTGTCTTTTCTTTATAAATCCGTGAAGAACCAATATTGAAGTCTTTGTTTGAGAAACATATAAAATCCTATTACTGTTAATTTTTATTTCCCAAAGAACGGAACCTGTCAGATGTTTCGTGTGCGGCGCTATACTTACTAATCCAGATTCTTGATAAATTTTAAAAACGTTAAAAATCTTTGTTTTTTGGTTGTTAGGTAAAGAATCAATAAAATTTTTAACAGGATTGTCGCCTCTTGGTGTCGTGTAATATACGACTTTGTTTCGCAATTCTGAAGCCATGATTTATTATATCAAATACCTGTGCAATAAATAATAAATATATAATTCATAAATTAGTTATTGATTAGAAATTAGATATTAGTAATTAGAAATTATTTATCTTATACTTGAAGCTATGCAAAAGATTAAAAAGTTGTTGGAAAAACCATATATTTTGCCGATATTGATAATTTTTACTTACGCTTGTCTTCTCTTGGATACAATCAAATACCCCGGGTTTGTCGAAAAACATTTTTTTATTGACGCAAAAGTGTTTTTTGTTCTTTGTTTAATGGTTGTGTTGTTTATAAAATCCAACAAGAAGATTTTAAAAACAATCAATATTTTCAATTTGATGGTATCCGTCGTTTCAGGTTTGGGCTACATATTTTTCTCCATACAGGAAGCATCGCATTATACAAATTATGTTCTTTCAGAATTTCATTTTAGTTTAGGGGGATTGGTTTATGTATTTTTGTTCAGTGTTTCTATTTTTGCCGTGGTGCAGTATGGGAGTAGGTTCAACTTTAAATTAAATAAGACAAACTTTTGGCAAGTGGTATTGTATTTTTTTGTTGCATATACTCTTGTAATTAATTTCGGAGCTACTTTTAAAAATGCCTTAGTATCAGACATTTATGTTGGATTACACTTAAATGATAATTACGATCAGAAGATGCGAAACCAATGGGGTAACTATTATGACTACATGGTTTTTGTCAGAGAGAATACTCCGGAAGACGCTACGATAATAGTACCTCCTCAAATTTTGCCGTGGGTGAGAACGGGAAACGTTGCTTTGGATAGATATTTTTTGTATCCGAGAACTTTGGTGCAAAATACTACCGAACAAATTCTCGATACATTTTCCTTATCTGAAGGAACATTCATAATGATTTCATGGGGGGATTGGGAATGTGACTACGGAAAATGTAAGCTTTGGCCACAGCAAGAAATAAAAGCGCATGAGAAAATAATTAAAGACTCTGAAGCCAACTCTGTGAAAGAAATAAAATATAATGTTATTTTTACGCCGGAAGACACCACCGATCCGTATGGATTGCTAAGAATATAACAATGATAATATCAATTTTATTTGTATTTCTTATAACTTTTGGAATTGGGCTACCTCTAACTCTTCTCATTGTCCCAAAACATAATACTGTAGGTAGGGTTGGTCTTTCTTACATTCTCGGGATTGGTTTATTCACCTTGTTAATGTTTTGCACGAACCTCTTAGGTTTGAAACTTACTTTTATTAATAATATTTTTATATTTCTAACCGTATCCATACCATTAATATTTATTGAAAGGAAAAGCTTAATAAACTACTGGAGAGATCTTAAAACGTTTATAAAAGATTATCACCCTGATTTGCTGGAGAAAATTATGTTGGCGGCAATTGTCTTTTTGATCAGTTCCAGCTTTGTTGCTACATTTTATTGGCCGGTTTACATTTGGGACTCACTTACCCTTTATGATTTCAGAGCCCACCTCTTTGCTCAGACGGGGTATGTAAATGGTATTTTAGACGCAAGTTATGGTGGCAATTATATTGGTTATCCTCTTCTGACCTCTCTATCCCATACAGTTATTTATCTGACAAGTGGGGAAAACCCGCAGATCATTTACTCGTTATTTTATTTGTCGTTAGGTTTGGTATTTTACGGTCTTCTAAGAGTATTTATATCAAATAAAACAAGCCTACTTTTTATGTTAATACTTATATCTGTTCCCCAGGTATTTAGTCAATCAATGGTTGCATACACAAACCTACCCTATATGACCTTGTTTTCACTCGGTGCTATATACTTTTACATTTGGGACAAAAAGAGAACTTCAGGATACTTGACAATATCGGCAATATTAATTGGGCTTTCTGTTTGGACAAGATCAGCAGAACCGTTTTGGATGGGTATTTTTGGGCTGGTGATTCTAGTATCAATATTTAAGAAAAGGTTTTTAGATATATTCACTTTTGCGGCTTTTTTCTTTCCGATACAATTAATGTGGGAAAGTTTCAAATCGTCAACTGTGCAGTCAAGCTCCGTGATGGGGATGGTAACTGGTTCTGCAATAATAATAAAATACTTTAGTTTTCAAAAACTAGCAGAGATTTCAATTTATTTATACCAAAGCATGGTTCGCCCTTGGGGGCCAATTTTCATTTTATTTATTATGGCATTTATATATTCATTAATTACAAAGAAAATTAAAACTACTTATCTAATGTATTTAATCGTTTTTATTCTACTGGTAATGGTGTTTGCCGGGACTTATGTTTTTAGTTTCACTTTTCATACATGGAATGAAATTCCGGACTCGGTCTCCAGAATGGCCATGATCTTTTACCCACTGTTTGTCTACTCGGTAGCCCTAACTTTGAATAAAACATATAATACTAAACAAAATGACAGAAAAAAATAAACAATTTGACGTACCGGTTCTATTTATTATTTTTCACCGCAAAGACACGGCTTTAAAGGTAATTGAAGCAATAGCGAGGGTTAAACCAAAAAAGCTTTATGTTTCACAAGATGGCCCCAGAAACGAAGCAGAGAAACAAGAAATAATTGATACCAGAAAAGCCGTTTTATCAAAAATTGATTGGGATTGCGATTTAACCGTTTGGACTCATAATAAAAATCTCGGATTGAAAAAACATATTCCGGAAGCTTTTGATAAGTTTTTTGCAAAAGAGGAATATGGGATATATCTTGAGGACGATACCTTGCCTTGTAAAGAGTTTTTTTATTATCAAAAAGAGTTACTGGAAAAATATAAAAACGACAAGAGAATATTTTCTATAAACGCCACAAATTTTTACCCGGATAAAACTAAAACAAAAGATTCATATTATTTATCAAAAATTGGTGATATCTGGGGTTTCGGTTTATGGAGGCGAAGTTGGAAATTGTATCATTCTGACATGAATGACTTTGAAAGAGTTTCAAAAACCACTGAGTATAAAAATTATTTTTTCAGTAGAAAATACAAATTTTATTTAGAAACATTTTGGAAAGCTATCATAAGAGGAAAACTGGATAGCTGGGCAATGCAGCTTGTTTACGCTGCAGTTAAGAATAATATGCTTTTTGTGACACCCTCCGTGAACATGGTTAATAATATTGGTGCTAACAAAAACGCATCTAACGTATCATTGCAGACATATTATCAAAATTTTAGTAATCCTTTTCCGATGATGCACCCAGCTGAATTGAAATATGAAAAAACAAAAGATGTACTGTACTTTGACAATATGTTGAAAATGGGATGGATAAGATTAATGTTAATAAGAACATACCTTTTTCTACAAAATGATTTAAAAAAATAGTAAATAGTTTGATTGAAAAAATATGATCATATTTAACTACGGTAGAGTATGTTCTAAATTATCCCCGGCGCAGATCGGAAGTCTTGATATTAGTCCAAGCTTAAGTGAGCCCCTGTTATTTTTATCAAAAGTATACTTTCTCTTGTTTGGTTATCCAGATATTGCCAGCCAAAGAAGATATTTGATTGTCGAAAAACTACTTCACCTGAAGAAGGATGAAAAAGTTTTAGACGCGGGCTGCGGAAACGGAATATATCTACAAGAGTTTGGAAACAAATTCAATACGACTGGTTTTGGTATCGATGTTCGTAAAAACAGGATAGAAAGCGCAAAAAAGATCAATAAGTATCTGGGTAGAAGTGATACATTTTTAGTATCAGATTTAGAAAAGCTAAATTTAGGTAAAGAAAAGTTTGATAAAGTGATATGCCTTGAAGTCCTAGAACACATAAAAGACGACAAAGGTGTACTAAAGAAGCTGGCAAGGTATATAGACAAAAATGGAATTTTAGTTGTATCAGTCCCGATCAAGGGTACTGCACTTTCGAAAGAGCAGGAAGAAGATCAGAATTTTAAACCTAAAAAGTATGAACATGTGAGAAGTGGCTATACCAGGAAAGACATAACTTCTTTGGCAAAATACGCCGGTTTGAAAGTTGTTTCCGTGGAAGGGTATTTTTATCTTGTAAGTCGATATATGGTGAAAATACAACAATATCTATTCAATAAAAAACTTATTTTACTAAATGTTATACTAAGTCCCCTGCTTTTGTTTGTTTCCGGTTTGGATGGAATTTTAAAAACACACCCGCGGGGTTGGATAATTGTTTTAAAGAAATAATCACTACTTTTAAATTTGTTTTTCTGTTATCATCAAGTGATTATTATGAAGAGAAGTATAATTTATTGTACATATTTTGATAAGTGCTTTTTGCTAAAAGGCCTTGCCATGTACGCTTCATTAATTAGACATAATCCCAATACCAAACTTTGGGTATTGGCATTTGATAAATATACGGAGGACATCTTAAAGAAAATGAAACTAAAAGGTGTAACTGTTGTGCCTTTGAGAGATTTTGAAGATAGACAGCTTTTGGCAGTAAGGCCTATAAGGCACCCTGTTGAGTATTACTGGACGTGTACTCCATCGTGGATTGCTTATATTATGAAAAAAGCTCCAGGTGTGAAGTATGTCGTTTACTTGGATGGCGATTTGTACTTTTATTCCAATCCTGATGCCGAGGTAAACGAAATTGGCACGGGATCTTTACTGGCCGTTGAGCATAGATTTCCTTCGGGCAGGGAAGGAATGGAGACGACAGCGGGGCGTTTCAATGTAGCTTTTAATGTCTTTAAAAACGATTCGGTTGGAAAAAAATGTTTGGAAAGATGGAGAAAACAGTGTCTCGACTGGTGTTACTGGAAGCCGGAAGGGGATAAACTGGGGGATCAAAAATATTTGAATGAATGGCCAAAATTGTATGGAAATGACTTGGTTATTTCAAAAAATTTGGGAGTGGATGTCGCCCCCTGGAATATTTCTCAATATAGAGTTACCAGTAAAAATAAAGATGTATACATAAATAATGACAAACTAATTTGTTATCACTTTCACCAGTTTCAGGTTTTGGGAGCAGGTCATTACAGCAGAGTTTTGGGTTACACCTTGCCAAAAGAAACCGTCCGCTTAATTTATGAACCTTACGAGAAAGAGTTGGATGCCCAATATCTAAAAATTAAAAGTTTTGATCCGGCTTTTGAAATAGACAAATCAAAACAAGATATAAAAATGATTATTTGGCACAAACTTGCCAAATACCTAGGCCCGGTTTATTGGAGGATTAAGGGGATATTCAAATGATAAATGGATTAATAAAACTTATAAAAGTTCCTTCGTTTACTACGGATGGAACTTTGACTCAACTCCAAACTCCCGAAATACCTTTTGATATCAAACGAGTTTATTTCATCCAAGGTGTATCTGTTGGAGCTGTTCGGGGAGCCCATACCCATAAAAAAACTGTTCAAGTACTTTTTTGTATACAAGGGTCGATAAAAATTGTTTTGGATGATGGCAAGAAAAAAGAAGTAGTGCTTTTGAATAAACCAGAGACAGGTGTTCTTCTTGAGCCGGGTGTTTGGCACGAGATGCAGGATTTCAAAAAAGATACTATACTTTTGGTTCTGGCAAGCAAAAAACACGAACCCGAAGATTATGTTAGAAGTTATGATGATTTTTTAAATGCTTATGCAAAAAGTTAATTATTTGGATTTTAAAAAAGAAGCAAAACTCCACGGAGATAAATATCTCTCTGCCGCCAAAAGAGTTTTAGATTCAGGTGTATATGTTTTGTCCGATGAAGTAAAGGAATTCGAAAAAGAATTTGCCAAGTTCTGTGGAGCTAAATATTGTATCGGAGTAGCGAACGGGCTTGAAGCAATTCAAATTTCCCTGATGGCTTTGGGTGTCGGAAAAGGGGATGAGGTGATTACAACTCCGATTTCTGCTGTTGCCACAACGCTGGCAATTTTGGCAGTCGGTGCAACTCCGGTTTTTGTTGACGTAAAAGAAAATGGGCAGATAAATGAAGATTTGATTGAAAGTGCAATAACTAAAAAAACAAAGGCCGTTTTACCTGTACATCTTTATGGACAACCCGCAAATGTTAAAGAAATTAAAAAGATTTGTAAAAAATATAATTTGTTTTTAATTGAGGATTCGGCTCAGGCGCACGGCACCAGGTTGAACGGCAAAAAAGTCGGAACTTTTGGGGAACTGGCTTGCTATAGTTTTTATCCCACCAAAAATTTGGGTGCAATAGGAGACGGAGGAGCAATTACCACAAACAATTCGGATTTGGCCAAAATATGTTACCAAATTAGAGATTATGGCCAGGAGAGCAAATATGTTCATACGAGATTTGGTTTAAATAGCCGTTTGGATGAACTTCAAGCCGCAATTCTTAGAGAAAAGCTAAAATTTCTTAATGAGGATAATGAAAAAAGAAAAGAAATTGCAAAAAAATACATGGAAAAATTAAAAGGGGCTAAAGACGTTGAAATAGTACTACCCCAAAAGTTCGAAGACTCAATTTTTCATTTGTTCGTAATTAAAACTGAGAAAAGAGACAAACTTAAAAAGTATTTGGCGGAGAATGGAATCCCATCTTTAATTCATTACCCAGTTACAATTCCGGATCAGCCGATGTTTAATGGTAAATATAAAAAAATAGAAATACCTGTTGCCAGAAAATTTGTCAATGAAATTTTGTCTCTGCCATGCAATCCATTTCTTAGTTTACAAGACGTGGGGTTTGTATCCCAGAGAATTTTAAATTTTCTTGGCTCTTGATAAGTTAGTTCTATTTTTGGGTGCTTTGAAATAGCCAATTTAGTAAATCATTATGCTTAAATCAGTAACTGATTCTGACGTATTAAATTTCATTCTAAACAAAATAGGTAGGTTGCATTTTCCTGGTTCGGCTCGATATTGGGAAAAAAGATATGCAAGCGGTAATAATTCTGGTAATGGCTCTTATGGCAGACTGGCTAAACATAAGGCCGAAATTATTAATTCTTTTGTAAAAAATAATAAAATAAAATCCATTATAGAGTTTGGTTGTGGTGATGGTAATCAATTATCTCTAGCAAAATACCCCAAATATATTGGTTTAGATGTTTCCATTACCGCCATTGGAATGTGCATTAACAAATTTAAGGAAAATAAAAAATATAGTTTTTATTTATATAACGGCAAAGCACTTGCAGATAATGCCGGTGTATTTAAAGGTGATTTGTCCTTATCATTGGATGTTATTTTTCACCTAATTGAAGATAGTGTATTCGAAAGATATATGCATGATCTTTTTAACTCATCTAACAAATTTGTTATCATATACTCAAGTAATACAAACGATAATTTTTCTACAAAAGGAGTGCATGTAAAACATAGACTTTTTTCTGAGTGGGTTGATAAAAATGTATCTGGATGGAAGATTTATAAAACAATCACAAACAAGTTCCCCTTAAAAAACGATGATCGTTACGGTTCCTTTTCTGATTTTTATATTTACAAAAAAATATAATTTGTGATGAAAAAAAAGATCTTGATTCTTTCCCACATGTTTCCTAATAAGATCTATCCTTATTTGGGTAATCAGGTTTTTGAACGTGCGGTAGAGTTAGGTAAAAAATATAAAGTCAGGGTGATAGCACCGGTTCCATTTGCACCAAAGATATTAAAAAGAATAAACCCTTATTACAAATATGCGTTGATTCCAAAACAAGAGAAGATTGGATCGATACTGGTTTATCACCCCCGTTATTTCACATTTCCTGGTATGTTTTTGTATTTTACCGACGCGATAACATATTTTTTAGCCACGGTGGGTTTAATTAAAAAAGTCTTTTCGGATTGGAGATTTGATTTGATAGATGCGCATCAAGCATTCCCTGATGGATTCGTTGCTACATTGATAGCAGACAAATTATTTCCTAAACCAAAAATTGTTACAATAGTGCACGGTGGGGATGTGTACACACCTCGTTATTCATTGGCTCGAAGATTAATAATATTAAAAGGTATAAAAGCATCTGATTTAGTGATTGCAGTTAGTGAAACAGTAAAATCAAAGCTAAAACTCATAGCTCCAAAAGCAAACATCATCACGATTCCAATAGGTGTCCAAATTCCTAATCAAATAAAAGAGCTGCCGGCACAAGTAAAAAGCAAAATTAAAAACAAATTTGTGATACTGTCAGTCAGTAATCTAATAAAACGGAAAGGCCAGATATATGTTTTAAAGGCGGTTAACGAGCTTGTAAAAAAATATAAAAATATATTCCTCGTTATTATTGGATCTGGACCAGAGTACGATAATTTGTGTAATTTTGTCAGAGTTAATAGGCTTGAGAAGTATGTCTATTTTACAGGTGCTATACCGAATAATGAAGCACAATCATATTTTAAAGCTTCGGATGTTTTTGTACTTCCAAGTTGGGATGAGGCGCTGGGAATAGTATATATGGAAGCTATGATACACGGAAAGCCTCCCTTGGGTTGTCATGGTGGTGGTGCAGCAGAATTAATTACTGATGATGTTGATGGGTTTTTGGTGGAACCTAGGAACATAATTCAGATTACGAAGAACATAGAAAAATTAATAGTTAATCCTAAGCTGCAAGAACGTATGGGTAGAGCAGCTAAATTAAAAGCAAAAAAAGCTTATCGATTAGACGATCGCATAAAAGATATATCTACTCAGTTTGATAATATGATAAATAAAAATATCGATTACAAAAATATATATTCGGAAAATTACTACATCAAGCAAGGTGAAAGATTCGATTTGATTCACCATAATATTTTCAGTATTTTTTTTAAAAAATTTAAATTTAAAGAACCAATTTTGGATTTGGGGTGCGCTACAGGGTTGTTTATGCAGGAAGCAAAGTGTAGAGGCTATAAAAAAGTTGTTGGTATAGACATAAGCAAATATGCCATAAACAAGGCAAGGAAAAATAATTTAGAGACGTATTATTATGATGGAAATAAGATCCCATTCAATAATAATTCGTTTAATACAGTTTTTTGCTATCAAGTAATTGAGCATGTACCGAGAAGTAAGGCAAACAGTCTGCTAAAAGAATGTTACCGAGTTCTAAAAACTGGAGGAAGATTATTCCTTTTTGCCCCGGCGGAGTACCAAGAGGGTTACAACACCGACCCAACACACATCAACTTTTATCCAATAAAATATTTTCAAAGCTTAATTACGGATTTAGGATTTCAGATCAAATCTTTTGAATCGACTGCTTTATTACCAGCCGTTATCAGAAATATTCAGCCGTTCTCGTACATAATATCAAAATATTTGTATAAGATATTTAGAAAACGGGGTACAACAATTGAGATGGAGGCGATTAAATCTTAAAAAGAATTTGTCATTACAATGAACAGTGTTTTTCCATTTTTACAATTATCTGATTCTGCTAAATTTGGGGATATCGCGAGAAACTTACTTAATGGTCTAGAATTTGGAAGCGGATTCACTTTTTGGTCCTCAAATATTTTTGAACTGATTAAAAACAAAATTTTTGCTTATTCATCCACACCTCCGGTAATGCCTTATTCTATTGCTGCCCTTTTTAAAATATTTGGTGTATCTGATTTTGCAGTTATCGCCACATCATTTTTATATTTCATTCTCACCTTGGTTTTTGTCTATTTTCTTGGAAAGAAAATTTTCAATAGCAAGTTGGTTGGGGCACTTTCCACTCTTGCTGCTGGGGCAAGCTATGACATGATTCACTATGCCGTTAATGGTGCTTCCGAATCCCCTTTTATTTTTGAAATTGTGGCATGTTTATACTGTGCATCGATCAAGAAAAAATGGGCAAATGTAATAACGGTTTTATTTTTAATTTTAATGTATTTTACGCGTCCACAAGCTTTTATATATATCATTGGAATAATAATTTACTGGTTACTGATTAACTTTAAAGCTAAAAAAGCCTTGATTTACTTCATGGTAGTTTTGATTGCAGGAATTTTGATTGACTATTTTGTTTTGCTTCCAAATGGAGGAAAATATTTTCTTTATTCTGTAATAGGTAGAGGAATCGGATCTTCATTCAACCAAAGTTCTGTTGCATCCGATACGCTTCGAGGTGCGGCAGTTGCAAGTGGGGGAATGGCCCAAACGTTAAAAAATATTTTCTACAATCTTTATAATTTTTACAAAGCCCTTCCGGAGATTATTAATCCTTACTTTTTTGCTTTATTTGTGATCGGACTGTTTTCCAAACCAAAAGGTAGTACAGATAAGAGTTTTAAACTAGCTTCTACATTCATGATTCTAGCTACATTCCTGGTGACTGCTGCGAGCATTCCGTTTTATAGATACCTGCACCCCATTATTCCACTCGTATACATAATCGCGGTAGGAACATTAGTAAATATAATATCTAATTACCAATTTCTAATTTCTAAACAAATCCCAAATCCCAAGCACCAAATACTAAATACCAGATACAAAATACTAGCTTCTACATTCATAATTCTAGTTTTTGGTGTAGGGCAAACAGTCGGGGTTTTTCTGCTCGATTCCAGATTTGAGGCGAAGACTCACAATGTTGGGAAGCCTCCCGTATATGCAGAACTTTCATATATTCTCAGAGATAATACTGATGTAGATGACGTAATTATTACAAATCTCGATACTTGGGGTAGCTGGTATGGGGAAAGAAAAACCGTTTGGTTTCCTCTTGAACCGCAAATGATTATCGATGAAAAGACAGGGGAAGTACCTTTTGATGCAATTTATCTGACAAGCTACAAAATGGACGACGATAACTATTATATGGGGGAGAGTTGGAGAATGATTTTTGAAAATCCGGAAGATGAAGCAAAATGGAAGTGTGCCGGATGCGATGAAATTGCCAAAGAATTTAATTTAAAAGGTGTTTATAAAATTAGTGAGGACAGCAATTACGAGCGCGAAAATGCTGTTGGTGTACTTCTAATTAAAGAATGATAAAAAAGGTATTGGTTTATCTCCCATATCTAATTTTAATTTTTACCGGGCTTTATTTTATTTTTACAACCTCTCCGTTTGTCAGATACTGGGTAGACGACTTCTGCTCCGCAGCATTTTTAAAAGAAAACGGCTTTTGGGGAGCGCAAATTGGCTGGTGGAATAGTTGGACGGGGAGATATTCGGCAGTATTTCTTACGGACGTATTTGAAACAATCGGTCCGTGGGTTGTGAGGATTTTACCGCCAATTTTATTGGCCCTTTTGATTGTCAGTGTAAAAAAAATATTTTTTGGGAAATTTATTTTCGCATCACTTTTTGCAATATTAATGCTGATTAATTCTCCCAATATAATTCAGTCCTTTTATTGGCAAACGGGTTCGCTTAACTACACAATTCCTTTTGTCTTTCTATTTTTCTTTTTATCCTGGTTTTTTATAAAGAATGAAAAAAAGAAAGTATTTTTATCCTTTCTTTTAATGTTTATTGCCGGCGGATTTTCGGAAGCTTTTGCGCTGGCAGGAGTCGTCTTGATTCTTTTTCTTATTTTAAGTTTATTTTTGATAAACTCCAAAGACAAGAAAAAGTATTTAGCAGTTGCATTGGCTGGGTTTTTGGGTATCCTCACTTCTTTAGTGTTAATGTCTTTCGCTCCGGGCAATACTGCTAGGGGGCTTTCGGTAACAAAACCGGAGAATTTAGAATTTGTTGTCAAATCAACACTCTTAGGAACAAAATGGTTTCTTCTAAGAATGTTTTCAATTAGGTCATTTTTATATTCTTTATTACTGATTTTTCTGGCAGTATTTACCTTTGGAGGAAAACTAAAAGTATCACCAAAAAAATCCTTACTTGTAGCCATACTTTTATTTTTCTCAATGATTTTTACCACAATCGCAGTTGTCGGGTCAGGATTTTATTCGATGTCCATAATTCCACCTGAACGCACATTATTTATCGCCACAACCACACTTCTTCTGGAATTTTATGCGGGATGTGTTTTTGCGTGTAACTTGTTTAAAAATACAAAACTTGCGGGACACAAATTAACAGTTGAATTTGCAGTAATAATAAGCCTGATCTTTTCAATTCTTTTAACCAAATCTACTTACGAACACTGGAGCAGTGTCAGAAGTGAAATTAAAACATATGCCTCGGCTTGGGATAAAGAAGTAAAAAACTTGCCGGTAATCCACAATATAAAGCCGGTTGGGGAATTGGATAGCTTCACTGACAATAAAGGATGGGTTTCTTCATGTTTGGCCGGGTATTATGGCCTTGAGAGTGTTAAAATAGTTGAGTGAGAAAATTGGTAATTAGTGTAAAAGATATGCTTTTTACGGCCACGGCCAAGGATACATTTATCCTTTTTGCCGGAAATCTGGGGTCAGCCTTTTGGGGATTCCTTTTTATTCTTTTCGCTGCCAGATCCTTAAGCGTTTATGATTTTGGAGTTCTTTCTGCCGTTTTGAATTTTGTGGTGATACTTTCTTCTTTGTCGGATATAGGCATATCTACGGGGGTTGTTAATTTTGTTTCAGACCATACTGCAAAAGGTGAGCATAAAAAGGCCGATGAATATATCAAGGCATCATTCTTGATTAGACTTTTTATAGTTTTGGGAGTGTCTGTGATAGTTGCCATATTTGCGCCATTTGTCTCAAAGACATTTTTGGCCAGCAGTGATCCTAAAATGGCAATTTGGGCAGCAATTATTCCAATTTTTCTTTTTCCGGACATGTTTTTTCCACATATTCTTCAGGCAAAAAAGAAGTTCCTTCATTCAACGATTATCGATAACGCCTTTTATCTCGCCAGACTTCTATTTGCCCTTGCCTTTTATATAATTGGTGGTTTAACTATGTCCAAGACCTTTTGGGCATTTGGTGTTGGATTTGTGATTGAGGCAATTTTGATTGCCGTCTTTGTCAAAAAAGACTTTCTTTATTCTGAGCCGCAAAAAAATGTATACAAAAATTTGCTTAAATATTCAGGATGGATTGGGGTAAATAGAATCGTCTCATCGATCTCAGGAAGACTTGACGTGCAAATGCTGGCAAGCCTGAGTGGAGCTTTGGCTACGGGGCTTTACGCAATCCCTTCACGCTTGGCAGGTTTTCTTACAATCTTGGTTAGTAGTTTTTCATCGGTTTTGGCACCACGCTTTGCGAGTTTTGGAAGTAAGGAATCCGAGAAAAGGTATCTTCTTAAATCACTTGTTGCCATTCTTCCCCTTGCTGCTGGAGTTGTACTTTGGATATTAATAGCAAAACCATTCATTCTTATCCTTTTTGGTGATAAATATATTGATTCTGTTCCTGTTTTTCAGGCATTGGCGGCAGCAACGATACCTTATCTTTTTACAGTACCATCAGTCACTGCCATCACTTATTCTATGAAAAAGACAATTTATATCGGGATATATTCGTTTGTCCATATTATATTAATCTTTCTTTTGAATTTGATTTTGATACCGAAATTTGGGGTTATTGGACCAACTATTACTTTAGGAATTTCTTATACAATTTTAGCAATTTATACATGGGTGGTTGTAATTAGACATTATTGGGGAAACAGGAATGACTAATTAAGAATTTCTAATTTTTAATCAAACCCCAATTATTTAGTTTAAGAATTTATTAGTAATTTGTAATTTGTAATTAGAAATTATGAAATCTGTTATCGCTCATACTCTTGTTAAAAATGAGGCCCGTTGGCTTTGGTATTCGGTGTCGAGTATTGTCAACTACGTTGATAAAGTTCTTCTTTGGGATACGGGAAGTACGGACGAGAGTTTGGAGATAGAAAGAGAGCTAGAAAAAAGATGGCCGGGAAAAATAGTTTTGAGGCAGAGACTTCAAAACACTGCTGAGGAATTTACTGCCGTCCGTCAGGAAATGCTTGAGGAAACTTCCTCGGATTGGTTTTTAGTTTTGGATGCGGATGAAATCTGGTGGGAGGATTCCATCAAAAAAGTTGTGGCAGAAATTAATAAAAATGGGGACAAACTTGAGTCGATTGTGGTTCCCACAATCAATCTGGTCGGAGACATCTATCATTATCAGCCGGAGTGTACCGGTAAGTATGAAATTGCAGGTCGCGTGGGACATTACAATTTGCGGGCAATTAATAGAAATATTCCGGGACTTCGGGCTCTTGGACCTCACGGGCAAATGGGATGGGCAGATAGCGAGGGTATTATGATTCAGAACAGAGATGTGGATAAAATTAAATTAGTTGAGGCTCCCTATCTTCATACCACAAACCTAAGAAGGGCGGGTGGTAAGAAGGATACCGAAGTCGTTAAAAGAAAAAAGAAATTGAAATATGAATTTGGTCTTACTTTTCCGAAAGACTTTTATTATCCCGAGGCTTTTTTCAGAGAAAAACCGGAATTTCCCGAAAGCCCCTGGGAAGTGATGAGTAAATCTTTTAAGTTAAGAGCATGTTTGGAAACTCCTTTAAGAAAATTAAAACGAAAAATTTGGACAGGAAAGGTGGGATACTAAGCAAAATTTCTAATTTCTAATTTCTATACAATTTCAAAATTTTAAAAATAATAATGTTGCACATAGGGTCAAAATCTAGAGGATATAAAAAAGATTTAAATAATGATGTTTGGTCGGAGGATTCATATTATAATCTGGCGGGAAAGGGAAGTCAGGACTTTTCCCATCCGGCTATGAAAAAACTGTTGGAACTTTCCGACAACTCCGAATCAATTTTAGATATGGGTTGCGGCGAGGGGACTAGGCTATCCAAATTAGTTGGAAGGGGGCAGAAAGGTTTGGGAATAGACATAAGTGAAAAGGCAATTCATTTAGCCAAGAAAAGATATCCGAATTTGAATTTTAGAGTAGGGGATTTGGAAAAATTGCCCTTCAATGACAACGAATTTGATCTTGTTTATTCGGCGTTCGTTTTTGAACATTTAGATAACCCCGAAAAAGTTTTGAAAGAGGGGATAAGAGTGTTAAAAAAAGGCGGAAAATTATTGATTGCTGCGCCGAATTTCGGAGCACCAAACAGGGCGTCACCGCCGTTTAAAGGAGGCAGGATATTTAAGCTTTTGACCGGTTTTGTTAGTGACCTAATTCCGTTGGGAAATTTAGATTGGAAAAAAGTTACACCAATTACCGACTTTGCAAAATATGAAATTGATTGGGACACAACAATCGAACCATATGTGGGTTCATTAATTAAATATTTAAGAAAAATGAAGATCGAAGTATTGCATGCGTCTTCTCTTTGGGAAGTGGAAAATAAGAATGCCGGTATTTCCCAAAAAATATTTGGCTTTTTAGGAAAAGCCGGGAT
>CAZWNZ010000002.1:99632-178811 GCA_964635715.1 uncultured Gammaproteobacteria bacterium | reverse complement strand
GCCTGGCCGGAAATGAGTCTTTGGCCGTATCTAATTACAAAAGGCTGGCTTCCTTATCAAAATATGGCAATAGCCCATACTCCTCTGTTAATTTTTGATTTGGCGCTTTTTTACAAAATTTTCGGAGCCGGCATCATCACACTCAAATTTTTTACCTGGGGATTGATTTTGCTTTCTGATGTTTTGGTATTTTTTGTAGCAAGAAAGCTTTGGAGCAAAAAAATTGCCTACCTGTCACTTGTTACATATGCCTTGTGGCTTTTATTTTACGACGGAAACAGCCTTTGGTTCGACATTTACATGGGAGTTTTGGCTTTTTGCTCATTTTATTTTGTTAAAGGAAAGCGCTGGGTGTGGGCGGGAGTGTTTTGGGCGCTGGCATTTTTATCAAAACAAACCGCCGTCTGGTTTTTGATACCAATCGCTGCCGAAATGGTGGATATCAAATGGCTAATGATTAAAAATATTCTGCGACAACCTTTAAAGGTCCGACCCTGCAAGGTATTTGGAAAATTTATTTTGGGCGCGACAGTTGTTGCAGTTCCGTTTGTCCTTTTACTTTTTATCTTTAACCTTTTACCCCCCTTTTGGGATTGGGCGGTAAAATTCGGTGTTTTTACTTTGCCTAAAGCCCAGGGGCAAATCCAGCTTCCTACGGTGAAAAATCTGGTAGTGGCTTTGTTTCCATTCACCGTTTTCCTATTCCTAATTTCCAAAACCTTTGGTCGTAAACAGTTAGCAACTAACCACCAACCATTAACTATTAGTCTCTTTCTTTGGGCTATTGCTGGGATGATGGGGGCATATCCCAGGTTTGAGTATTTTCATATACTTCCTGCTGTTCCTTATTTGGCAATTGCGAGTGGAAAAGTTTTTAGTGGTCTGAATGACGGTAAAAAAATATTTTTCAGATTTCTAATATTTTTATACATTCTCGGAAGTCTTTTTTTGACAGCAAAATATTTTAGTAGAGATTTTAAAGGAGGAATAAGATTTTATGAAAGCGAGGTTACCAAAGTAGTAGATTATGTTAAATATAGCACAGAGGTAGGTGATAGAATTTTTGTACTCAACTTTTGGGACAATATCTATGCACTAACAGATACTTTACCTTCGACAGATCCTTGGGTGCCTCAGCTTTCCTGGTATATGGAAATGCCGGGAATTCAGGAAAAAATGGTAGAAGATTTGAAACGTAATCCGCCAAAATTAGTTGTTTACTATCCATATACAGTGTCCGGACTTTCAAGCTATATTCCTGAAAAAGTATATGATTATGTGACCGAAAATTATAAAATCAGTCAGAAAGTGGATGGTTTAGAAATATTAGTTCCAAAAAATTGATGAAAATTGCATTTTTAAATAAATATCAAAATAAAGTTAATAGAGGAGCTGAAACTTTTGTTTTTGAGCTTGGTAATCGGCTTTCCAAAAACCATAAGGTAGATATTATTGCCGATATTAATTATCTAGATCTTATTAAAAATAAATATGATGTAGTTATTCCGACGAACGGAAGGTTTCAGGTCATTATTGTTAGAATAATTACTTGGCTAACGGGAGGAAAAATGATTGTTTCCGGACAGTCCGGAATGGGCTGGGATGACAGGGTTAATTTATATTCTTTTCCAAACGCATTTGTCGCTCTTTCCTCAGAAGCATTGTCCTGGGCAAAAAAGGTGAATCCGTTTGTCAAGTCATTATATATACCAAACGGTGTTGATCTAAATAGATTTAAGAATAAAGATTTAAGAATTAAGAATGAGGTGAAGACAATACTTGCAGTTGGGGCGTTTACCGAACAAAAAAGATTAAATTTGGCAATTGATGCAGTATTAAAATTGGAAAGTGTTAAGTTGGTACTTGCGGGAGGCGGGGGAAATATAAGAGATGAGATTTATGATTTAGGAATAAAGAAACTTGGTAAAGAAAGATTTGAGATGGTTAGCGTACCATTTGAAAAAATGCCGGAGATTTATTCTTCGGCTGATGTTTTTACGCTTCCTTCTAGATCCTCGGAATCTTTTGGTATAGTGATGGTGGAAGCAATGGCATCGGGACTTCCTGTTGTAGCAGGGGATGATCCGATAAGACGTGAGATTGTCGGAGATGCCGGAATTTTTGTAGACCCTACGGACACGGAGGCTTACGCCGGAGCGATTAAATCCGCACTGGATCGCGATTGGGGAGATAAACCAAGACACCAGGCGGAAAAGTTTTCTTGGGATGATATTGCTAAAAAGTATGACAACCTTTTTAAAGAAATTAATAAATAAGAAAAGTCTGCCTCTGGTCATAATTTTTATTTTGGCCTTCGCCGTTAGGTTTTATAATTTTCCGGAAAGAATTACTTTTTGGTCGGAACAGGCCAGAAGTCTCACGGTTTCGGCAAACTATATAAACGACAAATTTTCTCTTCTGGGTCAGGAATATTTCAGGACAGACAGCAACGGACACAAACTATTCACGGGGGCAATGTTTAATTACTCACTCATCCCGCTTCTTATAGTTTCGAATTATGATCCCGTACCAATAACTGCCTTTTTTACACTCCTGAATTTGTTAACCGGTTTTGTCGTTTATTGGGCAGCAAAAAAGATTTTTAATAATAAGATTGCAACCGTCGCTGCATTTTTATTTTTATTTAGCGATGTAATGATTTATCACTCGCTTTTCATCTGGGTTTTGAATTATCTTCCTCTGGTCGGCATCCTCATAATTTATTTTCTTTGGTCATTTTATAAAAAACAGCAGAAGAAAAGTGTCTTTTATTTAGGTCTTTTATGTGGTTTGGGTATAAGTTTGCAATATTTGTTTGCACCATTTGCCGGAATAGTGTTTTTGATGGTGTTTTTCAAAAGTAAAAACAAATTAAAGGACGTTTTTGTATTTGCACTAGGAGTGGTTTTGGGTAACTTGCCGATGGTTCTTTTTGATCTGAGGCACAATTTTTACCATCTGCAGACACTTTGGCAATACACTTTGGATACACTGAAGGGTGCAAGTGATGCCGGTTTTAACTATTACTATTTACTGCCTCTCTGGCCGACCTTTGCCATTATGGGGGCGTATGTATTGTCCAGATTAAATAAGTTTTTTGCCACAGCCGTAGTGGTTACATATTTATATTTAAATTTAATCTCTCCGAAAGTATCTTTTAGCACTCCCACAGGAATGCCGGAAGGCCTAACTACCAAAAACATAAAAGAAGCCTCGCAGATAATATCAGAGAACGCCAGCGGTGATTTTAATGTTGTCGAAGTGTTGGATTTTGATAAAAGAGCTTACATTTTCAGGTATTACCTTGAATTTATGTATGGTAAGAAACCTTTAAGCGAGATTGATTATGAACATCCGGATTCTTTGTATGTGCTGTCCCAAAAAGATTATAATTTTGAACAGTCTGATGTTTGGGAAATAAATGCCGGAGGACCGTACAAAATAAATTTATTGTCTGATATTGGACGAGGATACGCTATCTATAAATTACAAAAGTGAAAATATCAATAATTATTCCTACATATAATGAAGAAAAAGTGTTAATTGAGTGTCTGGATTCTTTGTCCAAACAAACCCTGACCGATTTTGAAATTATAGTTGTCGACGACGGAAGCGTAGACAAAACTCTTCAAGTTTTGTCTGAACTGAGAATTAAGAATTATGAATTAAGAATTTTAAAGCAGAACCATAAAGGAGCGGGGGCGGCAAGAAATTTAGGGGCAGGAAAAGCCAAGGGAGAAATACTTGTTTTTGTTGATGCGGATATGACTTTCGAAAAAGACTTCCTGAAAAAGTTGACTGAACCGATATCGTCAAACCCCACTTCGCCAAAGCTTCGTGGGACACAGGGTACATTTAGTAAAGAGGAAATTGTTTCCAATTGGGATAACCTTTGGTCAAAATGTTGGAATATAAATGAAGGATGGGAAAAAGGCCGAAGGCACCCCAAAAATTATCCCGATCATCAGCCGGTTTTTAGAGCAATTCTCAAAAGCGAATTTGACAAAGCGGGCGGATTTACCCCGGGAGGTTACGATGATGATTGGTCTTTAGGCAGAAAACTGGGCTACGATGCGATAGCTGCTCCCGGTGCTGTCTTCTATCATAAAAATCCAAGCAGTCTTTCAGAAATATTCAAACATGCTAAATGGGTTGGTAAAAGAAAATATAAAGTGGGTGCTTTGGGCTACGCCGTTGCAATATTTAGAGCGCTTTTGCCGTTTTCTTTGATAATTGGTTTATATAAAGGTATTTTGAATCGAAGTTTGGAGTTTGTAATTTTTAAAATAGTTTATGATTTGGGAATAATTATGGGGATTTTGGAGTATGTGATTTCTGGAAAAGGGGGGAAATGAATATCAATGAATCGACTTATTAGTGGTAAATACTTCACTTTGATGGTTCTTGCGGTGGGCTTGGTTTTGAGGCTGATTTCTCTAAATCAATCGTTATGGCTTGATGAAGCAACGACGGCGCTTGTTGCCAAAATGCCATTGGCGGGAATTTTCAATGATTTTTTACCGGCAGATTTTCACCCGCCCTTTCACTATCTTTTGATGAAAGTCTGGGTTACTTTCTTCGGATCAAGTGAAGTTTCTTTAAGGATTCCGTCGGTGATTTTCGGACTCGGAATAATATATTTGACCTATTTAATTACAAAGAAATTATTCGACCAAAAAACTGCAAGTATTGCTTCAATTTTAGCTTCAACTTCCGGGCTTCTTATTTACTATTCACAGGAAGCCAGAATGTATATTCTTGCTGCATTTTTAGTTTCTCTACTTGTATATTTTTTTATAAAGGAAAAATGGATTGGCTTTTCATTTACCTTGGCATTTTTGGCAATGACAGATTATGTAGCTCTTATAATATTGCCTGTTTTTTGGATAATGGGTCGTAAAGAATGGAAAAAAATGTTTTTAGCCCATATTCCGTTAGTTATTGTTTTCGGATTTTGGCTGCCTATTTTTTTCAAACAGATCGGTGGGGGACTTAATACTGCAGGTAGTGCCTGGTGGAATATTTTAGGAATTCTTTCCTGGAAAAATCTGGGATTAATGCCTGTTAAATTTATTTTAGGAAGAATCAGCTTTAATAACAAAATAATCTACGGGTTGGTCGCAGGATCTGCAGTTTTACTTTTTGGCCTACCTGTTGTTTCTTATATTCTAAATATTCTGCGACGACCTTTAAGGGTCCGACCTTGCAAGGTAATTTTTGCATGGCTTATTGTTCCGGTCTTGGTGGGAATTTTAATAAGCATAAAAATTCCGATTCTCTATTACTTCAGATTTATTTTTTGTTTGCCCGCGCTTTACATATTGGTAGCTAAAGGAATTTCTAATCTGTCCGGGAAAAAAGCCTTGGTGTTTATTACTTTGGCCGTCGTTACAAATCTTGTCTCGTCGGGAATTTATCTTTTTGACAAAAAGTTTCAGAGAGAGAATTGGCGGGGAGTAGCAGGGGTTATCGGAGAAGACGCTATTGTCTACCCTTCAAATTCTCAAAAAGAGGCTCTAATTTATTATCAAAAAGGAGACCAGATTGTTTATTACAAAAACTTCGAAGGTGGGATGGAAAATATTTGGTTGTCCAGGTATGTTTGGAAAATATTTGATTTTGGGGATTCTGCCAGGATTAAGATCGAAAATTTAGGCTATAATAAGGTTCAGGAAGTTAACTTGAACGGAGTTGAGTTCTGGAAATATTCTTTATTGAGACAATATGCGAATAGGAATTGATATTAGCCAAATAGTTTACGGGACGGGGGTTTCTGTTTATACAAAGAACCTTGTAGCTTCACTTTTATCTATTGATAAAAAAAACGAATACGTTCTTTTTGGCGGATCTCTTAGAAGAAGAGCAGAAATCTCGAATGTTTTTCCAGGTTCAAAAGTTTTTCCGATTCCTCCAACTGCCGAAGAATTCCTCTGGAATACGCTTCATATTTTCCCAATAGAAAAATTTATCGGCAAGGTTGATGTTTTCCATACATCTGATTGGTCAGAGCCGCCAAGTAGTGCATTCAAGGTTACGACGGTACACGATCTTTATCCTTTAAAATTCCCAAAACTGGTTCACCCAAAAATACTGGAGGTTCATAAAAGGAAGCTTTATTGGGTCAAAAAGGAAAGTAAAAGAATTATTGTTCCTTCAAACACAACAAAAGCAGATTTAATAGCGGCAGGTTTTGAAGAAAGTGTGATTAGAGTTATACCGGAGGCACCATCATTGTTCATAACACAGGATGATGAAGTGGCCAGAATTAAAAATAAGTACAACGTCCGTGGAGAGTATATGATTTCCATTGGAGTAACTCCTCTTAAAAACACAGAAAGAATAATTAAAGCTTTTCGTTTAGCCTCACCGGGTAAAGATTTAAAGCTTTTGGTTGTCGGGAAGCCGTCAAACATTAAACTCCAACCGGAGAGGAATATTAGATATCTGGGATACGTTCCTGAAAGTGACCTCTCGGCTTTACTTAGTGGCTCCAGAGGCCTTATCTTTACTTCTCTCTATGAAGGGTTCGGAATCCCAATTCTTGACGCTTTTTCTTGCGGTGTGCCGGTGGTAACTTCCAATATTGGTTCTATGCCGGAAGTTGCAGGAGATGCAGCGATTTTGGTGGATCCAACTGATACCAACTCGATTGCGGATGGAATTTCCCAAGTCATAAGAGGCGCAAAAATATATGTAGATAGAGGGAAAAAACGTATTAAAGAATTCTCATGGGAGAAAACCGCCATAGAAACATTAAAGGTGTATCAGGAGAGTCAACAAATATGATAATCGGTATAGATGGCAACGAAGCTAATGTGGAAAAGAAGGTGGGGGTTAATACTTATGCCTTCGAACTTCTCTGGGGAATGTGGAAACTACAAGACGAGTGGAAAAATGAACATAAACTTATAGTCTTTCTTAAAAACACGCCTAGGCATGACATGCCGAAAGAGACAAGCTGCTTTAAGTATAAAACCATAATAGGGGGTGGTGCTTGGATTCTGACCAAACTAACTCCTTATCTCTTTAAACATAAAAAAGTATGTGACGTACTCTTCTCTCCAAGTCATTACACCCCACCTATTTCACTGATACCCAGAGTTTGTTCAATTATGGATCTTGGTTACCTCGAGTTTTCGGGACAATTTCGCAAAAAAGACTTTTGGCAGTTAAAAGTGTGGAGTGCCATCAGCATTTTTGTATCAAAAAGAATCTTTGCTATATCAAATAGCACAAAAGACGATATTGTACGACACTATCCATTTGCAAAGGGTAAAATTTACGTTACACCCCTTGCTTATGATAGTCAAAAGTTCAATTTGGATATATCCAATGAGGATGTGCGACGTGCAGGCACTAAGTACTCCATAGTTAGCGACTATGTTCTGTACCTAGGTACTTTAAAGCCCAGCAAAAATATTAAAGGACTAATTGAGGCTTTTTCTAAGGTTCTAATGTGCGAAGATGTTGCAAAAGACACTAAATTGGTAATTGCTGGCAAAAAAGGGTGGATGTATGAAGACATATTTGAAAAAGTGAAGGAGTTGGGGCTTGAGAAAAACGTAATTTTTACCGATTTTGTATTGGAAGAAGACAAACCTGCAATTATTAAAGGTGCAAGGGTTTTTGTCCTGCCGTCTTTTTGGGAAGGTTTTGGCTTAGATACCTTAAACGCCATGGCTTGCGGGGTTCCTGTTGTAGCTTCGAATATCGGCAGTTTGCCGGAAGTAGTCGGAGATGCCGGGGTATTGGTTGACCCAAATAGTACAGATAGTATCGCCCAAGGCATAAAAGAAGTGCTTTTGGCACACTCGGCGAAGTATAATACAATGGTTGATAGGGGTTTGACCCAGGCTAAGAAGTTTTCCTGGGAAAAAACTGCAAGGGAAACGCTAGAAATAGTCACTAGAGGCTAGAATTTGGTGACTAGTAAAAGTATGAAAGATAAAAACGGCAAGGAACTGACAACAAGCGAGATTCAATCCAAAATTGCGAACAGGATTGCAAATATAATTTTGGATTTTGAACTAATGACTTTAAGGTGGGTAGCTCATGTTCCGTCTCATACATTCAGAAAATTTATGTATCGTCTTTCGGGTATGAAAATCGGTAAAGGCTCTACTATTCATATGTGGGCAAATTTTTTTGATCCTTCCGGTATTTCAGTTGGGGAGGATACTATTATCGGCGATCATGTGTTTCTTGACGGAAGATCGTCTTTAGTAGTTGGTAATCACACAGATATTGCTTCGTCAGTTATGATTTATAATTCGGAGCATGATTTGGAGAGTGAAGATTTTAATGCCCGCACCGAACCTGTAGAAATTGGAGATTATGTTTTTATTGGTCCCCGCGCAATAATTTTGCCGGGTGTCAAAATAGGCAAAGGTTCGGTAGTGGCTGCCGGGGCTGTGGTATCTAAGGACGTACCTGAATTTACAATAGTGGGCGGTGTACCTGCTAAAGAAATTGGTCAAAGAAAAAGTAAAGACCTTCATTATAAATTAGGAAGAGCAAGATTATTTCAATAATATGTTCAATAAGATTTTGGGAATTCTATTCGGAATTTTTTGTATAGCTGGAGTTTCGTATATGGCGCTTCCGAATTATAATTTTCCAGAACCTCCACCCGACTCAATTATATCCCAGGAGCCTGCCGACCTTGAAACGTCTTTTCGACGTGGGTATTTTACTAACTATTCGAGAGAAGAAGTTATTTCCTGGTATAAAAATCAGTTTGAATACTCAGATTTTTTGGGGATTAGGCTTCCAACTCTTCTTCTGAATTACCCTCCGGAAAATGCCCAAACTATTATAAGAGACCAGACAAGCAGTTCTTACTTGCAGGAATTAGTACATCCTTTTAGAGAAAGCTTATATATAAATGGTTTTAAGCCGCTTTCTGAAAGTGGTTTACCTGCCTTTACTATTGAAGGTGAAACTCGGGAACAAAAAATAATAATAAAATATCTGCCCAGCAATGTGTGGGTGAGAGAAGGAATTTTCATTGCTTCTGCGGTAATGGCAATTGTCATTTATAATGCTTGTATAAAGCTGTTTAAAACAAAACATGAATAAGGTGCCAAATATATCTATAGTAATTGTATCCTCTAAAAAAGATTATCTTTTTGATTGTCTGGATTCACTTGAATCGGCATTGAAAGGACTGGATAGTGAAGTAATTCTTATCGATAACGCATCTGTCGATAAAATCGGCAACCTTGTCAAGAAAAAATACCCGCAAGTTAATGTATTAAGACGTGAGGAAAATGGCGGTTTTGGCGAGAATAATAATATGGGTATGAAAATTGCTAAAGGCAGATATGTGCTTCTGTTGAACGACGATACGAAAATAATTGATAAAAATATATTTAAAGAGATGATTTCCTGGATGGATTCGCATCCAAAAGTAGGCGTCTCAAGCTGTGGACTATTGAATTCTGACAAAAAATCACTTCAAGGATCAGGAGGTTTTTATCCTACCCTCTTTAGAGTATTTGCCTGGATGACATTTTTGGATGATATCCCGGGAGTGGATCGTCTGATTAAGCCTTATCATCCTTTTCATGGATGGTCACCGATTTACAAAGGGGGAAATTTTTTTGAAAAAACTCATCAACAGGATTGGGTAACCGGTGCATTCTTTTTAATGAGAAAAAGTGCCATGGACGAAGCTGGAATTTTTGATGAAGACTTCTTCTTGTATGTGGAAGAAGTGGAATTGGCGACGAGATTTATTAAAAAAGGTTGGCAGATTTGGTATCTACCTACATGGAAAACCGTTCATCATGGTCAGGTTACAACAGGAAGTGAGAGGGCGATGATTTTTGAACTTCAAAATTTAATCCTTATGTACAAAAAACACGAGCCAAAATGGAAAATACCCGTTCTTAAGGGAATATTGAAATTTGGTGTTGCTTTGAGAATTGTTCTTTGGACTGCTCTAGGTAAAAAAGAGACTGTAAAAATTTATGAAAAAGCTATCTCTGCTTTCTGAGAAATTATCCAAATATATAATTGCAGCGGTATTGATTGTGGTTTCGCTTTTACCGAAATTTCCGCTGATTAAGGTACCTGGAACATATGTTGCCATCCGTGCAGAGGATGTTTTAATGCTAGTCCTAGCCTTAATGCTCATTCCGAAATTTATTACCGATTTCGGGAAAATCAAAAAAGATAAAATATTCACAGCAATTTTAATATTCTTTGTCGTAACCTTTATTTCTCTAATCTCGGGAGCTTTTATTTCTCAAACCGTCCAGTTAAAGATAGGTTTACTGCATTGGGCAAGAAGGATCGAGTATATTGTTCCTTTTTTGGCAACATACTTTTTGATTCCTAGCGAAAAAATTAAAGAGTGTGTAGTTTTTTATTTTAAAGTTTTATTAATAGTTGTGGTAATAGCCTTTGTCTATGGAATGGGACAGCGATATCTTAGTTTTCCGATTATTATTACGCAAAATGAACAATATTCAAAAGGTGTAGCTCTTCTTTGGACTCCCGGAGCACACATAAACTCAACATTTGCAGGTCACTATGATTTATCGGCTTTTGTGGTTTTGATACTCCCAATATTTTTAGGAGCTTTATTTGCAATTAAAGGATGGATTAATAAGCTAATTATTGCAACAACTTCGGGTATGGGATTGTGGCTTTTAATAAATTCGGTTTCAAGATCCGCACAGGCAACATACTTATTGGCAATAACGATTGCATTATTTTTACAAAAGAAATTTAAGGCCTGGTTCTTAATAGTAATAATCAGTCTGACATGTATGTTTATGTCTACGGGGCTTGGTGTGAGATTTTCCAGGGCAATAAATGTTTTTTACAGGCATATAACAACAGGTGCTGAATTTGGCTATGTTGCAGGATTATCAGTTTTGGCAGCTGATTCAACTACCATTCCCAGTGCAACGCCCCTGCCCACTTCCACACCCGCACCGATAGTTAATGATGTTTCAGTTTCTATAAGACTTAATGTAGAATGGCCAAGAGCTATTCGTGCTTTTTATAAGAACCCAATTTTGGGAACCGGTTATTCATCTATCGATTTGGCAACCGATAACGATTATCTAAGAATGCTTGGAGAAACGGGTATTTTGGGACTGTCAGCCTTTGTTCTTGTATTTTTAAGCATAGGTAAAATTCTTATTAAAACTTTTTCAATAAAGGATAAACTTAGCAAGTTTGAAAAAAGTTTTCTTTATGGAGTGTTTGGAGGAGTCGCAGGGACTTTTGCTACGGCAATTCTTATTGATATATTTGAAGCATCAAAGTTGGCAATTATTTTCTGGCTAATATTGGGTTGTGCCGTGAGTTTGGTCAAGTCTAAATTAAATGAAGAATAAATTTATACATTTTATAAAAAGTAAATATTTTGAGTATGTTTTGTTAACAATTGTGCTTATTTTAGGTGTCTTAGTACGTTTGTATAAAATTAATAACCCAATTGCTGATTGGCATTCCTGGCGCCAAGCCGATACAGCTTCAGTTAGTAAAATCTATGTAGATGAAGGAATTAATTTATTGGTTCCAAGATATCACGATGTTTCCAGTATCCAATCTGGAATTGATAATCCGGAAGGCTACAGAATGGTTGAATTCCCTTTTTATAATGCCTTAAATGCCCTACTGTTTCAAACGTTTCCTTTTCTTTCTCTTGAAGTGTGGGCAAGGCTAATTACGATAGCTTGCGCAGTTACAACTGCTCTTTTTCTTTATTTGATTGGCAAAAAAATTATCGGCAAATGGACAGGGATTTTAAGTGCGTTTTTTTATCTTTTAATTCCTTTTAATATTTACTTTACCAGGGTGATACTTCCGGATCCGATGGGGGTAATGTTTGGGGTAATTTCTCTCTGGGCATTTCTTGAATTTTTTTATAGCGGTAAGAAAATACTGATTTTGGTCTCTGCAATATTTTTTGCAGCAGCACTTCTGATTAAACCGTATTTAGGGGTTTATCTCTTACCGATTATTTATTTGGCTGTAAAAAAGTATGGGATCAAAAACTTTTTTAAAGATAAACATTTAATAGTCGGTACTTTGCTTTACTTATTAATCTGTTTTGCCCCACTTTTTATCTGGAGAGTGTGGGAAGCAAACTACCCGGCCGGAATCCCTTTTTATAAATGGGCTTTCAACGGAAATCTCATCAGATTTAGACCTTCGTGGTGGTATTGGATTTTTGGAGAAAGATTGGGGCATATTATTCTTGGATCTCTTGGTTTGATACCTTTTATCTTTGGAGTTTTAAATACAAAAACAAAGAATCTATTTATTCAAACTTTTCTGGGCGGCTCTTTTTTCTATGTTATTTTTGTAGCAAACGCTAATGTGATGCATGACTATTATCAAATACTTATCATTCCATCTCTTTCTTTGGCGCTGGCTTCCGGTTCTTATTACCTTTGGAATAATCAAATTTTCAATAAACTTACCTCAAGAATTATATTAATAATTTCTATCGGAGTAATGTTGATTACGGGTTGGAATCAAATAAAAGGAAATTATGCAGTCAACCATCCGGAATTGATTGAGATAGGTAAAAGAATTGATGAAATTACACCAAAAGACGCCTTGATAGTTATTCCATACAATGGAGACACTGCTTTTTTGTATCAAACAAAACGTTGGGGGTGGCCGGCAATTGATGATTCGATAGATAATATAATCAGTCGAGGCGCTGACTATTATGTTTCGGTAGACTTGGGAAGCAAAGATACAAAAATGATTGAGGGAAGATTTAAAACTATTGAGAAAACTGACAGATATCTCATTATTGATTTGCATTCTGAATTATGAAGATACTAATGCTGACTCCATACTTGCCTTTTCCGGATTCATCCGGTGGGCAAATCCGCTCCTATAACCTCATAAAAAGTTTGAGCAAAAAGCATGAGATTACTTTATTTTCATTGATCAAAGACGACTCAGAAAAAAGATTTATCCCCGAACTTGAAAAATATTGCAGCAAAGTAAGAGTGTTTAGACGTTCAAAGTCCCCTTGGACACTAAGAAATATTTTTCTGACAGGATTTGGACCATACCCGTTTTTGGTTATTAGGAACCTTTCTCCCCAGCAAAAGAAAGCAGTAGAGGAAGAGATTAAAAATGTTCATTATGATCTGATACATGCGGAAACCTTTTATGTCATGCCTCACATTCCGGAAACAAAAATTCCCATTCTTCTGGTTGAGCAGACAATAGAATATTTAGTTTATAAACATTATGTGGAGGGAATTAAAAATCCGTTTTTGAGATGGATTTTATCAATAGATGTGGCGAAACTTAAATTTTGGGAAACAAGATTTTGGAAGAAAGCAGATGGGGTAGTTGCCGTTTCGGAATCGGATAAAAAAGAAATGCTAAAGCTGGTTCCTGGGTTGAAAGTTGATCTGGTTCCCAATGGTGTTAATTTGGATTTTTTCAAACAGAAAGAGTCATGGAAATCAAAAAGTCCCAAGATTCTTTTTATAGCGAATTTCAAATGGCTACAAAATGTTGAAGCTGCAGAACTTTTATTGAAGGAAGTTTACCCTGCCGTAAGAAATATAAATCCCAAAGTCAAAATCTGGATTGTAGGACAACACATTCCGGAAAACATTCTTTCTTTCAAATCCGATGGGATAATTATCGACAATTTACGTGAGGATGATCAAGATGGTATAAGGAATGCTTATTATCGATCCTCGGTCTTTGTTTCTCCTCTCAGGGGTCCGGGTGGAACAAGGTTAAAGCACTTGGCCGCCATGGCAGCAAAACTGCCTCTTGTAACCACTTCCGTTGGGGCGGAAGGCCTAAGCGCCACAGACGAAAAAGATGTTCTTATTAGAAATAGTATTTCTACGATAATTGATGCAACACTATGTATATTGAAAGATGATAAGATGGCTAAGAGAATTGCGTCAAATGCGAGAAAACTAGTTGAGGAAAAATTTAGTTGGTATAAAATGGGAGAGTGTCTGAATAAGATTTATGTTACAAACGCGAAGAAATGAAAAAACCTGAACTTTCAGTAATAATTTTAAATTACAACACAAAAGAACTTCTGGAGGATTGCCTCAACTCGGTTAAAGCACATATGGACGAGGTATCGATGGAAGTAATTGTTTCCGACAATTCTTCTACTGACGGCAGCCCCGAAATGATAAAGAAAAAGTTTCCCTGGGTGAAATATATTGAAGGACCGAACGAAGGTTTTTCAAAAGGAAATAATCGTGCCAGACCCTTAGTTGAAGGCAGTATGGTTTTATTTCTTAATCCCGACACAGTAGTTCATAAGGACGTTTTCTTTAAAACAGTAAGATATTTAAAAGAGCATTCGGATGTTGGAGCACTTACATGCAAATTGGTTTTGGCTAACGGTCAAATGGATAAAGACATCAGACGTCGTTTTCCCACCCCCAGAATTTCTTTTAACCGTTTAGCACTTGGAATAACTAAAGAATATTATTATGAAGAAATACCTGAGAGCGCCACTCACGAAGTTGAGGCCATCCAAGGTGCATTTTTCCTAACGTGGAAAAAGATTTTGGACAAAGTTGGGTGGTTTGATGAAGGGTACTTTTTTGACGGAGAAGATGTGGATCTTTGTTATCAAGTAAATAAAGCAGGGTACAAACTTATTTACTATCCGGAAACAACGGTAACTCACCTTAAAGGTGTTACCAAAGGTAAGGTATCAAAATGGAGGCATAAAGTTTCACCCCAACAAAGGAAGAAAATCCGTTTGGCGGGAGTAGCTTCAATGGAAAGATTTTTCAGAAAAAATCTTTGGAAAAAGTATCCTATCTGGTTTGATTATTTCGTGGTTTTTGGAATAAACATGTTCAAAATAGTCAGATACATTAGAGTTGTGTTTCTTTCTTCGTATTAATCTTTAATGAAAATACTACTGGATGGCCGCCTCTACGGATTGGAAAATACCGGTTTGGGACGATATGTAATGAATTTGATTGACGGTTTAACAAAAATAGATAAAGAGAATCAATACTCAATATTACTTCGCAAAAAATACTACGACTCATTGAAACTTCCGGAAAATTGGAAAAAAATTGAAGCTGATTTTGGACATTACAGTTTTGTGGAACAGTTTAAACTACCCGGCATTATTAAGAAAGAAAACCCTGACTTGGTGCACTTTCCTCATTTTAACGTTCCGGTTTTCTTTAGGGGTAAATATATAGTTACAATTCACGACATGCTTATGCATAGAAGTGTCGGACTTTCTGCAACAACACTTCCGCCGATTAAATACTTCATCAAGAGGATTGGTTATAAAGCTGTGTTTAGGCATGCAATAAAAGGGTCAATAAGGGTTATTACACCCAGTTGTGCAGTCAGGGATCAAATTGTTTATGAGTACAATATTGATCCTCAAAAAGTAGTTGTTACTTATGAAGGTTTTGATTCAAATATATCCGTTAGTAAGGAAATTGATATTAAAAAACCATATTTTTCATTCATAGGTAATGCATACCCTCATAAAAATCTAGGCAATTTAGTAAAAGCGATAAAAATATTGAATACAAAATATGATCAAAAGACGGTTCTGGCAATTTCGGGTGCGAGGAATATTTTTACTCAAAGAATAAATAAGTTGATTGAAAAAGAAAAAGCACAGAATTTTATTAAATTATTGGGTTTTGTGCCGGATAAAAAGCTTGGCGGTTTGCTTCTTGGCTCAACTGCTTTTGTTTTTCCTACGCTTTCCGAAGGATTCGGACTTCCCGGGCTTGAAGCGATGGATGTAGGCACTTTGGTTTTGGCTTCCAACATTCCTGTCTTGAAGGAAGTTTATAAGAATAACGCTTTATATTTTGATCCTAAAGATCCGGAGGCTATTGCTAAGTCGTTGAAAACTGCTTTGGAGATGGATAAAAATGAAAGAGAAAAAAGAATAAAAGATGCCAAAGAATTTGTAAAAATTTATTCTTGGGATAAAATGGCCAAAGAAACTTTGAAAATTTATGAAAAAGGTTGCAATAGTATACGATCGGGTAAATAAATGGGGAGGAGCGGAACGCGTTCTTCTCGCATTGCACGAAATATACCCGCGGGCTCCTCTTTACACCTCAGTATACGATCCTGCTAAAGCTCCTTGGGCAAAAGCATTTCCGAAAGTTTACACATCGTTTTTACAAAGAATCCCAATTTTAAGGTCCAACCATGAATTTTTGGCTCTTCTTATGCCCCTGGCTTTTTCGAGTTTTGATTTTTCAAAATACGATTTGGTTATATCTATTACTTCAGAGTTTGCCAAAAATATTAAAACAGAAGGAAAAACAAAACACATTTGCTATTGTTTAACGTCTACAAGATATCTTTGGAGCGGGTATGACCAATACTTTAAAGGTCCGGCCTTTAAAGTTGTCAGTTGGCCTATTGTTAGTTTTCTTCGGTGGCTAGATAAAAAAGCATCCCGAAGACCTGACTTCATGGTTGCAATTTCTACGGAAGTTCAAAAACGAATTAAAAAGTATTACGGCAGGGATTCTGTAATAATTTTTCCACCCGTTGACGTAGTTAATCGCCAATCATCAATCATCAATTATCAATCAAAAAATTATTATCTTTTAGTTTCGAGATTGGATTATGGTTATAAAAAAGTTGATTTGGCAATAAAAGCATTCAATAAATTAAATTATCCACTGGTGATTGTTGGAACAGGTAGGGAAGAGTCAAAACTTAAAAAAATAGCCGGAAAAAATATTATTTTTGCGGGGAGGGTGGGTGAAGAAAGGCTTAATGAGTACTACAAAAGCGCAAAGGCACTAATTATGCCACAAGAAGAGGATTTTGGAATTGTGGCTGTGGAGGCCCAAGCCCGTGGAGTTCCTGTGATTGCTTTTAAAAAAGGTGGGGCGTTGGATACAGTAATTCCGGACAAAACCGGTATATTTTTTGACAAACAAACGCCCACATCTTTAGAAAAAACGATTAGGCAGTTTAATGATTTGAATCATTGGGACAAGAAAAATAATATATGCGTGACGAATGCAAGAAGGTTTTCAAAAAAAGTGTTTCAAAAAGAATTGCTTGATTTAACCAAAAAGGTGCTACACTAGTAGCTAGTGAAAATTCCTGGATTTTTGTCTAAAATACAAAAAATGAAAGGGGAAGATTATAAAAAACATTTATATGCATTGATTCTGGCCGGGGGCGGAGGTACAAGGTTATGGCCAAAATCTTTAAATAAAACTCCAAAACAGTTTCTTAAAATATTCAACGGCAGGACTCTTATTGAAATAACAGGAGAAAGGTTAAATAAAATGCTCCCGTGGGAAAAGATATTTGTAGTAACGACAACTAAAGCCTATGGAGACGAGATAAAAAAACTTTTGCCAAAAGTACCTGTTGAAAATGTTATTGTAGAACCGGAAAGGAAGGATAGCGCTGCGGCTCATGCTTTAGGAGCGGCTTATATTTTGAATAAGGACCCTCAGGCCGTAATTATTAATGCCGCATCCGACCATTTTGTTACACCCCAACTTAATTATGAAAGGACTATGCTGGCGGCCAGTAAGTTTTCGTTCGAAAATAACTGCTTGATGGCCATAGGAATTAGGCCTTTATATCCTCATACAGGCCTTGGTCATTTAAAGAAAGGTAAAAAAGTGGCGTCTTCGGAAGGCAGATATGTTTTTAAAAGAGATGCTCATGTAGAAAAGCCGCCGCTTGAATTGGCCAAGAAATATACGGAGTCCGGAGATTATTTCTGGAATGCCAATCATTATGTTTGGAGAGCGGATACATTTTTGAAGGAAGTTGGTATTCATGCACACATATTGTCGGAGGGAATAAAAGTTATCCAGGAACATCTAGGGAAGCCTGATGAAAAAGAGGTAATAACAAGAGAATATAAGAAGTTTGAGAAAATTTCAGTCGATTATGCCATTTCAGAGAAAACCGATAACTTTTATATGATAATAGCTGATTATTCGTGGACTGATATTGGAGATTGGAATGAAGTTTGGAAAAATTTACCTAAGGACACCGACGGAAATGTAATAATTACCGGTGAGGAAAAAGGGGGCGAAGTAATAAATATTGATACAACAGATGCGCTTATTCATACTGACGGGAAATTAATAGCGGTAGTTGATGTCGATAATGTAGTCATTGTTGATACAAAAAAAGCTCTTCTTGTTTGTTCAAAAAGCCACGCCCAATCGGTTAAAAAAATAGTGGAAAAATTAAAAGAGGATAAAAGAGTAGATCTTCTGTAAATATGCTATACAACATTATTAAAAGGGTAATGGACATTTTTCTTTCATCTATTCTTCTAATTATTTTTTCTCCCATTATGTTAATAACAGCAATTATTATTAAGATTACTTCTCCCGGACCGGTTCTTGTCGAAAAAAGTAATGCTCATATGCAAAGAATCGGTAAAAACGGGAAAGTATTCAGACTTTTTAAATTTCGGTCAATGCCTGTCAATGCCGATTATCTATTAACAAAAGACCCGAGATTCAAAAAACTTTACAACGAATATAAAAGGTCGAGTTTTAAACTTCATGATGATCCTAGGGTTACAAAATTTGGTAAGTTTATAAGAAAATACTCAATAGATGAAACTCCCCAATTTCTAAACGTATTAAAGGGTGACATGAGTTTGGTTGGTCCGAGACCCTACCATGCAGATGAACTTACCGAACAGCAAATACGCTACCCGGGAACTGAAAAATATGTAAAGCAAACCCAAACAGTCAAACCCGGAATTACCGGATTTTGGCAGGTGACGGGCAGGAGTAATATAAATTTTGATAAAAGAATCAGAATGGATGCAGAGTATGCAAAAAAGAAGTGTCTTTTAATGGATATTAAAATCCTTCTTAAAACTCCCATTGCCATGATCAGTGGTGTCGGAGCGGTGTAGAAATAGTGTATTATTAACTCATGGGTGATCTTACAGAACAGATTAAGAAAATTGAGCCTGATAATGCAAGTGATTCCATTTTGGTGCCAAAGATCGGTACTGCTCCGAAAGAAACTCCTGTAGTCTCTGATAATGCTCAGGCAAAAAAAGAGAAAATAATTAACCCTAAAAACAAAAAAAAGCCTTGGGTTTTAATTATTTTAGGAATTCTAGCCCTCTTTCTGGTGTTTTTGATCTACAATGCAGTGGCAGGATTTCTAATTTACCAAAAAGCAGTGAAGTTAATGGATAACGCAAAAGTATTGTCCACAACATTTACTTCACAGGATCTTGTTCTTCTCAAGACCGAGCTCGGCAATACAAAACTTTCACTGTCTGAACTAGATAACACTTACAAATTAATTTCCTGGGAGAAATTTTTGCCGTTTGCCGGCAAATATATTTCCGACGGGAGTCATATATTATCTGCCGGAATCGCCGGATTAAACGCGGGTGAGACTGTCTTGACGGTGATCGAACCTTATGCAGATTTGCTTGGATTTAAAAACGGAGGTACTAATGTTTTAGGTGCAGAAACCAGCGAACAAACTACGCAAGACAGAATTAATTTTATTGTTAATACGATTCCGGATCTTATCCCACAGATCGACATAATATCGGAAAAAGTAAAAATTGTTCAAACAGAATTATCTATGATTGATGCCGAAAGGTATCCTGAAGAATTTAAAGGAATAATTATCAGAAGCAAGATTGAAAGTGTTCAGGATTTAATTAATGAAGCGAGCGGGTATATTGTAAACGCAAAACCTTTCCTGGAGTCGGCACCTTATCTTCTTGGTATGGATTCACCAAGAACTTACTTCGTTATTTTCCAGAATGATAAGGAATTAAGACCAACGGGCGGTTTTATGACAGGGTATTCAATTATGACAGTTGATAATGCCACATTCACCCCTGTCTCAAGTGATGATATTTATACACTGGATGCGAAATATACGCCTTCAATTAAAGCACCTGATCCTATTATTGATTATATTAAGGGGCCTTATGCCTTGTCTTCCAAATGGAGGCTAAGAGATATGAATTGGTCTCCTGATTTTGAAACGGCAATGGAGACTTTTATTCCGGCTGCTGAAAAAGCAGGTATAGATGAAATAGACGGAATAATTGCTGTCGATACACATCTTTTGGTAAATCTTCTTAATGCAATTGGCGAAATAGGAGTTCCCGGTTACGGCAATTTCAGTACAAAAATAGTTGATGAATGTAATTGTGCTCAAGTGATATATGAACTTGAATCTTTTGCTGATGTCGAAGGGGCAGTTATTTGGGATCCATTGACCGGAAAAATTATTTCGGCTCCCGCCAATTACAATAATAGAAAAGCAATAATAGGCCCTTTAATGAATTCTATTATGGCAAATGCTTTGGCGCAGCCCAAAGAAAAAATTCCGGGACTTGTAGAAGCTATCTTTAATTCATTGGATCAAAAACATGTTCTTCTGTATATGCTTGACGAAAAAGTTCAAACGGCTGTCTCCAATTTTGGATTGAGTTCGAAAATTGCCAATACAGAGGAAGGGCAAGACTATCTTCACATTAATGATGCTAATCTAGGGGGGCGAAAATCCAACCTCTATGCTTATGAAGAAGTTGTTCAGGATATTGAGGTGGGTAGTGACGGAAGCGTTACCAAGACACTTACAATAACTTATCAAAATCCTGAAAAACAGGATGGCTGGCTTAATTCCATTCTTCCAACTTGGGTCAGAGTTTATGTCCCTAAAGGAAGTGAACTTCTTGCTGCCGAAGGTCTCAAAGAATCAGCAGATCCTTATGAAGAATTGGATAAAACTGTTTTTGCGGGATATTTTGAGCTTCGTCCTGAAGGTGTATCAAAAGTAACTTTTAAATATAAACTTCCGTTTAAAATTAACGATGAATACAATCTTCTTGTCCAAAAACAGCCAGGAACTGATGGGTTTTTATATACAATCAATCTTGGAAAGCGAATTGAGGAATTCAAATTAAGCACAGATAAAGAAATTAGAATAGAATTGTAATTATAGTAAAGACTTCTAATGATACCGCACAGCTTTACATCAGAGGGGTTTATTCTTAAACGCAGAAATTTTGGCGAAGCAGACAGAATCTTGGATATTTATACAAAAAACAAAGGCAAAATTTCCCTGATTGCAAAAGGTGTCAGGAAAGTCGAAAGCAAAAAACGAGGACACCTTGAAATTTTCAATAAAATCAATTTTCAAGCTGTAAATGGGAAGGGTATCGGAATTATGACTGAGGTGGAAACAATCGACGATTATAAAAAAGTTAAAGGTTCAGTAAAAAAAATTTCTTTAGCCTACTACTTGATGGAAGTTGTAGATAAAATTACACATGAAGGAGGGGAAAATTTTGAACTGTATCGACTTTTGGATACTTCAATGGAAAGTTTGAAAAAAGAGGTTAAACTAAAAAAATTGAGACTTGAATTTGTTTCTAATCTTTTAAAAATTCTTGGTTTTTGGCCAAAAGAGGAAATACTGCCTTTTCCGGACGAAAAACTGGAAGAAGTTTTAGAACGGCAGATTAGTAGTGTGAGGGTTGGAAAACGTATTCTTTCTTGCTAAAATTACAGCCATGCAGAATTCTGTTTTTGCTTTAATTATATTATCGCTTATCGGTAGCGTTGCCGGTTTGGTTGGTGGAATTATATTTTTAATTAAGTATAAGTGGTCAAAAACTTTAAGTTTTTATGCGATTCCATTTGCTGCCGGAGTGCTTCTGTCCGTTTCAGTTTTACATTTAGTTCCTGAAGCCTCGGAGGTAATGGGTGAAAAAGCATTTCTTTATGTTCTTTTGGCGTTTTTGGGATCGTTTGTTTTTGAGAAATATTTTGCATCTCTTCATCATCATGAGGAACATGCAGAAACATTACAAAAATCTTCGATTTCTTTAGTTTTGTTTGGCGATACAATACACAATTTTATTGATGGTGTAGCTATTGCCGCGGCCTATCTAACATCCCCCGGATTAGGATTAACACTTGCCCTTTCCACTTTTCTCCATGAAACACCGCATGAGATAGGGGATTTTGGAGTACTGGTATCAAGGGGCTGGAGCAGAAAAAAGACGTTTATTGCCAATTTTCTTTCCGCTTTGGCAACAATTCCGGGAGCCTTAGTTGTATTTTACTTTTTTCCGAATGCAACTGAGGGAAGTATTGCCTGGCTTTTGGCTATCGCGGCGGGAGTATTTCTGTATTTAGGAGCTTCGGACTTCTTGCCGGAAGTGGGTGAGCACGATAATAAACGTGATACCTTTATCAAGGTTGTTTTAGTTATTGTCGGGGTATTCTCAATACATTTCCTGTCCAAACTTCTTCCGTAATAAACCAATATCTATAAAATGTGAATAGTGTGTTTAGTTTGGTGACCGGATTTGTCATTGTCAAAAAATCCTAAGATGAAAGCATCGGGATTTTTGGAAAGTATTTTGATATATTCTTTTTGATCGGTCACCGCTGGCAGTTTATCAATTTCTTTAGGGTTTACCCATTCGAACTTTCCCTCCCCGCTTTCCTGTATATGCACTTGTTTTTCGATTTCAACATTAAAGTAAAAATTTATCCATTCGCAGTCTGTTTTAGGCGATCTGTGCTGGGTGATGGAATAAATTTTAATTGATTTAAATTTTTTAATTCTCGTTTCCTCATCAATTTCGCGGATGAGAGCATCGTAAACACTTTCTCCCGGCTCAACTTTACCCCCAACTCCGGAGTAAACACCCGGATCAATTTTTTTGGTCTCAGATCTTTTTAACATAAGCACTTTTCCTTTGTTCCAAATCAATGCTCCAACAGATATGATTGTCTTGTGATCCGTATACTTTTTAAATTTGTCTTCCATAGGTTTGATTATAACTCCAAATAAGCCGAATTGTAGTACAATCAAAAAATGAGGCAAAAAATATCAGATCTTTTAAATGAGGTAAAAAAGATTGAAAAAAAATCAGGAAGTGCTGCCAGTAATTCTTATAACGCAGCCAATGAAGCAAGCGGGGGACTTAGCTCTTCCTATTCGGCGGCGGGGGATGCGGAGCACTCCAGAAATTCTGCAAATTTAAGTATGCAAAAGCATATGGCAATTAAAAATTTAGAAGCAGAGTTGAAAGAATCAATGTATCTGGAGTTACCAAAAAGCATAGAACCTGTTTGTTATATAAAAATAACAATGTCGGGAAATGAAAAAGAATTATATCTGGTTAAAAACCCCGTATATATAGCCGGATTTAATTTGATTTCCCCTATTTCTCCAATAGGTGAGGCAATTTTGAGAAGTAAAGTCGGGGATCTGTTTCTTTATAAAAATGGAGACCAAACATTTACAGGAAAAGTATTAGAGATTGGGTAATTCTCTTCAAAACATTATGCGACGACCGAAAAAAATTAGTAGTCCTTCGACATGACTCAGGATTGTAATATAATTGCCTCAGAATGTTTATCGAACATAGGGAATTAACCTATGGGAGTAAAAAAATGGATTTGGAGGAAGAAGTGTTCACTTGGAATGACCCGGCAAAAATTGCAAAAAGTATGAAAGATTCTGCGGAAAATTCTACGCGTAGAAAAGGCACTCCATTTCAATCCGTTATGAGTATGTTGAATTTTTATATTAATGAAGTAGGGAAGAGATTGCCTTAAGAAAGGAAAGAAATTTTGGAAAAAGCAAAAGAGGAATTAAGAAAGCTATATTTACCTTGATGATTGAATCTGAAAAGAAAAAACCAGATTACTTTGAAATGGCGGAAAATGATCTGAATTTTTCATTTGAGGATAGAAATATCTTTGATGGCTATAAACAGGAAATGCTTCTGGCAGCTTATGTTTTTATGGATACACCCGGCAATGAAGGTAAAAATCTTTCTTTTGAGGAAGCAAAAGGTTTTGCAGAAAAAAGATATCCGGGAAGTTGGCTGTTGGTAAATAAGGTGTTAAAAAAGGCGGAAGAGTTAGAACAATCAATTAAGACAGCTAAATGAGAAGATGTCAGTGTGGAAGGACTTCAATCTTGTAAATTCCCGGCTGGATCAATTGCCATTTTTCTTCAGTGCCAATTCTAAATGCCTGTTCAAAATCCGGAGAACTGAAATTTTCAGCCACAAGAAAAAGTTTACTTCCATCTTTATAAAACCATAAAGAGTAGTCACCAAGGTGGTAACCGGTTTCTGGATCTTCCATGTAAACGGGTAAAACCTTTTCCGGATTGTCTTTCAAAAGATGTATTGCCGTTGCCCACATATTTGGACCTGCGCATAAATTGAGAGGGTTAAGTTCAATTTCCATGAATTTTTCCATAATTGCCCGTATTCTAGTTTTTTGTGTTTATAAAGTCAAAAAATAAGCAAAGCCACTTAACATCTACATATTCTTGGTAGTAGAATTATCCTTACCATGAATTATTTTGAGGTAATTTCCTTCGACTACGCTCAGGACTTATAATTTGTAATATGAAATTTGAAGTTATATTTGATACTGAAACAAAAAGGTTTTTTGATGAGGTGGAGGATAATGATCCCGCTAAGTTGGGAGTTTCAATAACCTCTGTTTATACAAGAACTCTTGATGATAATTTCAAAGAAATTAAAGGTAAGATGCAATCATTTTGGGAAAATGATTTTAATGAGATGTTCAAGCTTTTTGAAAAGGCTGATCGCATAATCGGCTTTAATTCAGTTAGTTTTGATATACCCGCCCTTTCTCCGTATTTTCCACCCCATTGGCCAAAGCTTAGGCATTTTGATATTTTAAATGAAATTAAAAAAATTGAAGGAAAAAGAATGTCCCTAAATTCTCTTGCCAAGGCTACACTTGGAAATACAAAAAACGATAGCGGAGAAAACGCAATAAAATATTGGAATCAGAAAACGGAAGAGAGTTTGGCAAAACTAAAAAAATATTGTGAAATGGACGTTGCTATTACACGCGATATTTATGATTATGCACTAAGAGACGGGATTTTGAAGTATGTTGATTTCTGGAACGAACTCCACGAAATCAAACTTGATTTTTCTTATCCACTAAAGCAATCTGAAGACACTCAGGGAAGCCTGTTCTAATAACCAATAAAATGGCTAACGACTGGGCTTAGTGTTCCGCTTCTTCAGCTCTCATTGCTTCTTCTTTTGTCTCGTGTATGGTCCCGTCCGGATGATGTGCTGGTGAATAAATCGTATACATCTTTAGTGCATCTGATGTGGATGTATTTATAACGTTGTGTATTTGTCCTGCCGGAATTATAACCACATCGCCGTCTTTAACGATAAATTCCTCTCCACCTATCACAACTTTACCTTCTCCTTTTTCAAATCTGAAAAACTGATCGTTTTCAGTATGGACTTCCTCTCCAATTTCTTCTGAGGGTTTAAGACTCATTAACACTAACTGTGAATGAGGACCTGTGTAAAGCACCTTGCGAAAGAATGAATTTTCTAAAGAATCTTCTTCTATATGTCCGTAATATCCTGCCATAAATTATCACCTTCTTTCCTAGAAAGAATCCTGAGTTTATCGAAGGATTCAATCAACTTTATTGTATACTAAATATTAATGAAATTTGTATCCAAGTTCTTACTGGTAATATTGACAATTCCTGTCTTTTTATTTTTTGTATTGTCTATTAATCTACGATTTCAGTTTATGTCATCAGATTTTTGGATAAATACTTTTGCCAAAGCGAATGTTTATTCACAGGTGTCGGAAGTTATTGATAACAAAATGATATCAAAGGTGGAAGCAGTGGGTGGCCGGGACACGGACGTGACCGTATTATCGGATTTTATTTCACCTTTAAATCTAAAGGAGTTTTTTGAAAAAAATATAACCAGTCTTTTGCTTTACGCCAACAATAACTCAAGTGAAATTGTTGTTTTCATTCCTCTATCATTGAGAAATGTTCAAAATGTTTCGAATTCAGACAAACAGGATAGCTTATCCGAGCAAATAAAATTATCGGATTTTATTGATGAATTTAATATTACCGGAATTAATGAAGCAGATATTTTGGCAATCTCAAAGTTAGGATTTTGGTCGTGGTTATTTACAGGGGTTTCTTTTTTCCTGTTAATTTTATTATTTATTCTGCAGTATCTATTGATCGGTAGGGGTAGGCGTCTAACAATAGTCGCTATTTCAACGATACTGTCTGGCTTAATTTTGCTTGTGGCAGCAGGTGCGGGAAAAGTTGCTTCTGTAATTTTATCTCAGGAATTTTCCTCGAGTACAAATATAGGAACTCTATTTGCAGTGATTTTCACTCCACCTATAATTAGAGAAGTTGTTTTTTTCTGGTTGTGGATTTCGATTGTTGCGATTGTTTTTGGAATTTTGTTGTTTTTTATTAAAAAACCTGGTATTACTAAAGCGAAATGAAGTATGCCATCGCGGTTTTTGTAACCGCCGTAATAGTTTTCTTAGGAGCTACTGTTTATTACAAAGGACTGCCTGATTTTGCGGAGCCGGAGGGAGTTTCGGTTACAAATACGGAAGAAATTGCCCAAAGCGGTGAAAGTCCGGAGATTCAGCTTTCGGAAGAAGATGCTTTGGCAGCAATAATTAAAGAAGTACTTGATGAGAAATACAGTAGCGGCTCGGCTGATCTGAGTGTTTCCGTTTCGGAAATTGACGGCGAATATGCTTACGGAACTGTCTCCGAAGATGGTTTTGGGGGCGGTTGGTATGCGGCACGTTTGAATGGATTTTGGACTCTTGTTTGGGACGGAAACGGACAAATCGATTGTGTAGAGATATCTCCATATCCAGAATTTCCTAAAAGTATGATTCCTGAGTGCTGGGATGCATCAACAAGTGCTGTTGTTGTCCGTGAGTAGGCAACTTCTTGTATAATAAAACATGGGCGATAAATATTCGGCGACTTGGGTTTCCCATTCTTCTATTTCCGATTTTCTAAAATGCCCGCGCGCGTACTATCTTCGGAACGTTTATAAAAACCCCAAAACCGGTAGGAAAATGGCCATAGTTACACCCCCAATGGCTTTAGGGTCTGCAGTTCATGAGGTAATTGAGTCTTTGGCAGTACTTCCGGTAGAAGAGCGTCTTAAGGTATCTCTTGTTAAAAAATTGGATCCTGTTTGGTTGAAGATTACCGGTAAAAAAGGAGGATTTAAGAATCATGAAGAAGAAATGGAATATAGGCAGCGTGCCACTCAAATGCTTATTAATCTTCAGGAAAATCCGGGACCAATTTTGGAAAAAGCAATTAAAATTAAATCAAAAATGGGCCTGCCAAACTACTGGCTTAACGAAGAGGAAGGATTGATTCTTTGCGGTAAGATCGATTGGTTAAAGTATGAAGAGGAGGATGATTCGGTTCAAATTATTGATTTTAAAACAGGTAAAAATGAAGAAAAAGAGGATTCGCTTCAGCTTCCTATTTATCTTCTTCTGGCCAAGAATACTCAAACAAAAAAAGTTACAGGTGCTTCCTATTGGTATCTTGATCGTGATGACGGAATTGTTAAAAAAGAATTGCCTGATTTGGGGCAATCGTACGACAAAGTTTATAAAATTGCCAAAAGAATTCAGCTAGCCCGCAAAATCAATCATTTCAAATGCTCCAAGGACGGTTGCTACGCCTGTCGACCCTATGAAAGAATACTAAAAGGGGAAGGGGAGTTTGTTGGAGTGAGTGAAACCAGGCAGGACGTATATGTATTAAATGACTAATTTCTAATTTTTAATGACTAATAAATTTAAATAATTGGAGAATTAGGATTTGTTTAGAAATTATTAATTTGAAATTGAGTTTGAAATATAGCTTTGGATTGAACTGAAATTATTCACCCCCGCTTTCGGATAAAGAATATATGCCCCAGCTTGGGATTTACCTTCCGTTAAGACGTTTTCGGTAGTTAGGTGTATTTCGGAAGTAGTGTAGGCTGATCCGTCGCCAAAAACTTCCATAAGTGTCTTAATTTTTCCAAGGGTCAAATCCGTTTTTACCATGTCAAAAAGCAACCCTATTGTTGAATCAAGCTTGCTTAGTGAATGTAGAGTGAGAAGCTTATTTTTTATCCCCGTCAAAACTGCGAATTGTCTTGCGGATCTTCCGAAGTCACTGTCTCCATGACGCGAACGGACAAATTTTAGAGCGGCAGTTCCATCAAGAGTTGCTGGACCTTGTTGATAAGAAATAGTTTCGTACCGGCAGGTAAACTGCTTTTCCAGGTTAAAATCGGAATACTGGGCTTCTAGTGTATTAATCTCATTCTCTGTCTTTCCGCAGGTATTATTTTCCTCTCCCTCAATAGGGTATAGAGTATCAGTAAAAGATGTGGGGACTTCAACGTCCACCCCTCCCAAATTATCGATTATTTTTGAATAGTTGGAAAAGTCCACTGCAATGTAGTTGTTAATTGATAGCCCGGTTATACTGCCTATTGCGGAGCTTGCACCCTGATATCCGTTTACTGAAGCTTCGGCATTTATCTTTCTTCCTCCACTGATCCACATATCCCGGGGTATGGAAATTAAAATGTATTTTTTAGTATTCGTGTCTATGTGTGCAACAATAATACTGTCCGTTAAGCCCCCGCCGTCATGTCCCGCGCCGCCGTAACCAAAAAGAACAACATTAAAAATTCCCTTATTGGAATCATTGATCGGTTCGGGAGTGGCGTTTATGTAAGCATTTTGGTTTTCCGTGGAAGCTAAACTTTTTGATGAATCGGTTAGCTTTAAAACAAGATAAGTCAAACCAAATCCCAAAACAAAAACAACGGCAAAAAAAAGCGTTAAAAGTCTTTTGTCCGATCTTATTTTTTGAAACATATTGGTATTCATTATATCTGTATGCTAATATAATTTGTATGAGGAAATACCTGAAACTAGTATCCTCAATTGTAATTTGCTTATTTGTCGGGAGTTTGGGTTCTTTCTTTACGGCTTCTGCCATCCCGAATTGGTATGCAGGTCTAGTTAAACCTTCTTTTAATCCGCCGAATTGGATTTTTGCACCGATGTGGACGCTTTTGTATATTTTGATGGGGGTATCTTTCTATTTAATTTGGAAAAAACTTAATGACAATAAAAAAGTAACCGGTGCAATGAAGCTTTTTGCAGCCCAGCTTGTCGTTAATGCTCTTTGGTCTCCAATTTTTTTTGGCGTAAAAAATCTTCTGTTGGCTCTGATAGTAATTATTTTTATGTGGTTTCTTATTTTGAAAACAATCTTTTCCTTTAGAAAAATAGATAAAGTTGCCAGTTATCTTCTTTATCCCTATATCGCCTGGGTAAGTTTTGCCACACTTCTTAATTTCTCCGTTTGGTTTTTGAACATGTAAATAGTACAATTCTTGGTATATGGATAATAACGAATCTTCAGTAACGATGGAGAAAATTACTTCACTTGCAAAACGCCGCGGCTTTATCTTCCAGGGATCTGAAATTTACGGCGGATATCAGGGCTTCTGGGATTATGGTCCTGCCGGGATCGAGATGAAAAATAACATAAAAAGAGAATGGTGGAAATATATGGTTTACGATCAGGAAAATGTAGTCGGAATAGATGCTGCCATTGTCATGAAACCCACCGTCTGGGAGAAATCAGGCCATCTTAAAGCTTTCACCGATCCTTTAGTTGAATGCAAGGTTTGCCACAAAAGAGTTCGTGCTGATAATGAAGATGTAGTTGCTGATCACGAAAAAACACACAAAGACGAGAAAAATATCTGGACAGAGCCCAAAACATTTAATCTTATGACGGAGGTTCTTTTGGGGACAACCGAACCGAAGGAAAAATCATATTTAAGGGGAGAAATTACTCAGGGAGCTTTTGTTAATTTCAAAAATGTTGTCGATTCAACACGCGTTAAAATTCCTTTTGGAATTGCCCAGATCGGAAAAGCTTTCAGGAACGAGATTACCCCGGGAAACTTAACCTTCCGCTCGCGCGAGTTTGAGCAAATGGAGCTTGAATATTTTGTAAAACCTGATGAAGAAGAAAGTAAGGACACCTTTGAATACTTTAAGGAAATGAGAAAGAAATGGTATGTGAGTTTGGGAATTGATCCTGAAAAGCTTAAGTTTCACGATCATGAACCGGAAAAAAGAGCCCATTATGCCAAATACGCAACAGATATTGAATACAATTCCCCGTTCGGCTGGAGTGAATTTGAGGGAATTCATCACAGGGGAGATTATGACCTGAAAAACCACGGACTTAATTATAAAGACAACATTACTGGTGAAGAATACACTCCTTGGGTAATTGAAACTTCCGGCGGAGTTGATAGGGCAATGCTTTTCTTCTTGATCGATGCTTACCGCGAGGAAGAAGATAGAGTTTATTTAAAGCTTCATCCCAAACTTGCGCCTTACAAAGTAGCGGTATTTCCGTTATTGGCGAATAAACCTGAACTGACTTCAAAAGCCAGGGAAATTTACCAAAATCTTAAGCAAAATCTAAGCGTTACATGGGATGATAGAGGAAATATCGGAAAAAGGTACTTTGCGCAGGACGAGATAGGTACTCCTTGGTGTGTAACCGTCGATTTTCAGTCTCTTGAAGACGGAATGGTTACCGTACGCGACCGTGATACAGCCAAACAGGAGCGGATTGCCATTGACAATTTAACAGATTATTTTCAAAATAGATTAAAGTAAGCGTTATGCAAAAGAAAATATTGCCGATTATTGCAGGAGTTATGGTTGTTGTGCTTGTTGTTATCGGCTTCTTTATATTTAGAAACAAGAATAAATCTACGGATGAGAAAGAAGATGAATCAAATGTCCCGGTTCTTTCCGAATCGCAATGGCCCGCGATATCTTTGACTCCCACGGAAAAATCCGATGTAAACGGCTCCATGGGTCATTGGTTAAATTTTAAAGTTGAGAAAATTAATATTAAAGGAGCCTCCTCAATGGACTATTTGCTTGTTTATAATACCAGTGATGGAGGTCAGCAGGGAGTTCCCGGAAAGATCAATATAACGGGCGACAGTATTGAAAAGAAACTACTTCTCGGGTCTGAATCCTCAGGGAAATATAGGTATGATGCCGGTGTGGAAACAGGCACAATGACAATCACTTTTAGAAATGAAGATGGAAAAATGATAGGAAAGCTTTCCACAGAATTCCATTTACAAACAGGTGTGGCCGAACTGACCTCGGCTGATGGCACTTTTAACTATACTTTGGACAAAATTGCCAAGAATGTTTACTTTGTGACGATGAAAACTTATGCCCAGCCTGAAGTCCCCACAGTTGTTTGGCAGAACGGGTACGGAATCTTTGCTTCTGATGGAAAAGATTACACAGGCACAATTTCTCAATAAATTTTCTTCTTAGAAATCATTTTTTTTAATTCAACGCGTTTTTTTTCGGCTTGATCCCATCAAAAATTTCGCATATAAGGTACTTGACCCCTCGACTTCGCTCGGGATCTTCGCCCCGTCTTTTCGTGAAAGAAGGGCTTGACATAACCGTGAAAATAATATTTAATGGTTACTAATGGTGAGAAATGGTTAAGACCTGATCAAACCAGAATAAATATGAACCTGCCCAGTTCACAATATTGTTATGCTTTTAGGAACATATCCTGCAAAGTTTGTCTCCGGTCACAGAGTGGCCGTTCCCTCTTCTCTCCGAAAAAATTTAGGAAAGTCACTTATTTTAGCCAGATGGTACGAAGGTTGTCTTGTATTAATTGATCAGGAAGGTTGGAATGCTCTTTACAAAAGATTGGTTGGTGAAAAACAGCTTGCTGTAATACCTGTTCGGGATACGGAAAGATTTATCTTGGCACAGGCTTTTGAAGTAGTGCCAGACGATCAGGGAAGGATTGTAATACCGGAAATACTGGTGAAATATTCAAGATTTGACGAGGATATTTACTTTATAGGGGTTGGGGATAGAGTTGAGGTTTGGAGCAAGCAGCTTTGGGATGAGAAAGAAAAGGAAGTTGTTACAAATGCAGCAAGTTATATAGAAGACCTGGCAAAAAGAAAATGAAAAATTATCACGAGACAGTCTTGGTAGAAGAAGTAGTTGATGCTTTGCACATTGAAAAAAACGGTAGGTATATCGACGCAACTTTAGGAAATGCAGGTCACAGCCTGGAAATATTAAAGCTTGGCGGTAAAGTTTTGGGGATTGATATGGATCCAAAGATGCTTAAGATTGCTACCGATAGACTTGAGAAGGAGATCGGAGACAGAGAAACATATAAGCTTGTTCAGGGAAATTTCTCAAAAGTTGATGAAATTGCCAAGAAAGAAGGTTGGAATGAAATTGATGGGATACTGTTGGATCTTGGGGTTACAAATTTACATTTGAAAGATGTTGAGCGTGGATTTTCTTTTGCGAATCCTGAGGCAATTCTTGATATGAGAATGGATCCGAAGGATCAGGGAGTCAAAGGATCAGATTTGCTCAATGTTTTAAGGGAGGATCAATTGAGACAAATGTTTGAAGTTACTCTTGAACCTGGTGCATCTAAATGGATTTCCGGAAGAGTAATTCATTCGAGGAATGTGAAAGCAATTGAGACCGTCGGAGATTTTCTCGAAATATGCGAGGGTTTAAAAGTGGGCAAACCCGGTCTTAATGAAGCAACATTGCCGTTTTTGGCAGTTAGGATTGCAGTCAATAGCGAACTTTCAAATTTGGAAGAGGTTTTACCTAAGGCATTCGGTTTACTTAAAAAAGGTGGAAGGTTGGTAGTAATAAGCTTTCATTCAAAGGAAGATGTCTTAGTTAAGAACTTTTTCAAGGAAATGGCTAGTATTGGGGCCAAACAGATTACTTTTAGGCCAGTTATGGCAGGGGAAGGTGAGTTGAGATTGAATAAAAGAGCGAGAAGCGCAAAAATGCGCATTTTAGAAAAATGAAAAGACGTAATTTATCAGTTAAAAACAATAACAAGGAAGATTTGCGGGGCAAAGTCACTAAATGCATTTTGTTTGCAGTTGCTGTGTTTTTGGCTTTATCCTCGATTTTAATGACTGTCGAAACGGCAACTTCAAGTGTCGAGGTCTCAAGCCTGAGAGATGAGGAAAGTAGACTTCTTGCCGAAAAAAGAAATTTAGAAAATACTCTTGCACAATCTCTTTCCATGAACGATTTGCAGCAAAAAGGAAGTGAAATGGGCTATACCCAGCCGACTAATTTAGTTTATGTAACCGGCGGCAGTGAGGTTGTGGCTAAACTTCCATAAATTTATGTCTGTTAAAATAAGAGTTCTTTTTGTTTTATTCATTTTGCTATTTTCCGCGCTTACTGTCAGATTGTTCTACTGGCAGGTAATTGAAGGGAGAACCCTTGCTGATCAGGCTAAAGATCAGCACACATCTTCGTTGGTAACTAGCGCTCCGCGAGGCAATATATTGGCTTCTGACGGCACACCTTGGGTTGCCAGAATGACAGCTTGGAATGTTTGGGCTAATCCCCGCAAAGTAAAAATATCTACTTCGGAGGTGGCGGAAAAACTAATGCAGGTTATGGGAGAAGAAAATATAAAACCTGAAGAATACTCCGAGGAAAAAAGTAGAATAAACACTCTACTAAGTAAAGATGTCAGCTGGGTTTTGTTAAAGCAGAAAGTTCAAGATAGTGTTAAGAAAAATATTGAGGCGTTGACAATAGAGGGAATCGGTTTTGATCAAACAGAAGCCTCTTATTACCCTGAGGCATCTTCTGCGGCACAAATTTTGGGATTTGTAGGTAAAGATAGCGATGGAAATGATACAGGTTATTTTGGTCTCGAGGGATATTATAATTTACCTTTAAGCGGCAAATCTGGTTATATCGGTGGGGAAACAGACGCAATGGGCTCACCACTTTTATTAAATGGATCAACTGAAGTTAGTGCTATTTCAGGAGTCAGTTTAATTACGAGCATAGACAAGAGAGTGCAAACAATAGTAGAAAATGAATTGGTTAGGGGGGTAGAGAAATATCAGGCAATTGGTGGAAGTGTCACGATAATGGATCCAAAAACAGGACAAATTTTGGCTATGGCAAATTTTCCCTACTATGACCCTGCCAATTATTCTTCATATAACGATACATTGTTTAAAAATCCGATAATTACCGATACTTTTGAACCAGGATCGATTTTTAAAGTGATAATAATGGCTTCAGGACTTGACGCCGGAGTTGTTGAGCCGGATACGGAATGTGATATTTGTGACGGTCCTTTGAAACTTGATAAATACTACATTAAGACTTGGAACAATAAGTATACCTCAAATATTACGATGACAGATGTAATTATGGAATCGGATAATGTTGGAATGTCATTTGTCGGTCAAAAACTGGGAATGGACGCAATGTATGATTACCTGACGAAATTTGGTATAGGCCAAAAGACCGGAATAGACCTGCAGGGTGAAGCTGCTCCAAAACTTCGAGAAAAAGGAACCTGGAATCAGGTGGATTTGGCAACTGCCAGCTTTGGTCAAGGTGTCTCAGTAACCGGAATTGAGATGGTTAGGGCAGTTGCAGCCATTGCTAACGGAGGGTACTTGGTAACTCCCAGAGTGGTAGAGTCGATAAAAGGAGATGGTTGGGAAGAAAAAGTCGACACAGATAAGCCTGTGAGAATAATCAGTAAAAAAGCGGCCTCTGAGATTACGCAGATGATGATAAAAGCTGCCAATGATGGTGAGGCAAAGTGGTGTAAGGTTCAGGGATATAATATTGCTGGAAAAACCGGAACTGCTCAAATAGCTGTTGAGGGTCACTATGATGAAACAAATACAAACCATTCCTTTATTGGATTTGCTTCTCCGGAGAATCCAAAATTTATTATGCTTGTCACTCTAAAGTCACCCCAGAGTTCGCCATGGGCAGCCGAAACAGCGGCTCCTTTATGGTACGCAATTGCGAAAGACCTGTTTGCCTATTTTGGGATTGCGCCTGAGCCATGATACAATAGCAATTATTGATATGTCGAAATTCATAGTAACCGGGGGCAGGAAGCTTGAGGGGAAAATTAGCCTTTCCGGGAACAAAAATTCGGCTTTAAAATTGATACCGGCGGCTCTTCTTGCCGATACACCCACAACGCTTACAAATGTTCCGGACATTATTGATGTTTCCGTGATGTTAGACTTAATATCCAAATTGGGAGTCAAAGTAACCAAAGCTGATCATGAAATTACAATAGACCCCTCGGGGTTGAATTCTTATGATCCTGATCCGGATTTGTCGGCAAAATTTAGAGCATCGGTTGTTTTGGCAGCACCTCTTCTGGTGCGCTTTGGCAGAGCAATTGTTACACCTCCGGGGGGTGATCAAATAGGAGAAAGGCTACTCGACACTCATTTTGCAATGATGCAAAAGCTCGGAGTTGAGATAAAACGTGTAGACGGAAGATTTTTCTTAAAGTGGAAAAATAAAAAACCAACAGATATTTTTTTGGATGAACCTTCGGTTACAGCAACTGAGATGGGACTGATGATGGCATCGGCCTTACCTGGCGAGCTCACCATAAGCGACGCAGCCACTGAACCTCATGTTACAAACCTTGCGGAAATGCTTTCAGGTATGGGGGCAGACATAGCAGGAATAGGATCTAATGTAATAAATATTAAAGGGGGTAAACTCAATGGCGTAAACCACAAAGTTTGTCCTGACCACATCGAAGGTGGAACATTTGCCATAGCGACTGCCGTAACAGGCGGTAAAGTAGAAATTGAAGATTTTGACGCTCAGAAATACCCGATGATTATAAATTACCTTCGTTATATGGGTGTAAATCTTAAAGAGAATAAAAACTCTCTGACAGTACTTCCTTCTAATTTAGTATCAGCCAGAGGAAAATTCCAAACGCGTCCATGGCCGGGATTTCCTACAGATTTAATGAGTCCTTTCATAGTTCTTGCAACACAGACAAAAGGGACGGTTGTTTGTCATGATTGGATGTATGAATGGAGGATGTTCTTTGTTGACGATCTGATTTCAATGGGCGCAAAAATATTTATAGCTGATCCACACAGAGTTATTGTTACGGGTCCGACACCTTTAATGAGCGATAGACTATTTTGTAAGGATATAAGAGCGGGGATATCTGTAATTATTGCGGCCCTTTGTGCCGATGGTAGAAGCGAGATTGAAAATGTGGAGGTTGTGGCCAGGGGTTATGAAAATATAGATGAAAGATTTAGGTCTCTGGGAGCCGAAATAATTGCCAAGGATGAAAACTCTGCAAAATAAATTTAAGCAAAGAATAGTCACCTTCGGCGGTAAAACCGGCCATTTTCAGCTTCTTGACGGATTAAAAAAACTCAATGACCCTTCTCTTATTACTGCAGTTGTGGGGACGTGGGACAGTGGTGGAAGCTCGGGTGAGCTTAGAACTGCCTTGGGGGTATTGCCGCCCGGAGATGTCAGAGCCTGCCTCTTGGCTTTAATGGAAAACGAGGAGCAGCAAAAAGTAGCTCAACGCTTGTTTGATGATCGTCTAAAGGAAGTAAACGGGCCATTAAAAGGCCACTCGCTTGGAAATTTGATAGGAGTAAGACTGGATCATATTTTCCATGGTCAAGACCGAGGTACGGATGCTGAACGTACGCTTTTTAGAATCAGAGGTAATGTTCTTCCTGCAACACTTACCGATCTTAATTTGATCGGTTATACCAAAAAGGGGATTGAAATTGATGGTGAGGCCAACATAGATCATAGGAAACAAAGACCGGACTTTGACCCTAAAGATAAAATTGTCAGGATTTGTTTTACAACCCACGCTGACAGTAATCCAAGAGTTCTTACAGCCATTAAGAAAGCTGACAAGATAGTTTTTGCACCCGGGGATCTTTTTACCAGCGTTTTGCCTCATCTTTTAATTGATGGGGTGGTCGAAGCTATTACTAAATCTAAAGCAAAAGTCTATTTTGTACTTAATTTGATAGAAAAAGAGGGAGAAACTGATTATTTTAAAGCATCGGACTTTATTGCCGCGTTTAACTATTATCTGGGGAATTCTAAAAGGCTTAATTTCTTAGTTGCAAACAATAAAAAATTTGATAAAGAGACAATAAAAGTTTATGAGGGTGAAAAGAAAAGGGCTGTTGATTTAGATGAGAATGTTTGTTATAAACTGTGTCCGAATATTAAAATAATCAAGGCCAATTTAGGCGAATATTTAAAAAAAGACCATCTTTTAAGACACAATTCGGTAAATCTTGCTTCATCAATTTTAAAAAACAGCTAGGTTATGAACCAGCCTTGAAGGCTGGTATAATATGCAGAAGATGAGTATTAATTTTAAGGAATTGAAGGAAAAAGCACGCAACTATACGGGCTTGACCGATGATTCCAGGAAAGTTAAAAAGGGGTATATATTTGTTGCAGTTAAAGGACATGGACATGACGGCCATGATTATGTAAAGGAGGCTGTCAAAAAAAGTGCGAAAGCAATTGTTGGGGAAAGAGATTTGAAAATAAATGGCTACACGCGAGTCAAAAATAGTGCAGAGGCCTTAGGAGAACTTGCCTCAATTTGGTACGGAGATCCTTCGTCTAAGATTAAAGTAATTGGGGTAACAGGTACAAAGGGTAAAACCACTACATGTCACATTATTAAACATGTTTTATTGTCACTCGGTAAAAAAGTGGGAGTCTTATCCTCAATTTCTGTTCCGGGGCTTCATGTAACGACTCCTGATCCGTTATTTTTACAACAAAAATTAGCTGAGTTTGTTAAAGAAGGTAAGGAATATGCCGTGGTCGAAGTAAGCTCTCATGGAATTGATCAAAAAAGAATTGCCGGCATAAAGTTTGATGTGGGAGTGCTAACAAATATCGCCCCTGAACACCTGGATTACCATAAAACTCTGGCCGAATACAAAAGAATTAAAATGTCTTTTGTAAAATCATGTCCGGAGAGAGTCATTTGGCCAAAGAAAACTGATATAGATGTTTTGCCCGGATTTTATAACAATTTAGACGCGGAAGCGGCCGTACAAGCAGTAGAAAAACTTGGAATTGATAGAATCAGGGCAATTAAGTCCCTTTTATCTTTCAGGCTTCCTGAGGGGAGACTTATGGAAGTTCCGAACAAATTGGGAATAAAAATAATTATTGATTTTGCCCACACCCCTGATTCATTGGAAGCTGTTCTGACATATCTCAAAAAAGAAAAGAAGGGCAGGCTTATATCTGTTTTTGGGTGTGCCGGGGAAAGAGATCCCAGAAAACGCTACAAAATGGGGAAAATTTCAGTGCAACTGGCTGATTTATCGGTCTTTACTGCCGAGGATCCAAGAAGCGAACGAGTTGTCGACATACTCTCAAAAATGGTTCAGGGTGCGCGAAGTGCAAAAGGAATAGAAGGTTGCAATTTTGTCAGAATCCGGGAACGTGGAGAAGCAATTGCATTTGCCCTATCTATTGCAAAAAAGGGCGATGTGGTGGTAGTTGCCGGAAAGGGACACGAAAAAAGTATGGCTTATGGTGGATTTGAACACCCATGGAGTGATGGGGAAATGATAAATGATATTTTAAATGCCGATACCGATATCTCTACCGTTGTTTTAGCTGCCGGTAAAGGTTCGCGCATGAAGTCTCAAATTCCAAAAGTACTTAGGGAGATTTGTGGCAGACCAATGATTAGCTATACTTTGGAAAGTTTAAGAAAGGTTGGTATAAAAGATATTACTGTTGTTGTAAGGTTTAGAAAGAACCTGGTAATGAATGAAATCGGCAGTGCCGTCAAATTCGCTTTTCAAAAAACTCCAAAGGGCGGAACTGCTGACGCTGCCAAAGTTGGCGCAGAACTGATAGCAGACGAATCAAAAATCTTAATGGTAATCAATGGAGATGATAGTGCCTTTTATACACCCGAAACTATTAAAAAGATTATCGCAATTCACAAAGAAAGAGAAAGAAAACTTACTTTTGTTTCTTTGATGAAAGAAGATCCTACCGGCCTTGGCAGGGTTATTAGAGGAGAGGACGGACTAATTACTAAAATTGTTGAAGAAAAAGACGCAACTACCGAAGAAAGGCAAATTAAGGAAGTGAACGACGGACTTTATGTTTTTGATAGAGAATGGTTTGAAGAAAATATTAATAAGGTTAAAAAAGGTCCTCAAGGTGAATACTATTTAGTTGATCTGATCAAAGTTGCAATTGATAACAGAGACAGGATGGCTACATATACTCTTCCGAATGATGATGAGTGGCAGGGGGTTAATACTGTCGAACAACTTGAAGAGGCTAACCGAAAGATGTCAGCGCGGCTAATTACTAATGAATAAAAGTATTCACATGATGGGGATTGGCGGGAGTGGTATGGCAGGGGTTGCTTTTTTGGCCGAAAAAATGGGATATAAAGTAACGGGGTGTGATCTTGAAGGAAGCACCGCATACATAAAAGATGTTTTTAAAGGACACGACAAATCGCACTTGAGAGGCATTGATCTTCTTGTCTACTCTCCCGCAATAAAATATCAAAATCCCGACAACCCCGAATACAGGCAAGCCGTTAAAAAAGGAATCGCAATGACTTGGGAGGAATTTGTCGGAAAGTATTTAGTAAAGGATAGAAAGTTAATTTGCATTGCAGGAACGCATGGAAAGTCCACCACTACGGCAATGGCGGGAAAAATATTAATTGATGCGGGACTAGACCCCACAGTTCTTCTTGGAGCCAAAGTTCCCGAGTGGGGAGGGAATGCAAGATTTGGAAAAGGAAAATATTTTGTTTTAGAAGCGGATGAATTTAACAATAACTTTTTGAATTATCACCCCGATATTGCAATTATCAATAACATTGAGTTTGACCACCCGGATTTTTTCAGAAGCGAAGATGAGGTAGAGAAATCATTTAATAAGTTTAGGGAAAACATCAAACAAGAAGGAATTCTCATTACCGAGAAGAATAATCTAGGAAAACACTTTAATCTTAAGGTCTTTGGGGAGCATAACCAAAAAAACGCAAACATGGTTTATGTCCTGGGTAGGAAATTAGGAATTAGTGATGAGAATATAGTCAAATCATTGGAAAGCTTCAATGGAATCGGACGCAGAATGGAGTTGATTGCTGATAAAAGAGGAGTGAAGATTTACGATGACTATGCGCACCATCCCACTGCCATTAAAACCACTCTTGAGGGGGTAAGAGAAAAATATTCTAAAGAAAAGATATTGGTTATTGATGAACCCCACGGGTATAAAAGAACAAAGGCACTTCTCCCCGAATATAAGGGAGTTTTTGATTCCGTTGATAAAGTAATAATTGGCCCGATATTTCAGGCGCGCGATGAAGTTGATGAAAATATTAATCCGGAAAGTGTTGCCAGAGCATCAGGTCATAAAAACATTGAAGGGTTTGATAGCTATGAGAAATTAATTGAAAATTGTAAATTGATAATTGGTAATTACAACGTAATTGTTGTAATGGGTGCCGGAAAAAGCTATCTTTGGGCAAAAGAAATTTCAAAATTAATATGATTAAACTTATTAAAAATAAAAAATTTAAAGATCTGACTACATTTAAAATTGGCGGAAAAATCAAATATTATGCAGAAGTCGGGAGTGAGTCTGAAATCAAAGAGGTTTTCGATTTAGCCGAAGAAAAAAAATTGCCAGTATTCATACTTGGCGGTGGAAGTGATTTTTTGGCCAGCGATAAGATTTTTGAGGGCTTGGTGGTGAGATATTTGGGAAATGTTATTAAATTTGAAACCCAGGATTCTGAAATTCTAGTTACTGCGGAAGCGGGAGTTGTTTGGGATAAATTGGTGGAAGAAGCTGTTAAAAGAAACTTGCAGGGTTTGGAGTGCTTGTCGGGTATCCCGGGTACTGTTGGTGCCTCACCCATACAGAATATCGGAGCTTACGGTTCTGAAATGGCGGATTGCTTCTATAAATTGCTGGCTTATGATATCAAAAACCGAAAATATATTACTTTTACCAAAAACATGTGCAGTTTTGGCTATAGAGAAAGCATTTTTAAAAATGAAAAGTACTGGCAAAAATATTTAATCGTTAGTGTTACTTTTAGGCTTAATAAAAACGCTGATCCTAAAGCTAATTATGAATCCTTAAGCGGTCAGTTAGGGGAAAACCCGACGATTGCAGATGTTAGAAATATAGTTCTAAAAGTGAGAAAAGAAAAACTGGAAAATCCGAAAGACCATGGCAACGCCGGCTCGTTTTTTAAAAATCCGATTATTAATGATAGGCAAAAAAATAATCTGCAAAAGAAATTTTCTGATGCAAGAATTTTTTCCTTCGGACGTATGTATAAGGTTTCAGCGGCATGGTTAATAGAGAAAACTGATTGGAAAGGTAAGAGCCTTGGTGGAGCAGCAGTTTCCTCAAAACATTCGTTGATTTTGATAAACAAAAGCGGAAAAGCATCCGCTAGAGATATATACAATCTTTCTGAAATAATGATAAAGGATATATTTGAAAAAACAGGGATTAAGCTTGAAAGGGAAGTTCAATTAGTGAATTTTTAAAAAGTACGGTATATCGATATATCATATGCAAGGAAAATATAAAAACAAAAAAATTGCAGTAATTGGGTTGGGAATGGAAGGGAAAGATGCTATCAGTTACCTTCTTGATATGGGTGCTATTGTTACTCTATTTGATAAAAAAAATGAAGCAGAACTGGATTTTACCGGCATAAATAAAGAAAAAATTTCTGTGATTTGTGGAGATGATTATTTGAAAAACGGGATTAAAGGATTTGATTTTATTGTCCGTTCCCCCGGCATTTATCCTTTTATACCGGAAATATCGGAAGCAAAAGCAAAAGGCAGTGTTATTACTTCAGCCATAAAAATATTTTTTGATGAAAGTCCCGGAAAAATTATTGGAGTAACCGGAACCAAAGGTAAGGGAACTACATCAACCCTTATCTACGAGTTACTTAAAGCCGGAAGGTACGATGCTTATCTTGCAGGTAACATCGGAAAACCCATACTCGAACTTTTATCTGTTATGAACAATAAGTCTTATGTCATTTTGGAAATGTCATCATTCCAATTAATTGATATGGAAGCTAGTCCTCACATTGCAGTTGTTCTAAATATTACAGAGGATCATATGGACTGGCATAAGGGCAGAGAAGAATATATTGAAGCTAAGAAAAATATTGTAAAGTTTCAGAAAAAGAGCGACTACTCAGTTTTAAATGATGATTACGACCTTCCCAGATCTTTTTATAAATATACTCTGGCAAAAGTTAAATATTCCTCCAAATACAATTTGAGTCTTCCTGCAGGAACTAAGTTTATGCTTCGTGGCGAACACAATTTGGAAAACATTAGTGCTGCGATCAGTGTTGCTAGGATTTTAGAGATCCCTGAGTCAACAATTATTAAAGTAGTTGAGAATTTCAAGGGATTAGAACACAGACTTGAGCTGGTGGGTAAGATTGACGGGGTTACTTTCTACAACGACTCATTTGCCACCGGCCCACAGCCGACGATTGCTGCCATCAACTCATTTACCGAGGATGAAACATTAATACTTGGAGGAAGCGACAAAGGACTTGATTACAGTGAATTAAGAAAACTGATTTCAGAAAAAGAAAATATCAAAAATCTAATTTTGATCGGAGATATCGGTGAAAAAATTGGCGAAGGAATAAAAAACAAACACACTGTAAATCTTGGCCACGTATCAATGATTCAAATCATTGATACAGCGATAGAAATGACTAAACCCGGTGGTGTAGTAATTCTTTCCCCAGCGGCTGCGAGTTTTGACATGTTTAAAAATTACAAAGATAGGGGTAATCAATTCAAAGAAGCTGTTAAGTCTCTAAAATAATGAAAAATACAATTGGAGTTTCACAAAAGATAATTATTTTAAACGAGAAGGAGGAGTTGCTAGCATTAAAGCGAGGCGATGATGCGCCTTCAAGACCGGGCCATTGGGATTTACCGGGTGGGGAAATTGAATTTGGAGAAGATCTTAAAGAGTCAATCGCAAGAGAAACAAAAGAAGAAACCGGATTGGCAGTCTGCGATCTCCGTTTATTGGATGTTTTTTCCAGCATAAACGACAAGGGTGAGTTCTGGGTTACAATCTGCTATTTATCTACTGTTAAAGATGACAGTGTAAAACTAAGTTTTGAACACAGTGAATATAAATGGGTTTATCCAAAAGATTTTGCGGGCATGAAAGCATCTCCCAAAAACATTCATTTTGTAAACGCTTTGGCTTCTTCCCAAGTCGTTTAATTAGTGTAATTCACGCCTATGGTATCAACACAACCAATTTTTAGTTTTAAATATTTCCGTTTTAGAAAAAACAAAATTCCGAAAGGTTTAAAGGAATTGTTTTACCTTTCCTGGGAGGATGCTTTATGGGATATTTTGATCAAAAAAAATGTTGTTAAAGGATCAAAAATATTAGTGCCTGATTTTTATTGTAAAGATGTTGAAACAAATATTAGAAAACACGGATACGAAATTGTCTATTACAAAATTCAGCCAAATCTTAAAGTCGATAAAAAATCTTTTGTTTCGATGGTTTTAAAATCTAAACCTAGCGTTGTTGTTATTTTTCACCCCGTAGGTATTAAGAGCAATCTTTTGGGTGATACCAAATGGCTTATTAAGACTACTGGCAGTTCAATTTTGATTGAAGATGCGGTTCACAGAGCTTTAGACACAAAAGATTTTACTATAATTAAAAGCAATCATTTCGTAATGGATAGTCTTAGGAAAGTCGTTCCTATTCAGGGATGCCGCGTTTTTGGAAGGGCAGCGGACTTGAGTTTTAAAACACCTTCTCTTTTACAGGCATTTAAATATTCTTTTAAAGTTAATGCCAACTTTTTATTGATGAACGTCTGTTGGACTCTAGGATTTAATCGGGTGGCAGAAAATTTAATGATTAAAGGCTACGATTTAATTGGTGATTCGATAATGCCGGCCAAAGGGGCAATGTTTAGTAAGATTCTTAGTGATAGATTGAACGTTGCTAAAATACAGGAGCAAAAAGAGAAACAAGCCAATTTTTATATGACTAATTTAAAAAACATCACTTCAATTAAACTGCATATTACCAATAATGACAAAAAGCACCTTCGCGGTTACCCTGTTGTTTTGCCTGTAAATAAAGCAAGAAAAGTATTGAATTTTTTAAGAAAGTGCGGACTTATGATTCGCTTTGAACTTAATGATTCTGCCTGGACAAAAACCCGGAAGATATTTTATCTTCCAATGGGCCTCCAGATAGACGAAAAGACTCAAACTAGGATCTGTAATTTAATAAAAGAAGCTCTTGGGAGATATAATATGTAAAGTGAAAAACCACAAAAAGCCGATTGGAATATTTGATTCGGGGTTGGGAGGTTTGACTGTAGTTAAAGAATTAATTAAGTATCTACCTCACGAAGATATTGTTTATTTGGGTGATACAGCCAGGGTTCCGTACGGTACAAGAAGCAAGGAGACAATTATTAAATTTTCATTCGAAGACGCAAAGTTTCTTCTGACAAAAAATGTTAAGTGCGTAATCATTGCCTGCAATACTGCATCGGCCTTTGCTGGGAAGGAGCTCAAGAATAAACTAAAAATTCCTGTTTTTGACGTTATCAAATCAGCACTTGACGAGGCTAATAGAATATCCAAGAACGGGAAAATTGCTGTGATGGGAACTAGGGGGACGGTTGACAGTGGGGCATATAAGGTACTATTTTCTCAAGCTTGTTCGCTTTTGGTTCCATTTATTGAAGAGGGAGAAATTGATTCTCCTGCACTAAAATTAATTGCCAAAAAATATTTATCTAAATTCAATGGCAAAATTGATACTTTAATAATGGGCTGTACACACTACCCGATTATTCAAAAAACAATTAAATGGCAAATAGGCAAAGAAGTAAAACTCGTAAATCCCGGGAGAACATCGGTAATCGAAGTTAAAAAGTATTTATCCGAGCGTAATTTATTAAATTCTCATAAGACTAAGGGGAAAATCCAATATTTTGTTACCGACATAACCCCAAGATTTATAGATATGGCAGAAATGTTTTTGGGAAGCTCTGTCGCTGGCAAAATTAAGAAAATAAATTTATGAAAAAACGAATTAAATTGCTAGTAATAATGGGTGGAATATCTTCCGAACATGATGTTTCTATAATGTCCGGAAAAGAAATTATGAAGAATCTCAACCCTTCAAAATATAAGATACAAAAAGTAGTTATTGATAAAGATGGTAGTGGATTAGAAAAAATTAGAAAGATGAAACCAGACGTTGTATTTATTGCATTGCATGGGAAAGGGGGAGAAGATGGAAAAATTCAGGGATATTTAGAGAGCTTAGGAATTCCCCACACAGGATCAGGAGTTTTGGCTTCAGCAATAGGTATGGATAAAATTGTTTTTAGAGAATTAATGAAAGCTAATGGAATATCTGTTCCCAAATCAATAATTATTACCAAGGAGAATCAGAAAATTCCAATGAATTTTAAGCCACCCTATTTTGTTAAACCATATGATGGGGGTTCGTCTGTCGGAACCTCTTTTGTTAGAAATAGAATAGGTTTGGTTGGTGCAATAAAACTAGCCTTCAAATATTCCGAAAAAGTATTAGTCGAAAAATACATCAAGGGTCTGGAAATAAATTGTGGAGTAATTGGTAATAGCAGTCCAATACCCTTACCACTTATAGAAATACATCCAATATCAGGAAGTTTTTTTGATTATAAATCAAAATACACCAAAGGTGGTTCTGAAGAAATTACACCCGCCAACACCTCTCCACTTATAACAAAAAAAATACAAAATCTGTCGATCAAGATTTATAAAATTTCCAATTGTTGTGGTTATGCGAGGATAGACTACATATTACATGGAAATAAACCCATTGTACTTGAAATAAACACACTTCCGGGAATGACTACTAATTCACTTTTGCCTAAAGAAGCTGGTGCTGCTGGAATTTCGTATCCAAAACTCTTGGATATGATTATCGATTTTGCCAAGTAAGACTGTTGTTGTAGAATGAAAAATATGCATCCTAAAAAAATTAGACGGCTCATCAAATGGTGGGTTACTCCAAAACTCCCTCCGGAAGATGTTTTTGCTAAACATAATTTTATTTCTCAATGGTTAACTCATCCAATAAAAAGAAGGTTGGCACGCGCATATTTAAAGTTTTTACAAAAACACACAGATATTGTGGTAATCGGAATTACGGGTAGTACAGGGAAGACCACGACCACAGAAATTCTGTCCTCAATTTTAAGTAGATCTGGCAGAACAGTTAAATCGGCTCAAGGGATAGATCCTGTTTATAATATCCCGAATACTATTTTGAAAGCCGGATTTAAGACAAAATATTTGGTTTTGGAAATGTCTGTCGAATATAAAAACGAAATGGATTACTATCTTTGGCTAGCCAGACCTGATGTCGGGGTAATAACCAACATATCTTTTTCTCATACGCAGTTTTTGGAAAATACAGAAGGAGTTGCCTGTGAAAAAGGCAAACTGGTTGAGTCGCTTGCTGCCAATGGAGTTGCGGTCTTGAATAAAGAAGACAAGCTCGCTTGCGCCGTCGGTAAAAAAACAAAAGCAAAAATAGTATATTTCGGGCAGGGTGCTGAAATATCTGCTGCAAATATCAAATATAAACAAGACTCGAGTACTTATTTTACTCTGAAAACTAGTTCGGGTACAAAAGATATTCATATATGCGCTTTAGGAAAACAGTTTGTTAGCAATACCCTTGCTGCCGCTGCTGTAGCTGATGCGTTAGGCGTAGATTTGAACAAAATTGAGAGAGGTGTTGAATTATTCAAGCCTCCCAAACACAGACTTAATGTACAAAAAAGTATTAATTATGGCATCATATTTGATGACACGTACAACAGTAATCCAAAGGCTTTGGGTGAATCCTTGGATACGTTTAAAATAGTTGCTGCCAAGAGAACAAAAATTGCAGTCATCGGAGACATGCTGGAACTTGGTGAATATGAAGAATCATTTCATAAAGAACTGGGTAGAAAGGTAGGAACGATGAAATTTGAGATTGTGGTGGGAGTAGGTAATTCTGCAAAATTTATCGTGGAGGAGGCAAGCAGAATCCTTGGTGATAGAAAATGTTATTTGGCGAAAGATTATTCGGAAGCCTTAGAAATAATCAAACCATTTTTGAATAAAAATACGGCCCTATTTGTGAAGGGGTCACGTTCAATTCGTTTAGATAAGTTAGTTGAAGAATTGATATAATTGCCTCTTCTTTCACGCAAGCATATAATCTAATCTAGATCATGTTATGACAAATTATTTAACTTTGAGTTTGGGCCTTATAATCTTCTCTTTTCTTATTTGTATCGTTTTGATAGTCCCTTTTATTAATTTACTTTATAAACTTCATTTAACCAGAAAAAAGGAAGCTCCCGAGCATGGAAAAGTTCCCCTTTTTGATAAGCTTCATGACATTAAAGTTGGTACACCTGTCGGAGGAGGTGTTTTGATAATTATGCTTGTTACTTTACTGTTCGTTTTTTCCTTCTCCCTGGCTTCCCATATGGGTCTTTATGTAAGAAGTAGTTTTTCGCTAAAAGCCGAACTATTTGTAATATTTTTCTCGTTTATATCGTTCGGACTTCTGGGTTTGTCTGATGATCTTTTGAAAATTTTTGCAAAGCCAACCAGAGGAGTTTTGGGTCTTTGGTTTGGATTGAGACGTAAACAAAAGTTTATACTCCAATGGATTTTGGGTTTTTTTATTGGCTATCTGATTTACTCCTATTTGGGAGTACACATTATTAACATTCCTGGTTTTGATATCGTTTGGGATTTGGGAATATGGTATATACCTTTTTCTGCGTTTGTGATCGTAGCTTTTTCAAATGCGTTTAATGTAACAGACGGACTTGATGGCCTTTCTGCGGGTCTTTTAATAATTTGTCTTGGGGTATTTGGTGTAATTGCCATAGAAGGGTTGGATACCCCATTACTTTTCTTCATTTCTCTTTGGATAGGTGCACTTTTCGCTTTTTTGTATTTCAATGTTTGGCCTGCAAGATTGTTTCTTGGAGACACGGGTGCGCTATCATTTGGAGCAATGCTGGCAGTTGTTGGGCTTGTCACAGGGAAAATATTAGCCCTTGTTGTTATAGGAGGAATATTTGTTATGGAAATAGCATCTTCTCTTATCCAGATTCTAAGTTGGAAATTTTTTAAGAAACCTGTTTTTCCACTTGCTCCAATCCATCACACATTTTTAGCAAAGGGTTGGAAAGAACCTAAAATTGTGATGCGTGCGTGGATATTAGGTCTTCTTTTGGCAGTGTTTGGGCTTTGGTTGGCAACAATGTAGTTTATTTTTAAGTGAGAAAACGTAAAACAACGCTTTTAAAACAGAATAAGTTATTCGATAAAAAATTATTTTTTTTGATAATTGCTTTAGTTGTATTGGGGATCATAGCCATAGCGGATGTTTCAGCCCCTCAATCGTTAAATAATTACGGAGACAAATTTTTTCTATTGAAGGAACAAGCCGTTTCAGCAGCAATCGGTTTTGTGATCTTTTTTATTATTTCCAGGATAAAATATACTATTTGGGAAAAGCTTGCAACACCTTTATTTTTTGTTTCTTTAGGTCTTTTGATATTAGTACTACTTCAACGTTTTGGGATGACTGCGTTGGGAGCAAGACGTTGGATAAGTTTTGGATTTATAAATTTTCAGCCATCCGAAATAGTTAAGTTCACAATTTGTGTATATTTTGCAAAAGTAGCCTCAAAGGGAAAATCAGCTCTTTCATATTTTATTCCACTAGTACTTGTTGCTGGTCTTATCATGTTGCAACCGGATTTAGGAACCACGCTGGTTGTTCTCTTAATCGGTTTCTCTCAAATTTTTGTTGCAGATGTCAATTTATTATACGTCGTGGGATCTGCAGTTGTAGGAATTATTGGAACGGTTATTTTAATTTTATCCTCCCCCTATAGGAAAGCCAGATTAACAACCTTTTTTCAGAGTACTTCCGATCCCTTGGGTGCTTCATATCATATTCGTCAAGTACTTTTGGCTTTAGGTTCAGGAGGGATTTTTGGTGTTGGTTTTGGAGCTTCGCGTCAAAAATATTCTTTTTTACCTGAAGCCTCAACGGATTCTATCTTTGCAGTTATAGCTGAAGAATTGGGATTAATTGGAGCGTTAATAATAATATCTTTATTTTTATTTTTTGTTATGAGAGGTCTTAAAATTGCCAAGGCAGCACCGGACAAATTCTCAAGCGTTTTAGCTGTCGGAATTTCCGCCTGGATTGGAGGCCAGGCGTTTTTAAATATCGCATCTATGGTTTCTCTGGTTCCACTTACAGGCATTCCATTACCATTTATCTCTTATGGCGGAAGCAGTTTGGTGATGATTCTCTCTGCATGCGGTATACTACTTAACATATCGAAGTTTACGAACAATGAACGGAAATAAACTGGTGTTTACGGGTGGCCACGCAGCAACAACTGCTGTTGCTGTTGCCGAGGAAATAAAATCTCAAAATAAGAATTGGAAACTCTATTGGATTGGAGTTAAAAATGCAATCGAGGGAAAAAAGATAGTCACTTTGGAGTCGGAAGTTCTTCCTAAGTTAGGAGTGAAATTTCTGTCTTTGACGACAGGCAGACTTCAACGAAAATTTACGATTTATACAATACCGTCATATTTGAAAATTCCAATAGGTTTTTTGCAATCTTTTTATTATTTGATCAAAATTAAACCAAAAGCAGTATTATCTTTTGGTGGTTCCGCTTCTTTTCCCGTTGTCTTTAATGCAAAACTTTTGGGTATTCCCGTTGTCATTCATGAACAAACTTCTGCTGCAGGAAGGGCAAATTTGGTTTCTTCCAGGTTTGCCACCAAAATTGCGCTTGCCAGGAGTGAGAGTGGAAAATATTTTCCTGCATCAAAATGTGTTGTTACAGGCAATCCGATTATGCAGGAAATAAAATCGGTCAAGAAGATTTACAGAAAAAAAGACATACCTGTGATTTATATTACAGGAGGCTCACGCGGTTCTCAGAATATCAATAATGCTGTCGGACAGATTTTAAGACCCCTTTTGACAAAGTATAAAGTTATCCATCAGACAGGTGGGCTTGATTATTTAAAATTTTCGGAGATTAAACAAAAATTGCCTATGGCTTTGCGGAATAACTACGATGTCTTCATTAGAGTCAATCCGCTAAATGTGTCAGATATCTATTCTCGGGCGTCTGTTGTTGTCAGCAGATCAGGTGCAAATACAGTATCCGAACTTATGTTGATCAAACGCCCTGCGATTTTAATACCATTACCGATAAGCTATCTTAATGAACAAATGGAAAATGCAAAAATTGCCAAAAAGTGGGGAATTGCGCACATAATCACACAGGACAAATTAACTCCCAAAAAATTACTAACAGAAATAGATAAACTGATTAAAGAAATTCCGGAAATTGAACAAAGCGTAAAAAATAAAAAAAGCTTAGATTCTGAAGCCGCTAAAAATCTTGTTAATTTAATTAATGGTTTTATGAAGTGAAAAAAATAATTTTATCAATAATCCTAGTTCTGGTAATATTGATTTTTGTTCTTCCTGGATTTTTAATTCCAATCAAAATCGAATGTCAAAGCCAATATGGTAAATGTACTTCGGAAGTTGTTAAAGGAATGGTACCTTTAGAGGGCAAAAAAATGCATTATGCGAAACGACATCTAAAAAAAGAGTTGGAATCGAATTTTTTAATTTCAGAATATACTATTCAGTTTAAACTTCCAAACATTTTGAGTGTGAACCTAACTGTCAAAAAATCAGTGTTTGCCCTTAAAAATCAAAATTCAGGCCGTTTCGCTTTAGTGGATAATGAGGGGACTGTATTGGCAATTTCCGATAACACTGAATTACCGGTAGTATTACTCGCTGAGGATTTGCCGGATGTTGGTTCGAAAGTAAACAATAAAAATCTTTTAGCACTAAATTTAATTAATGGCGTTAATAAAATGTATCAAATTAGTACAGGAACTATCGAAACAGATACTTTGCTTGTTGATCTGCCGGGGGGAATAAGAGTACTATTTCCTTTAGTGGGAGCTGATGAAGATATACTTTTGGGTTCGTTGAGACTTGTATATTCAAATATTCAAAATGTAGGCGAAGGAAAATCTTATTCGCAGATTGACTTGCGATATGAAAATCCTGTATTAAGATAATAATAACTAAAAATGAGTAAACCAAGAATTGTTGCAGCCATAGACATGGGATCGAGTAAAATAGCCACTTTGGTTAGCCAGGTGATCTCCGACCCTGTTACAGGCGAAACCTCTGTAAATATTGTTGGTGCTTCTCAATCGGAATCAAAAGGAATAAAGAAAGGTCAAATAGTCGATATAGAAGAAGCAGTCGAAGCGACAATATCTTCAATTGAGGCTGCAGAGCGGATGGCAGGATATAATCTCGATACTGCCTATGTTGCAATCGGAGGAGCACATATTCATTCACAAAATTCTCATGGTGTAGTCGCTGTTTCGGATCAGAATGGAGAGATTACTGAAAATGATGTGGATCGCGCCATCGAAGCTGCTTCTGCAGTATCCTTACCGGTTTCTAGAGAAGTAATTTTTGTTGTACCGCGTGAATTTATTGTTGATGGGGAATCTGGAATTCGCGATGCTGTGGGAATGAGTGGTGTTAGGCTTGAGGTTGACACACATATAGTTTCGGCAGCTGGGGCTGCTTTAAAAAATACCAAAAAGGCTGTTAATGAAGTTGGTATAAAAATAGAGGAGATGATCTTTTCCGGGCTTGCTTCTGCCGAAGCTGTGCTTACATCAACGGAAAAAGAGCTTGGTTGTATATTAATAGATATTGGAGGAGGAACGACATCGATAGCTGCCTATATAGATGGTTCAATTGCCTATTCCGGGGTAATTCCTATCGGAGCCAAAAATGTCACCAATGATTTAGCAATCGGACTCAGGGTCTCCCTTGAAACAGCAGAAAAAATAAAAATTGCTTTATCCGAGAAGAAAAAGAAAAATCAGGAAGAAACCGACGAATTGGATCTTGCCGGATTGAATATTACTGAAATAAGAAAGATATCTAAAAAAACTCTTGTTGAGGGTATCATAAGACCGCGTCTGAATGAAATTTTTTCAATGGTCAAACTTGAGTTGGAGAAAGAAGGAATCTCCAATCGGATTCCTTCAGGAGCCATAATTACCGGTGGAGGAGCTGAGACAGCCGGAGTTGTGGATTCCGCAAAAAGAGTGTTGTCTGTACCGGTCAGGATAGGTCTTCCTAAGGGTGTTGGAGGTTTGGTTGATGATGTAATCACACCATCTTTTTCAACTTGTGTTGGACTTCTTCTTCACGGAGCAAAGCAGACACCTTCTGAGAACTTGACAAGTTTCTCAAAAAAGGTAAAACTACCCACAGTTGGAATGTTTGGAAAATTGATTGATAGTATAAAAAATTTGTTACCTTAGGGCATGCCCATGCTTGTTTTTTTCTTCTGCCCAAGGTACAATTCTGCCACATACGGACTGTTATAGATTTATAAACTTATGGCATTGGTTAAACCGGATTCTGCAAGAATAGCTAAAATTAAAGTAATTGGAGTTGGTGGCGGTGGTGGAAATGCCATTTCTTCGATGATAGAAAGCGGTATTATTAGTGGTGTTGAATTTATTGCGGTTAATACAGATGCTCAGGTTCTTCTAAATAACAAAGCACCAACAAAGCTCCAAATTGGTGAAAAACTAACTAAAGGTTTAGGTGTGGGTGGTAACCCTGAAGTTGGTAGACAAGCGGCTGAAGAATCTGCCGAGAAAATAAAAGAATTGCTAATAGACACTGATATGGTTTTTGTTACTGCAGGTATGGGTGGTGGAACAGGGACTGGAGCTGCTCCGGTCGTTGCTCAGCTTGCGAAAGAAGCGGGTGCTCTGACAATAGGGGTTGTCACCAAACCTTTTGCTTTTGAAGGTACTCGCAGAATGGTTGCTGCAGAAGATGGAATCGAGAAACTTAAAGAGACGACGGACACATTGATCGTTATTCCGAATCAACGGCTTATGGATGTTATTGATAGAAAAATGACGCTTCTTGAGGCTTTTAAAGTTGTTGATTCGGTTTTAGGTCAAGGTGTTGGTGGTATTGCCGATATTATCACTACACCCGGTCTTGTTAATGTGGATTTTGCCGACGTAAAGACGATTATGAAGGACGCAGGATCTGCACTTTTGGGAATAGGAACAGGTGTTGGAGAAAACAGGGCTCAAATGGCCGCCCGAGCCGCCGTTTCCTCACCTCTTTTAGATCTTTCCATCGAGGGAGCCCGTGGAGTCTTGTTTAATATTGCCGGCGGTAATGATATGACCATGTTTGAGGTTGACGAGGCTGCTAGAATTATATCCTCTGCTGCAGATCCTGATGCCAATGTCATTTTTGGATCTGTCATTAAGCAAGAACTTTCGGATCAGGTGAAAATTACAGTTATTGCTACAGGATTTGACGAAACACGTTCCCGTTTGGCACAGATGAGTCAAGCAACTATTCAAAAACCTGTAATCCAAGGGGTTGTTAGCGAGCCGAATGTAAATCTTTCCACACGTGATGATGAATCTTCAAAAGAGCCTATTGAAGAGGATGGCGATCAGGGTAAAGAAGATGATATTTTTGGAGAAAAGTTTGAAATTCCTGCATTTCTTCGTAAAATCCACTAAAAATAGTAGGCAATAATACATCTTGATAGTCACCAAATGAATTAATCTTTAATTTTTGATATACAATGTGATAAGGAGGTGATATTTATGGATGACAAAAATAAAAAAGAACAGACTCAACAAATTAATTTAAATTTGGATACGACACCTATTCTATACACGGACAATATTTATATGACAGCCAATTCGGACGGTGTAGTTTTGGATGTAGGTCAAAAGGTCGGTTCAACTAATCAAGTTAGGGTTGTTACCAGGGTGGGAATGAGCAGAGATCATGCTAAAAAATTTGTTAATGAACTTGGAAAACTCTTGGCTATGTCTGAGGGGAAGATCCACACGGGTAAAAACAACTTGAATTAGTTGTGATATATTTAATTATGAAGAAAATAATAGTTTTAATACTGTTTGGTATATTAGGCTTGCTACTTAACCGCTTCATTAAAAAAACTCCGGAAGTTTCTGCTTCGATTGAAAATGCTCTTTTTCGGACATCCAGTCCTGTTCAACGGATAAGTAATGTTGAAGATGAACATGGCTGTATTGAGTCTGCGGGTTATTCCTGGTGTGAGTCAAAAGATTCTTGTGTCAGAATTTTAGAAGATTCATGCCCGTCAAATTAAACAGCCAGACGGGATCTTGGACGCAGCTTCCTGTCGTGATAAAATGACTTCATAGAAATCGTTTTAGATGAAAAAACAATATTTTGATCCTGTAAATCTGCAAGTTAATTTCCCCGACCTGGAGAAAAGCGTTTATATGAAGTGGGAGAAGAAGGGGATTATTAAAAAATACCTTAACCGTAATAAAAATTCAAAAAAATATTTTAGTTTTATGGATGGACCAATAACGGCCAATAACCCCATGGGTGTTCATCATGCATGGGGGCGTACGTATAAAGATCTCTGGCAAAGATTTAAAAATATGCAAGGTTACGCTCAACGCTTTCAAAATGGTTTTGATTGCCAAGGCCTTTGGGTTGAAGTGGAAGTTGAGAAGGAACTTGGTTTTCGAAGCAAAAAGGATATTGAGGAATATGGTATTGACAAGTTTGTCCAACATTGCCGCGACAGAGTTAAGAAATACTCCGAAATTCAGACAGAACAAAGCAAGCGCTTGGGATATTTTATGGATTGGGATAATTCCTATTACACATTAAGTGAGGACAATAATTATATGATTTGGCGTTTTCTCAAGGTATGTTATGAAAAAGGATGGGTTTATAAGGGCTCGGACGCTGTAGCTTGGTGTCCCAGGTGTGAGACTGCCATTTCTCAACACGAAATGCTGACGGAGGATTATAGACTACTTATTCACGATTCTGTTTTTCTTGCGTTTCCGATTATTGGTCAGACAGATGAGTATCTTATGGTGTGGACCACCACACCCTGGACTGTACCGGCAAATGTGGCTGTTGCTGTAGATTCCGATCTTGATTATTCTCTTGTTGAAATTGGAAAGAGAAAATATTGGGTGGCCAAAGGAGCAAAAGAAAGAATTTTCGCAGGAGTAAAAAATAAAGAGTTGAAAACAACCAAAGGTTCTAAATTGGTTGGATTGAGATATAAAGGTGCGTTCGACGAATTGCCGGCTGTTGCCGAAGTGGTCAGAAACGACAAGTTTCACACTGTAATAGCCACAGATGACTTAATTCTTCCGATAAATGTTGAAGAGGGAACAGGTATGGTCCACATAGCAACATCTTCAGGTGCGGAGGATTTTAAACTGGGTAAAAAACTCGGTTTACCAGTAATAGAGGTAATAAAAGATGATGCGTCCTATCTGAAAAATCTTGGGTTTTTGTCAGGGCAAAATGGTAAAAAACACCCTGAACTTATTCTAGATTTTCTTAAGAAACTTGATGAAGAAGGTTCACACTATTTCTATAAAATTGAAATTTGTACTCACAGATATCCTGCATGTTGGAGATGTAAAACAGAGCTGGTTTGGAAAATAGCTGATGAGTGGTATATAGCAATGGACAAACCGGCAAAAGTTTTAGATCAAGGGGCAAAAGAGGATTGGAATAAAGACAATGAGGGAATAAAGACAGAACCTGATACGAGGACGTTAAGAGAAAGAATGAAAGTTGTTGCCCAAAAGATGAACTGGATTCCCGAATTTGGACTTGATCGCGAAATGGATTGGTTAACTAATATGCACGATTGGTTAATTAGCAAAAAGAATCGATATTGGGGTCTTGCCCTTCCGATTTGGGAATGTAAAAAGTGCCATAATTTTGAAGTAGTTGGTTCAAGAGATGAGCTAAAAGAAAAAGCAGTAACGGGTTGGGATGAATTTGAAGGAAAATCACCTCACAAACCGCAAATAGACAAAATAAAATTAAAATGTTCAAATTGTGACTCGATCCTATCAAGAATTGAACCTGTTGGAAATCCCTGGCTTGATGCCGGCATTGTACCATTTTCTACCATAAGTAAAGATAACAAAGCCTGCGGTTTAAAACCTACAAAAACAAAGCCGATGTACCTTTCCGATAAAGAGGAATGGCAGAAATGGTTCCCTGCTAATTTTATTACTGAAAGTTTTCCGGGACAGTTTAAGAACTGGTTTTATGCGCTTATAGCAATGAGCACTGTTTTAGAAGATATGAATCCTTACAGAACAGTACTTGGTTTTGGAACTCTCATGGGAGAAGACGGCAGAGCTATGCATAAAAGTTGGGGTAATTCCATTGAATTTAATGAAGGTGCCGATAAAATTGGAGTCGATGTGATGAGGTGGATGTTTGTGCGGGCTAACCCTGCAGATAACATGCTATTTGGATACAAATCAGCTGATGAGGTTAGACGCAGAGTTCATTTGAAACTTTGGAATGTTTATAACTTCTTCATATCATATGCCAATTTGGACAATTGGACACCGGGAATCCACAAAAAACCGGGAAGAACATCCAACATTTTAGATAAATGGATCCTAATTCGTCTTAATCAAACAATTAACACGGTTACTGAGGAATTGGAAAAATTTAATGCAGCTACAGCCTCGTTGGAAATCGAAAAATTTATAGACGATTTGTCAATTTGGTATATAAGACGTTCGCGTGACAGGGTTGGACCAGCCAAGGAATCCGAAAAGGATGCAAATGCTTTTTATTCGACCACTTATTATGTTTTATATTCTCTAAGTAGACTTCTGGCGCCCTTTATGCCTTATTTGTCAGATGTTTTATTCACAAACTTGACCCGTGCATTATCAGTTCATCTTGCCGACTGGCCGGAAAAATCTTCAGCACTAAGTATAGATGGGCAAAATTTGCTTGAGCAGATGCAGAAAATACGTGACATAGTCGAAAAAATTCATGCCAAACGGAAAGAGTTGGGAATCCCTGTTAGACAGCCACTTTCAAAAGTTAAAGTATATGGACAAGAAAAAGATAGTTTTTCAGAAGAAGTTCTGAGAATTGCAGAAAGCGAAATTAATATTAAATCGATCGAACTTTTGGGCGGTTCGGACAAAATAGAGTTGGACTCAGAAATCACACCAGAATTAAAAGAGGAAGCTGATGTTCGGGATATTGTTAGAAAGATACAGGAAAAAAGAAAGAATTTGGGTTTAAATCTTACTCAAAAGGTTGATGTAAAAATTGAAAAAGTTCCCTCGAGTAATAAACTTATTCAGTGGATGCAGAAAAAGGCTCAAATTTCCAATATTGAAGAAGGACAGTTTGATGTAAGAAAATCTTCCTAAAAATGCGTTCGTTTACGAATTATTTATTTAAAGACATACCACTAACTTTGTCTATTTTGTTTTTACTTGTTTTTAGTATTGTAATTCTTAACTCTCTGGATGGTTCGATATTTCCTATGTATTTTGTATATATTTTGATTTCGCTTCTGATCTTTTGGGTGTTCTCAATGGTGGAATTCAGTATAGTATCAATATTTTCTAAGTATTTTTATATAATCAGTAATATTTTTCTTCTGTTAACACTGATAATCGGGGGGGTTACTAGAAATACTGTCAGATGGATTCAGTTAGGACCAACCAGTATTCAGCCCGCAGAGTTGGTTAGACCCTTTTTACTTATATTTTTTGCAAACTATTTAGGAAAAGGTGAAGTGACTTTTAAAAAATTCGGTAAGGCGCTTTTTCTTTTAATAATTCCTACAGTTTTGATTTTGATACAGCCATCACTGGGTGTATCAATATTAACAATAGTCGGGTTTATTGGCGTTCTCATTGCCAGTAAATTTAACAAAAAACATCTTATTCTAGGTCTTTTGATTTGTATAGCTCTTATTCCGGTAGCATGGAATATCATGGCTCCATACCAAAAACAAAGAATATATACTTTTTTAGATCCTTCAAGCGACCCTCTTGGCGCCGGTTACAACAGTATTCAAGCAAGTATAGCTGCAGGATCGGGAAAGATTTTTGGAACAGGATTGGGTAAAGGCATTCAAACTCAGTTGGCATTTTTGCCTGAAAAGCAAACAGATTTCATTTTTGCTTCAGTAGCGGAAGAGCTTGGTTTCGTTGGCGCAGGACTTGTGCTAGGTGTCAGTTTTTTTATTTTGCTACGCCTGACCCGTTTTATGGAACATTCAGTTTCTCCCGAAGCAAGGGCTTACCTTTCAGGATTTTTCTTAATTTATCTAGTTCAGCTTTTTGTACACGTTGGAATGAATATGGGAATACTACCAATAACAGGCCTTCCTTTCCCGCTTTTGTCCGCGGGTGGCTCTTCACTTTTGGCTACAATGATGGGTCTGGGAATTGCATTGGGGGCATATAAAAAGGGTTGACAATAAAACTTTCAAAGTGTATTTATAAACTTATGCGTGAACAAAAACAATATATTCCAGACATTTTCGCAGAAGCATCAAAAAGAAAAGAGACGAATTCTAGAAAGGATAAACTGTCGGGTGAAATTGCCGGTAAATTGGGCACTCTGATCACCGAACACGGCGGTTGGGATAATAAAAAAGGAGAGGTTGTATGTATTGACAGTTTTCCTATGTTTGACGGAGAAGAGGGTTTAGAAACTGACAATTTTTATGATGTAAAAATAAATTTTGCTGCAACCAGAAAAGATAACTCACTACCTGATCAAATTACGGTCAAGGTTCACAAGAATGGCCAAAGATATATGAAAGATCTGTTTACTGTTAAATCGACATACACAGAAGGACATCAACTATTTAGAATTGATGATAGTTTAGGCAGAGAGATATCAGAAATAAAGAATCTTAAAAAGTTAAATGAACTGACCGATATAATGTGTAAGTATGGTCAAAAACATCTACCTGTGCCCAGCCCCTCAAATTAATTAGCCTAAGTGAGAGCTTGTCACCTACCCACTCTCGTGTTAAAATACGTTTCATATGACCAAATACGCAGTTGTTCAAATTGGCGGTAAACAATATAAAGTAGAGGAAGGCAAGGAAATTCTTGTCGATAAAATTATTGATCCTAAAAAATTAACATCCGAAACTCTTCTTGTGGTTGACGGGGACAAGGTAAATGTTGGGAAACCAACTCTTAAAAATGAAGTCAAATTCAAAGTTATTACCGAGCTCGAAAAAGGGGAGAAGGTCGAAATTTACAAATTCAAAGCAAAAAGCAGGTACAAAAGGCACACAGGCTTCAGAGCACAATATACAAGACTTTTAGTTGAGAAGATTGGTTAATTTATTCATAGCGTCCCTCATCTTTACTGCTAAGTCTTCCGGAAGTTTGATATTTCTTACTTGTGATATATCTTACACATAGATTTTCAAGTGGGCACTCGCCATGTAATTTATTATTGCATCCTTCATTGCCAAATGACCAAAGGGCTTGGGAGACTTCCCGGGGGTCGAAACTGTTTTCCTTACACACTTTTATAAACGCGGGTGTCAAACCTCTTGTTATAATTTCGTCCACATTCGGATTGCCGTTTATTGCAATTGCATCTGTTTGTATTGAAATTCTGGCTAACTGGAAATCGACAGGAATAGTTTTAAGATTGGTAAATTTGTATAGACCATAATATGAAAGCCATTGAAAAGCAAGGTATGTAAGATGCTGGCCGTAATTTAACAGAGATCCTGCCTTGATTTTTTCGCTGGTTTTAGCCCGATTTCTAAGATATACAAATTTCTCTATTCTTTTCCAATCTCCATCTAAATTGTCAAAACAACGAGTGATACTCCCGCCATTATTTTTAATTACCTGACAGTTATAAAACCAGTTATATATGGCATTTACGCAATATCCGGCTGGTCGAAAGAACTTTCTGCATGTTTCTTCAGTCAGTACTTTGCCCTTGCTGAGGACTTTTTCGGGTTCAAAAATCCAAGAATTTTCAAGTATATTCCTTGGATCGACAAGCCTGCTATTGAAAAAGCTCCGTGTATTATTTCCCCTTATTAGAGCTGTTGTTAGGAATAGAGCGTTTGAAGCAAAATCTGGATTTTTAAGTTCATTACCAACTTTAATAAGTGAATCAACATATGGAACCTCCGGACTGATATAGTTGCCGGCAAAAACGAATTCTTTATTATCCTTAGTGGCCAAAACGGTTTTGATAACTTGCGTCAGTCTTTGCTCGTCAATAATAACTCTTTCTATACTCATAAAGCACGCATATTACATGATATTTATACATTTTGAAACAGCATATATCAAACTATATCTTTCTGTCCTCTTGACAACTGTGAAAACATTCGCTATATTCGCTTATAGCTAAGTACACAGAACTAGTACTTAGTACTAATAATATGTCAACACACAAAGCAGGAGGTAAAGCTTCACAACATGTAAGTCCAGCAGGTAAAAGGCTTGGTCCAAAAGTTTCTGATGGAGAAAAGGTCTCTAAAGGACAAATTCTTATAAGGCAGAGAGGTACAAAATTTGCTAAGGGTAACGGTGTAAAGGAAGGACGAGACCATAGTCTTTACTCAATTTTAGATGGAATTGTAAAAGTAAGCAAAAAACTAGGTAAACAGGTAATTTCTGTTATAGGCAAATAATATGGCAGAAGAAGTAATACAACTAGACATAAATCAACTTCAACCAAACCCTCTACAACCTCGTGGTGCCATTACTCCGGAAAGTCTGGTGGATCTTGTAGATTCCATTCGCGAACATGGAATTCTGGAACCTTTAGTTGTAGCTAAAACCCCTGCCGGATTCCAAATTATTGCGGGCGAAAGACGCTGGAGAGCATCAAAGTTAGCAGGGCTGACCCATGTGCCCGTAATTATTCGTGAAACTTCGCCTAAAGGAATGCTTGAGATGGCTCTTGTAGAAAATGTTCAAAGAGTTGATCTTAATCCACTTGATCGTGCCAAAGGCTTTGAAAGACTCATGAATGAATTTGGTCTTACCACAAGTGAGATCGCAGTTAGAATAGGTAAAAGTGTCGCCTATGTTAGCAACTCCTTGAGACTTTTATCACTTCCGGATGCACTAAAAGATGGATTACTTTCAGGACTTATTAGTGAAGGTCATGCAAGGGCTTTGGCAGCGATTGATGACAGTAATTTGATGATAGAGGCTTACAAGATTGTTTTGAAAGAAAGCGGGTCTGTGAGGAGAGCGGAGGAGCTTGCCAGGCGAATGAAGGTTAAATCAAATCAGGAAGTTAAAAAGAATGATGAACACATCAGAATTGTTTCTGAGGAGATTGATAAGATGCAGGAGGATATGGAAAAGGCTTTGGTTGCAAGAAGCGACAATGGAATTACCAGTCAGAGGAAAAACTCTGTCAAACTAATTAGGTCCAGAAGAGAAACAAGAGTTGTTTTTATACTTAAGGGTGGTTTGGATGAGACAGAAAATATTTTGCAAAGAATCTATAAGTCAGTTACTTCAGAATAATTTTTTATTTCTCTAATTTTTATTCAGCAAAAGAGTATGTAGGAGTTTCAACGGATCCTGCCAATTTTAGAGGCCAATAAATAACCCAAGCACGGCCACTGATGACATTTTTCTTAATTGATCCCCAGTATCTTGAATCAGATGAGTTTGAGCGATTGTCTCCCATTACAAAATATTCACCTTCCGGAACTTTATATTCTTGTCCTTCTTTGAGGAAGTTGCCAATATGTGTATAAACATCATCAGCAAGGTATGGTTCATTAAGAAGTTTACCATTTATATAAATACGACCTTCTTTAATCATAATTGTTTCTCCGGGTACTGCGATAACTCTTTTAATGTATTCATCTAAGTCAGTAACGGGTGGGGTAAAGACGACAACATCGCCACGCTTTGGTTGATGAAAGTAGTAAGTAACTTTTTCGGTAAGAAGATATTCACTATCGGGGAAATTGGGCATCATTGATTGTCCATCTATTTTATGAGGACGCATAACCAAGAGGTATACAAAAAAGAATATGCCGATTGCGAAGACCACAACTTCAAAAATATCCAAAAAAAACGCACCCAATTTCTTTATCATTAAATCATTATATTGGAGACCAACCTGATATTACAAGGACTATCTTAAGGTTACATTGTGTGCACCATTTTCATTGAGACCTATAGGTGAAACCCTGATAAATTTTGCTTTTTTCCAAAGTTCCGGAATATTTTTTGCGTTGCAATAAGACAAGCCTGACCTGATATTGGCAGTCCACAATTCAGTACTGTTTTTTAGAGGGCCTTTATAGAGAACAAAGCTTTCAACACCTTCTATGTGTTTGCTGTAATTTTTAGAAAGGTTTTCAAGATGTTTCTCATGATTTTTCTTCTCCGTTAGAGAAGTTGAGGCGTTGTACGCTTTATATTTTTTACCGTTTATAACAACAATTTTCCCCGGACACTCGTTATGACCTGCAAATTGGCTCCCGATTACTACAGCTGAAGCACCTGCGGCAAGACCTTTAACTATATGACCGGAATTTTCCGTACCGCCGTCACATAAAACAGTTTTTCCAACCTTTCTGGCAGCGCGTGAGGCTTCAATGACTGCAGTTATTTGAGGCACACCGACACCTGTCTGCGTTCGTGTTATACAAATAGTTCCTGGTCCAACACCCACTCTTACAGAATCAGCACCTGCTTTATAAAGAGCCATGGCTGTTTCGTAAGTTCCGACGACTCCGGAGATTATATCCACTTTTTTTCCAAACTTATGTTTCAAAATTCCGGTTGCTTCAACGGCTTGCAGCATTCCCCCGTGTGCAACGTCAAGAGTGATAATATCAGCTCCCGCATTTGCCAACATTTCAGCCCTTTCTAAGTATCCTTCACGACAACCTACAGCCGCTCCGACCTTTACGCACGCTTTCTTGACTTTACATACCATATTAGCTTGCTCTTCAGGGGAAACAAATCTGGGTAAAAATCCCAGACCTCCGAGGTTGCCTAAAGTTATGGCCATATCTACACCTGTCACGTCAGTCATATTTATACTGATTAGGGGAATGTCCAACCTTACATGTGGAGTTATTTGAGTTGAAAGATCCACCTCCGATCTGGATGATATAGAAGATAACTGTGGAATTAAAAGCACGTCATCATAGGAAAGACCCAATTTAAAATCAACATTCATAAAAGATGTAATGAAGACCCTTACCGGAGTACGATCATTACATTTTACTTTATTGAAAAATGTTTTCTATGTCAATGCCTGGTTTGTGTTAAAATTATGTCTGTAGTAAGGAAATTGTGTGCAATTAGATACAATTTGTTTTAACCGGGTCGCGTAGCTCAGTTGGTTAGAGCGTACGATTCACATTCGTAAGGTCTCTGGTTCAAGTCCAGACGCGACCACTTATGCATACGGCAATTTTAATTGGTCCATTTTTAAGAATAAGCGGGGTTATCTTTTATTTTCTTCTTTTTGCTGTTCTGGTGATTCAAATCACTAAACCGCGAATTGCGGAAAAAATAATCAAAATTACCCTTCCTCTAGCAATAGTACATCCGCTGCTTTTTGTTGCGATAAACTATTTTGTAGGCAATGGAGTCGATCCCTATGTTGCGTTTATAAACGCATGTGTAATTTGTAGAACGCCTACAAATTTTTATAACTCGATAGGAATGGCAGCTTTTTGGTTTTCGATGTTTTCTTTGTTTTTGATATTCAAGAAATGGAAGTATGCAAACGTTTTAATCTATTTGGCATTTTTTGCAGCCGGGATTCATGCATTTTATCTTGGAATATATTTCAGAACATTGCCGGTATTAATAGTTGCCGGTATTGCCTATGCCGTGGTTTTGATTTATTTCTTCTATCGTGAAGTTCCCAAACTTTTTAAAGATTTCAGGGAGTGGGTAAAAAGCTAGAGGTTTATTATCTACTCTAAAATATCCTCTTTCGGATTTCTAAGATCAAATTTTAGAGTTTTGAACTTTGGTCCAATACCTTTAAATTTGTATTCTTTGTATTTAACATCTCCATTGGGTAAAAATTGAGCAACAATAAATAAAGTTTCATTTGATTTTGATAGTAGATTTACCTTGTAGTTTCCAGATTTTGGATTCATTAAGGCAATCATGCCGTCATCATCAGATTTAATTTCTCCACTGTTGTCAGTTATTATAAAATCAGCCGGATAGCCAATTATAATCAAGGCTGAATTAGGTTCTGATTGTAAATTAAGTGTTGACGCCTCAGTAATAGTTGATTCGGGATTACCGAGAAATTCAAGAACTTTACTCATCCCCTCGACAGAATTAATTAAACTTCTATGATCTTGATTTATTACATATGCATTTTCTTCAGGAATGTCAGGCAGGGTAGCACTCGAAAGAAGAACTGTTCCGTCTCCTTCTTCTGACAATGTTTCACCCGAAGGTCTGCCGTCCTCCCAATCACCATTTTTAATGTCTTTTTTCTTGGGATCTGTTGTTATGATAGTTTTTATAGTTTTGTTTCCAATTCCGGCAAGATATCCTAATTTAATTCCATAGTTGTTGGAAGAAAGGGTGTCAATCCAATTGTTTTGATTTTTTTCACTGGCTGGTAAATATAAAATCGAATCATTCTCTTTTTGTAGATATGCATCGGTTGGCAGAAGATCTTGAAGAGACGGTACATTTTCTTGAATAGTTTGACGATCTGTGATGGGATTTTCACTGCAGTGTTTTACATAAATGGTAAGAGCTATTTTTTCGATAAGACTATTTCTTAGTATTTCCCCACCCTCCCAGGGATAGTATGAGTAAGCGGAACCTTTATTAGGTGTCCCCACGGCCAGCAAGCTAGCAAGCTTACCTCCCTCAGAAGCGTCAAGATAACCTCTACCGACAAGACCTCCCATACTATGTCCAACCAGATTTACTTTTTCTTCGGATGAAGTATTTTTATCAATAAAATTTGCCAATTCTTGGGAATTATCAGAAATTTTTTGACGCCAGTCATAATAAAAGGGTAGGGTAGTCCAACCACTTTCGTTTAAAGCCTGATAAATAGGTTCATAAACACTTTTAGCATAAGGAGCCAAAGTCCATTCTGTATTTGTCTCAGATGAACAGTTTAAGATTGCTTCTGTATTCCAACTTGCCATAAGACCTGGAGCAAAAACTGTTTTGGTAACTGGAACTGGAGTGGAGATGTGACTAAAGAGTACTGAATTATAATAATTAACTTCATCATGTCCTCCAACTAAATAAATATAATCGTTCCATGAAGTTGCGGAGGAACAACAATTTACCAGTGGAAGTGAAGGGCCGGTATTCCATTCGGATATTTGTCCATCTGGTAAGACGAAGGAATAATACACATTATCAATAGCATAATTGTACGGCCATGTTCCATACTCTCCTCCGGCAGTTATTAAAGTATTACCGACACGAGTAATTGCTGTCCTCCAGAATGGGATTGGTAAAGTGGGCTGATCACTCCAGCCTAATAGTGTACCGTCATTGTTAATATATGCTCTTTTTACCTCATTTGTATTTGTATCGTTGGGTATTTTACCCCCAAAAATATACAAGTAGTTATCAATCTCTAACATTCCAAAACCCATCATTGGATATGGTAGTAATCCAACAACTGACCAATCACCCAAAGTGCCATCGTTTATATTTATTAAAGCCATGTAGATATCTTGATTTGTCAGGTTGTTAGTGTGATCCGTGTTAAGCACGTTCCCGCCTGCAACATACAATCTATCACCGACAATTGTCGCGGCTGGTAGCACCAAAGTTTTGGGTAACCCTGCAACTTCTTTCCACTCTAAAATATCACCATTCGATTCTATTTTACCCATAACGACGGTATTTGTTGCTTGGTAATCTGTGTTATTTCCACCTATCAAATATGTATAATCATCTTTGATTGCACCTGCGTGCCAATATTTTGATGGGGTTGCAGAAATATTATTCCACTGCCCCAACGACCCATCGTTGTTTATATTCGAATATTCGCCTATTGTCCAAGTGTAACCAGCTCCTCCCAAGACATAAAGTGTATTATTGTGCGTTGTAATATAAGTGCCAGCAACGTTGTGAAGAGTATTTGTTGTATTTAACCAATTATTAAAGTTAATTTGCGCACTAGAAGTTTTTGGAAAAGCAAACGCAATACACAAACATATAAAAACGATACAAATAAACTTGGATTTCATATATCCACAACTAATTAAGTTTCGTAATATGTGAACTAATTGTCAAGTGGTAAAATATGACTATAATCATAAACAGTGGTGAGAAATATTTGGGATAAAAATTGGAAAATAAATGATACCTTGGATATTCATCCAGAAATAATTCGTATTATTGCACAATGCTCTCGTGGTAAGAAAATACTGGAAGTTGGTTTTGGTTCAGGGGGAGATATTATTACTCTCTCAAACATGGGGTTTGATTGTTATGGTATAGATACAAGCATAATAGCTTGTAAAAGGCTTATAAACAGCAAAAAAATTAAAACTTATTGTCAGGATGGCAGAAATACTTCCTTTAACGATAATGAGTTTGATCTTGTTTACCACCAGGGTTTATTAGAACATTTTACAAAACCTGAAGAGTTGTTACATGAAAATTATAGAATATTAAAAACGGGTGGATATCTAATAGTAGATGTTCCTCATAAATGGAATTTGTATAGTTTGTACAAGAAAATTAAATATTATTTTGGATCTTGGTATGGCGGTTGGGAAACAAGCTATGACGCTAGGGGTTTAAGAAAAATTATAGAACATTGTGGATTTGAGGCTGCTAAAATTTCTTATAGAGGAATTTTTCCACACCAACTGGAAAAGGTTATATTTCCTGACAAAATTATTAATAAGAAAAATATTAAAAATATATTGACAAAATCGCCTATTAAATATTTGCAAAAAATAATTCGTTACCTATATGACAGATGTAAAACTACTCGTATCATAAGTAGTTATAACATAATAATAGTTGCAGTTAAAAAATGAAAATTGGATTTGACGGCAGATATGCGGAGGGGGATTTAGTTGGTGTGGGAAAGTATATAAAGTCTCTTGTTCTAGGACTTTCCGATGCCGGTATTGAGTGTTTTGTTTTTTATTCAAAAAAACCTAGATATAAAATATTAGGCAAAAATATTATTTCTATCGTTCTTCCCAAATCAAACAGGCTGACTTTTGAGCAAATTTTATTACCAACGGCCTTGAGAAGATATAAAATTGACTTATATCACGCGCCCGGGAATGCGGGTATTCCATTACTGACAAATGTTAAAACAGCATTGACGATTCATGATTTAATTCCACTTCAAGTCACAGATTATTTTTCCTACTCAAAATTGCCCATAGTTTCTAAACAGATGTACTTATTTAGATTGAATAGTTCAATCAATAAATCGGACAGAATAATTACTGTTAGTGAATATACAAAGCAATTACTGGTAAAAAGAGGTGTAAGTGAGAATAAGATTTCTGTTATATATTCCGGTTTGATAAAACTTCCAAAACCTTCCGGAAAAAATATTTATGGCGATTATATTTTGAATAATGGAGGTTTAGATATAAGAAAGAATATTGACGGTTTGATTAAATCATTTGCAATAGTAAGTAAAAATTTTCCAGATTTAAAATTAGTTATTACGGGAAACAACCCAAAATATAAAGAAAAATTATCTGAGTTGACTAAAAGCTTAAATTTACAAAAATCCGTTATTTTTGTCGGTTATGTTAGCGATAATAACTTGGCAACATTAATCAAAAATGCCAAATGTGTTTGCTATCCATCAGTTATTGAAGGTTTTGGTTTTCCGGTTCTTGAGGCGTTTTCATTTGGCACTCCCGTGGTTGCATCCAACACATCATCGATACCTGAAATATCCGGAAAATCGGCATTATTGGTTGATCCAAACAATTGTAATGAGATTGCAAACGGAATTATGTGTTTACTTAAAAATAGTAGTATACGAAATAGATTGGTTTTATCTGCTTCGAAACATGTGAAGAAATTTAACTGGGATATATCGGTTGAAAAATATATTCGATTGTATAATCAGTTAGTAAATGAAAAAAACTAAACTACTTTCCAAAATCGCTTTTGCGATTTTTGCCATATTGGTTATCCAATTTATATACTATGGAATAGCCACCAGTATTCAAGGAGTTTTTGAAAGCGATAGTGTAATCTTCCACATTCCAATTGCAAAACAGTTGGCAAAACTTACTTTTTTGCCTGCAAATCTAACTCTCGGCCTCGGCTTTATTCCGGCGACTGCTGAAGCAATACTTTCTTTGTTTGTTCTTATTCACATACCACTAAATTTATTTAATGTTCTAGCTCTTGTTTTACTTTTCATTTTTTCTAAGAAGATTGCCGAAGTTTTTGGGCTGTCAAAAGAAATGTCTATTTTTTATGCAGTGGCTATTTCCACACTTCAATCAGTTTTAAGGTGGCCGCTTACACAAGTTTCTGATATCTGGCTGGCGGTATTTTTTTCTGCCGTTTTATATTTGCTGATGAAACCGAAAGATGCACTAAACTACTATCTTTCTTTAGGTTTTTGCTCAGGAATGCTTGTAGGGATGAAATCTTCAGGACTTATTTTTTGGGTACTTCTTATTGTATTTTTCGGCAAAAGTATATTCAGAAAAATTAATTTTCTGAGATTAACGGCTTTTGTAATCCCGCTGGTGTTATTCGGTTTTAGTTGGTATATCCGAAATTATATTTTGACCGGAAATCCTTTATATCCCGTCGGATTTTTCTTTTTAAGAGGGGATCCAACTTATAACAGTGTAAACTCGGACAACTGGAGCATTGTTGCAAACATTATTGCAAACCCAAAATATATTTTTAATGTAGGAAGTGCGATAATTAGCGAATTCATCATTTGGGCTTTTTCTTTGGCAGCTCCGATTTATTTATTAATCAAAAAAAACAGCCCAAGTTTACTTAAAAAGCTTTCATGGTTTGCGATTTTAACATTTATCGCTTTTATTTTTTTCTTCCCGGCAGAATCTTTGGTTTCCAATATGCGTCATATTTACCCTCTGATTATTGTGACTGTTTTGGAAGTGTTTTTGCTTTTCAAAAATAGGGAAGAAAAGATTGGAATATTAACTTTACTGGGCCTAATCGGGTCGTTAATGAATCTAGATTACCACCCAAAACTTCTGATTTTGGCAATGATTCCAGTTTTTTATTTGGTTTTTGTTAATCAGAAGTTTTTTGATAAAGTAGAGAAAATTTAAATGAAAGCATCAATCTGTATTACGACTTTTAACGAAGATAATAATATCGCCAAATTATTGGAATCTCTTATCCGTCAAAGTAAAAAGGCGGATGAAATAGTAATAGTTGACGGAGGCTCTAGCGATAAAACTCCTGAAATTATTCGCCATTACCAAAAAAAATATTCATATATTAAGACTGTTTTTGAAAAATGTTCGAGGTCCAGGGGGAGAAATATAAGTGTGGATTTAGCGGAGAACGAAATTATTGCCATAACGGACGCCGGATGCATTGCGGATCCGAATTGGCTCAAAAATATCACAAAGCCTTTTGAAACAGGACGCGTGGATATTGTTGCCGGTTTTTATACCATGCAAGGTTCGGAACCTTGCCAAAAAGCTATGAGTGCATTTTTGGGAGTAACTCCCAGAAAATTTAATCATAATTTTTTACCTTCAACACGATCAATGGCTTTTACAAAAAATGCTTGGGAGATTGTTGGGGGATTCCCTGAAAGTAAAACTAACTCTGCCGAAGATACGGACTTTAATTATAAAGCTGTGAAATTAGGATTAAAGTATTCACGCGTGAAAAATGCAATTGTGGAGTGGGGGATGCCGAAAACTTTTGGGGAATTTTTTAAGAAGATTCAGGACTATGCAAAATGGGACGCACAGTACGGAATTTGGTGGCACCCGACCCATAAGCTTATGTCGCACAATATTAAGGCGCTATCGGTATTGGCTAGGTATATATTCTTACTGGGTTTCTTTATTTTTTCACTAGCTAACACTTCCCTACTCGCATTATGGTTTTTTATTTTGTTTGCTTATTTAATTTGGGCTTTCCGGAAAGAATATATGGAGTTTAATGATTGGAAAGTTACTCTCTGGGGGCCGGTTGTACAAATTGCTTCTGATTTTGCAGTGATGAGCGGGTTCATATCGGGTATAATTGCCTAAATGGGCTACTTTAAAGACGCTGTAAGAGGTGTTTCCTGGATGAGCCTTCTTCGGGGCTCCATGCGGGGTTTGGCATTGGTAAAGATTGCTATTCTGGCCAGATTCCTTCTACCCTCTCAATTTGGCAATTACGGCATAGCGCTTTTAGTTTTAGGATTTTTGGAAGTTCTCACGGAAACAGGAATTAATGTTTTTTTGATCCAAAAAAAGGACGATATAAGACCCTACCTAAACTCTGCCTGGGTCGTATCAGTAGTCAGGGGCATTCTAATTACTCTGGTTATTCTTATCAGTACTCCCTTAGTAATTCATTTTTTTAATGACGTTCAGATTCGGAACCTTTTATATATTGTGGCTGGGGTGGCTTTTGTCCGTGGATTTATTAATCCAATGGAGGTTTCGTATCAAAAGGACTTGCAATTCAAAAAAGAGTTTTTATACCGCGGCTTTTTGTATTTTGTTGATGCAGCACTGGCTGTGGCCTTAGGGATTGTCACACGCTCAGAATCATCAATGCTTTTTAGTATGTTAATTTCAGCAGTAACAGAAGTGTTTTTAAGTTTTGTATTGTTCAGGAATAAACCAAAACTTTCTATTGAGAAAGAAAAAGTTCTGGAAGTCGTCCATAACGGAAAATGGGTGACTGGTGCAGGTATTTTTAGCTACATCTTCCAAAATATCGACAACGTCACGGTTGGAAAAGTTCTTGGTACGGCAAATCTCGGCTATTACCAGCAGGCGTACAGTATTTCAACTTTACCTGTTTCCGAAATAGGAAATATTTTTAACAAAGTGACTTTTCCCGTATATGTTGCGATTGGAGGAGACAAAAAAAGGCTTAAAAGTGCGTTCCTAAAGACTTTGGGAGTAATTAGCGTTCTGGTATTATTATTTGCTGTCGCAATCCTTCTTTTTTCCAGACCAATCATTTTGATTTTTCTTGGGGAAAATTGGCTGGTAATTGAGCCGGTACTGAAAATATTGGCCATATTTGGGGCTTTTAAATCGATTCTTAATTTCAGTTATTCTCTCTTCTTCTCTTTAAAACTTCAAAAATATGTAATGTATTCCGAGATGATGGGGATTATCGGCATGGGAATTGCAATTTACCCGTTAGTGTCCAAGTTCGGAATAATTGGAGCAGGGTATTCGACCTTAATCGCTTTTATTTGCAGTTTGCCTGTAGTTATTTACGGCATCAGAAAGATATTTAAATGATTGTTATTTCAATTGTTATCGGGATATTTTTAAGAGTTTTCCAGATTTGGAATAATTATTATTTTCCGGGAGAATCAGGAAGAGAACTTTTATATGTTTGGCAACTAACACATTCTAATAATTTTCCTTTAATTGGATTGACGACTTCTCACGAATGGCTAAATTATGGTCCAATTTATTATTGGATTCTCATTCCTATTACAAAAATTTTTGGTTGGTCACCTTATATTTTGTTTTGGCTGGCACTTGCAGTTTCAATTATCGGAATTTTGATAACATATTTTGTTTTCAAAGAAATAGTTGACAAAAAATTTGCAATAATTTTATCGTTTTTCATCTCTCTTTCGCCCCTTTGGATTTGGGCAACCAGACTTTCCAAACTTCATGTCTTTTTCTTTATTTTGACACCCGTTTTAATTTATTCCTTATTCAAAATTTGGAACGGAAAATATAAATGGATGTTTTGGTTGGGAATATCCTTTGGAGCACTATTCAGTTTTCACTTCAGTCATTTGCCTCTTTTCATTGTATTACTTTTGGCCTTTTTTATAAAAAGAAAAAAGCTTCGGGTGAAAAACTATCTTTTATTTCTTGCGGGCGTAATTATTCCCAACATAACCATTTTTGTTTATGATGCTCAAAGTGGATTTTCCATGGTCAAAAATTTTATGTTATGGATTCCATACCGTATTTTGGGGTTTGCCGGATTCTACCCAAAAAATAACATAAATTCCTCAAATTTAATGGACACCCTTAAAGTGTTTAATGAATTTTTCGGACGAAATTTGTTTACGGATAATCGTTTTTGGATAATCGGGAGCTTCATATTCCTATGTTTATTTATTTACTTCTTCGTTAAAAGGAGAAAATTCTTTAGTAAGGATTTTTTTACTTTCTACCTGATTAGCTCAACTCTTGCCCAATGTATTTCGCTATTTATTCACACTTCTCCGCCTTTGCATTATTTTTTCCCAATTTTTTTAAACTTCGGCCTTCTTTTTTCGTATTTTACTTCTAAATTTTGGCAGAAGAAATCAACTAAAATTTTTACAATTCTTATCTATACTTTAATGGTGCCGATGGTGCTTTTAAGTTTTGGTAAGGAACATTCCACTGATACCGATTATGTTCCTCTTTCTATTCAGGAAGAAGTTATCGGCAAGATTGTAAATGATGCCTCAGGAAAAGTGTTTGATTTGAACAGAGTGGGACCTTTCGACTATTTTCCGGAAAATTATGCCCAGAATTATCAGTTTTTGGTTTTAAAAGCAGGGGGTAGGTTGGATTCAACTGCAGATTTAAAATATACAATTTATGATGCGGGGGATGTCTATTATGAAAAAAATGAATAATTTTGAAATAATAACGCTTAAAAAACCCGGAATCACCGATTTTGCGGCGGAAAGAAATATGCTTCTTGCTAAAGCAAAATCCAAGTGGGTGTTTTTCCTCGATACTGATGAAAAAACCACACCGGAATTATCCGATGAAATTAATTTAACACTATCCAAAAAGCCGAAATTTGACGGTTTTTACATAAAAAGAAAAATATATTTTCTTGAAAAATGTATCGGAGAGGATCGTGTTTTAAGATTGGGAAAACGTGATGCAGGGAAGTGGAAAAGGGCCGTTCATGAGGTTTGGGATGTGGGAACAAATACTGGCTCATTAAATAATTTCATCATTCATAATACGGCAAACGATTTGCATTCATATATTGATAAAATCAATAATTATTCGGAGATCCACGCCAGAGAAAATAGAAAAGAGGGGAAAAACGTAACTATTCTGAAAATAGTTTTATATCCTACGGCAAAATTTCTTCAGAATATTTTTTCCGGACGCGGATTTGTATTTAGCATGTTACAATCGTTTCACTCGTTTTTAGGGTGGACAAAACAATGGGAACTAGAAAAATAAATTTTAAAAACATCATTTCGCCACAGAGTCTGTTTCTTTTTTTGTTTTTCGTGATTTTTCCATTCGGGCAAATTTTTCGTGTGAATTTAAATATAGCCAGTCTTACTATTCCATTAACCCCTTTAGATATTGTTGTTGCCCTGGGAGCTTTATATTCAATTTTTTACCAAAAGAAAAAACCGGCTGTTTCTAAATACCTTGTTTGTTTTTTGGCAATAGCTTTGTTCTCCTTTATCTTATCGATCTTTGTATTTGAAAAAGAAGTTGTTTATGGTTTGTTTTACCTGATAAGAATTTCTGCTTACGTATTTTATTTGAATTATGTCTGGAATTTTGCCGGAAAAAATTTGACAAACAAAAAACTTTTATTTGATGGACTTACTACCGTTTCAGCTATTTCAGCCATCTTCGGTTGGATTCAGTATTTTACAGTCCCCGATCTCAAACCACTTCACTACATAGGTTGGGATATGCATTTATACCGTATTGCCGGAACATTTTTGGACCCAACATTTTTAGGATTGATAATAGTCTTTGGGTTGTTGATTTTGATGTATCGCTATCTCGATGGGCAGATGAACAAAAAATATTTGATTCTTATGCTATTCATGCTTGTGTCGTTGGCTTTTACTTACTCCCGGGCAAGCTACCTGGCTTTATTTGCAGGGCTTTCGGTAATAGCCATTACTAAAAAGAAAATTAAAAAGATATTATTATGGATAGTCGGTTTGGCCGTAATTGCCATGCTTTTACCGACCTCGAAAAACCAAAGTATCGAACTGACAAGGGTTTTTAGCATAAAGGCGAAATTTACCAATTATGCCGAGACACTGGAAATTTCAAAAAGATTTCCAATTTTTGGCGTGGGATTTAATAATATGTGTGTGGCTAGGAACAAGTTCATTGGTGATGAGTTATTTGCCTCTCATGCCTGTTCGGGATCAGACTCGAGTTTGCTCCTGATTTTGGCAACAACGGGTGTTGTAGGTTTACTGATTTTTTTGGGGAGCATATTTAATATACTTAGCTCGTTAAAGGGAGGATTCAACATACCGATTCTAATTTCTTCTTTCGCGGCACTATTTGTTCATAGTTTGTTTTCCAATTCATTATTCTACCCTTGGATAATGGGTTATATTATTATTCTTATTGCAATTTCAATTAAGGACTGAAGTTGAAGACAATATTTTTTTCGGTAAGATTTCCCGCCTGATCAAACGCCTTAATGTTAAAAGTATTTGATCCATCAGATAGAGTAGTTGTGTATTGAAATGATCCATCATCCTCTACAGATATAATTCTGCCATTTATTGTAACGGACGCTTCTACTTCTGTAGTTCCCTCTATTGTTACCTGTCTTTGTGTAGATCCAAAAAAACTTGAACCGTCGTTAGGGGAAACTATTTCCATATCCGGCATTTTATTGTCAAAAGTAATTTGATAATCGTTTGTTTTTTGGCTTTGGTTTCCCGATTGGTCAATTGCAATTGCTGCAAAAGTATTTACACCGTTTTCAAGAGAGATGTTAAAACTGAACTGGCCATTCCCATCGGAAAGCATTTCCTGATCTATGCCATTAAAAGTAATTTTTACTGTTGATCCTGATTCAGCTGTACCGCTAAGAGTAGTTTCCTTTTGATTGGTAAATTCAGAAAAACTTTTAAATTTAGGAGGAGGCGGAGGTGTAATATCAGAACTGTCTATTTTACTGTTACTGTTCTTAAAGCTGGAAACAAGTGTTGTGAGTTTACTTAGTGCAGGAATTCCCAAAAAATAGAGAACTATAACTGTGACAACCGTCAGAAACAAATAAAAAAACGCTTTTTTTTGGTTTGTTTTTTGTTCCGTACCGGCAAACCTTTTGAGATATCTTTTCATTTTCTAAAAAAATTCATTCAATCCGTGTAACTATCATTTGTATCGATTTTATCAAATCTCAAACCGTGAGGGGCGTCATCGAACTCGCCACCTGTGGTTTACATGGACTGCTTCGTGAGCCAATGAGAGGACTTGAACCTCTAACCTCTCCCTTACGAAGGGATTGCTCTACCATTGAGCTACACTGGCAGGCCATGCCCATCCGATACCGCCGCTTAAACCAACTTAAACTACCTCGGCGTTGCGACTTGATTATATCATTTTTAGGCACAGTGGTTATGGCAAGTTTTTCCATCTTAGAATAAAAAAGCCATAAAGAAGAAAGAGATTGTAAACAGTGAAGAAGGAGAAAGATTTAACCAGTTTTCGTAAATTCATTCCCTTAAAAATCCCAACTATCCCAATTGCCAGATATGGAGTGGCTGAAAACATCAGTCTTATGCCAAATCCGGCTGAAAGCCCTCCGGGCCAAAAAGAAACAATCAAAAGATAAAAAAACAGGGTTCCGGCCAAAATAAAATGTTTGTTTTTAACCAATCCATAAAAACCTAATGCAAATAGTGGTGTCCAGGTAATAAATCCGCGTTTTGGCGAGAAAAGTACATCTACCAGATTAGTTAAACTGATTTGCCAATGTCCGTTTTGGCCATTTAAATAGGGGTTTGTAAGAATATTTTGAAATTGGATATTCTGATTTATTAATTGTGGTAAGTAGGCGAGTACAAATCCCAAGAATAGATACATAAGCCTCCAGCCATATTTTCTTAGTGAAAAAATAATCGGAATCAGTAAAATTACATCACCGATTCGTATGCAGGCTAAAAAGCCCGAAAGCAAACCAACTAAAAACATATTCATACGCTTTTTATCAGATAAATAGAGTAGCAGCGAAACTATAAAAAATGCGGGTTGGTGCGATAGGGCTGGTTCAAAGGCTGTGTAATAAAAAACATTTGAGCCAAAAAATAAAGTAAGAATAGTCCAAAAAACCGTTCTTTTCGGATAGTGATTTAGTAAATATTTTTCTAAGAAATACAGACCGGCTAACATGAATATTATTCCGGTTAGCCCCGGGCCAAGTTCAAAAACAAGGTTAAAGCGGTCGGCAGAGAAGATCGATACCAGAAACATTGATGGAAGCCATGTAATCCCCGTGCCAATTGAGTAAGGATTAAAGCCTTTGTTCCAAAAAATACGGCTGAATTCGTAATCCCTACCGGGGAAATGTTCAAGGTGATTGTAAATGTTTGTGAAATCCAATGACCTATCAAAATATAAAGCTTGGGTGTAGGAATAATACCCGTTTCCGTCTCCGTATATCGCGTGCTTCGTGTAAACCGCGTGAAAAATAAAAATTATCCAAGCGATAGTAAAGAAAATAAAATACTTTTTCACTTATGCCTGGATGATAACACAAAATTTTTGGAATGTTATACTAAATTTGTTCGAATCTCTGTAGATGAAAACAAAACTTCCAAAGAAAAAAGGCAATTGGAAAAAGGCCATTGCTGTAAGTGCTTCAGCTTTAGTAGCCACAGGCTCACTTTGGTATTTAGTTGGAACAAACAAAGTGAAAATACCTGTTCCTGCCTACAGAGCAATGCGTGTGATCGACGGAGACACATTTGAAACGGAAGAAAGACAACTTATTAGGCTCACAGGAATAGATGCGCCTGAACTGGAAAACTGTAACGGCAAAGAGGCCAAAGAAGCACTTGGAAAGTTGGTTTTAGATAAAAATCTGTATGTCAAAGCAATCTATCGTGATAGTGGTATGCGTCTAATTAGCCATGTTTACAATATAAAAGGTTCGGTAAGCGAACAAATGCTTCGGGCTGGTATGGCTTACAATTTAGGAACGGGTGTAAACGATCCTGCCCTTGGAAAGGCAGCAGATAAAGCAAGGGAGGAAAAACTAGGAATATACAGTTCCAAGTGTACCCAGGAAACAAATCCGAACAGTAAAACCTGTGTTATTAAAGGAAATATCCGAACCCCTGGTGGAGACGAAAAAATTTATCATTTCCCTGGTTGTGGCCAATATAATCAAACTGTAGTCGAGCTTTACAAGGGTGATAAATGGTTTTGTACTGAAAAGGAAGCTCAAAAGGCAGGTTTCGTTAAAGGTTCAGACTGTTTCGATAAGAAATGGTGAGCGAAGCCGAATCCATTAAACCAGAACCCGAAAAACCTATACCCGTCGAAACTTCGGTGAAGGAGGGCCAACCTCCCCAAATAAACCTTGATGAGTTAAGAGCAAAAGCAAATAAAGAACGCCAAGACAGAAAAGTAGAACACTTATCAGAAGTTGAGAAGTTAGCAAAATCAAAACAAATTAACAATGATGATGTTCGTGAACTTCTCCATGTTTCCCAAAGCACAGCAACAAATTACTTGGAAAAACTTACAAAACAAGGAAAACTAAAAAAACAGGGAGATCAAAGGGAACGACATATTCTTCTTAATATTCATTGAAGTTGAACTTAATTGACTAAATAGTTAAAATATGCAAATGATAAAAACAATTCTTTTTGATTATGCTGGTGTTTTAACACCAACACAAAATAATTATTCTTTTGCTACCAAAAATTCAAAACGTTTCGGTCTCTCTCCTGACGAAATAATGAAAATCACATACGATGGGTGGGCCGATACAGCAATTGGTAAAAAGAAAAGTAAAGACTTCTGGAACTCGGTATCTTCAAAACTCAATATTACTTCTGATGAACTTTTATCTTTAATAATAGAAACTTTCCCAATTGATACGAGAATGATCGATTTAGTAAAAGAGACAGAGAAGAAATACAATACTGTCCTTTTCTCAAATCAGGTTGAGGACTGGCTAGAAAAAGTGATCGATGACAATGGATTTAAAAATATTTTTACATATTTTGTTAATTCTTATACTGTTGGTGCAAAAAAACCTGATAAAAAGATATTTTTGGAAGCATTAAAAATATCTGCTTCTAAGCCTGAAGAAACGCTTTTAATTGATGATTCTTTAGAAAATGTTGAGGCTGCTTTAAAATTGGGTCTAAATGCTATCCAGTTTAAAAGTTTTGATCAATTTATTACTGAATATAAGAAATATGTTAGTCTAAACTAGACAAGTGGTTTTTGTATAAATTTAGCTACTTTAACTATTTGTATCCTGTTGTTTCCTAGAATATATATATTTTTTTCATCAATTGAGTTGTTTTTAAATCTACCTTTTTCAATTGTTTCAGTCAACCAAAATGGATCCTGTTTTGTCTTTATTGGATTAAGTGAAGAAAAGACAGGTTTCTTAATAATCTTTTTATAGAAAGTTAAACTTTTAGAAGCAATCCTGTTCCACGAATGACTTTCCAAGGCTTCCCCATATGCAGTTTGACCTTGCTTGATAGATTTAGGGAGATTATTAAGTAATTCCGACACTTTCTCGGCAAATTCCTTTGGAGCTTCGGCTATATTAATAAATTTATTATATCTAATTCCTGTTGCAGCAACCTTTGTTGAAACTATTGGAATTCCAGAAGCCATGTATGTCAAAATCTTTACTCTCATGCCACCACCTATTGCAACTGTGAACCCAACCGAAACGGTTTCGGTTTGAGGCTGTAAAGTTTTTTTTGACAGGACAACAGACTCAAATCTGACATCTAACCAACCCGCTAATTGTACTTATTTAGCGATCCTTCTTTCGGAGTGGTATTATTGATAAAATTGGTTCTGGGTAGATTTAAACCAAATGAAAAATACAATTCAATGTCCGTATTGTCACAAAGAGTTTGAGGCAACTGATGCCCTAAAACACCAGATTGAAGAACAGGTTTCTTCTTCTATGGAGGCAAAATTTAAAAAGGAGTTGATGGATGAGAAAAATAAGATAGAGAGTGAAGCAAAAGAACGTATTACCAAACTAACCAATCAAATTTCTGAACTTCTAGATGAAATCAAAAAACTTCGGGAAAAAGATGAAGATAGGGAGATTGAAATGAAGAGAAAACTTATGGACGAGGAAGAAAAGATTAAGTTGGAGGCTAAACAAAAATTTGAAGAGGAACA
>CAZWNZ010000002.1:0-99532 GCA_964635715.1 uncultured Gammaproteobacteria bacterium | reverse complement strand
GAAAATGCGGAAAGATTCTTTGGGAAAGTAAAAATGCCCAGTGGAGTGACGGATGGCTAGGTAAACTTAAAGAGGATCAAAGACAAGCCAAAGCAGACTTGGCAGTTCTTGTGACAGTTAATCTTCCTGATGGGGTAGATAGTTTTGCCTATAGAGATGGAGTTTGGATTGTTAGTTGGAAACATTTTATTCCGCTTTCCTGGTCACTTAGATTCAACCTTGTTAGTTTATACAACGAAAAAATGTCCAGTGAGGGAAAGGATGAAAAGATGAAGATACTTTATCAATATCTTACAGGTACGGAATTTAAAAATAGAGTTGAAGGAATAATTGATGCCTTCACGAATTTACAAGACGAGCTTGAAAAGGAAAAACGTTACTTTGGTGTTAAATGGGCACGTCAGGAAAAGGAAATCAGAAAAGTGATTGATCATACTCACGGCATGTATGGAGATCTTCAGGGGGTTATTGGAAAGAGCCTCCCCGAGATTAAAAGTCTGGAAATAACCGACGGACAATCTTAATTGTCACACTTTGAAAGTGAGCGGGATACCAGAATTGGACTGGCTTCTCATCCTTGGGAAGGATGCGTACTACCGGTGTACTAATCCCGCAATTTTTGTGGATGTTCTTTTCTCCACACAAAGACATTATACCAAAAGGGTTTAGTTACGGTTTTACAAATTAACTTCCTCCGATGCTATGGTAAGATCAAAACATTTCCTGCATGGATAATATTAGGATTATCCAGATTGTTAGCTTCTGCAATTTCTGTCCACATATATCCGTCACCATAGGCTCTGACTGCAATATCCCAAAGGCTGTCTCCTCTCTCAACGATATAAGTATCACTTTCAATTGTAGTCTCTTGTTCGGTAGCGAGTTCTTTTATTGTTGTAGTAGGTTCTTTAGCTTCTACATCGTTCGGGATGACTAACTTTTGGCCAACCTCAATCGCTTCGGTTTCCAAGTTATTTGCACTTTTGATATCTGTCCAATTGTATCCTGATCCATAAGAATCCTCAGCAATTGACCAGAGAGTCTCACCCTCAACAACAGTGTGTTCGCTGACAGTTGAAGTCTGATTTCCGTTTTCGGCAACACTTCCGTTATTTCTATCCTTGAAATAATTGGCAACCAGTATTCCTACAATAACCAAAACCACTGCTCCAAGCACCATGCTAATATTTTCCTCGTTAAGTTTTACTGTTTTTAATAGTTTTTTAAGATCGAATTTCAATATAGTTCACCACCCTTCGCTTAAGCTTCGGAGTGGCAGACCTCCTAACTAGGCTGAATTTAGTTGAATATGAGCTTGGTGTCAAGAGGCTAAAAACAAACTGGCAGAGCATGTGTATACCTTGTACCAGATCGATATTTTTGAAATAATTAATTGTGGTTAAAACTTCAAATGTAAAAGGTCAATTGGCAGTAAGTAAAGCAGAACTTCGTGCGTTTGAACTGGGTTTTATTCCAAGCAGACCGTTATATGATACAAAATATGATTTAATTATTGATAAAAATGACAAACTTCAAAGGATACAAGTTAAATATGCCGATGGTAAATCTACAAATACAGATGGATCAATTGTGGTCAAATTGGAATATATCGGCAGGCAAAACGACCTACATACTTATAAAAACGAAGAAGTTGATGCGCTGGTAGTATATATTCCTAAATTAGGAAAATTATGTTTCTTACCGAAAAATGTGTTTATAGGGAAACGCAAACTAAGCATAAGAATTAAAGAAGCAAAAAATAACCAAAAGAAAGGTATAATTGCGGCGGAAGATTATTACTGGTAAAATACACAAGTTAAGAGAGGTCGTAGCTCAACGGCTAGAGCGCTTCCCTGTCGAGTATGGCAGCTCCTGATAGTAATATCAGGATGTTAAATCAGGCTAATTCGGGGAAACTTCTGATCGAAAGAAAGGAACAATCCCGAGCTAAAACACATTTTGACGAATGTGATATTAAAACACATTTTGACGAATGTGATAAATGTGTAGAGACTATATACCTGATGTCCTAACGGTAAAACGGAGGATAATGAGATAGTCCAAGCTTTTTAGAAATAAAAAGAAGCACGGAAGAGGTTGCGAGTCCGAATCTCGTCGACCTCGCAAATACTTGCGAGGACTTCTCGTTTTGATGCTTTCGCATGGCGAACACCGTCAACCCGTAATATTCAGTCTATATGAACGTAGTAGCACGCTCAATGTTCTATTTTTACATTCTTCAAAAAATATAAAATAAAAAGCAGGGGCGCTTTCAGTTTTCCCCTGCCTTTATCTCTTTATTGCCTTCCGTAATCTTTAGCATTACGGCTAGCTGTTAAACATTCTCTTACTATGACCACTACATTCAAGGATTACAAACCTGTTGGTAAATTTGTGCCACCCGTAGCTATATAAGAGACACAATCCCCTTGATTTTTGAATATACCAAACATTTTCCAACCCTCCTTCTTACATTGAGTAACATCTGTTGGATAAATATTCACATAAAATTCCCTTGTCAAACGGATATTACTTTCACCAACATCTTCTACTGGGTTGTAGATAAAACAGTACATTCCAGATAACATTGCAGACATATCTCCCATAAATGAGAATGATTGATTGGATAAATCACTTGTTTCCATTGTTGCAACATCATGATGACCATCTACGTTACCAAAAACCGTATTGGTTCCCGCGGCACATGTTCCTTGTCGAACAGCCCATTGAATTGGGTCAATATCGTCATCGTCAAGGAAAGCTGTAAAAGCGACATTGCTATAGACGTATTGTCCGTCCGTTGGGTCAGTTATTTGAGCTAGCCTCGGATATATTGTGTTAAACATCGTCCAGTCGAATCTTTCATCTGTTTCTGCACCAAATACCATTCTTACCTCGATATATTGGTTAGCATCAACAGTAACTGATCGTGTACTATTTCTGACGCAGTAATAAGGGTAAAGGCCATCGTGTATGTTGGAGTTGTAGTTATCTCCACCATTTTCCGACAATATTTCGCCGGTATTTCCATCGGTTCTCACTTCAAAACAGCTGTAAAAATTCCTGGTACTAACAAATGTTAATGTAACTGATCCTACATTACTTGTTGCATCGACATAAGCCCAGCTATTTGTTTTATTTATTTCATTTGTACTAGGAGTTACTGCGTTCACCTCTGCTTTTACAATTCCATCAAATAGAAAAAGGGATAACAAGCCGGCTACCCCATATATTATCTTCTTCATTTTTATCACCCCCTTTTTAGGACAGAGAAAGCATAAAAAAGACCGCTACAAGAGCGGTCTAGTAATCACAAACTGACTAAAAATTATAGTCATTATTCTGGTGCCAGATTAAGCTAATTTTTAGACTTTGTCAACATATCAAAACCTATATTTTAAGCACACTTGCTTCGTCCTTGGTGATTCCTCGTTATATAATGGTTTAGATGACAACTAAGCCTCTTACCAACCTTCAAATTGCAGAACTTCTTAGAGACGTGGCTGCTTCATATCAATTGAAAGATCAGAAAAAATATTATTTTCAAATAATAGCTTACGAGCGCGCAGCGGATGCAGTGGAACATGCTACTTCCGAGCTCAAAGACCTTTGGGATGACGGAAAGATTGAGGATATTCCAGGCATAGGTCCGGGTATTGCCGAACACATCGATGAGTTGTTTAGGTATGGAAAATCAAAGCATTTTGACGATTTGATGAAAGATATCCCTCCCGAAGCGTTTAAATTGATGGAACTACCCGGAATTGGTATAAAAACTGCAATGAAGCTGATTGCCGAAGGTGATCCAAAAGAGGTCAAGGCTAAACTTGCTCAAGTTGAGGCAATCAAAAAGAAAGGTAAAAGACACCTTTTGCCATACGCTGCGATGATTGCACACGAACTTATGGATTATTTAATGAATGAGCCCGCAGTATTGCGTGTGGACCCACTGGGCAGTCTCAGACGCCAGGCTGCAACTGTCGGAGACATAGACATCTCCGTGGCCACAAACAAGCCACAAACAGTTTTAGATTATTTTGTAAAATATCCAAAAACCCAAAAAATTATTGAGAAGGGGGATAGAACAGCCTCAATACTTCTTCCGGGAGATGTCCAGATTGATCTTATGACTCAGCCGCCAGAAAGTTATGGATCACTTTTGCAACATTTTACAGGCTCGAAACATCACAATATTGCTCTTCGCGAATATTCACTAAAAAAGGGATACTCGTTATCTGAATACGGAATTAAAACCACATCCACCGGTAAAATGACCAAATTTAAGGACGAAAAAACTTTCTACAAGTTTCTCGGACTTAGTTATATTGAGCCTGAATTAAGGGAAGATACCGGCGAAATTGAAGCTGCCGCCGCACACAAGGCCCCGAACCTTATAAAATTACAGGATGTTAAAGCGGATCTACAAATTCACTCGAATTTTAATATTGAAACAAGTCATGACCTTGGGGAAAGTTCTATGGAAGATATTATTCAAAAGGGGAATGAGTTGGGATATGAGTATTTAGCCTTTACCGAACATAACCCCAGTCAGAAAGGGCATAATGATAAAGACGTCGTGGAAATACTCAAAAGAAAGCGTGAAAAAGTTGACGAACTTAATTACTCAATTAAAAATATGGATACAAAATATATTCAAATGAGTTCAGCCCCGCTTCGCCAAGGCTACGAGGGGTTAAAAAAAGTTTTTAATAGCCTTGAAATTGACATTCTTTTAGATGGAAAACTCCCCATACCTGAAGAAGGTTTAAATTTATTAGATTTTGTACTGGTTTCGATTCATTCAAGTTTTAACCTGGACAGAGATTCCATGACAAAAAGGGTTTTGGAAGCTCTCGCTCATCCCAAGGTAAAAATATTCGCACATCCTACAGCAAGAAAACTTAATGAAAGAGAAGGGGTTGAGTTAAACTGGCCTGAGATTTTTGACTTTTGTCTTAAAAACGATAAATGGATAGAAATAAACGCCGATCCAATGCGTCTTGATTTGCCGGATACTCTGGTTCGTGAGGCTGTGAAAAAGGGTGTGAAACTTACTTTTGGAACTGATGCACACCATGTAGATGGCATGAACAATATGGTATTTGGAGTTTCGGTTGCACGGCGTGGTTGGGCAGAGAAAAAAGACATAATTAATACTAAAAGTTTAGAAGAATTTGAACGATGTCTTTTTTAATTTACAATTATCAATTTTCATTGTAAATTAATAATTAGAATCGGGGTGATAATTATGATATATATAATTTTTGCGGTTTTAATAGTTTTGGTATTTTGGGGGATCTCCGTTTACAATTTTTTTGTAAGTACAAAGACACGCGTAGGTGCCGCAATACAGGAAATTGGCAACCAGCTTAAAAGACAATCGGAGTTAATTCCAAATCTTGAGGCTTCAGTTAAAGGCTATCTAAAGCATGAAAAAGGAATTTTTGACCAGCTTTCGGAAGCCAGAAAAGCAATCGGTAAGGCTATCGATTCGGGAAATGTCGGAAAAATGGCAGATGCGGGCAAAATGCTCAGTGACGTCCTTCCAAAAATCCAAGTAGTTGTCGAAAGCAATCCGGAAATCAAAGGAAGCGAGGTTGTTAAAAGTCTAATGGAAGAGCTTAGAGATACTTCGGATAAGGTCATGTATGCCAGAAGACTTTTGATTGATTTGACAGCAGATTACAATGTTAAATTGGTAACATTTCCCAGCAATATACTTGCCGGAATATTCCATTTTGAGAAACTTAAAGGGTTGGAGATTGCCGGAGAGACAGAAAGTCTAAAAGTAAGCAAGGAAGAAATGAAAACCCCGAAAGTGAATTTGTAAAGAATTGAAAAACATTTACGAAGTTCAAAACGCTAATAAAGTCAAGAGCGCTGTGATAGTCGCTCTCTTTGTTGTGTTTGTAGCATTGGCCACATATTTTTTAACAAAGGCAATGGGAATTTATGTTGGCTATGAGCCGAGTGAGTTCGGATTTTTAGGTATGGCATTAATAGTTTCCGGTGTTTCTACTTTTATCAGTTACTATTTTTCGGACAAGATTATTTTGGGAGTTTCAGGAGCCAGGCCTGCAGACAAAAAGAAAGATTTTATGTTCTTCACGGTGGCCGAAAATTTAAGCATAGGTGCCGGTATCCCCATACCGAAATTGTATGTAATTCCTGATTCTGCTCCAAATGCTTTTGCGACCGGCAGGGATCCTGCACATGCTGTTGTGTGTGCAACAACGGGACTTTTGCAAAAGTTGGACAGGACGGAGCTTGAAGGTGTAATTGCGCATGAAATGACCCACATAAAAAATTACGATATCAGGCTAATGTCTGTTGTATCAGTTATGGTGGGACTCATTGCTCTTCTGGGTGATTGGTTAACCAGAATGAGCTGGCGCGGAGGGAGAAATGATGATAGGGATAATTCGGGTTCGATTTTCCTAATTGTTGGATTGATTTTTGCAATCCTTTCGCCAATCATCGGCAGACTTATTCAGTTGGCGATTAGCAGAAGAAGAGAATTTATGGCAGATGCGGGATCGGTGTCCATTACCAGACAGCCATCGGGTTTGATATCGGCGCTTGCTAAAATTTCAGCAGATGCGGAACCTTTGGAAGCTGCAAATAAAGCAACTGCTCATCTATATATCAGTAATCCTTTTAAAGAAAAAAATCACGGCAATGTTTCCTGGTTGGCCAATTTATTCAATACACACCCGCCTATCTCCGAACGTGTGAAAGCGCTTAAAGCTATGGTATAAACTTCTTGTTTTGGATAGTGTTTGAAGGTATTATTACAAAGATATGGTAAAGCTAACAAAAGACGAAGTTTTACATGTAGCCAAACTTGCAAAATTGGATCTTACTGAAGACGAAATAGAAAAATTTACTCCCCAGCTTTCAAATGTAATCAATTTTGTCAGCGAACTTTCTGAAGCCGATACTCAGGATGTTGAACCAACTAGCCAGACGACAGGACTCGAAAATATAAGACGTGAAGATAAAGCAATAAGTGGTGATTCTTTAACACAAGATCAGTCGTTATCGGGAACGGATAAAACCCATAACGGATATTTTAGAGTTAAGGCAATACTGGAAGGAAGGACGGATAAGTAGCAATTTGAATCTTGAATTAAGAATTATGAATAAAACATCAAACATTCCGCTAACAATAAAAGAAACACAAGAGAAGCTATTAAAGAAAGAATTTTCTGCGGTTGAGTTGGTTGATTCATATCTTGCAAGAATTCAGGAAAACAAGGATCTAAATGTTTTTATTACAATCAGCGATGATGTTGCATATAAAAAGGCTAAAGATGTTGATAAATTGATCGCGCAGGGTTCGAAAACAATTTTGGAGGATTACCCTCTTTTAGGAGCGGTGGTAGGCCACAAAGATTTATTTTTAACGAAGGGAATTAGAACAACTGCTGCATCTAAGCTTTTGGATAGCTATATTCCGGCTTATTCGGCGACCGTCGTAGATAGAATGTATAAAGCAGGGGGTATAACAATAGGAAAGACAAATTGCGACGCGTGGGCACATGGTGCCAGCGGTGAGAATTCGGACTTTGGTCCAACACTTAACCCATGGAACAGGGAATTTGTACCCGGGGGCAGCAGTAGCGGTTCAGCGGCTTCGGTTGCTGCCGGTCTTTCCTTGGTTGCAACAGGTACTGATACGGGTGGATCAATAAGACAGCCGGCAAACCTATCAGGAGTCGTAGGACTAAAACCGACTTACGGTGTAGTTCCGAGATTTGGAGTAATTGCTATGGCCTCATCTCTTGATACGATTGGTAGCTTTGGAAAATGTGTAGCTGACGTTGAAAACATATTCAATGTCACAAAAGGAGAAGACGGACATGATAGTACTATAAAAAATTCCAAATTCCAAATTCCAAATTCCAAATTGAGGATCGGAATTCCCAAAGAATATTTTGTTGAGGGAACTGATGAGGAAGTTGTTAAAAGGGTAATGGAAGTTTCAAAGGTTTTTGAAAAAGCCGGAATTGAACTCACTGAAGTAAGTCTTCCGCATACAAAATACGCAATTTCGGTTTATTACATTGTTCAACCGGCAGAGGTATCTTCCAACTTAGGCAGATATGATGGTATCAGATATGGAGACTCCAGGAGTAAATTCGGAGCTGAGGCAAAAAGAAGAATTATGCTTGGAACTTATGTTCTTTCTGCCGGATATTATGACGCTTATTATCTTAAGGCGCAAAAAGTTAGATCAAGATTGATAGAAGATTTTGATAACGCCTTTGAAAATGTTGACGCGATTCTTGCACCTGTTTCACCGACACCAGCCTTCAAATTGGGCGAAAAGGCGGAGGATCCTTTAAAAATGTATCTTGCTGACATTTTTACTGCACCGGCTAATCTTGCAGGTATTCCCGGACTCGCGGTTCCGGCTGGTTTTAGCAAAAAAGGACTTCCTTTGGGTTTTCAGATTTTAGGGCCGAGATTTTCTGAGCCTGTTCTTTTTGAACTTGGAAAACTTTATGAAAAAGGAACCGACTACAAACCGGAGCTACCGGAATTATAAAAATGCTTAAAGAATATAAAACCGTAATCAAAAACAAATTATTTATGTATATTTGGACGTCGCAGATTTTCTCACAACTGACCATAAATGTAATGAATTTTGTCCTTTTGACCAGACTTTTTGAAATTACAGGATCCGCCATTTCCACATCTCTTTTGTGGGTATCCTATGCGCTCCCCGCGATGCTCATTGGTCCTATTGCATCAGGGGTAGTAGATCTTGTCGACAAAAGAACAATGCTTATGGCAACAAATCTTTTGCAGTCCCTTGCCATCTTGGGCTACGCTTTTTTGGGACATACAAATATATTCATAGTTTATATGCTTGTGTTTGTTTACTCACTTATGAATCAATTTTATGTTCCTTCGGAAGCTTCAACGCTTCCTTCAGTTTTAAAACCAAATACTTTAGCTCACGGAAATAGTCTTTTCTTTGTCACACAACAGGCCTCATTAGTTTTAGGATTTGCTCTGGCAGGAGTTTTAAGAAGTTTGCTTAGTTTCAGAAGTACTCTTTTTCTTTGCTCGGGATTCGTGTTTGTCGCTTTTTTAAGTACAACTCTTCTTCCTAAAATTGAGTCTAAAAAGAAGATATCCTCCGATTTTGAGAATGCATTTTTTGATTTTTTTGATCACATTAAAGAGGGTTACAACTTTTTGAAAAGTGAAAGAAGAGTACTTACGCCAGTACTTCTTTTGATCGGTTTCCAGGTAGCACTACAACTTTGCATAGTTCAATTTCCGATTTTGGCTCAAAATATTCTTTCAATTCCTCTTAATTTGGCAAGCTTCTACATTTTGGTTCCGGCAGGAATAGGCGCTGTCGCAGGTGCAGTCATAATCCCCAAAATTTTGAAGAAAGATGTCAGGAAAAAGACAATAATCGACGAGGGTCTTCTGGTTGTTGCGATATCGCTTATTTTAATTTCGTTTCTTCTTCCGTATCTCGGCAGCACTCTCAAAACTATTATTTCTCTTTCTTTGTTTATCGCGCTTGGTTTCGGATTTGTTAGCGTTCTTATACCATCACAAACATTTTTGCAGCAATCTACCCCGAAAAATATGAGAGGAAGAGTTTTTGGTAATTTTTCATTCTTGGTTACGATAACATCAGTCCTGCCCGTTCTTTTCTCGGGAACTTTAGTTGAGGCCTTTGGTATCAGAACGCTTCTGTCAGCTCTTTCAATTTGTGTAGTAATAGTTTATGTTTTCTCTAAGAAGTTTGGAGATAGATTTCTAAATGGATAATAAAAAATATATACCGGTTATTGGTTTGGAAGTGCATATAGAACTTTCTACGGAAAGTAAAATGTTTTGTGGGTGTTCGGCAGATCATTTTGGGAAACTCCCCAATAGTCAGACTTGTCCTGTCTGTTTGGGTCTTCCGGGGGCTCTTCCTTATGCAAATAGCAAAGCAATTGATTCAACTATAAAATTTGGATTGGCTTTTGGTTCTCAAATAAACCTTTTCAGTAAGTTTGATCGGAAACATTACTTCTATCCGGATTTGCCCAAAAGCTATCAGATTTCTCAATATGATTTACCTCTGTGTATTGGCGGGAATTTTGAAGATAAAAGAATCCGTCGGGTGCATCTCGAAGAAGACACGGGCAAGCTTGTTCATGAAACCGTTGATGGCGTCAAATCATCTTTGATTGATTTTAATCGAAGTTCAGTTCCTCTAATGGAAATGGTCACGGAGCCGGACTTCCACGATACAGAGTCTATTATTAGATTTCTCAAGGAAGCTCAAATGGTGGCAAGATACCTCAGGATTAGCAATGCGGACATGGAAAAAGGTAGTATGAGGCTTGAGGCAAATGTATCGCTTAGTGAGCTAAAAGATGAAGGGCAAGAGATAAAAGAGTTGCCCGGTTACAAGGTTGAGCTAAAAAATATAAACTCTTTCAAGTTTTTGGAGAAGGCAATTAATGCTGAAATTAAAAGACAGGAAGAACTTTTAGAGAAAGGAGAAAAAATAAGTGGCGAGACCCGCGGTTACGATGAAGTTAAAGGTACGACATACCTTCAAAGAAGTAAAGAGGAAGCAAAAGATTATCGTTATTTCCCGGAGCCGGATTTGCCGCCTTTAAGGTTTAATAGTGAGGAAATTGAAAATATCCGAAAGACTTTGCCCGAACTACCTAAAGATAAGAGATTGAGATTTAAAAAGAATTATTCTATTCCCGAGGGTTACATTGAAATATTAGTATCAGAAGCAGAAAGAGCCGATTATTTTGAAAAGGCTGTCAAATACGCCAAGGAATTTAATTTGTCTCCCAAAATGATTGCCGATTTGATGATCAACAAAAAATTGGATAACGGCTTTCCCGAACCCGGAAATTTTGTTAAAAAGATAGTGGAAATCACCAATGTTGAATATGCCGGATCGGAGGAGACTGAAAATGCCGTTTCTCAGGTTGTTTCGGAACAGGAGAAGGCGGTAGTAGATTATCAAAACGGAAAAGGAGAAGTTGTCGGATTCCTTATTGGTATGGTACAAAAGAAGTTGCAGGGGAAAGGAAATATTAATTTAGTTAGAGAAAGGTTAATAGAAAAAATACAAAAATGAGCGAAGGAAGTAGTGAGATCAATCATCAAAATCTGGCCAAGCGTACATTTGAGAGACACATTAAGGGATCACAAGAGCGGATTAATGAGTTGGAAAAAGCAGCTCTCGTAGATCCTACCACAGGTTTAGGAAACTTCCGTGCGTTGGAAAAATGGTTAAAGGAAGATTACATACGGCAGGAGAATAAAAAGAAAGGATTGTTAGAAAGAAGAAAAACGGGAGAATTGTATCCAACATTTGGGGTTGCGATTTACATTGATGCAGATGGTTTGGGTGAGGCCAATAAAATTAGTCATGCTTATGGAGACAAACTTCTTCAAACAGTAGCCAAAGCAACAGGTGCAATCAGTAACAGACCTCTTGATGTGGTTTTTAGAAGAGGAGATAAATCGGATGAATTTATTATCTTTTTACCCGGGGAAAATAAAGAAGAATTTGGTAACCTTGAGCAAAAATTTAACAAGGCAATGAGAGAAAAAAGTGCAGAAGATAACTTTTCTGTCAGTATGGTTTTTGGAGAGTATGGTTACAATAATCGTTCTGCTGGCGAAACAATAGAAATCTTAGACAAAATTCTTAGTAACGCTAAATCAAAAAGACCAAAGGGAGAACACGTTCCTACAATAATTTTTACTGAATAATGTCTAAATTTGTACACCTTCATGTTCATACAGAATATTCGCTGCTTGATGGATTGAGCAACATCAAAGAACTTTTTTCTTATGCAAAGGAAAATGAAATGGATGCTATGGCGATAACGGACCATGGAGTTATGTATGGAGAGATAGAGTTTTATAAAGAAGCCCAGAAACAAGGAGTGAAACCGATTCTTGGTATGGAAGGTTATATCACGTCGGGGGAATTAACGGACAGGCCTGCACGCGGGCAGGCAAAAAATTATCACATCATTCTTTTGGCCCAAACTCACGAAGGTTACAAAAATCTGATGAAATTAGCTTCTATTGCCCATCTTGATGGATATTATTATCGTCCGAGAATGGATCATAATCTCCTCCAAAAATATTCAAAAGGGATAGTTTGCGCCTCAGCCTGTCCTATGGGGGAAATTGGTCAGGCGCTTTTAACGGATACTTATGGTGAAGCAAAAAAAATTGCTTCATGGTATTACGATATTTTTAAAGAAAATTATTATTTGGAAATTCAAAGGCACGAGTATGAGAAATGGATAGATAAGGCTTCAAATCAAGCGATAAAAACTCACTTGATTGAAATGAGAGACAGCGAGAAAAAATGCAATGACGGAGTGATAAAACTTAGTCGGGATTTAGGTATTCCGCTTATAGCCACAAACGATGTCCATTATGTTAAGCCCGAAGATGCAATGGCTCAAGATGCATTGGTCTGTATATCAACCGGTAAAACAATGGATGATACCAAAAGAATGAGATATATTGATTCACCCTCTTTTTATGTCAGAACTCCGAAAGAAATGGAGAAACTTTTTTCTGATGTTCCTGACGCGTTGGAAAACACTGTAAAAATTGCGGAAAAATGCAATGTCGAGATTGAACTTGGTAAATGGTACTTTCCTGAATATAAACTTCCCGAAGGGGTAACGGCGGATGAAGAATTAAGACGCCTTGCTCATGAACTTTTGCCAATAAAAGCTCCCGAGTCCGGTAAGGAAGGTTTAGAAAGAGTTGATTATGAGTTGGATATTATTTGCAAGAAAGGTTATGCTCCGTACTTTTTGATCGTTAGGGCAATGATGCACTGGGCAAACGAGCAGGGGATAGTTACAAACACAAGAGGCTCTGCTGCAGGAAGCTTGGTTTCTTTCGTTTTGGGAATCACCACTGTTAATCCTTTGAAATACTACCTTCCTTTCGAAAGATTTTTAAACCCATATCGTCCCTCACCTCCCGATATTGATTTTGATGTTGCAGACGATAAGCGTGGTGACATTATTGGATATATGACCAAAACCTATGGCCAGGAGAAGCTTGCTCAAATATGCACATTTGGAAGAATGTTAAGTAGGGGTGCTGTTAGGGATGTGGCCAGAGTTTTGGGTTATCCCTATTCCGTTGGTGACAAAATTGCAAAAATAATTCCCCCTCCCAAACAAGGTTTTCCGATTACCATCTCTAAAGCACTCGAAGAAGTTCCGGAACTTAGGACTTTATACGATACCGATGCTGACACAAAAAAAATTCTCAATTTAGCAAAGCAAATTGAAGGCAATGCACGACACGTTTCGGTTCATGCAGCCGGTGTGGTTGTGGCTCCAACAGAAATTACTAACTTCTCTCCGGTTCAACGTGAGCCTTCCGGCGAAAAAGTTATCACACAATATGAAATGCATGCCAGTGAAGATGTGGGCCTGATTAAATTTGATATTCTCGGAATAAGAAATTTGTCTATTCTCGGTGCGGCTGTTGACATCGTTAAAAAAGAAAGGAATATATCAGTAAATCTTCACGAAATTCCGCTCGATGATAAAAAAACTTTTGACATGCTTGCTAAGGGAGAGACGATGGGTGTTTTTCAATTTTCCAGCGGAGGAATGACTAAGCATCTAGTTGAGCTCAAACCCACAAGGATAGAGGATCTTATGGCTATGGTGGCTCTTTATCGTCCCGGACCAATGTCTCAGATTCCTGAATACATTAAAAGGAAACACAACCCCAAGCTTGTTAAGTACTTCGATCCTAGAATGGAAAAATTCTTGGGTATGAGTTATGGGCTTATCGTTTATCAGGACGATCTTCTTTTCTGTGCACTTGATTTGGCAGGATATACCTGGGAAGAAGCCGACAAGTTCAGAAAAGCAGTGGGTAAGAAAATTCCTGAAGAAATGGCTGCTCAAAAGGAAAAATTTGTTAAAGGAATTATTGCCAATGGTCAAACGGAAGAGTTTGCCGAAAAACTTTGGAAACTTTTTGAACCATTCCAATCATACGGTTTTAATAAAGCTCATGCAGCAAGTTATGGAATGGTTGCCTATCAAACAGCCTATATGAAAGCTAACTATCCTGTGGAATACATGGCAGCACTTCTTACTGCAGAATCCGGCGATAAGGAAAAAGTTTCGGCCGCTATTAATGAATGCCGACGTATGGGAGTAATGGTTTTACCCCCTGATATAAATGAGTCAAATTTAGGATTTACTATTTCGAAAGATAAGGAATCGTTGGATGGAAAAGCAATTCGTTTTGGTTTATCCGGTATTAAAAATGTGGGAGATGCAGCTATAACTTCCATTCTTCAATCACGCAGTGAGGGTAAATTTGAATCTTTTGCGGGGTTTTTGGGAAGAACTGATAGTAGAAAAATAAATAAACGGGTTCTGGAAAGCTTGATCAAAGTAGGGGCTTTGTCCAAATTCGGTAAAAGGGCAGCGCTTCTTTCAGTAATGGATTCAATTCGCGACAAAGTAACAAAACCTAAAGGTGATGAAAATCAGCAGGGATTGTTTGCCACCGGTGATTTAAAAAAGACAGAAACCTCCACAGTTATTTCGGTGGATAACATTGATGAGTTTTCTGATGAAGAACTTGAGGCACTTGAAAGACAACTACTGGGCTACTCGTTGAGTGCGAAGCCAATATCTGAAATAATCGGATCCTTAATGTTTTCTTCGACACACAAAATAAATGAGATTATGACCTCAGAGGAGCATATTGGAAATGTTAAAGTAGCTGCCGTTGTTTCCGGTGTAAGGGTAATTACTACCAAAAAGTCCGGTGCTGAAATGGCTTTTGTAAAGCTCGATGACGGTACTGGAACTATTGAAATTGTCGTGTTTCCGAAAATATTTAAAGAAACTAAGGATTTTTGGAGCGAAGGTAAACCACTTTTGGTAATTGGTAAAGTTGATTTTCGTGATGAGACACCCGGAATTATAGTTGATTCAATAGAAGTACCTGATAATCAGAGCAAAAACGATAGTAAAGATGTTTGTATAAATATTCCCAAAGACACAAATGTAGAAAGCCTGAAAAAATTAAAGACACTTTTGACTGAAAATTTGGGAGATTTAAATGCTTATCTTAATTTTGAAGGCGGAAAGAAAGTCAAGCTTCCCTTTAAAATATATTGGGATGAAAGTCTTGCTCAAAAAATTAATAAAATTCTTGAAAATGTGTCTTCTTGAAGAAAGTTCTAATTTTGTGTAAAATACAAACTTATGGCATTGAAAATCTCAATTAAAGAAGTTGAATTTGGAGTTGGTGACAGAGTACGTGTGGTTCAAAGAATTAAAGACGGCGACAAAAACAGAGAAGCTGTGTTTGCAGGGATGGTCTTGGCGATTCGTGGAAGAGAGCCGGGAAAAACCTTCCTGGTTAGAAGAATCGGTGAGGCTGGTGTGGGAATTGAGCGCATTTTTCCTGTAAATCTTCCGTCAATTGATAAAATTGTTGTTGTAAAAAGAGGTGTGGAGGGTGTTAAAAGATCAAAACTGTATTTTACCAGAACGAAATCCCCGACAGAAATTGAGATGATTTTCAAAAAAGCTAGCGCTAGAATAAAGAGTGGTGAGAACGTCGACAAAAAAAGCAGGAAACGCAGCTGAAGACTTCGCGGTTAAACTTCTTTTAAATAAGGGCTATAAAATCATAGATAGAAATTTCCGTAGTCGTTTTGGAGAGATAGATATTGTAGCTCTCAAGGATGAATACCTTGTATTTGTGGAAGTAAAAGCAAGATGGAATTTAAATTATGGTTATCCGGAGGAAGCTGTTAATAGCAAAAAAATTTGGAAAATTGGGAAAACTGGTGAGTATTATAGCATTCTTCACCCTGAGCTTCCTAAAAAATTAAGAATAGACGTTGTGTCGTTAATTATAAATGATGGAGAAATAACCAACGCCAAAATTATTCAAGTAGATTAAAATTGAAACTCTTAATATCTTTCGTATCCTCTTGACAAATTTCAGGGTGAAAATAAAATATGGCTACGATTTGCTAGTGTGCGCGTGCATTTCGCAAACCAATCTCGGCGAGGTTGGCGATCAAAAAGATCGAAATAATGGCGCACAAGACGGGCAATGTTCTGCAGGATGTTGTCCGCTCTGAAAATAAATGCTTGAGAAAGCATATAAATTAGAGGCGTTTTAGCACATTACATTGAAAGAAGGAGATGCGGGTGTAGCTCAGTGGGAGAGCACTATCTGTGTAAGGTAGAGATCTTGGGTTCGAACCCCAACACCCGCTCTCTATGAGTGATTCACTCTGTTTATTAGATGCAATCAAATAGAGTGTCTTTACTCATTTTGGAGCACTGTGACATTTGAAGTCGTGGTCTGAGCAAAATCCAGATTAAAAACTTTCAGTTAATAACAGTGTTTCCAACGAGAGTGCTATATGCGCTAACTGGCCAAAGCGATGCGGCAGAACAAGCGTAATAGGCACTCAAAGATAATTTTCGGGCAGGATTACTGTCATTTTTAAAAACAATTTAAAAATGAAAAGTACCTGCCCGTTCGACTTCGCTCAGGGTAGTTGCCTGTTCGACTTCGCTCAGGGTAGTTACCCGTTCCACATTATTAAAAGCTTGCTATAATCTTCATATGCTCATTTTAGGTATTGACCCGGGTACTGCCACAACAGGATATGGTTTAGTTACTTCTACGAAAGATGGTAATGAGGTTGTAAAGTGGGGGCTTATCGAAACAGATAAAAAACTTCTCAAAGAAACCAGGTTGGATTTTATCTTCGAAGAGACAATTAAACTTATTAATAAACATAAACCTGATGTTTTTGTTTTTGAAAAAGTATTTTTTTCCAATAACGCAAAAACTGTAATTGCTGTCGGTCAGGCTCAGGGTGTAATGCTTTTGGCAGCCAGTAAAACCAATGTACATGTGGAGGAATATGCCCCGGGAACAATAAAGAAGATGATAACCGGTAACGGCAGGGCTAACAAAAAGGAAGTCCAACAGCATATTAGGAAAATTTTAGGGTCACGTGTTAAAAGTGAGAAACACAAAAAAACTCATTTTGACGATGCGGCGGATGCCCTGGCAATTGCTTTAACCCATGCTTTTAAACTTGGAGAGTCAAAACTCCCTCAAAATTTGATAACTCCCAAAAAATCTGCTATTAAGAAGTAAGAATGGGGGTGAACTAAAATTGTTTAAAGTCGGTAAGATTATTCACTATTACGACAAAATTGGTGTAGCTATCATAGAACTTGATGGTACGCTTTCAGTCGGCGACAAAATAAAGTTTACTAAAGATGGACAGGAATATTTTGAGCAGACTGTAGAATCGATTCAGGTTGAGCATGAAAAGAAGGAAACTGCACAAAAAGGTGATGTGATAGGTCTCAAAACAGAGAAAGAAGTGAAGGAGGGGGTTGAGGTTTTTAAGATATAGAATTTTAGGGATTTGGACACGTACTTTGTATGTGTTAGCATTGAGAGTCAATGAGGAAGATAAAAAAGGTGCGAAAGTCTTTAAAATTTGAGTATGAAAAAGCCCCGGATATCAGAAAGCGGGCATTGAGATTGATAGAAGAGCTTCACTTGGATCACCTGTTGGGCGATAGAATATTTTTTTACCGATCCACCGGCTCAAAGGCCAGGGCGTACGCCAGAGCTTGGGGATTACCCGCACTTTGGCAAAATGCGTTAGATATAGAACCTGCCTACATAATTGAAGTAATTTCAAAATATTTTGATAAGCTTCCCCAAAAAGAACAAGATAAAGTATTGCTTCACGAATTGACACATATCCCAAAAAACTTTTCCGGTGCTTTAGTACCCCATACGCACAGAAGAAAAGGGAGTTTTAAAGACAAATTAAAAACGTTAACAGAACGCTATTTGGAAAATTGCCTCTAGCCACTACATTACTATATAGTAATGTAGTATTTGAGCATGGAAATAACTGTTTTGCATCGAAGATGAAAATTATAATTTTACACGGTGAGGATACGGAAAAAAGCTATACGCGGCTCAAAAAATTTGTAGACGTGGCGCGCGACAGAAGCTGGGAGGTCTCATATATTAATGATTCAAATCAAAGTTTTCAGGAGTGTCTCTCTGCAAGTTCTCTTTTTGGAAATGAACGTTTTTTTATTCTAAAAGATATTAAAAAACTTGGTAAAAAAGACCTGGAATGGTTAAAAGATAACTATCTTGGACTTGGCGGAAATCTGATTATTTATAGCGATAAAAGCTTAAACGTATCTACATTAAAAAGTTTTCCAAAGGAAACTAAAATTGAAGAATTTAAATTACCCGTTCTTCTTTGGAATTTTCTTGACGGGCTTTATCCCGGCAACGACACTCGTGAAGTGCAGGTTTTGCATAAAATTATTGAGAAACAACCAATTGAATTTGTTTTTTCATTAATCGCAAAACATTTTAAAGAACTTTATTGGGTTAAGACAGGTGCGGCAAGTGCAGGTTTTCCTTTTTGGAAGATAAATAAACTAAAATCTCAGGCCTCAAAATTTAGTGAAGAAAAACTTAAAGAAATAATCGGTTTATTAGCCGAAATAGATATCAAAGTAAAAACTTCAAAAACGGATCTAATTTCGGAACTTGACCTAATGCTCATCAAGCATTTAGAATAATAGCATCCATGAAAGTTGATGAAACCATCTTCAAGGCATATGACATAAGAGGTGTGTTCCCCGATAGTATCGATAATGATGTAGCTTACAGAATAGGTCAGGGTTTTGTAGATTTTACCAAACCTGAAGGCGAAGTTATGGTGGGGAGGGACGTAAGAATTCATTCAGAGGAGCTTAAAAACAGCTTAGTTAAAGGTATAACTGATGCTGGCGTCAATGTGGTAGACGTTGGTCTTATGTCCACAGACATGCTTTATTTTGGTGTCGGAAATTACAAGTTTGACGGAGGTTTGCAGTGTACCGCGTCACACAACCCGCCCGAATGGCATGGATTTAAAATGGTTGGAAAAGGGCCCACACCCACAACTTTGGAACAGGGTATTGGACAGGTTCGTGATTTTGTTGCCTCAGGTAAAACTATAAACGCTGTGGGTAAAGGTGTTGTGCGGGAAATGAATATTTGGGAAGAGTATTGCAAACATATTTTAAGTTGGATAGACGTTTCTAAAATTAGACCAATGAAGGTAGTACTTAATCCAAATTTTGGATTAGGAGGCCAAATATTTGAAAAGATTGTGGAAATGGGAAATCTTCCTTTAGAACTTGTCAAACTCAATTTTGATCCGGATGGAAATTTCCCAAAAGGTAGACCGGATCCTTTTATTCCGGAAAACAGAATTGAATTTGCTGAATTGGTTAAAACTAGCGGCGCAGACTTGGGAATTACTTGGGATGCCGACAGCGATCGTGTGTTTTTCTGTGCAGACGGTGGTCTTTTTGTAGAGCCATACTTTTTGAATACGATTATTATCAAGCAAATGCTCACTAAGCATCAGGGAGAAAAAATTGTTTATGATCCGCGTTACACTTGGGCGCTTTTGGATGCTATCAAAGAGAATGGCGGTACTCCAGTAATTTCAAGGGTGGGACATTCATATATTAAAGAAATACTTAAGGGACAAAATGCCCTCTTTGGAGGGGAAAGTAGCGGACATACTTACTATCGGGATTATTGGTTTTCGGATTGCGGAATGATACCTCCCATGCAGGTAATAGAATTTTTAAGCGTAAACAATCTTAAGCTTTCAGAGGTTATAACGCCGGTATTGTCTAAATATTTTATTTCCGGGGAAATAAATTCAGAGGTTGCCGATAAAGAAGGAAAAATGAATGAGATAGCCGAGAAATATAAAGATGCGGAGGTGTCCAGACTCGATGGAATAGCTGTTGAATATCCGGATTTTCGATTTTGTGTCAGAGCAAGCAATACCGAACCGCTACTTCGTTTAACTCTTGAGGCTAAATCGAAAAATATAATGGAAGAGAAGAGGGATGAAGTTTTGGCGATAATCCGATCATAACATGAATTTGGATAATTTAGAGGAAATTAAAAGACTTGATGAATCAAATGTTTTGGGTTCAATAGAAACCCTTTCTGATCAGTGTCTTCATGCATACGAATCTACAATAAATATTGAAGTTCCGGAATCTTACAAGCATATAAATAAAATAGTTATGTGTGGCATGGGTGGGTCGGGACTTGGAGCCCGTGTTATTGAATCAGTCTATGCAGAGGAATTAAAGGTTCCTCTAATTCGTGTAAACGATTACGATTTACCGGAATTCGTTGATGAAAATACTCTGGTTTTTTGTTCAAGCTACTCCGGAGAAACTGAGGAAACTCTTTCAAATGTGAACCAGGCTATTAAAAAAAGGGCTAAATGGATGGCGATAGGATCGGGAAACTCTTTAATTAAATTAGCCGAAGAAAATAACGCTCCCTACTATAAAATCGACCCTAAATTTAATGCATCAAATCAGCCCAGAATGGCAATCGGCTATTCGGTTATCGGACAGCTGGTTTTATGTACAAAGGCAGGGATCATAGATTTTACAAAAGATGATTTGGACGCAATTATTAAAACAATGAAGACAGTCGCTGAAAAAAATGATGTGAACATCCAATCTACGGAAAATGAAGCAAAGAAATTGGCTGGTTTGATGAATAATAAAGTTAATTTTTATGTTTCCGCGAAGCATTTGGTGGGGGCAACACATGTAGTTAACAATCAGGCAAATGAAAATGCCAAGACATTTACTGCCGATTATGTTATCCCGGAACTAAACCATCATCTTATGGAGGGACTTGGTCACCCGACAAATGATGCGGCAAAATTATTTGGTATTTTTGTAAATTCCAACAAATATCCTGACAGAATTGCTAAAAGGTTTGAAATTACCAGGGAAGTTTGTGTAAAACAAAATATTGAAACATACGAATTTAAAGCTTTGTCCGAGTCAAAGATAGAACAATCATTCGAATTTATACAATTCGGTGCGTATGTTAATTTCTATCTGTCGATGCTTTACGATCTTAATCCGGCTCCAATACCTTGGGTGGATTATTTTAAAACTCGTTTAGGTCAGCCGTTGGGAAAGTAAGTAACCTCTTTATTTTTTGCCTCAAATCTTCTACCATGTATATATGAGTAAACTGCCAATGATAGTTAACTTCAGGGATATAGATAAGAACGATACAGCTTCGGTCGGTGGAAAAAGTGCCAACTTGGGAGAAATGACAAAATATGGTTTTGCCGTACCTCCGGGGTTTGCTTTAACTGTAGAAGCCTATGATTTGTTCTTACAGGAAAATGATTTGGTTAACAAAATTTACGCTATTTTAAAAACACTGGACGTGAATGATCCTGCTCAATTAGATATTGCCTCCAAGCAAATTAGAAAAATGATGACAACAGGTAAAATACCTGAAGAAATCTCCCGGGAAACAATATCTGCATATAAAAAACTCTCCGGTTTTATGAAAAGCATTCCTGTTGCTGTACGCTCCTCAGCGACTGCTGAAGATATGCCGGGAACAAGTTTTGCCGGTCAGCAAGTGACCCTCCTAGATGTTAAAGGAGAGGCTAATTTAATGAATGCGGTTCGGGAATGTTGGGCATCGCTTTTTACAAGCAGATCGATTTATTATCGTGTATTAAATAAAATTCCTCATGAAACAGTAAAGCTTTCGGTTGTCGTTCAAAAAATGGTTAAAAGTGAAGTTTCGGGAGTTATGTTTTCGATTGATCCGGTTAGCAATGATAAAGACAGGATTATTGTAGAAGCGGTTTGGGGTTTAGGTGAAATGATAGTTCAAGGTTCGGTGGTTCCCGATACATATGTTGTTCAGAAAGGTACTTTTGCAATTCTTTCAAAAGAAATCTCTGACCAGTCGATACAGCTCGTAAGATCAAAGGGTGTGCCTAAGGAGGTTGAGGTTCCTGCAAAATTACGGGGTAAACAAAAAATTACAGACTCTCAAATTATTACTTTGGCAAAATGGGCTGACAAGCTTCAAAAACACTATTACTTTCCTCAGGATTCAGAGTGGGCGTTGGAAAAAGGAAAGCTCTATTTGGTGCAGACACGTCCTGTTACAAGTATTTCTCAAACTGCCAGAACAGCAAAAATCAGTAAAGAAAGCGATATAAAAATTGCACAAACACCCATATTGACGGGAAGTGCGGCTTCACCGGGAATCGGTACAGGGCCGGTTAAAATTCTTAAATCACCAAAAGAAATTGATAAAATAAAAAAGGGTGATGTTTTGGTTTCTCCTATGACATCCCCGGATTATGTTCCCGCAATGAAAAAGGCTTCGGCTATCATTACGGATGAAGGTGGTCAAACTTCTCATGCCGCTATTGTTAGTAGGGAATTGGGTGTTCCTTGTGTTGTTGGTACAAAAGAAGCGACAAAGAAACTTAAAGAAGGCGAAATCGTTACAGTTAATGGAGAGACAGGGCAAATATTTATCGGTTTGCATGTTAAAACACAGGAAAATGATGAAAAATTGGATATAAAGGTGAAACCTAAATTTAGCAGTGTTAGAACTGCTACAAAAATTTATGTAAATTTAGCTCAACCTGAGAGAGCAAAAGAGATTGCAAAAATGAACGTTGATGGAGTGGGTTTGCTCCGCGCAGAATTTATAATTGCTGATATAGGCATACATCCCAAAGAAGCTATTAAAAGAAAAGAGCAAAAAGAATTTGTGGCAAAGCTAACTCGGGGAATGGAAAATTTCTGCAAGGCTTTTTATCCCAGACCTGTTGTTTATCGAGCTACCGATTTCAAAACCAATGAATACAGAAGTCTTTTGGGTGGAAAATACTGGGAGCCTGTCGAGCCCAATCCGATGCTTGGTTTCAGGGGAGCTTATAGATATATAGCCAGTCCTGAGGTTTTTAATTTGGAACTACAGGCAATTAAAAATGTCAGAGAAAAATACAACAACCTCAATTTAATGATTCCTTTTGTAAGATCCCCCGATGAATTAGCAAAAGTCAGAAGATTGGTGGCTAGTCAGGGTTTGTTCGAGAAACCGAGTTTTAAGTTTTTAATGATGGTTGAAATTCCTGTAAATGTTATTTTAATCGATGAATTTATAAAAGTTGGTATTGATGGAGTTTCTATAGGAAGTAATGACCTGACAATGTTGATAGAGGGAACAGATCGCGACAATTCAGAAGTAGCCAGTCAATTTAACGAAATGTCTCCCGCAGTTCTTTGGGCATTAGAGCGAGTTATTAGAAAGTGTAGCGATGCTGGAATAACTTCTTCTATTTGCGGACAGGCACCCAGTATGTATGAAGATTTAGTCAAAAAATTGGTCCGTTGGGGTATTACCAGTTTATCGATCAATCCCGACTCCATAGACAGAGTTAGAGGTGTAGTTGCTGAGGCTGAAAAAGATATTTAATCGTATGAGTAAAATTAAACAAATTTGGTCAAGAGAGATTCTGGATTCCAGAGGAATTCCGACCTTGGAAACTGCGTGTATGTTGGAAAGTGGAGAAATAGGGATTTCATCAGTTCCTGCGGGGGCTTCTACAGGGGCACATGAAGCGCTTGAGCTTAGGGATACGCATAATCAAAGGTATTTGGGTCTTGGTGTGTTGCAGGCAGTTAACAATGTCAACACAGTTCTGGGGCCTGCTCTGGTGGGAATGGATCCGACAGATCAGGAATCAATAGATAGAAAAATGATCTCTCTTGACGGAACGGAAAATAAAAGCAAGTACGGGGCCAACGCCATTCTTTCAATTTCCGAGGCTGTTGCTAAATGTGGAGCACTTGCTGCCAGACAACCTTTGTATTCCTGGATATTTTCTCTGGCTAGTAAATACGGAATTTGCAAAAGTGTTAAAATTCCCACACCACTTTTTAATATGATTAACGGTGGCAGGCATGGAGCCGGAAATTTGGATTTTCAGGAGTTTTGGTTAATCCCCACCTCCTCTAAAACTTACTCAGAGGGTCTGCAAATTGCAACCGAAATTTATTACACGATTGGGGCTAATTTAAAAAGACGGGGTGCTATTCATTCTGTGGGTGATGAAGGGGGATATGCTCCCGATTTATTTACAAACGCCGATGCATTGGAGGTTTTTGTTGAGGCAATTCGTCAAACAAATTACGCTTTAGGGAGAGATGTCCTTTTGGGATTGGATGTTGCGGCAAGTAGTTTTTACAAAGATGGCCAATATTTAATCAAAGATAAGGCGTCGGAAATGACCGATACTCAATTAATAGAATATTATCAATCTATTATTGAGCAGTATAAATTAGCAATCATTGAAGATCCTTTTGCTGAAGATGCCTGGGATACCTGGGAGAATTTTGTTAGTCAGACACCACCGAATGTTGTTATAGTTGGGGATGATCTTTTGTGTACCAACATAAAGCGTGTAGAAAAGGCTATCAAAGAAAAGGCTTGTAATGCTATTCTTGTTAAACCTAATCAGATAGGTACGGTTTCCGAGTCCTTACAGGTAATAAAAATTTCACGCGAAGCCAACTGGAAAGTTGTTGTCTCTCACAGATCCGGGGAAACAAATGATAGTTTTATTGCCGATTTTGCCGTTGGTGTATCTGCAGATTATGCAAAATTTGGAGCGCCTGCCAGAGGCGAACGTGTGGCCAAATATAACAGACTTTCTACAATTGATGTAGAACTAGAAAGATTGAATAATGCAAGATAAATCTTCACAGTTAGTAATTTTAACTATTTTGGATGGCTGGGGATTGGCGGCACCGGGTCCGGGAAATCCACTTTCTCGAGCCAATTTACCCAATATGAAGAAATTGATGTCTGCGTTTCCACATACACAACTGGAAGCTTCCGGTGAGGCTGTAGGTTTACCTCGGGGTGAAGTTGGTAATAGTGAAACCGGACATGCTAATTTAGGAGCAGGCAGAATCGTCTATCAGGATTTACAGCGTATAAACAGGTCTATAGCAAACGGCTCTTTTTATCAAAATTCAGCCTTAGTTGGAGCGATTGATCATGTAAAAGCCAGCGGAGGAAATTTACATCTTATGGGTCTTTTGGGAGCAGGTGGTGTGCACAGCAATATAGAACACCTTTTTGCCCTAATCGAACTTTGTCATAAAAATAATTTTAACCGGTTATTTTTACATCTTTTTACAGACGGAAGAGATTCCCCCCAAACTGCGGCAAAAATGTACATCAGCCAGGTGCGTGAGGTAATCAACAAACATGGTGAAGGACAGATAGCTTCCATCATGGGCAGATACTGGGCGATGGACCGTGATATGCGCTGGGATAGAACTGCTAAAGCATATTTTGCTTTGACTAAGGGTGAAGGACATCTTTTTAAAACACCCGAGGAGGCAATAGATGCCTCTTATGCGGAAGGTAAAACAGATGAATTTCTTGAACCAAGTATTATGACCGATTCGGCAGGCAATCCCGTTGCCACAGTCAAAGATAATGATGCAGTAATATTTTTCAATTTTAGAATAGACAGGCCAAGGCAATTAACACGTGCATTCACTTTTACTGATTTTTCTAAAGCAAATTTGCCTGTGGGATTCGATCCTTACCTTGAAAAATACAAAAAAGGATATCAAGTTCCGACAACCTCTGTTCTAACGGAGCCTTTTAAAAGAGGTTCTAAACTTAAAAACCTATATTTTGCCACTATGACTCAATTTGAAAAAGCCATTGTTGAAAGTGGGGCAAAAGTAGCCTTTAGCCCGGAGAATGTAAAAATACCTATTGGTTCTGTCATTGCAGACGCAGGCTACAATCAGCTTCGTGTGGCCGAAACTGAAAAAGAACGTTTTGTAACCTTTTACTTTAATGGTCAGCAGGAGGCCGCTTTTGATCGTGAAGACCGGATAATTATACCGTCTCCCAAAGTTGCGACCTATGATCTAAAACCGGAAATGAGTTCTAGGGAAATTACTGAAAATGTTCTTTCAAATATAAAAACACTTGGAAAGTACCAGTTTGTTTTAATAAATTATGCCAGTCCTGACATGGTTGGACATACCGGTAGTATTGGGCCTGCAGTTAAAGCTGCTGAAGTTGTTGATGAGTGTGTCGGTAAACTTCTGAATTTTATTCTGGCTTATGGCGGGTATTTAGTGGTTACTGCCGATCATGGAAACATTGAGGAAATGATTAATTTGTCTACTGGAGCTATTGATACAGAGCATAGTAAAAATCCTGTTCCGTTTATAGTAGCTTCTCAAAAATTAATGAGTAAATCTATGACACTTTCTGCCGGAATATTAGCAGATGTGGCGCCGACTGTTTTGAAATTGCTTGGTTTGAATGTCCCCACGAATATGACCGGAAGGAATCTTCTTGGTGGACTGGAAATTTAGGTGGTTCACAACTTAGTTTATGGCCTGTATACTTTTTATCTATGGCTGAATTACTAACAGATTTTATTTCATCCTACGGTTATTTTGCTGTTTTTCTATTCATGACCTTGGAAAGCTGTCTGATTCCGATCCCTTCTGAAGTAACAATGGTTTTTGCAGGATTTATGTCAGGACTCGGTACAATGAATGTTTGGGTTGCTTCATTGGTGGGAGCTTTTGGAAATTTAATCGGATCACTTCTGGCTTATTGGCTAGGAGTCAAAATGGGTGAAGACTGGATTAGAAAAGCTATTAGAAAATGGGGAAAATGGATTCTTGTCCATGAAAAAGATTTTGATAAGGCTCTTTTTTGGTTTGATAAATATGGGCAGGGAATTGCCTTTGGTAGCCGTCTTTTGCCTATTGTGAGGACTTTTATCAGTCTTCCTGCAGGTATTGCCAAAATGAATCTTAAACTATTTAGTTTGTTTACTTTTGTCGGATCTCTGATCTGGTCGGGGATTTTAGCCTTTGCAGGCCTTAAACTCGGCCAAAACTGGCACGTGATAGAACCGTTTTTTAGAAAATTCCAATATGTTATTGTCGGGATATTTATTATTCTTGCAGTAGTTTACATTTGGAAGCATTTGAAAAAGGGTAAGGAAAATTAATCGAAGAAATCAGTTTTTGTACTTTCTTACAAGTCCGACCACTTTGCCTTGAATCCTGACATTTTTAACAAAAATAGGCTGCATTGTGGAATTTGCCGGCTGCAAACGAATACGTGTGGCTTCTTTATAAAATCTTTTAAGTGTAGCCATTCCATTATCGAGAAGTGCAACCACAACATCACCATCATGGGCACTGTCGGTCTGCTCAACAATAACATTATCTCCATCCATAATGCCGTCTTCTATCATACTTTCACCTCTAACCTGTAAAACGTATGTTCTTTTGACGCCCGTCACAAAAGCTGCCGGAATATTCATCGAAGCATTCGGATCTGTATAGGGTTCGATTGGCATACCTGCAGCAATAAATCCAAGGATTGGAGCATTGAAATTCTCGGCTTTTATTAAATCCGTATCTCCTTCAATAAGTTCTATCGAACGTGCCTTTCCTTGTTTTCTTTTAATAAGCCCTTTTGCCTCCAGAGCTTGGAGATGTTCGTGAACAGTTGCTAAAGAAGAAACACCAATGGCTTCCGCAATTTTCTTTAGTGTAGGCGCAGAGCCATTAAGTTCAATATATTGTTTGATAAATCCCAAAATTTGTCTTTGCTTGCTATAGACTATTAGTGCCATGATTCGATTCGTTTCACTCACTCACCACAAGTTATTGTAGTTATGAGATGTTATAGTCAATTTACAAACATTACCCGAAGACGTCAACTACATCTTAGTCATACAAACCCGAACATATCCCAAATACACAAGTAAAAATTCGTGATAAAATATATGGGTGAAATTTAAACTTCAGACAAATTACAAAATGATTCCTGATCAGGAGCGTGCTGTTGCCTCGCTTTCCGGGGAACTTGAGCGTGGTAATAAATATCAGACACTTCTTGGTGTAACCGGCTCTGGAAAGACTTTTACTATGGCTAATATGATTGAAAAAGTTCAACGACCAACTCTTATTATCTCCCACAACAAAACCTTAGCAGCTCAACTCTACCAGGAAATGAGGGATCTTTTCCCTGAAAACGCAGTCAGCTACTTTGTTTCATACTATGATTACTACCAGCCTGAAGCATATATTCCTTCCACAGATACATATATCGAAAAAGACGCAGACATCAACGAGACAATTGATAAGCTTAGGCTCGCGGCAACCGCTAATCTTTTAACGCGCCGTGACTCAATAGTTGTAGCCTCAGTTTCATGTATTTACAACATTGGCTCTCCCAAAAAATACGGTAAGTTTGTTCTGGAAATTACTTCCGGAATGAAGATAAAGCGCCAGCAAATTATCGACAGAATTGTGGATTTACAGTACGAGAGAAGCGAATTTGGATTCGATAGGGGAACATTCAGAGTTCGCGGAGACTCAATTGATATTTATCCGGCCTACATGGATGATGCCGTCAGAATTGAGTTTAACGAGGATTCAATAAAATCGGTGACTGCAATTAATTCATTAACTGGTGAATTAACTGATAACTGGCAACTGGCAAATGGAAACTTTGTTTTATACCCTGCCAAGCATTTTATGACAGATCCTGAAAGCTATGACGACGCTTTTGCCGCAATGATGAATGACCTTGATATTCGCGTAAAAGAGTTAAAAAAAGAAGGAAAAATGCTTGAGGCACACCGTTTGGCCCAAAAAGTTACTTACGATATTGAAATGATTAAGGAGGTTGGTTATGTAAAAGGAATTGAAAATTATTCCAGATATTTTGACGGAAGATCTCCCGGGGACGCTCCTTTTTCCTTACTCGACTACTTTAACGAGCCTTACGGCAACGATTGGATGCTTATGGTAGACGAGTCCCACATGACTTTTCCTCAAATCCGAGGCATGTTTAATGGGGATTTGGCCAGAAAACAGACACTTATTGATTATGGATTTCGGCTTCCCTCGGCCTTGGATAATCGACCTCTAAAATTTGATGAATTTATGAGGAGAGTCCCGAATTTTATAGCTAGCTCAGCCACTCCAAACGATTGGGAAATAAGCATGAGTGGAGGCAAAACCACCGAAATATTGGTACGTCCGACAGGTATTCCTGACCCTCTAGTTGAAATTAAACCGATTAAAAATCAGGTGGCGGATGTAATTACCGAAATTAAAAAGGTTGTAGCCAAAAAACAAAGAACACTTGTGACAACCATGACAAAGCGCACGGCTGAGGATTTGACTGCTTACTTAAATGAACAGGGCTTGAAAGTACAGTATTTACACTCGGATGTGGCCACGCTTGATAGAGGAGATATTCTGGATGATCTTAGAGCCGGAAAATATGATGTTTTGGTCGGAATTAACCTGCTTCGTGAGGGTTTAGACCTTCCCGAGGTGAGCCTGGTAGCCATACTTGATGCGGATAAAGAAGGATTCTTAAGATCCGACGTAACGCTCATTCAGACGATGGGTAGGGCCGCCAGACACGTTGAGGGACGCGTAATTATGTATGCCGATAGAATCACCGGCTCCATGGAAAGAGCCCTGAGCGAGGTCAAGCGCAGGCGTGAATACCAGTTGGCCTACAACAAAAAGCACAAAATCACTCCAAAGAGTATAAGTAAGCCCATTCGTGAGAAGCTAATAGATAGAACCGAGGGTGAAAAAGCCCCCTGGGTTTTTGGCAGTAAAGAACCGATGTTTGAAAGCCTGCCTCATTTGGACTTAGACGCCATGACGCCTATGGAGAAAAAGCGCTTGGTGAAAAACCTGACCACCGAAATGCGCCTCGCCGCCCAAGACCTAAATTTTGAACTTGCAGCGGATATTAGGGACAAAATTAAAGAGATTGGTTAAACCAAATCTTTCAGTTCTTCATCTGTAATACCAAGGTTTTTTAATTGTCTAATGTAACTAGATGAAGTGTGTGGATCATATTGTTTCCTACCTAATGTCACAATTATAAAAGGTCTAAACCCTGAAGGACACTGCACATTTTTAGGTAAATTATATTTTTGATGACTAGAACCATTTACTTTGTTAGAAACAAATTTTCGACTGGTCAAAAATTTACAAAGATCCCTTGAACCAAAATTATACTTTCCCATTTAGGCATGAAGAGAAATTGCCATCCGAAGTTAGTATGTGGAATAAAATTGGATCAACTGGAGGATTTTGTTGTTCAGTTAATGAGGGTACCTGCGGAGGCATATACCAAATTTCTCCGTGATTCTTCTCAGGAATATCAAAATATGTGTAAATCAAATCGTTTACCTGAAAAACTAAACCACTAAAACTATCCGATTCTGTAAAAATATCAAAATCCGGGAGTTCGGCAAGATATACGCCTGTTTTACGATTTTTAATTACTTTGACTTGTATTTTCTGGGGAAGTTTCTTCATATATTTATAATACACTAAAATGTCAACCCGTCGCGAATCATACCATTTGTGATATAATTTTGCCACCACCGGATGGAACCGGCGGGCATTTGCTATGGAAAATAACATTAAAATTAAAGGTGCCAGGCAGCATAATTTAAAGAATGTTGATTTGGATATTCCCAAAAATAAACTTGTAGTTCTTACGGGTGTTTCTGGGTCAGGAAAAAGCTCTTTGGCATTCGATACGCTCTATGCCGAAGGACAAAGAAGATATGTTGAAAGTCTTTCTTCCTATGCTCGTCAATTCTTGGGCATCATGGAGAAACCTGATGCTGATTCCATAGAAGGCCTTTCTCCGGCAATATCTATAGACCAAAAAACGACTTCGCATAACCCTCGAAGTACAGTCGGAACTGTAACTGAAATTTACGACTACCTAAGGCTTCTTTTTGCCAGAATCGGGCATCCTCACTGTCCGATATGCGGCCGGGAAATTTCCCATCAGACGCTCGATCAGATAGTCGAAGCTGCGATGGAACTGATTGAGAGCAAAGCAAAAATGAACAAAAAAGCCTGGTTTTTGGTGCTTTCCCCGATGGTTCATGACAGAAAAGGTGAGTTTTCCCAGCTCTTTGAAAATTTAAAAAGCAAGGGTTACAGACAAGCCAGAATTGACGGATATATTCATGATTTGTCCGAAGATTTAGTGCTTATTAAAACCAATAAACATTCAATCCATGCCGTGATTGACAGAATTGCCGTTACAAATACTACTTTCAAAGACCAGGCGACAAAATCCGAGCTTAAAAATAGGCTTACAGACTCAATTCAGCAAGCTTTGAATCTGGCTGAAGGCTTGATGGTTCTTGGCGAAGTGCAGGACAAGGAATTTACAATGCCGGTTTATCCCAAAAAGATTGAGGACCACATCTTTTCCGAGCGTTTTGCCTGTCCCGTTGATAATATATCTTTACCAGAAATTGAACCCAGAACATTTTCTTTTAATTCCCCTGAAGGTGCGTGTCCTACCTGTACGGGTTTAGGAAAAATTCTAAAAGTTGAACCCGATCTCATTTTTTCTCCTGAGCTGACGATCAATGAGGGCGGAATTCTTCCTTATGTCAACACTTTTGAGCATGAAACATGGTACGGGCGAATAATTAAGCAAATGTGCGAAGAAAACGGAATTGATATGAGAACGCCAATTAAAGATTTGTCACAGGAAAAAATTGATATTTTGTTAAACGGAACAGCTGACAGACTTTATAAAGTTTACGGGACGAATAGGTTCGGAAAAGAAACCTACATTTATCAGGAATTCAAAGGTATTGTTTCGGAACTTGAAAGAAAATATCAGGAATCCGAAAGCGACTGGGTGAGAGATGAGATTAAAAAGTACATGAGGGAAAAAGTTTGCCCGGATTGTAATGGAGCAAGACTCAAAAAAGAATCTTTGGGAATCACAATCGGCGGATTGTCTATTGCTGATGTTACGACATTTTCTATAGACCATGCAATTGATTGGACTGTATCACTGTTATGTAACGATAGAACAAACGAAAGGGAAAAGGAAATTGGAAAATTGATAATTAAGGAATTGGAGGGAAGATTAAAATTTTTATTGGACGTGGGATTGGAATATCTAACTCTTAATAGAGTTGCAGGTTCTTTATCGGGAGGTGAAGCTCAAAGAATAAGACTTGCTTCACAGATAGGTTCCGGCTTAACGGGTGTTTTATATGTACTCGATGAACCAACAATCGGGCTTCACCCGAGAGATGATCAGAAACTTATAGATACATTAAAAAAACTTAGGGATCTGGGCAACAGTGTAGTAGTTGTTGAACACGATGCCACAATGATGAAAGAAAGCGATTGGATTATCGATTTTGGGCCGGGAGCAGGTAAACATGGAGGCGAAGTCATGGCTGAGGGTACTCCTGAAGAGATTAATAAGAATCCCAAATCACTAACCGGCAAATATTTATCAGGCAAGAAGAAAATTGAGTTGGGACATTTACAATTAAAAATTGATGACAAAAAAGAAACATTAAGAATAATCGGGGCAAATAGATTTAATCTTAAAGATATAGAGGTTGAATTTCCCCTTGGAAAATTGGTTTCAATTACCGGCGTTTCGGGATCAGGTAAATCCACTTTGCTTGTTGATACACTTTACCCGGCACTGCAAAAGGAGTTAAATCCTCTCTACCGAGGTGAAACAGGCGGATATAAAAGAATTGAGGGTTTGGATTTTGTAGATAAGGCAATTTTAATAGACCAGAGCCCGATCGGAAGAACTCCGAGAAGTAATCCAGCAACATATACGGGATTGTTTGATCCAATCAGGGACGTTTTTACAGCCACACGCGAAGCAAAGACCCTCGGATTTAAAAAGGGAAGGTTTTCTTTTAACGTACGCGGTGGACGCTGTGAAGCATGTGAGGGACAAGGGCAAATAAAGATAGAAATGCAGTTTATGAGTGATATTTGGGTGACTTGCGATGTTTGTCACGGAAAACGTTATAACGCTCAAACTTTAGAAGTTGCCTATCGGGGCAAAAATATTGCTGAAGTACTGGGTATGACGGTTGATGAGGCTTTGGAATTTTTTCACGCCCATCCTCAAATTGAACAAAAACTTGAAACACTTTCCCTGGTCGGCTTAGGATACATGGAATTAGGTCAGCCGGCCACCACTCTTTCCGGAGGAGAAGCCCAAAGAGTAAAATTGGCCACAGAACTTTCCCGTAAAGCCACAGGTAGAACTGTTTATATTTTAGATGAACCCACAACAGGGCTTCATTTTGCTGATGTTGAGAGGCTTCTTAGAGTACTAAAACTACTCGTGCAAAAAGGTAACTCAGTTTTTGTAATTGAACACAATATTGATGTTATTAAAAATTCTGATTGGATAATTGATTTGGGACCTGAGGGGGGAGATGGAGGGGGAGAAATTGTAGCAACTGGACGCCCCTCGGATATAGTTAAAAACAAATCTTCATATACGGGAGAATATTTAAAGTAGGTGACTGCTGTAATGTTACGGTAGTACAGTTTTTTACGCTATACTAATTACATGAGATTTTGGAAGAAGCTAGTATTTATCTTTATATTTCTTTTACCCCTTACCCTTTACCTTTTACCTCAACATATATGTGCTGCGAATGAATTTTCAGTAGACGCTATCGTAACATATGATATTCAGCAAAGTGGTAAGTCGTTGATAACTCATGAAATTACACTGGAAAACAATTTTTCCGATATTTACGCAACAACCTACACTCTTAGCCTTGAAAATATTGATGTAACAAATGTAGCCGCCCACAGCGATTTGGGCACAGCTTTCCCCGTCGATGTAACAAAAACGGGAGATATTACAAATATTAAAGTAAGTTTTACAGATGCGAGCGTTGGAAAAGGTGTCCAACGGCATTTTATTGTATCCTATGAAAATTCCGGTTTTGCCGTAAGAACGGGGGAGGTTTGGGAAATCTCTATTCCAAGACTCGGGCAAGATAATAATTTCAGAGATTATCAATTAATACTTAGGGTCCCAACATCGTTCGGATATGAAGCTTATATTTCACCGCAGGCTACGTCACAGGAAATCGCCGATGATAGATATATTTATAGATTCAATAAAACCGATCTTCTCCAGACAGGTATTAGTGCCGGCTTTGGACAATTTCAGGTTTTCTCTTTTAATCTTTCTTATCACCTTGAAAACCCGCTTTCCAGAAATACTACAACTGATATTGCTCTTCCTCCGGATACAGCTTTCCAGAAAGTTTACATACAAAAAATTGAACCCGTACCGACAAATGTTTCAGTCGACTCCGATGGTAATTGGATTGCAACTTTTGACCTGTCTCCCAGAGAAAGAATTGATGTGTCTGTGTTTGGAGCGGTTCAAATATTTGCCAGTTATCGATCTTTCCCTAAGCCGTCAACTGAAACGCTTAGTAATAATTTAATAGAAACTGAATACTGGCAAACAAGCAATCCACAAATTCAAAAATTGGCGGAAGAACTTAAGACGCCTCAGGCTATTTATTCGTATGTAGCCAGGACTTTAAATTATGACACTGAAAGGGTACAGCAAAATGTGCAAAGAATGGGCGCTTCAGCTGCACTCGAGTCTCCAAATACTGCGATATGTATGGAATTTACTGATCTTTTTATTGCAATTGCCAGGGCTGCTGGTATTCCTGCCAGAGAAATAAACGGGTATGCCTATACGGAAAATTCAGACATACAGCCGCTTGGTCTAGTGGCTGACGTTTTACATGCATGGCCTGAATACTATGACAAAGATAAAGGTGTATGGATTCCCATCGATCCTACATGGGGTTCTACCAGCGGTGTTGATTATTTCAACAAATTAGATCTTAGACATTTTGCATTTGTTATCCATGGCGCAAACGCACGGGAACCTTACCCGCCTGGTTCATACAAACTTGGTCCAAATCCTCAAAAGGATGTTTATGTTTCATTTGGTCAACTGCCGGAAAATAAAATAAGCACTCCTTCTGTTGCAATTGAACCATACAGAGTTTTACCATTCTTCAGTAGTATTTATAAAGTCACTGTTTCAAATCCGGGACCCGCAGCTTTATATTCTGTTTATCCTTCAATTTATTATGATTCTGTTGAAAAGACGCGTGACGTTATTAATGTATTGCCACCATACGCAAATAAGCAAATTCAGGTAACCTTGACACACAGTTTTTTAGGTAAAGATATGCCTGGTGTTATTAAGGTGATTGTGGGTTCCAGTGAATCCCAAATACTTACGAATAAAAAACAAATTGTCATTAATAGTTTGGTTATTATTTCCGTTTTTCTATTGATAATAATGTCATTCATTTACATTAAAGCCCGTAAAATAAAAGTATTTGCTTTTTTTGATAAAATAGGCTTTCACAAAAATAAATCTAATGATAAATCCAATACCCAAACTCCGCCGAATACAAATATCTCCTAAGGTTTATTCTGTATTTCCCGAAAGCCCAGGAGTTTATATTTATTTTAAAAAGGGAAATCCGATATATGTAGGTAAGGCTATTAATTTAAGAAAAAGGGTTGCTTCATACTTTCGCTTGGAACTAGAAAACAAGATAAAAAAGATGATAGGTGAGGCTGATGAAATTTCTTATATCCGCGTGACCAGTGAGCTTGAGGCTTTGCTTCTGGAGGCAAAACTCATAAGGTATTACATGCCCAAATACAACATTGTTTCTAAAGATGATAAACACCCTCTCTATATAGTGATAACAAAAGAAGATTTCCCCAGAATTTTATCTGCCCGAAAACTAATTGCTGATAACCAAAGGCTATTAGCTAAATATGGGCCATTTCCTTCATCTACTAATGTCAAATCTGTTCTTGGTATGCTTAGAAAAATTTTTCCTTACTCTGATCATAAAATCGGCAAAAAAGCCTGTCTTTATTCCCAAATTGGTTTATGTAATCCTTGCCCGAATGAGATAAATGGAATTAAGAACCATGAATTAAGAATTATGCAAACAAAAAGGTACAAACAAAATATAAAACACATTAAGGCAGTGCTTGATGGAAAAATCGAAAGTGTTAAGAGTAACTTGGAAAAAGAAATGAAAGTCGCTTCAAATAATGAATATTTTGAGACCGCTGCAGGTTTGCGAAACAAAATTCGGGGGTTGGAATACATTACCAGTTCCAAGATTTCAATTGATTCATATCTCGAAAATCCTAATTTGTTTGAAGATATCAGGAAAAAAGAAATGGACGAGCTTAAAAAAATACTTGTAAATTGCAAATTGAAAATTAAAAACTTGAATCGTATGGAGTGCTATGATATTGCCCATCTACACGGCCAAAATGCTACAGCATCTATGGTTACGTTTGTCGATGGAACGCCCGATAAAAATTATTACAGGCATTTTAAAATATATCAGAAAAATGGTGGGGATGACTATGCTTCCATGAAAGAGGTTGCCAGACGAAGAAAGAAACATTTGAAAGATTGGGGCGTCCCTGATTTAATAATTGTTGACGGCGGAAAAGGACAGCTTTCAGTTTTCTTAAGAGAATTTGACGGCGAACATATTCCAATTATCGGTCTTTCGAAAAGATTGGAAACATTAGTTATTCCATCATTTATTGGAAAGACTTTATCTTTCAAAGAATGGATCTTAAAGAGTGGGCCTTCCCTAAATCTCGTCGGAAGATTGAGGGATGAAGCTCATAGATTTGCAAGGGTTTATCACCACAAACTGTTCAAACGTTCATTATTTGAAAACTAAGCTGCGGCAATCTATACTTAAAGAATGAGAAAGGCTATAAAATATTTTGTAGTCAATTCGGTAACCTTATATTTGGTTTCGCTGATTGTTACAGGCTTATTTTTTGAAAAAGGAGCTGAGACGATCGTTTTAACAGGTATTGTTCTAGGGTTAACATCCTTAATTATTAAGCCTGTCATTAACCTCTTGATTTTACCCTTGAACCTAATAACTTTTGGACTATTCAGATGGGTTGGTTATGCTGTTGCGCTTTATATTGTCACACTAATTGTTCCCGGGTTCAAAGTTCTGGATTTCGTTTTTGCCGGATTCAATTCTTACTGGATAAGTATACCTGCGATTTCTTTACATGGAATTGTTGCCTTAATAGTATTTTCGTTTGTTATTTCCATTACTTCATCAATTCTTGATTGGTTATTAAAATAGGCGAAGTGATATAATTACAACGTAAAATGTATCAATTTTTGACAGTAGCCCAAATAGTAATATCCGTAGCACTTATTGTATTGATATTAATACAGGCAAGAGGAACCGGATTTGGAAGATCGGGTGCTTATGGCGGATCTTCGTTTACCCGAAGAGGTTTGGAGAAATTGGTTTTTAAGCTGACTTTTGTGACAGCTTTTTTGTTTGTTGCGATATCCACCCTACGCCTGGTTTTTTAACAATCAATGCTAAATCTCCGATACATTTTTAGGCTGGTTGGAGCTTTTTTTTCAAGATTCAGAATTCTCATTTTTCTTGGAATAGGTTTGGGTGTGTTTATCTTCTTTCTGCTCAGATTTTTAATACCCACTCTTAATTTTAAAAATAATCTAAAAATCGGTCAGACGGGCAGATATACTGTTAGTGATCTACCCAACTCAATTTTAAGATTAGTTAGTAACGGATTAACTCAGGTTGACTCTGAAGGTAGTGTTATTCCTGATCTTGCTTCTTCTTGGGAAACTACTGATAAAGGAAAGACATGGATTTTCACTCTCAAAAATGATGTGGTTTGGCAGGATGGAGACAAAGTTACCAGTGAGAGTATTAATTATCAATTTTCTGATGTATTGGTAGAAAAACCCGATGAAAAAACAATTATTTTTAAACTTGATAATACATATTCTGCTTTCCCTTCCGTAGTTTCGAAACCTACATTTAAATCCGGTCTTTTGGGAACAGGTGAATGGAAAGTGGAAGATATTTCGTTAAATGGTTCTTTCGTCGAAGAAATAAATTTAAGCTCTGAAGAAAATGGTAATTTAACATATAAGTTCTACCCGACAGAAGAAAGCTTAAAGATTGCTTTTGAGCTTGGTGAGGTCGACCGGATGGAGGATCTTTTTGGCATAAGTCCATTTGATGAGTGGAAAAAGATAAAAATCAGCAGTTCCTCCAATTTTGATGAGTTTGTTGCAGTTTTCTTTAATACGCAAGACGGCATATTGGCCGAAAAGGAAATGCGCCAAGCTTTAACTTATGCAATAGACAAAGAAAAACTAGGCGGCTCACGAGCCATAAGCCCCATAGCCATTAATTCATGGGCTTATAATTCCCAGGTTAAACAATACAATTACGATCCCGAGAAAGCGAAGGAAATGATTAAAGATTATAAAGAAACAAGCAAACAAACAGATATTACTATAAACCTTGCTACACCTTCGCTTCTTTTGGATAAAGCTGAAATAATAGCCGAAAACTGGCGTGTAGTGGGTATAAATGTTAATTTGCAGGTTGTAACAATTACTCCTACCGAATATCAGGCTTTCCTCGCAATACTTAATATTCCTGACGACCCCGATCAATATTCGTTGTGGCATTCCACTCAGACCTCAACAAATATAACTCACTATGAAGATGTAAGAATTGATAAACTTCTTGAGGATGGAAGAAGTGAGATTGACCTCACTTCACGCAAGAAAATATATATGGATTTTCAGAGATTTTTGGTTGAAGATTCGCCTGCAGCCTTCCTCTATTACCCAATTACTTATTCAGTTTCCAGAAGATAATTGGAATTCGGCGTGTAATAATCAAGCTTAGCCATTTTGAAGCAAAAATGATAAAATACTCATGTTGACTTGGTGGTCGTAGCTCAATGGTTAGAGCACCCCGCCATGGCGGGGTGGTTGCTTCGTAATACTTATTTGGTGGGTGTAGCTCAATGGTTAGAGCGCCTGCCTGTGGAGCAGGAGGTTGGCGGTTCGAATCCGCTCACCCACCCACACCAAATATGTTTTATGTATATATTCTTCAGAGTATTAAAAATGGTAGATATTATATTGGGTCAACTTCAGACATACAACGTAGATTAATTGAACATAACCATGGTAAGAATATCTCTACAAGAAACAAAGGACCATATAAACTGATTTATTCGGAAGAGTTTGAATCTAGACAATTAGCCTCTAAAAGAGAATATCTGATTAAATCATATAAAGGAGGAAACGCTTTCAAAAAATTATTAGGTCTAAGTTAGAGCACCCCGCCAGGGCGGGGGGTTTGCGCGTTCGACTCGCGTCGACCACCCCAATACCCCAAAAATACTAATACACTATATATACTATATACACCTTGCAGGGTCCGACCCTGCAAGTAATAAATAATAAATAACATAAATATATGCCGGCCGGTTGGATTAAAAAGAGAGCAAAAAGAAACCTAAGCCCTGCGGGTAAAAGTCGGGTGGAAGTAATTAATGCTATTTAGTCGCAGAATAAGTTATGCTGAGACCATAATCTTTTAAAAACGCAGGAACTTCCTTAAGAATTGTAATGTCATTAAATCCAACTTTGTTTAATAAATTCAAATAATCCTGTTTAAGGATCGCTCCACTGATACACCCAACAAGTAATTCCTTATCGTTCTTTATATTTTCCGGTAAGTTTTTGGCCAAAACAACATCAGAAACCATTAATTTACCACCGTTTTTTAAAACACGGTAAGCTTCTTTAAAAACTTTGAGTTTGTTAGGGGCCAGGTTAATTACACAGTTAGAAATTATTACGTCTATCGAATTGTCATCAACAGGTAGTTTTTCTATGTCACCTTTTCTGAATTCTACATTTTTATAATTATTTTTGATTGCGTTTTCACTAGCTAGTTTAAGCATCTCATCTGTCATGTCTACACCAATGACTTTTCCAGTTTTACCTACCTGATTAGCAGCTAAAAAGGCATCAAAACCGGCGCCGGAACCTAAATCTAGAACAGTTTGACCAAGTTTCAGGGAAGCTATGGCTGTAGGATTGCCACAACCAAGACCCAAGTTTGAACCGGCAGGAACTTCATCCATCTCTTTATCTGAATAACCAAATTGTCCAGATTGTTTTTGTGCATATCTGTTTGAGCCACAGGCACAGCCACCGCAGCAACCGGAAGAAGAAGCGATATTTGCATAACCTTCTTCTACAACTTTTTTTATTTCATCGGATTTGTATGTCATCAGAAAAGATTATATCTCAGACGTTAGAAAGTAAACAGTCTTTTTAAAAAATAGACGAGGGTTGAATACTCTTAACTTGTCTGGTTCTAAATAAGTCTACCAACCGACTCATGCTTTGTTTCGTACACTTGAGGTAATTGACATCTTTACTCCTATAGCTGATACTTATTGGGTTGATGAATGAGATAAAAATCCAAATTTTAAGAGGTAAAAACCTGTTGATATTGATTATTGTTCTGATTTCATTTCTTTCTATATTTTCTTCCAAAGTTTTGGCTGTAGATGCACCAACTTATCGAGGTACCATTCGTGTCTCAGGAGACGAACACTATGCTTCATTTAATGACACTGGTAGATTCGGTCTGGACCCAGATGGAAACATGTATGTTGTTGAGGAATTAGGCCCCAAAGTTTACAAATTTGGTAGCAATGGAGATTTTGTTGAACAATGGGGCGAAAAAGGGACAGGTGATGGTGAGTTTCAATATGCCACTGCCGTGTCTGTGAGTGATAATTATGTGTTTGTTTTAGATCGAGATGTTGATAAAGTTAGAGGTGCTACAATAACTTCTCAGATCCAAAGTTTTAGTCAGGACGGGACTTTTTTGGCTCGTTGGAATACGGTTGGAGACGGTAGATATTATTATCATTTAGCAACTCAGGGTGACTATGTTTTTAGCGTTGGTTACAACACTACAACCAGTAAACCAAAAGTTGAAAAGTTTGACTATCTGGGAAACCTTCAAACAGCTTTTGATGTCCCAACATACACATCCTCCATTTATGGAATCAGTGTGGAGTCTACCGGTACGATAGACTTGATGGATAGTGGAAATATTAGAAGATATACACAAGAAGGTGTTTTGATAAGTACCATTACTGGTGTTGGTACGGTTAGAAATGTTGTTGAAGATTCCAGTGGTAATTTCTATGTGTTTAAAGGGGGAACTGAAGTAAGAAAATACGATTCTTCCTGGGCATATATTGGTTTGTGGGCCTCCGGTCAATTCTCATCTGGTCAGGATATTAATATTTCATCAGATGGATATATTTATGTTTTAGATGGTCTATCTAAACCGGACAGTTGTAGTTACGATTGCCTTGAATTACAAATTAGAAAATTTTCCTTAGATGGGACAACTGTAATTGATGTGTGGAGAAGCGCAGGAACAGGAAATGGTCAATTTTATTATCCCGAAGATATTGCGGTAGACTCAAATGGCAATCGCTATGTTTTGGATCATTTTAATAACAGGGTACAAGTATTTAATGAGAATAATGAATATGTAAACCAATGGACGTTATCAAGTCTCTCATCTGGCTATTATTATTACAATCAGGGTATTGCCATTGATAGTAATGACAATATCTATATCGTTGTACAGTACGATGATTCTGTTTATAAATACAGCACAAATGGGACATTGCTACAAACTATTTCTCAGTTTTCAGATTTAAGTGGGTCACTTTATAGCCCAAACCGTGTCGCTGTCGATTCATCTGACAATTTTTTTGTTAGCGATAGTTATGGTGTCCAAATGTTTGACTCTACAGGGGAATTTAAGGGAACCATAAGTTATTCTTATACACCCATGGGGTTAGCTTTTGACAGTAGCGATAATTTATATGTAAGTGATGATAATGATGCTATTTCTAAATATACAAAAACAGGTGTTTTTTCCTACATCATTGATACTAGCAATAACTGGTCTGGTGTAACTTTTGATAACAGTACATACGGATCAAATGCAGATATCGCTATAGATTCCAGTGATAACATCTACATTCTTGACTCCAATATCAAAAAAGTAAAGATGTTTGATACCAGTGGTAATTTACAGGCTGAATTTGGAAGTTGGGGTATGGATAACAGCCACTTTAATTTACCTAGAGGTCTTACTGTCGATGGTCACGACACCGTTTATATTGCAGATTCTAAAAATCATAGAATTCAGTACTATTCGTATAGCGAAATTACCACATTCGGTAGTGGTACAGACAATGCGGAACCTGGAAATAATAATGATTCCAATCAAAATACAGGTATTAGTAATGCCGGGCCAAATAGTTGCGGTGATACTTATCCCACAGGCACTCCCGATCTTTTTCAAATAAACACTTCTTTGGGTAAAGTTAAATTGTTTTTCAGTCCGGTAATGGATAAAACAACCTATTATTATATTGCTTATGGGCAATCGTCGAGTTCTGAAGGTTATGGAGTGTCTTTTGAACAAGGTTACTCACCGGGTGTGCTTAGTTTTGAAATAGATTGTCTTAATCCTGAAATTACATACTATTTTAAGGTTCGTTCAGGTAACGGATGTGCGACCGGTAAATGGAGTAATGTTGTATCGGTTAGAGCAAAAGGAAATTCAATCGTGTATAAAAATACAAAGATGCCGCACGTTGTTTTAGGATCTTCCTCCGTGAATTTGGATATGCCCAAGGTTCAAATACAAGATGTAGACACACAGCCACCAACTAGTCCTACTCCAATTATTAATTCCAATACCACAAAAAAACATTTTTGTATTTGGAAAATATGCTTCTAATAAAAAACTCTTACTATTTGAAGACCTATAACATTGATTACTAAAATCACTTATGATAATATGCAAACAACTTACTTTTTGTAGGTTATAAACAGAAAAGGAGGCTTGATGCCAACACTGTCCGAAAGTGAGATGTCTGATCGTGCCCAATGGGAGTTTGATAACAACCCAAGTTTTATTACAGTTCGAGATCCTGAATTGAGTGGATTGGAAGTATCAGTTGATGTGATGCTTTTGATTGCACCAGAGGAATTTGGGAATTTTCGAAACAATCGCCGTATGCGGAGATTGGCAATAGAACAAGGTTCTTTTAAACAATATTCCAGTACCAAATAATATAACTTAGAAATTTGCTCTAAGAACATAAATCACAATTAAATCGATCATACGCGCCGTCAACAATCTATAAAAAAGATAAAGACGGCGCTTTTTTTATCTTTCATTCTTGATATTTTTACAAAAATATCTAATACTTATTCAATGCCGAACAAAGAAGACTCTGCCTCAAGACATAGAATGGTTGTTGAAGAGATAGAAATCCCAAATACGGTTTCCGCGTCTGAATCTTCGATTGCCAAAGAAAAAATGATGGAGGAAACACCCCAACCTGAAATCCTAAATGAAGGCATTAAAACTTCTGGAGGTGAAGACACTCAAGAAACTATTAAAGAGCCAGAAAAAACGTCCTCGTTTATTGAAAGACCGACTGAAATTAAAAAACCTGGTTCTCCGGTTGCTTGGATCCTAATACCCGGAATTTTTATTTTAGGTGCAATTTTGGGAGGCATCGTCTTTTATCAGAAAGGTGTTAATACTATAGATGTTGAGCCTACACCAACCCCTGTGTCCTCATTGAATCCAGTATCGACACCAACACCTACTCCCAAATCGGAAGTTGATGTCTCTGAATTCGATGTAGCTGTATATAACGGATCAGGAACTGCAGGAGAGGCTGGTGTTGTTAAGAAATTACTTGAGGATGCGGGGTTCAATGTAGTATCAACAGGCAATGCGGCTACTTATGATTACACAAAGACCATAATTAAAGCCAAAGCCAGTATAGACAGTGCCGTAATAGAAAAGTTAAAAGATGCCCTTTCAGAAAATTATGTGGTGGGGGATAGTCAAACTCTCTCTTCTTCTTCAACTACAGATATACAAATCGTAGTTGGTTCTTCAAAAGCAGAGTAACATATAAACTTGGAGTAGGATAATCGCTGCGCTCATTCCCTTGCTCCTCGATGACTTGGAGCGGGATAATCGCTGCGTTCATTCCCACTCTTCACTTCGTTCAGAGCGGGATAGGGGAGTCGAACCCCTCTTCACAGCTTGGAAAGCTGTCGTTAAGCCGATTAACTAATCCCGCTTTTCAAATACAAAGTAAATTATATCAAAAAAATGTTAAAATACACATGTTAAGCCGAGGTGGCGAAATGGTATACGCAAGGGCCTTAAGAGCCCTCGAGTGCATAACTCATGCGGGTCCGAGTCCCGCCCTCGGCACCACGGAGTGTGGCTCAGATGGTAGAGCGCCACGTTTGGGACGTGGAGGTCCCCGGTTCGAATCCGGGCACTCCGACTTATTTATTTGTAGCAGCCTTAAGAAATTCTACAAAAATAGGATGAGGCTTGAGAGCACGGCTAATATACTCAGGATGATATTGTGTTCCAATAAAGAATTTAAGAGTTGGAATTTCAATTGCTTCGACCAATTTTCCATCGGGTGAAGTACCTGCAACTTTGAGTCCGTGTTTTTCAAAAATCTCCCTATATTTATTATTGAATTCATATCTATGCCTGTGACGTTCGGTCAAAACTAAATCTTTGCCATAAATCTTTTCAAGTTTTGAACCTTTTTTAATCTTTAAAGGCCAGGCGCCTAAACGTATAGTTCCACCAAATTGTTTATTTTTAATAAGTTCTTTTTGATAGTCCATTGTGTGAATCACGGGGTGTTTTGTACCGTCTTCTGCTTCTTCAGTATTAGCATCTTTGAAGCCCAAAACATCTCTTGCAAATTCAATCACAGCCATTTGCATACCAAAACATAGTCCAAGATAGGGAATATTGTGCTCACGTGCGTATTTAATGGCACGTACTTTTCCATTTATTCCACGCTTTCCCCAGCCTTGGGGAACAAGAATCCCATCCATTTCAGAAAGGTCCATTTTTGGATCCTCAGAATCAATCCAGCTTATCTCGACACCAATTCCTGAATGTGCTGAGGCATGTCTTAATGCCTCTACAACGCTTACATATGAATCTTGGAGTATATAGTCACCGCTTTTCTGATATTTGCCGACAATCGCGATTTTTATAGTTCTGTCTTTATTTTTATTAACTTTGGCAACCATGTCTTTCCATTTATCGATATTGAGTTTGTTTGTTTTTAATCCAAGTTTTTTGAGAACTTTGATATCAAGTCTTTCTTTTGCAAGAAATAGCGGAACCTTATAAACCGAATCCAAATCAGGATTACTAATTATATTTTCTATTGGTAAACCGGAAGCTAGTGCTATTTTTTCTTTTCTTTTGTCATCAACTGGTTTTTCGGCACGTCCTACAACAAAGTCGGGCATAATACCCAAGGAATTAAGAGTAGAGATTGATTGCTGAATTGGTTTACTTTTAAGTTCTCCGATGTTTCCCGGTGCAGGGAGATATCCAACATGAATTAAAATAACATCCTTTGGTTTAGTAAGTTTTAAACGCCTGAAAGCCTCAAAAAACAAAAGACCTTCATATTCTCCCACAGTCCCGCCAAATTCAACAATCGTAATGTCAGCATTGTGTGCATGACCTGCCTCCTCCCAACGATTAATAATCTCAGGAGGAATATGATGATATGGTTCAACACATTTTCCACCGTATTCCAAAGCCCTTTCTTTATCTAAAACATATTGATAAATTTGCCCATTGGTCATGTAATTGGCACGGGTCAAGTCAATATTCAAAAATCTTTCATAATGTCCCAGGTCCTGATCAGTTTCCAATCCATCTCCTGTAACAAAAACTTCACCATGTTCTAGAGGGTTCATAGTACCGGCATCAATATTGAGGTACATATCACATTTCATAATTGTTACTTTGTAGCCGCGAGACTGAAGAAGAAGTCCGAGAGAGGCAGCAGTGATGCCTTTGCCAAGGCCGGAAAGAACACCGCCGGAAACAATAATATACTTCACCTTGGAACTCTTTATATCACACTTAAGGGAAGGGGTGTCAATGGTTAAATTGTTGTGCGCCTGAGAGGAATCGAACCTCTACAAACCCAGTTCCGAAGACTGGTGCCCTATCCGTTAGGCCACAGGCGCGAATTGTTTCGAATTCAGGTATAATTATACTCGAAATGATGACGATTGACGAACAAATTGAACAAATTGAAGAGACATTAAGAAAAACTCCTCACCATAAGGCCACAAACGGTTTTATTGGAGCCATGCGTGCCAAAATTTCAAGGCTGAAGGATCGCGAAATCGAACAGGCTGGGAAAAAAGGTGGTGGGGGAGGTGGTTATCAAGTTAAGAAACAGGGAGACGCCACAGTTGTTCTGATAGGTCCACCTTCAGCGGGAAAATCTACTTTAATAAATAAGTTAACTAATGCTGAAAGCAAGGTTGCACCTTACGCATTTACTACCGTTACAGTTATTCCGGGCATGCTTAAATACAACGAAGCATATATTCAGATTTTGGACATCCCGGGTCTTATTACCGGTGCCAAAGAAGGAAAAGGAAGAGGAAAGGAAGTTTTGTCAGTTGCCAGAGGTGCTGATCTTCTAATTGTTATGACCGATGTTAAAAGAGTGCCTGCCTTTGCCGGTATGGTGAATGAACTTATTGGAGCAGGAATTAGGATTAATGAAGAACCTCCTAAAGTTATCATTGAGAAAAAAATAAGCGGGGGACTTGATGTATTTTCAAATATCAAACAGGATATAGATAAGGAAACGATAAAAGATATTGCCCGTGAATACGGCATTAATAATGGAACCATTACTCTACAGGAAAATATTACAATGGAAAGGCTTTTTGATGCATTTAGTCAAAATCGTGCGTATATTCCGACAATTTGGGTAGTAAATAAAGTTGATGAGGAACCAAACTATAAAGATCAGATCGACGGAGAATATGTAGCAATTAGTGCAGACAAAGGCGTCGGAATCGATGAATTAATTAAGGAGATGTGGAAAGCTCTGAGGTTTGTTACAGTTTACTTAGTTAAACCGGAGGAGGAAATCGGAAAAGGAAGTCCGATTATAATGAAAGAAGGGGATACATTAAAAAATGTCGCAGAAAAAATCGGTCCGGATTTTGCTGCTAGCAAAAAGGTTGTTAAAATTTGGGGAACGGGTGCTAAGTTTCCCGGCCAGGAAATGTCGTTTGATACAAAAATTCAGGAAGGGATGCAAATAAGGTTCTTATAAATACTATATGAATAATTTCTATGAATTAATGGATAGTGGCGGAGGAAGGCGTTTGGAACGTTGGGGTAGTTATGTTTTAGATAGACCGGACCCCCAAATCATTTGGAAAAAGATTTTGCCGGAAGCCGATTGGCAAAAAGCTGACGCGTATTTTAAAAGGATTACGGAAGATAAAGGAACATGGAATGTAAAAAGCAAGATTCCGGAAAAATGGGTTTTAAACCATGAAGGAACTAAATTTTATGCCAAGCTGACTCCCTTTAAACATACGGGGATTTTCCCCGAACAGGCAACTCAATGGGATTATATCAATATCCAAATAACCAATAACCAAAGACCAATAACTGTTCTTAATCTTTTTGGTTACACAGGAATTGCAAGTCTTTTTGCGGCAAAGGCTGGCGCAAAAGTAACTCACGTTGACTCCAGTAAACCGGCAATTACTTGGGCAAATGAAAATCGTGCACTAAACGATGAAAATTGGCCAATCAGATGGATAATAGACGATGCTTTGAAATTTACTCAAAGAGAGATCAAAAGAGGAATCAAATATGATGCTATTATCATGGATCCGCCTGCATATGGACACGGACCAACAGGTGAAGTTTGGGATTTTAACCGCGATTTCCCCAAACTTCTTACCAATTGCCAAAAGCTAATGTCGGATAGCCCTCTTTTTGTCTTGGCCAATGCCTATGCAATTTCAAGCTCCTCAATCACTCTTGCAAATACTTTAAATGATTATTTCGGATCGTTTGGAGGCAATATTGAAAATGGAGAATTAACTCTAAAAGAAACCTCAGGCGGCCGTCTTCTTTCCACCGGCATCTGGGCGAGGTGGAGTAAGTAATCCAAAAGTGTTAGAATATGCCTATTCTAGGGCCCATAGCTCAGCGGTAGAGCAATTCCCTCTTAAGGAAAAGGTCGATGGTTCGAATCCATCTGGGCTCACTCACTAAAGTTTAGATTAAATGAATTTTGCAAGTATTCTCCAAACTTAACAACAGCGCTCTGCATTTGAGTCTTGTCTCCTTTAACTATTAAAAACTCAATAGGAAAACTATTGGTAATTCTTTCACCGTCACTATTTGCTATGTATATTGATTTCAGTAAAACGCCTTTGTCTTGTTCTGAAGTGGCCTTAAAGACGATTAAGCCTGTTTTAATCGGTTCGATATCAAAAAGCAGATTATTTTTAAAATTTAAGTCCAAGTTATCGCTCGTCAACCTTATATTATTTGTGCTCCAAATAGTTTGTCCTGTATTTCTAGCCCAAACAGCACCGATAAAGTCTGATTTTGTAAAAACGACAGGTTGTGCCAAAGCACCAATAATTTGTCCGCTCTCTTTTTGAATCGGTTTGCCTGCAGTTTTAGAAATGTTTTTATATTTTTCATAAAATGAATGGTACGAATTGTCGTCTTTTTTCCAGGAAAATTCAGAAAAAAGGTCATCTTTGTAATTTAAAATAAATGGTGTTACGGCAACTATACGTTTATCATTCCATACATTTTGGAATGCATATTCATACATATCTGCAATTTTCTCAGGATCAACATTCTTAACTGACCACCCCGTTTCCGTAATAAAAACAGGTAGCTCTTTATAGATTCCTAGCGAATGCAAGAGATCGAGTTCCCATATAAATGTGGATATTGAACCTTTTCCTGTATCAGTAGCCTCGCCGGCAAAATCCGGGTTAGGGTAGGAATGAGATGTCCAACCGTCCAGATTTTCAAAAAGATTGGGTTCCGCAAGAATCATTTTTCTGATAAAAACACCTTCTTCCATTGTTAATTTTGTATTTCCGCAGGAAGCATCCATTCCGGCAGGTAGAACAAAAAACTCAGGAGAAGCTTCATTTAGTTTTTGGGAAAAGGATGATAAATATGTGGCATAAGCTTCAGGATCGACATTTCCGCCCCATTCTTTCGCATGATTTGGTTCATTTCCAATTATTACATATCTGTTTTCAATCACCCAGTTTAGAGAATTTAAAAAGGCTACCCAATTGTTTATTTCCTCATATTGGGGAATAGCCCAGTTTCCGCCGTCTAATTTAGATGCAATTCTAACGATTGGAATTAAATGAAGACGCCTGGCCTCATCAAATGCATTTTGCCAGCGATTATAATCGCGTTCCGACTCTGTTATCACAAATGTCACATAACCCCAATCACCACCGGATGAGTTAACTAGAATAGCCGCCTCCTTTAGATCATTTTCGTTAGTTATATGTATACCAAAAATGTTATTCTGAACCTCAAGAGGTTTGTTCTCAGCAAAAACACAGTCTGGTGAAAGTAAAATTATAAATATGTATAAAATAAATCCAAAAATTTTTTTCATGAGTAATTCATTCTATCAGGCATTTGACAAAATTTGAAAGAGTATTAGAATGTATTTTTACAGACTTAAATATGGCAAAAAATATAACCAAAAAATCACACAGTAAAGATTTCTACAGAAAATGCTCCGAACTATTCAAAGTGATGTCTAATCCTAAAAGACTTGAAATCCTGAATATTATCAAAGATAAGGAAGTTACAGTTAATGATATTTCAAAAGAACTCGGAACTAGGAAATCAAACACATCCCAACACCTTGCTTATCTTAGATATGTAGGCATCGTTGAAGCCAGAAGAGATGGAAAGAATATTTTTTATAAACTAGCTGATCCTAAAATCGTTGAGCCATGCAAAATCCTTAGCGAGATTAAATTAAACAAATTTATTTAATTTTTTGACTTCATTTTTTTATCTAAGTGTAATCCGTTTAGCAAAAGAGCGTGCCTCGTGATAAAATAAGTCACCTATAAACTGGCCTTGTAGCTCAACGGATAAGGTAATACCTTGTCGGTTGGCTCCAATGCCTTATTACACTTGGCCTTGTAGCTCAACGGATAGAGCAAATCCCTTCTAAGGATGAGATGGAAGTTCGATTCTTCCCAAGGTCACAAGAAATCATATCCTTGGTCGAATCGTTGCAGTCTAAGGTCATAAATTTGATATAATTGCCGGAGTGCTGGAATTGGCAGACAGGCACGCTTCAGGAGCGTGTGCTCGCAAGAGCGTGCGGGTTCAACTCCCGCCCCCGGCACAAGTTACAGGCGCGGGTGGCGGAATGGTATACGCGCACGCCTAAGGAGCGTGTGAGGTTTCTCATGCAGGTTCAACTCCTGTCCCGCGCACACACATGGATCCATAGCTCAGTTGGTTAGAGCGTACGGTTTACATCCGTAAGGTCGTAGGTTCGAACCCTACTGGATCCACAAGTTTTTATTGTGTTTATTACAAAATTACTTTTGTAATTTTGAGAGGAGAAATGATGGAGCGGAAAAGTTTAAGCTAATGCGATAAACTTAAAAGCGAAATCCATTTCGACGCGATGAGATAAGCAAAGCTTTTCTCATCGCTCACGATTATTCGCGCTGAGATAGCCAAGGTGGTCACGGCGGGCGCCTGAAGAGCGTCAAATGTGTGTTCGACTCACACTCTCAGCACCACTACGTTAAAGCTACGTGGCACTTTAGTATTCTTCCTTCAAAATTTTTTGTTGAAGATTAACAATATTTTTCGTTCCTTCTCTGAATAGTTTTGGCAAATTGTGAGCATTTTCCAATGCCTGAATTAATTTCGGATTACTAGACCAATCTGACAATAAAAACTTTACATCGTTATCTAAATCGATATCAAAACCTATCTCCATTTTAGCAAACCTTTTCTGGATATTTTCTTCCCATTCACCCCACGGCTGAAGGAAAAACATAAAACACCCGGCTGCAGCCGCATCATATGCCATATCTCCTGAAGGTTTAGTCATAACGCCATGAGCCCAGGGGAACATATATTTAATAAGGTTGTTGTTTGCATCAATAATTGAGTCTTCACAAAGAATTCTTATCCTCGCAGTTTCATCATCCAAATTACCAACTCGAATATTTTGTTTTTCGGCAAATTCTTCAAAAAAGTAACGAAAATCTTTATGGGTACCCGCATAAAGAAAAAGTCTTATTTTCTCGGGCGGTTTAAGAAGAGGGGAAAGTATATCCAATGCTTTTCTTATTTCAGATAAATTCGTTCCAAGGCCACCCGTGCAGATTGCCAAATTGACAGGTTCTTCTTTTTTCATGACCTTTTTGTTCATTCCAACCCTACATATTCTAGGATCCACCGGAGGGCCGGTAACTATCAACTGATTTTCTCCGAGCGTTTTATTTTGACGTTTGGACTCAGCCACAAAATCCATTTTTGTTTCTTCATCAAATAAAGCATATGTAATATTGTCGGAGGGTAAACAATCTAAATACTGAGGGCGGACATGGGGATCGGTTACGACTTGAACAACTTTTTTTCCATTCTTTGCCAATATGTTTCCAACCTCATAATGTAAGGATACTACTGGTTTTACAATCTCACTAGTCAAATAATCTAAAGGCTCCTGAATGGCTTCGGCAACAGGGAGTTTTCCTCTCACAAATGTATCAACTTTATCTTTTAGCCATTTCAGTAGTTTGATCCTAGCAACCATTTGCCCACTTGTCTCAACAAACTCTACATTTTTCCAGTTTTTTACACTTACATAGTTTGTTGGGTCTGACATTTGGGCCTTCAACTTCATTTCCTCAGCCATATAACGTACGGCTTCAGCCATGGAATAATGTGCCCTGCTGAAAACAACATCTGGAGACGAGCTGTGTATCTCACTATGATATTTATCTGCCAGTTCTTTTCTGAAGGTTGCTGAAACGGTTAAAATTGGAACCGCAGAATTTTTCAAAAGTAAGTTCTCCTGAAGGAGTGCTTCTTCCAGATCTAAATCCTTCGGAGGTGGTGTTGCGATTTCTGTAATTTTCTTCATATTTAATTTCATTATAGTTAAATTTCATTACAAATAAAAATATCAAACAGTGGAGTAGAGTTTTTTTTAAAGCTAGTGTAAAATTGAGTCTGTCAATTGGTTGTTTGCGGCGGTAGTTCAGTGGTAAGCAAAGCTTGGCCACCGAAAGACTTTGCTCGCATAAATGCTTGCGGCGGTAGTTCAGTGGTAGAATGTCTCCTTGCCAAGGAGAAGGTCGGCGGTTCAAATCCGCTCCGCCGCTCACTTGCGTTTGCACCGGATCGGGTTTGACAATGGCTCACAAACTTGACTTCGTCTCCTATTTCGTGTCATCCTGATTAGATGAAAGGGTACTCACAAATTGGGCAAGAAGATTTTGGTTTTTGGAAAAACATTGTTCTTATAGCAGTTTTTTTTGCAATTACTCCGTTAACCATAGGTGTTAGTCTTTTTTCGCTTTTTTCTTTGGAGAAAAACGATGTCTTGGAGAAGAAATTTAATACAACAAATCTTGTAGTTTCACCCAAATCAGGAATCAGTGTTTACGCCTCACTTCCTTCTAATATTCCAAGTGTGTCTTCTTCAATCGAATCGGCGGATGCCAGACCTCAAATAGTCAAGCAGTATCTGGAAAGATACAACTCACCACTTGTACCTTATGCTGAATTTATTGTCGAAACTGCTGACAAGTATTCAATTGATTTTCGTCTTGTAACAGCTATTGCTCAGCAAGAAAGTAACTTGTGTAAGATTATTCCTGTAGATTCGTATAATTGTTGGGGGTGGGGAATACACAGCAAAGGAACCCTTGGTTTTGAGTCATTTAGTGAAGGCATAGAAACCGTTAGTTACGGTCTAAGAGAAGAATATTTAAATAAAGGTTATTCAACTATTGAAGAAATTATGTCCAAATACACTCCTTTGAGCAATGGTTCCTGGGCCAACGGCGTAAGTGCTTTTATGCAAGATATGCAATAACTTCATTAACTATAGATTATCTATCTATAAGCTTGACAATCCTGTAGTACTATGCTATAGTACTTACACATTCCGAGGCTTAGGCATGGAAACATGATCTCGGCGTTGGGATTATATTTGGGGGGTACCGAAAGGTATCCCCCTTCTTTTTTACTAAATAAAATAACTATGAGAAAAATTATTCTTACATTACTATTTGTTATCGTGCTTGTTTTTTCATGCGCGAAAGATTTGCGTGCACAAACCATTGCCGAGCAATCAGCAGTATTAAATACTTTAAATGACAATGAAAGCTTTGACTATCGTGTGGAAAATTTGAGAAAATTTTTATTAAAATACAACTCGCCTTTGGCCGAGTATGCTGAAGAGTTTGTTACCTATGCGGATGACAACAACCTCGATTACAGACTTATTCCTGCTATTGCAGGTGTGGAATCAACATTCGGAAAACACATTCCTAATGATTCATATAATGCCTATGGATGGTCAAATGGAGAATATACTTTTACATCCTGGGAAAACTCTATTTCTCATGTCTCAAGCGTGCTTAAAACAAAGTATTTTGACAGGGGAGTAGATTCTATTTCTGAAATAGCCCGTGTTTATGCTCCTCCATCAAAAACCTGGGGAAAAAACGTGTCTTTCTTTGTCAATAAAATCGACACACTACCTTTGGATTTTGATATATAATCTAACTTCCACTAGCCCTCGTGGCGGAATTGGCATACGCGTACGCTTTAGGAGCGTATTCCTTACGGATTAGAGGTTCAAATCCTCTCGAGGGCACCTATTTGTGCTAATATAAGCTTATGGACCTAGAAAAGCTTCATATACATAAAAACCACAAAACTTCTGTTAAAAATATTATATTCATGACAATTCCAATTTTTATATTTTTGCTTACTTTTATTATTATTGTTAAACTTCAACAATGACAAAAAAGATAATTATTTCTCTTGTTGCAACAGCAGTTTTTATTGCAGCCGTAGGGATGTTTATTAAAAAAGGTTCTACTTTTAAACCAATCCCAACTGAAGAACCCACAGCAGCAGGAACAGTTGTAACCATTAACGATAAGAATATCAATGTAGAACTTGCAAAAACTAAAGAAGAAAGAGCCGGAGGCCTTTCGGAAAGATCTTCTCTTGGTGAGAATAACGGAATGCTTTTTGTTTTTTACGACGAAACCGACACCCCCGTGTTTTGGATGAAAGGAATGCTAATTCCTATCGATATTATTTGGATTGACAATAATAAAATTGTAAGAATCGATAAAAACGTCGCAGTTCCGGCTGAAAACGCATCCGATAAAAATTTAAAGACATACTCTGCCGGTAAACCAGTTGATTTTGTTTTGGAAGTTAATGCAGGTTTTTCTGATTCTAATTCTATAAAAGTTGGGGATTCTGTTACTGTTTCAGGAATTTAAACTGAATTCTTCCAACTCTCTCACTCCACCAAAAGCAATTCTATCAAGAACAATCTTTGCTCCACCAAAACTTTTGGCTGAAGCCACAGTAAAATCTCCATAACGGCGATTAATTAAATCTTCAGACTTGACCAATTTTTCTTTTTTGGCTTCATTCTCAAAAAGTCCCAACTGAAGCTTGCTACCAGTACTCAAATCAAAACAAGAAATCGCAATATTAAGTACCGGAGTTTGAGGTTTGGCTTCGATTAACAGTCTATAAGCAGCTTTATAAATATCACGTGTGTCAAATCTGTTTTCAGAAAGTCGCCTTCCCTTATGCCAAAATGAGCCATCTTTATAAACCAACGTTAAGTGAATTCCACCGGCTGTAAAACCGGCGCTTCTCAACCTGCTACAGGTCTTCTCCGTAAGCCTAGCAAGGATGGGGGAAAGTTCTTCAATATTTGCTATATTTTTGCCTATTGCTACCGAATTGCCAAAACTGCTCCTCCGGCTTTCAAAATTGTCGATTTCATAACCGGAAAGTCTCATATGCCAATAAAGTCCTGCAATTGAATGAAATGCAGCTTTTAGCCTCCAAATCGGAGCTTCATAAAAGTCTAAGACTGAATAAATGCCCAAAGAAGCCAGTCGTGCAGCGTTTCGCTCTTTTATACCTGTTAAATCTGTCAACTTTAGTTTTGAATAGATTTCTTTGAAATTATCTTTATTTATTTCATCTAGACCATCAGGCTTATGTAACCCCGCACCGATTTTCGCCAAATATCTGTTAGGGGCAATGCCGATAGAAACAGTGAGCCATTCCCCAATTTCACTTTTTATCCTATCTTTTATTTCCCTTGCTACTTGCTGCATGCTACCTGCTGACAGTGCATTGTAGTTTTCCAGATTGAGTACAAATTCATCAATTGATTTGGGAGAAAAATCGTTTGTGTATTCTGAAATAAGTTTCCTTAACTTTAAATGGACATTTCTGTATTTCCAAGGATCAGGGGTGAGAACTTTGAGCTTGGGATAGATTTTTTGAGCTTCACCAACCCACATACCGGTTTTTATACCCAAGCGCTTTGCCTCGATTGATGAAGCCAAAATACAACCTTTATATGAATTAAAAGCCGCAACAACCAAAGGTTTGCCACGCAGAAAGGGATTGGCCTGCTGTTCGATGGAAGCAAAGCAGGAATTTAGGTCTAAATGCAGGCAATTGCTCGGGGCAGAATTAAATTCCATTTTCAATATCAGTTAATTTCCAACTTAAAATATCAGTATCTAAAATCAATCTCATAAAAAGAGTTTTTGTGGCTACTGAAAAGACGTGATAAAGGATTTTTCCCTCATGATAAGTGTGGTGGAGCCCTAGTTTTTCAACTTTGTATACCTTATTTTTCCATTTTACCCATCTGGGATAACCATTAAACCCAACCTCAACTTTTTCATCAATTTTCATCTTTTTCTATGTACCAAGTACTTTGTACTATTATCAACCCGAAGAAAATACGAATCAAGCACCAAAAACTATATCAATAATGCGCAGTCCCGTACAAAATGTAGCACGAGCCGTGAACGGATAGTTCTGTAAAAGGCGAATGATAAATTGTATGGGACAACACATGTTAAAATTAAACATGCACAAATTTAAACAAGCTACTTACTACTTGATACTAACTACTGTTTTTATCTCCATCGGCTGGTTTGGAAGGATTCTTTACACTCTTCCCAAGGAAACAAATAAAGTTACTGAGGTGGTCTCGCAAATTAAACCTACCCCGCTTTACAAATACTCCATAGAGAATCTCTCTAAAGTAAATTTTCCTGAAAATAAAATTGAAATAGGGGATTTGATCTCGGAAACTGACGACTATTCGACATACAAATACTCCATGCAGTTTAGCCCCGACCTTTCGGGAAACCTAAAAACCGTTTCCGGAGTAATCAATATTCCAAAAAGCAACGGGACGTTTCCGGTTGTCGTGATGTTTAGAGGTTTTGTCAGTCAGGAGACTTACGTGATGGGTGCGGGCACTCAACCATCGGCGAAAGTGTTTGCCCAAAATGGCTACATAACAGTGGCGCCTGACTTTATGGGATATGGAGAAAGCGATAAAGAAGCTACTGACATATTCGAGTCACGATTCCAAACATGGGTAACTGCTGCAGTCACACTGAAATCAGTTAATTCATTAGAAAAGTGGGATAGTAAAAATATATTTATTTGGGGACATAGTAATGGAGGACAGGTTGCCTTAACTACACTTGAAATTACAGGTGTAAACTACCCGACAGTTCTTTGGGCACCTGTTTCAATGAGATTCCCCGCATCTATTCTTTATTATATTGACGAGGCTGAAGATGGGGGAAAATTTCTGATAGAAGAAACGGCAGATTTTGAAAATACATATGATGCTGAAAAATTTTCGCTCACGAACTATTTAAGTTTTATTAAAGCACCAATCCAACTAAACCAGGGAACTATCGATACTGCAGTACCATACTGGCACAGCGATAATTTAAATAAAAAACTTGAAGAGGCGACGGTCTCAGCAGTCTATATGAAATATTCAGGGACGGATCACAACATGAGACCAAATTGGGATATGGTCGTAGAAAACAATTTGGAGTTCTTCAGAAAGAATATCCATTGAGTTAAAAAGATAGCTAACTCTTTCAAAATCCGCCTTGCGGCTTATTCGTACGTACTAAGTCCCTTTATCGAACCTACTACTAACTATCTTCCGAACCTATCTACTAACTACTAGCTACAAGCTACTAGTTACTGTCTTGGTTCCATGGGTCTGGCAATATTGACATTAATCTTGCGGCCTTTAAGCTCGTATTGATTAAATTTCTCAACAGCTGCCTGCGCTTCAGCATCACTACCCATAGTTACAAAACCAAAACCTCTGCTTCTGCCAGTCATTCTATCAGAAATGACAGCGGCATCAGCAACAGTTCCTGCTTCTGCAAAAAGGGCTTTAAGATCTTCTGCGGTTACTTCCCACGCTAAATTACCAACAAATAGCTTGGATTGCATTTTTATTTAAATTTTCACCTCCTTTTAATCGAAGTCTGAACAAAGGCTGAGGCTTAAAAATCGAAGCATCTCTCCCTTGAAAACTCTGTGTATAGTATATAATATTTATGTACAAATGACAAATAACAACGATAAAACACAAAAAAATAAATTGCCGTCAATGGGTTTTGGCTTCAAAAAACAATCTATGTTTTCAGGAAATAAGGGATTTGTACCCAAAGGCTCACCTGGAGCAAAATTTAATCAGGCTACTTTCCACACCCAACACAAAGGCGGGCCTTCTGGGGGCAAGTAGCTAGTTACTAGTAGCTAGAATTTACTTGCTGAAGTATAATACCTTCATGGCTGATCAAAAAAACCTTTCAGGGGACAAAATAACATCGGTGGTTGCGCGCGAAGATAATGGCAATATTCAGATTACTTTTACTATTCCATTTGCCGAAATCAAAAATGCTCAAGCTAGTGTAATAAAGGAATTTGCTAAAGATGTGGAGATTCCGGGATTCAGAAAGGGAATGGCTCCTTTGGATAAAGTTGAGGCTAAAATTCCTCAAAACACACTTATCGAACATTCCCTAAGTCACTTGCTGCCAGAGGCTTTAGCTACCGCCATAACTGAAAACAAACTTCAAATTGCAATATACCCAAAATTTGAATTGGTTAATGCCAAAGAGGGTGAAGCCTGGCAAATAAGAGCTATAACTTGTGAGTTACCTAAAGTTGATCTTGGTGACTACAAAAAGGAAATAGTTGGAGCTTCTAATGCATCCAATCTTTGGACTCCCGACAAGGGCAAACCGGATGAAAAGAAAGAACCGACTCATGAAGAAAAGGAACAAGTGGTTTTAAAAACAATTCTCGATAACGTTAAAATAAATATACCTCAAATACTGATTGAGGAAGAGGCGGATAGTCGCCTTTCAGCTCTTTTGGAACGCCTTGAAAAACTGGGTTTGGCCTTAGAAGGATATTTAGCTTCAATTGGTAAAAAAGCAGAAGATCTTCGTGCAGATTATGCAAAACAGGCAAAAGATGCCATTTCTCTCGATTTAATACTTAGCGAAGTTGCCAAAACGGAAAACATAAAAATAGATGAAAAAGAAGTCGAAGCTGCTTTGGCTATGTCACAAATAAACAAAAATGGCAAAAGTGTCGATGGTGATGAGATTGAAAGCAGAAAAAGATTAACAGAATCAATTTTGAGGCGCAGGGCTGCACTGGATTTTCTTATTAATTTGATTTAGACTCTGGCCAAATGGCAGATAATAAAAAGAAAAATCAAAACAACATCACCCGCCAAAATGTTCTTGAATCTCTTAAAGATTTAGGAACAAGTGCTTCAGTTCAAACAAGAGATCTTCTTAAAAATACTTCTGACGATTTTTTCCGTGAACTTTTAGGATTGGGTTTGCCCAACACTAGAAGATCGGGTGAGTTGAATCAGGGACAAACATTGCAAATGAGCGATGTTTTAAGTGGTAGAGAAGAAAAAGTTCAAGCTGAGAAAAAGCAAATTTCTATGGAAAAGCACTTGGTTAATGAAGAAAAGCGTGTCTTTCAGGAAAAAAGCTCTGAGCTTAAAGTACAGTTGCAGGCTATAATGCAGGAAATTCAAAAAGTTGCTGAGGGTACACAAGGACTGGCCGAGGCGGCAAAAGCTGCAGCAGTTTCCGCTCCGGTTGAACCCGGAATTTACCATATAAACTTTTTTACCAATCTTTTGGAGTTTTTACAGTCATTCAGACAGAGGATTGACTTGGCAGCCACATGGCTTCAAAGCACTAACAAAAGGGCCGAAAAGAAAAATTATTGGGCTCAATATCACAAAAAGGGTACAAGTTTTCTTCTTAATCCCGAAAGTTATTCACAAAGATCTGCTGGGTAAACTTTCATCATAACTAAATAATTGGCTTATTGTAAGCTTGCACTGAGCGAGAGAAACGAGTCGAATGTGTGGACGCTAAGGAACTCGTGTGCACAACACCAATTCCCTATCTAGCACTATCGAGAACCGAAGCGGAAACGAGCGAAGCGAGTGGACGCTAAGGGACTCGAACCCCTGACCTCATTCACGTCAAGAATGCGCTCTAACCAACTGAGCTAAGCGTCCGTATACTACCGCTTCATCCAAAGCGATGTAAGTGTCCGTAAACTACATTGCAATTATATCTGAAGTGTGCGGGTAATTCAAAACCTATTCTGAAGAAGGAATTTCTATGCCGTAGGAACCCATCATTTCATCAATCGATTGAAAATCAACGTCATCGGGTAAGTTAAATTTGGAAGAGTCCAATATCCAAACATTACATTTATATGTATAGCTACTATCCATATCTGTAACAGAATAACTATTTGTGTCGATATCTTCAGTTTCTACAATCTGATTATCTTCACTAACTATTTTCATGCCTGTAGATTGACCATCCGACCAATAGTATGAAGTGTTGTCGGTTACTATTATGTGGCTATTTGTGCTTACTCCCTCAATTGCAGATGTTAAGTCTCCTCTGAAATCTCCCACAGAAGAAATGTAAAACATGCCACTTCCACTCTCATTAGTGTAAGAGCATTTTTGTGACTTTCCACTAGCTATAAGATCCTTCATTGAACCGGCAAATGTGGACTCCTCATCTGAAGTGATGTTTGAGGATGTGGAAGATGTTGAGTTATTCTTTTTCAATAAAAATAGCACCACCAAAACCACCGCAACCACCATTAATACTCCAATCAAAACAATTTTCTTATTTTTCACTAGGACATTATATGCACGAGAAAAAGATTGTGTCAAATTATTGATTGACTATTGATTATTTTTATTGCCTGGTCAGCATTTTCTGTCTGCATCAATTTTATTCTTATAGAATTAGCACCCTTAAAATCCTTTACATATATCTTAAAAAACTTCTTTAATACAGCAAAATTTTTAGTTTTGCCCCAGGTTTTTTCAAACAAATCAATGTGATAAAGCAATAGTTTAAAATATTCTTGTTTTGTGTGATTTTTACCATCGTTTTTGTCAAACACCCAAGGATTATTAAAAACACCTCTGCCAATCATAACCCCATCTACTCCATATTCGTTGTACTTTTTCAGCACTTCCTGATAGTTTTTAACATCACCATTGCCGATAATTAATGTTTTAGGAGCAATTTCTCTGCGCAGTAAACAAATTTTACCAATTTCAGCCCAATCGGCATCTCCATGAGACATCTGCTTTGCTAAACGGCCGTGGATTGTTAAACAGGCAAGATTTTGATCAAGTAAAAATTTTATCCATTCATCAGCAATATTTTTATTAATACCAAGCCTGGTTTTTACACTGACAGGAAGTCCACCTGATCCTTTTTTGGTTGATTTGATAATATCCTTAACTAATTCATAGTTACCGATTAGCCCGGATCCACAGCCTTTTTTAACAACATCGCGAACAGGGCAACCCATATTGATATCTATTCCGTCAAAACCCAATTTTTCCACTATTTTTGCCGCTTTTTCAAAATTATCAGGAATATTGCCCCAAATTTGGGCAACGATAGGATGCTGATCCTGAGTGTAATCAAGCTTTCTTAGAGGAATTCCATTGGCTCCATGTATCAATCCGTCCACGTTAGAAAATTCAGTGAAAAACACATCCGGCCTATACGTAGAAAGTAGAACCTGTCTAAAAACATTATCCGTAACGTCATCCATTGGGGCCAGAGCAGTAAATGGTTTTGAAATATTTATCCAAAAATTATCCGACATGTGGTAATTATACTATTTGCAGGGAGTGGGAGGCATCGTTGCCGTGGGGTTTCCGTGCTTTATCCAGACTTCATCCTGACAGATCCACACATCTTCATTGCGCCTAAGTAAAAACAAAGCAATGCCGATACAGGCAACTATCAAAGCAAGCATGACAATTTTTTTCTTGTATTTAATATTCACACTTTATTATACCAAATTAAGCAACTTCTAAGATTTAACCTTTATAGTAATTATTATTAGAAAGGAGAGCAAAATATGTAGGCAAAACAACTCCCGCCAAAAAGCGGGGGTTGTTTTTATACAACAAAAATCCAAAACAAGATGGCAAGTATTATCCTATACACCCCGAACCAGGTAAAATCGTGCTTTTTAACGTAGCCGATAAGAAATTTAATCGCAATCATTGCAAAGATAAACGAAAGAACAGTTCCGACGGTTAGAGTAAGAAATCCTCCTTGAGAAATAAGATCGCGCGATTTGAACAAATCATAGCCGGTTGCAGCCACCATTGTCGGAACTGCCAAAAGAAATGAAAACTCAGTGGCGGTAGACCTGTCGAGTTTCACCGCCAAACCGCCAATAATTGTTGATGCAGCCCTCGACATTCCCGGAATTACTGAAAGGCACTGGAAGCATCCAATTAAAAATGCCTGTTTATAGCTTATTGTACCTATGCTTGCAGTAAATTTTGAGTTTTGATTTTTGAGTTTTGAGTTCTTTAGTATTAATTCGATTAATATTAAAACCACACCTCCCCAAAACAAAGCATTCAGAGTAATACTGGAACTTCCAAGCAAAACATTTTTGATAATGGGATATAGTGTAAAGCCTACAATTGCCGTGGGGATAAAGGCCACAAAAAGTTTTTTAATAAACTTGATACTCAATAGTTTTTTTGTGTAAAGAACAACTACAGCCATAATCGCTCCAAGTTGAATTACAATCTCAAAAGTTTTTAAAAAGTCACTAGATTCCAGATTCAAGATTTTAGATACCAATATTAGATGTCCGGTTGAAGAGATAGGAAGAAATTCAGTCAGACCCTCAACCACAGAAAGAATAAAAACATGTAAAAGATTCATGAGGTCAGTATATCGAATTCCGAATTAGGATTAAAGATGATATAATTATCACGCCCATGAGGGCTCGTGGTATACCGGTAACACGCTTCCATGGCATGGAAGAGTAGCGGGTCCAATTCCCGCCGAGTCCACTCTCGCATTTGTTGAATATTGGGAGTATAATAATGCTATAGGTTTAATCCCGTAAAGCTTCAGCGAAGTGGGATTTCTTATTAAATATATGGAAATAAGCCAAGCTTGTTTCCCTAAGGAATAAATTATTAGATTATGGAAATACGAAATGTTGCTATTATTGCTCACGTTGACCACGGTAAAACAACTCTGGTCGACGCTCTTTTGCGTCAAAGCCACACCGAAATGAAAAAGGAAGTTGCCGAGCAAGATACTATTCTTGACAGTAACGAACTGGAGCGTGAGCGTGGAATTACTATTTTTTCCAAAAATGCTTCAGTTGAATGGAAAGGCGTAAAGATAAATATTATTGATACTCCAGGCCATGCTGATTTTGGCGGGGAAGTAGAACGTGTTCTTTCTATGGCTGATGGAGCTCTTTTATTAGTTGATGCAAAGGAAGGCCCAATGCCTCAAACTCGATTTGTATTAAGAGAAGCTCTTAAATTGGGACTTAAGATTATTGTCATTGTAAATAAGATTGATAAAAAAGGGGCCAGACCTGAATGGGTGCAAGGCAAAACTTTTGATCTTTTCTGTGAACTTGGTGCAAACGAAGAAACCGCCCTTTTCCCGACAGTTTACGCCTCAGGACGCGACGGCAAAGCAGGGCTTGAACCTGAATTAGAAAAAATGACCGACATTTGCCCAATTTTTGATGCCATTTTAGAATATATTCCTAAACCAATAATTAATGACCAAAAGCCATTGCAAATGCTTGTCAGCAACATTGGCTACGACAACTATAAAGGTAGAATTTCTATCGGCAAAATCCATTCCGGAAAAATAGTAAACGGTCAAGATATCGCTCATATAAACCGCGATGGGCAAATTAAAAAGTGCAAAATTACTTCGCTTTCAACTTTTAAGGGTTTGGGGAAAATTGAAGAATCAGAGGCCATGGCGGGAGATCTTGTGGCTGTTACCGGAATACTCGATATCAATATTGGGGAAACGATAGCCGATCCTATTACGCCAATTGCTTTACCTCTTCTCGAGATTGAGCAGCCCACAGTTAAAATGATTTTTATGGTTAACTCTTCTCCTTTTGGAGGAAAAGAGGGAGAATTCAAAACCAGTAGTCAGATTAGAGCCCGTCTTTATAAAGAGCTTGATACCGATGTTGCTTTAAAAGTTGAGGATAATTCGGACGGAACTTGGACTGTTTCCGGCAGAGGAGAACTTCATTTGGCCATACTTATCGAGCGCATTAGGCGCGAGGGCTATGAATTTGCAGTTAGTCGCCCCCATGTTATTACTCACATTGAAGACGGAAAAACAATGACGCCTTTTGAAAAAGTATATGTTGAAGTTCCCGAAGAATATTCCGGAATTGTTATTCAAAAAATGGGTCAAAGACATGCCAAAATGGACAATCTGGAAACAACAGAAGGGATTACATATGTCGAGTTTACTGTCGCCACAAAAGAACTTATTGGTTTTAGAAGTGAATTTATAACCGACACCAAAGGCTTGGGAATAATGAACGCAGCTTTCTATGAATTTTTACCAGATGATGGGTTTACCCGCGAGCGTGATCGTGGAAGTTTAGTTGCCTACGAAACAGGTGAAACGAGACTTTATGGGATGACACAGGTTCAGGATCAGGGAGAATTTTTTGTTGGACCCGCAGAAAAAATATACAAAGGCCAAGTTATTGGACAAGGTTGTAGGGCAGGAGACTTGAGAGTCAATGCCTGTAAGGAAAAGAAACTAAGTAACATGAGAAGTAAGGGAGACGGTTGTATGGAGCATTTTAATGCTCCTCACAGAATGGGACTTGAGGAAGCATTGGAGTACATTGATGATACGGAGCTAGTCGAGATAACTCCAAAATCAGTTCGTATCAGAAAAGTAATTCTGGACGAAGTTGAAGCAAGAAAAGCCGCTAAACTAGCCAAACATTGACTTTGATTTAGTAAAAGTTTAAATTATGAGTGTTAAACCATTTCTACGTTGAAATAGACTCACCAACTACGGAGTAGAAAGAAGTCTCAAAGAGTCCTGAGAGAAATCGAGGGAAATTGAAGTGGAACCACGGATCTTCTAATTTGACCCGTCTTCATGTAAACTAAATTTAGATTTTAGCATTTAGAATTTGTAATTTTATGAAAGATTTGAAGAATCTTGAATTTCTTAGGCATTCGTGTTCACACCTTATGGCCGCAGCCGTAATGGACTTGTGGCCAAAAGCCAAATTAACTCTTGGTCCGGCAATCGAAAGCGGATTTTATTATGATATCGACCTTGGTGAGACAAAAATTTCCGAAGCTGAGTTTCCAAAGATTGAGGAAAAAATGCACGAGATTGTTAAATCATGGAAATCATTTGAGAAAAATGTTTTGACAAAAGAAGAAGCCTTGAAAGAGTTTAAAGGAAATGAATACAAAGAAGAACTTATCAACGAGCATTCAAAAGATAGCGATGAACTGACTGTTTACCAATCCGGAAACTTCCGCGATCTTTGCCGCGGGGGACACATTGAAAATCCTTCTGCCGAACTTAAACATTTTAAACTTCTTTCAGTGGCAGGTGCTTATTGGCGGGGAGACGAGAAGAATAAGATGTTAACCAGAATTTACGGCACAATTTTTCCGACAGATAAAGAACTTAACGATTTTCTTGCAATGAAGGAAGAAGCTAAAAAGCGCGATCATAGAAAACTCGGGAAAGAATTAGATCTATTTACCTTTTCCGAACTTGTAGGAGCAGGACTTCCTCTTTATACGCCAAAAGGAGCACTTTTAAGAAGGCTTGTGAATGACTACGTTGAGTCCGTTCAATCAAAAGAAGACTATACCCAGGTTTGGACTCCCCAGATTGCAAAAGCGGATCTTTTCAAAACTTCCGGACATTATGACCATTACAAAGATTCAATGTTTAAAGTGATGTCCAGTTATTCCGATGAGGAATTTTACCTAAAACCCATGAATTGCCCTCAGCATACCCAAATTTATGCCTCGCAGGCAAGAAGCTATCGGGATTTGCCAATTCGCTTAACTGATTTTGCGATGCTTTATCGAGATGAAAAACCGGGCGAACTTTCAGGACTTGCCCGAGTACGTGCCTTTTCTCAAGATGATTGCCATGTTTTCTGCCGCGAAGACCAGGTGGATGAAGAAGTGGACCGCGCCCTCACTATGACCAAGGAAATAATGAAAACCTTTGGTCTTACTTATAAATACAGACTTTCTACAAGAGATCCTAAAAATCCGGATAAATATATAGGCGACCCGAAAGTCTGGGACAAGACAGAGAAGTGGGCAGAGGAGATAATGAAGAGGAATAATATTGAATATTTTGAAGGTCCTGGAGAAGCAGCTTTCTATGCACCAAAGATGGACTTAATTGCCAAGGATTCATTGGGACGAGAGTGGCAGCTTTCAACTGTTCAAATTGATTATTTCCTACCTGAAAGATTTAAACTGACTTATATTGATTCTGACGGAAAAGAGAAAAGGCCGGTGATGATCCATAGAGCCATAGTTGGATCTCCTGAAAGATTCTTAATGATTCTTATTGAACACTTTGGGGGCAATTTCCCAACATGGCTAACACCGGTTCAGGTAAAAGTATTGCCAATTGCTGAACGCCATTTGGATTACGCCAAAAAGGTATTAGCTGAACTAAAAAAGGCTGGAGTTAGAGCCGAACTTGATGACAAAAACGAGACCCTTGGGAATAAAATCAGAAACGCCCAAAACGAAAAAGTTGCTTACATGTTTGTAGTTGGCGACCGTGAGGCAGAAGCCAATAAAGTTGCCGTAAGAAAAAGAAACGGGGAAGACTTGGGAAGTAAAGATTTAGATGACTTCATTAAAGCTTTGAAAAAAGAGATTGAGGAAAAAATAATTAGTTAACTTTTCTTGCTTTCCCTCATACTTTCGGATAAAATCGCCTCAGTCAAAAAACAAAGCGTTTTTTGTTAATGGAATAAAAATTGTCAGCTTGCTGTTTAAAAACAAACTCAATTTGCTCAAGGAGGCAAAATGATAAAAACATTTGTTTACGTCCGGGTTAAATATTCGTTCAACCCGGAATGGGTAGCAGAGCTTATATGGGCTGTTCCCTGAAAATCTGAGATTTCAGAAATAATGGTTTCAGACCTTTCCACTGGTGTAGAATACACTGCAAACATCGTTGTTTCGTTGAAAAACAACAAAAACGCGAGAATAATTGCATCGCAGATAGAAAATGTTGCATGCGTTTCCCCTGCTTTCGTTATTACCAGTAAAATCATTCCCAGACCTGAAATATAACCTTTAAAACCAGGAAGATATAGCCAAATTTCCTAGTTTTTTATTGCATCAACGACCTTCTTGAATAAATTTACTTTTTTAGGTACAATTCACATACAAGTTAAACATTGGGAAAACAAAATCTTTTTTGGCGGACAGACTTTCAGATCAGAGCTCCCTCTCTTAGGGTTGTCGATTCGGAAGGAAAAATGATTGGGGAATTGAAGCGGGATGAGGCAATTGCGAAAGCAAAAGAGGCAGGATTAACACTTGTCGAAATTGCACCAGGAGCCACACCACCTGTTGCAAAAATTGTAGATTTTGGAAAATTTAGATACGCAGAAGAGAAAAAAGCACGTACACAAGCTAAAAAAGTAAAGGGTGGGGAAGTTAAGGAGATTCGTTTTAGTCCTTTTATAGCCGAGAACGATTTTAATACAAGGGTCGAGAGGATCAGGGAATTTTTTGAAGACAAAAATAAAGTAAGAGTTGTTGTTGTTTTTAAGGGACCTCAAATGAGGGTCAAACACACAGGGTACGACGTAATTAATAAAATTAAGGGAGTATTTGGTGATACAATTATCACCGATATGGAACCAAAGTTTCTTGGCAAACATTTGGTTACAGTGATTTCGCCAACAAATAAGGTAAATGCCAAAAGACAGGAAGTAAAGAAAGAGAAGTTGAACGAAGTGAAGTCCTAAGCGAGCAAAGTGAATCGAAGGAGAAAAAAGTAATGAATAAACGTAAAGTCAGAAAATCAATAACAAACAGATTTAAGATTACCAAAACCGGTAAGGTTATGCGTCGTCAAGGTTTTAGGAGACATTTGAAAAGCAGTAAAAGCAGCAAGCAGCTTAGAAACCTTAAAAAGACTATCGAATTAAAGGGTTTTTACGCCAAAAAGGTAAAAAAGGCTGTTGGAAAGAAAACCAGGAAAGGAGCACAAACTAGAAGTTAGAAATTAGAATCTAGTAGTTAGGAAAAAACCTAACTACTAACTACTAACTACTAGTTACTAACACAATGAGAGTTAAATCAGTTTCAGCTATAAGACATAGAAAAATTTTGGCCAGAGCCAAAGGGTACAAGCAAGCAAGGGGCCGCAGAATTCAAACTGCTAAAGAAGCTGTCCTTCATGCCGGAGCCTATGCTTATCATGGCAGAAAACTCAAGAAGAGAAATTTAAGAACCTTATGGATTTCCAGAATCAACGCGGCGGTTAAATCTCTTGACATTTCCTACAGCAAGTTTATAGCAGGCCTTAAGAAGGAGAAAATTGAGATTGATAGAAAAATCTTATCCGATATTGCCTCAAAAGATCCTGAAACTTTCAAAAAAATAGTGAAAGAAGCAGGCTTTACCAAATCTGAATAAGGAGGTAAAGCTTTGATTTAAATTGGCCTCCTACAAAAGGGAGGCTTTTTTAGTGTAAAATGGGTGAACTATTAGCCATTAGCTAAACAATAGTATGCAAGAAGATATTTTAAATATTAAAAACCAGGCAGTTGCACAAATTATGTCTGCAGAGACTGCAAGCGAGCTCGAACAGATCAGAATTGACTATCTTGGGAGAAACGGTAAATTCACAACACTTGTTAAAAATATAAAGAATTTTAAACCGGAAGAAAGAAAGCAAATAGGCCAAACTATTAATGAAGCCAAAAAATCTATTGAAACACTACTGGGTAATCAAAGAAATAGTTTTAAAGAAAATGCCCGCGAATGGTTTGATCCAACAATCCCCGGGAAGAAGCCGGAAATAGGACATACACACTTAATCACCAAGACCATCGATGAAATATCCCGAATTTTCGGAAGAATCGGTTTTGAGAGGTCAAGATACCCGGAGGTTGAATGGGATTACTTTGCATTTGAAGCTCTAAATATGCCCAAAAGTCACCCTGCAAGGGACGAGTGGGAAACTTTTTTTATTGATGCACCGGAAAATACCGAATATGGAAAAACTGTTTTAACTCCACATACAAGCAACGGCCAGGTGAGGGAAATGCTAAAAGTCGGCAAACCTCCGGTTCGCATGATTAATATAGGGAAATGCTATCGGAGACAATCAGACATATCTCATACTCCGATGTTTCATCAGTTTGAAGGATTGGTTGTCGATAAAAATATTTCAATTGTGAATCTAAAGGGAACCTTGGATTATTTTGCTAAGTCTTTCTATGGTAAAGATAGAGTAACAAGACTAAGGCCTTATCACTTTCAGTTCACTGAGCCTTCTTTTGAAATAGATATCAGTTGCGGCGTGTGTGGCGGACGCGGATGCAGAGTTTGTAAGGAAGGTTGGCTTGAGCTGGGAGGTGCCGGAATGGTCCATCCAAATGTTTTGAAAGCCGGTAAAATTGATCCCAAAGTCTATTCAGGATTTGCTTTCGGGTGGGGAGTAGAAAGAGTTTTAATGATGAAAGACGGGCTTAATATCCCAGATTTGAGGCAGCTTTACAGTACGGATTTGCGATATTTATCACAATTTTGAACGTAAATACTACATTACTATATAGTAATGTAGTGAAACAAAAATAAACTAAAATGGATATCAAAATATTAGATTCTTGGCTTAGAGAATTTTTGATTACCTCGGCAAAACCTTCCGAGATTGCAAAATACGTTTCTTTGTGCGGTCCGTCTTTTGAAAGAGTGGAAAAAGCGGGAGACGACTATATTTACCATATTGAAGTAACAACAAATAGAATTGACACTGCCTCAGTTTACGGGATTGCCAGGGAAGCCGCAGCTATCTTGCCAAGATTCAATATCCCCGCAAAATTAAAGCCGATAAGGTCGCAAAACAAAGAATATGTTTTTTCCAAACAAACCAACTATATAAATGCAACTGTTGATAAAAAGCTTTGCTCGAGGTTTACCACTGCACTAATTAAAAACGCCAAAATCGGAGAATCTCCTGAAATAGTCAAAAGGAAACTTTTGTCAGCAGACATCCGCCCGATCAATAATATTGTCGATATCAGCAACTACATAATGCTGGAGTTGGGGCAGCCTGTTCACACTTTTGACTACGATAAAATAATAGGTGCAAAAATGATTTTGAGGGAAAGCAGGAAGGGTGAAAAAATTACAACTCTTGACGGAAAAGAATTTACACTGCCCGGAGGGGATATTGTAATTGAAGATGAGGAGGGTAGACTTATTGATTTGGCGGGAATTATGGGCGGAGCATCAAGCGCGGTTGATGAAAATACCAAAAATGTTCTTCTTTTCGTACAAACATATAACCCGGTAAATATCAGAAAGACTTCCATGACTCTTTCCCAAAGAACTCAGGCTGCTTCAATTTTTGAAAAGGGAATAGATGAAGAACTGGTTGCACCCGCAATATTGTCTGCCATAGATCTATTCAAAAAGCTTACAAGGGGGAGCGTGTCAAAGGAGGTTTTGGATATGCATAGTGCGTCGTATAAAACAGTCAATATTAAAACTACGCTTGAATATATTGCAACAAGAATTGGGATCGAGATTGGTAAAAAAGAGATCGGGGAATACCTTAAATCTCTCGGGTTTGAATGCAGCTGGTCAGGAAATACTCTTACGACATCTGTTCCTTCATGGAGAGCGAAGGATGTTAAGAACGAGGAGGATATTGTTGAAGAAATAGCCAGAATTTACGGCTATCACAATCTTCCAAGCCATATTATGGAAGGTTCTATTCCGGAGCGTCCGGAAGATCCTAAATTTGCTTTTGAAAAAGAAATTAAAAATATCATATCCGGCTTTGGCGGAACCGAAGTTTACACATTAGCGCTTGTGCCGGGCAACGAAGTTGATAGTAAAAGTGTAAAACTAAAAAATCCGTTAGGACCGGAGACCGAATACATGAGAACGTCTCTTATGCCTTCATTGACAAAGGCGGCAAAAGAAAATCTAGGAATAATAGATAAATTTCATTTGTTCGAAATAGCTAATATTTATTTACCAAAAGTAAATGATTTACCGGAAGAGAGAAATATGCTGGCGGGAATTTTCAGTGGTTATGAATATCGAGATGCCAAAGGTGTTATTGAAGGATTCCTGGAAAGATTTAATATTGAATATACATTTAAATCTGAAGAATCAAAAGGTTTTGGCGCAAGCCGCTGTGCATTCATTTATTCCAAAGGAAAATATATCGGCAAAATCGGATATCTTGAAGGGGATAAGCTAATATACTACGAGTTTGAGATAACGAAGCTTATGGAGATTTCCCCCAAGGTTGTTTCATTTAAACCGATTTCAAAATACCCGGCACAAGATGAGGATATAACGCTACACATTCCTGATCGTACACATATCATTGATGTTACTAGCTATATATGTTCATTAAATAACAGAATAAGTGGAGTTAGTTTTACTGGAGAATTCAATGGAAATTACACATTTCACATTAAATATCATGATCCAGAAAAAACTCTAACTGACCTTGAGGTAGAAAAAATCCGAAAGGAAATAATTTCTTCCGCCAAATCCAAATTCGGGGCTTCAATCAAGGAGTAGGTGAAGGCGTTGGGGTTGGGGTAAGCAAAGGTGTGGGTGTTGCATTCCAAGCTTGACCGACTCCGATTATAATAGTTCTATCCGACTGATGGTTTGCCGAATCCATAGCTATAGCCTGCAAAGTATAGATACCGTTTGAAGGAAAGTTGACACTGCATGAATAATTATTCGACCCGTTATTAAACGAGCAAATCTTACTGCCGTTAAGTTTTAACTCCACTTGAGTAATTGCAGAATTAGAATTTGCAGTAAAACTGACGGTTTTGTCTCCGACAGAGAGAGTGTCATGATCATGTGGACCGTTAAATTCGACACTCAAAGGATTGCTTGTGCCGCAGTATTCAGTAGGAGGATGATATTTAGAATCAACCTGTGTATTCATCCAATTGAGTATAGCTTCCTGCCAACGATTGGGACCGGAAGATCCGGAAGTTGGGTCTTCTTCTTTAAAAATAAAGTACTCTTTGCTATCGTAGTTACCTGAAGAAATATCACTCGGTGTTGCCAACTTTCCATCGCTTTTACAAACCTTCAACATTACATGGATCGGATCAGTGCCGGTAGGTTCTGCACCTTTAATAAAGTATTCCGACCTAGAAACAAAATTATCATGGGCAGGATAGCCCGAAACACTGTCAACCGTAGCCTGTACAACATCGGTTGGGGGAGAAAAAGAAACGGTCGTTTTATCCTTTAATGCTTGCAAAACAACATTATGCCAAATTGGCGACGCCCCACTAATTCCGGAGGCTACCGAATACATAGAACTGTTGTCATTATTACCAACCCAAACACCAACCATCGCGTTCGCGTTTCCTCCAATCGTCCAATTATCTTTTTTATCGTTTGTAGTACCTGTTTTAGCCATAGTATTGGCCACATTCAAATACGAATTGACTCCAAAAGTGTCCGCACGGGCATTATTGTCAGAAAGAATGCTACTTATAAGAAATGCCTCTCCTTCGGATAACACACTTTTCCCTTTTTGTGGTTCGTTTTCTTCCAAAACTTTACCGTCTATATCAGTCACTTTAAGAATAGCCGTAGGTTCAACGCGATAACCACCGTTAACAAAAGCTGAGTAGGCAGCAGTCATATCAATCAATCTTACTTCACCGCCCCCAAGAGTTAGGGATAAACCAACCCTTTTTAAAGTCTCGTCTGTCGGTGGAAGAGTGGTAATACCTAGATCAGTTGCGGTTTCTAAAACATCTTTAATTCCAACCATTGCCAGCATTTTTACAGCGGGAACGTTACGCGAATTGGCCAAAGCGTAGCGAATTTGGATAGGACCCACATATTTACCATCGTAATTTACCGGATTGTAGTCTTTCTGGTCTGTTCCACCCGGAAAACTTGTAGGCACATCCATTAATAAAGTTGCCGGTGTGTAACCTTCCTTAAAAGCTGTAACGTAAGTAAAAGGTTTAAAAGAACTTCCCGGTTGTCTGAGAGATGTAGTCACGTTTACCTGTCCATCGTAATCTTCCGCAAAGAAATTTTTGGATCCGACCATTGCCAAGATTTCTCCTGTTTCAGGGTTCAAAACTACAGCAGCGCCATTAGTTATATGCTGCGATTCAACTTTGGCTATTTCCTCCGCAATAATATTTTGAGATTCTTCCTGAAGATCTAAATCTAATGTTGTTGTGACAGTAAGGCCTCCCTGTTCGACAACGGCATCTCCATAGGTTTCGATGAGTAAATTTTCAACATATTGAACAAAATGGGGAGCATTAAGGCTAGCACCTTTTTCTTTAAACTCTACATTGGGCAGCATCTCAACTGCACTTGTCTCCTGTTCTTCTGTAATGTACCCATCCTCCCTCATCCTTCTCAAAACAGCGGTTGAACGATCGACGTATGCGGTCGGTGTTGATGAATATGGAGAATATCTTGACGGGGATTGTGGCATTCCGGCAAGTATTGCACATTCGACCAATGTCAAATCTACAATATCTTTATCAAAGTAAGTTTCCGCTGCCGCACTAACTCCCCAAGAAGTACCACCATAAGGAGCTTCATTAAGGTACATCTGTAAAATTTCATCTTTTGAATATTTTCTCTCTATCTGAAGAGTTAAAACAAATTCCTTAACTTTACGAATTATGGTTCTTTCATTCGACAATAAAACATTTTTCACCAGCTGCTGGCTAATGGTTGAACCTCCGGCCATTCTACCTTTAGTAAAAATGCGCAAAAAACCTCTGACTATACCAATTGGATCAAATCCTTGATGTTTATAAAAATTCTTGTCTTCAATAGCAATTGTGGCTTGACGCAAATATAGAGGAATACTGTCCAACTTAACCGGAGTTCTGTTTTGACTAGCATAAATATCGTAAAGCAAATTACCGTTTCTATCTAAAATCTTAGTCGAATAGCCTTCAGTTCTTACAATCTCGTCAGGAGAGGGGAGGTTAAATGCCAAAAGCGGAAGCACAAAAAAAAGAAATATAAAAAGGCCGACTGCACTAAAGAATGCTATTTTTGCCCATTTAGCAAATTTCCTGCTGCGAATCACTGATTTTCCATAAACTCTTCTATCTCTCCAAGTAGTTTTTCTCCTTCTGTCCTTCCACATGTCCTCATTGTACCAACTTGTGAAAACATGGGCAAATTTGACATATATGTTGGCAAAAGGCTATAGTACAAATGTTATGCAGAAAAATTGGTACAGGCACTATTTTGACCTCCTCAAACGCGGAGCGACTATTTAGTGGCTTAAAAAAGAAAAATAGATCAACCTCCGCAAGGAGGTTTTTTGTTGACATTAACAATATGAATAAACAAAGTTTTATAAAACAACTAAGAGAATTAGTGGCATTTGAAACAGTTACTGGAAATGTAGAGGAAAATTCTAAGGCTTTGGATTTTGTTGAAAGACTATTATCCAAAGAGTTATTAATTAAGCGTTTTCAAAATAAAGATACTGAAATACTTATTGCGGGCAATAAAGATATTCTTTCGCCAGATTTGTGTTACTTGATCCACATGGATGTAGTATCAGCAAAACCCGAAATGTTTGATACATGTGTTAAAGAAGACAAAATATATGGACGCGGGGTAAGTGACATGAAGTTCTCAATTCCCATTGGAATTGAGTTAGTGAATTATGTTGCTTCTAATAGATTTGATATTTCATTTGCTTTTGTTATAACAACCGACGAAGAAACTGACGGAAGTAAAGGATGTGGTTACTTAGTTGAAAAACTTGGATTCAAACCTAAAACACTAATTATTCCCGATGGTGGCGATAATTTAAATTTTGTAAACAAAAGTAAGGGCGTTTGTTGGTTGGAAATTAAATCAGTAGGGTCCCAAGCTCACGCCAGTCGTCCATGGATGGGAAAAAATGCAATAGAACCGTTAACAATTCTTGCTAGTAAACTAATCAAAATTTATGGAAAAAACAGCAAAAAAGAGAATTGGAATACAACCATGAATATTGGCCAAATCAATGGGGGAATATCTGTCAATCAAGTATGTAATGAAGCAAGTATGAAACTTGATTTTAGATTCCCTGATACTGACAGTGCAAAAAACATTACAAACACAGTTAAAAGACTTGCAAAGGAAACAGACACTTGTCTTATTATCAATGTTCTATCCCAGACAGATCCTACATTTACCGATACTAATTCAAAAATTGTTAAAAATTTTATTGAGTCTTTAGAAAAAACATACAAAACAAGGGTTTTAATCACGCCTACATATGGAGCTTCTGATGCAAGCCACTTTGGAAAGCAAAAGGTTCCAATTTTAATGATTAAACCAATTGGTGGCGAAATCCATTCTGAAGATGAGTGGATTAGCATTAGTTCATGTCTGAAGTTCTGTGATGGATTAAAGCTGTTTGTTGATAAGATGGGAACAAACAATTAGAATCAAATATATGGATACCAATGAAGTTTTAACTAGAGGGGTGCAACAAGTATTGCCTGACAAAAAAGGTCTGGCTAATTTGATGTCTAAAAGAAAAATCAAACTTTACCAGGGATTTGATCCATCAGCTCCTTCACTTCACCTTGGAAATTTTGTCGGTTTAATGAAACTTAGGCAATTCCAAAAGTTAGGCCACGAAGTTATCTTCCTGGTTGGTGATTTTACCGGAATGATAGGGGATCCGACTGATAAACTTGCCACCAGAAAAAAACTCACTCGAAAGGAAGTTTTGAAAAATGCCAAAGCCTGGAAAAAACAGGCAGCCATGGTTCTTGATTTTGAAGGAAAAAATCCCGCTAAAATATTATTTAACTCCAAATGGCTAGATAAAATTTCTTTTAAAGACCTTATCGAAATTACCTCTAATTTCACAGTTCAACAAATGATTGAACGCGATATGTTCCAAAATAGGCTCAAAAGCAATGCCCCAATTTATCTTCATGAATTTTTGTATCCGGTAGCTCAAGCCCAAGATTCTGTCGAAATGGGAGTGGACCTGGAAGTGGGGGGGAATGATCAAATGTTTAATATGATGGCAGGAAGAACTCTGATGAATGCCGTTGCCAAAAAGGAGAAGTATGTGTTAACAACCAAGCTCCTAGTAGACAAAGACGGAAACAAAGTCGGAAAAACTACAGGAAACGCACTATTTTTGGACTCTACGCCTGAAAATTTTTACGCAGGTATTATGTCGTTTCCCGATGAGGTGATAAAACTGGGTTTTGAATTGCTCACAGAACTTCCTTTGGATGGAATCATGGAAAAGATAAACAAAAACCCGATGACAGAGAAAAAACACCTGGCGCTCGAGGTAGTTAGTTTGCTTTGGGGAGAAGACGCAGCAATTAAGTCTCAGGGTAAATTTGAGCATATTTTTCAGGAGAGAAAGCCTGAATTTAATATAAAAATAGATGCCGGAAAAACATTGACAGATACAATCGTAGATTTCACTTCGAAGGGTAGCAAAAGTGAGGCTAAACGTTTAATTAAACAAAAAGCTGTTGACGTAAATGGAAAAATGATCGATGATTCAAACTATCAGGTCAAAACCGGAGACGAAATAAAAGTCGGTTCCAGAACTTTTCTAAAAGCAAAATGATTAGTAAAAAGGGTAAAAAAATATTTACTGTAGTAATTATTATCGCAGGCATAGCACTAATCCTGGGAGCAATCCTGCCTTTTATAATCTACTCTTAATTAAAATGGATTTAAATTCGAGCATTTCCGATTTGCCGAATATTGGTCCTGTTTTTGCAAAAAAATTTGAGAAACTTGGTGTTACCACTATTGAAGATCTGTTCTATCACGTTCCCAGCCGCTATCTTGACTACTCAAACATTACTACAATAAAAAATCTGCGTGCAGGCGATACATCCACCATACATGCCAAGGTTGTTTCTCTTAAAAACATCTATTCAAAAAGAGGTCTAAAAATGCAAATTGGTTCTGTTGAGGATTCTACTGGAAAAATCACAGTACTTTGGTTCAACCAACCCTTCCTAATTAAAACATTATATCCCGGACGCTTAATATCTCTGTCGGGAAAAGTTGGATTTTTTAATAGAAAACTTTGTTTGACTTCACCCGATTACGAACTAATGGTCGAGGAAACAGACAACACTATGCATACAGGACGTCTCGTACCTGTTTATCCCGAAACCTCGGGACTTTCATCAAAATGGATTCGCAGGAAAATCAGCGACGCTTTTTCGATTGCGACTATAGAAGAATATTTGCTGAATGACATTTTGACTAAATATTCCCTAACCGGTTACAGAGATTCCATTAAAAACGTTCATTTTCCGGAAAAAATAGACGATATGGAAACAGGTAAAAAAAGATTGGCTTTTAATGAACTTTTGAATTTGGAGTTAACTAGCATGATCCGCAAAATTAACTGGCACAAAAACAAAATTGCCCATAAATTGAAAATTGATAAAAAACTAACGGAAAAGTTCATAAGCGATTTGCCATTTAAACTGACGGATTCTCAGGTAATAACGATCAATGAAATATTATCCGATATGGTCAAGGATGTGCCCATGAATAGACTTCTTGAAGGTGATGTCGGTTCCGGAAAAACTGTTGTTGCGGCCGCCGGCATGTTTGCGGCTTTTGCAAACGGTTTTCAAAGTATCATCATGGCTCCGACTCAAATACTTGCCAATCAGCACTATGAAACTCTCAAAAAAATATTTGCTAAATTTAACATTAGAATTTCACTAATAACCGGAAGTGTCAAAAAAATAGAGGTCGGCAGAAGCGATATTTTTATAGGAACGCACTCATTAATACACGACAAGGTAAGTTTTGACAACATTGCCTTCGTAGTAATTGATGAACAGCATCGCTTTGGAGTTGAACAAAGAAAGCATCTAATTAAAAAATCGGGGACACCACACGTACTAACAATGACGGCAACTCCTATACCCAGAACCATTGCTCTTGCCTCATATGGGGACATGGATCTTTCGATACTCAAAGATATGCCTAAAGGCCGCAGAAAAGTGAAAACTTGGGTTGTTCCCGAAGAGAAAAGATCGGGTGCTTATAAATGGATTAATAAACAAATTGTGGGTCAAAAAGCTCAAGCTTTTATAGTTTGCCCACTAATTGAAGATTCTGAATCCGAAACACTGGCGGATGTAAAGTCTGTAACTTCCGAATTTAACCGCCTTAAATCTACATTTGCAAATCAAAAGCTGGGTCTTCTTCACGGACGTATGAAAGCCCAAGAAAAGGATCAGGTATTGGACGATTTTAAAAGCAGAAAAATAGATATTTTGGTCACCACACCTGTGGTTGAAGTGGGAATTGACATCCCAAACGCAACAATTATGGTAATCGAGGCTGCAGAGCGCTTCGGCTTAGCTGGGCTTCACCAGCTGCGCGGTAGGGTGGGTAGGAGTGATATGCAGTCTTACTGTCTACTTTTTAGTAACTTCCACTCTGGACATGCGTACACGAGGCTGAAAGCGATGGAAAAGACATACTCCGGTTTTGAACTGTCTGAACTTGACTTAAAACTAAGAGGGCCGGGAGAAATATTCGGAAACGCACAGTCAGGATTCCCCGAACTCAAAGTCGCCAGTTGGGACAATTATGAACTGATTAAGGCTGCAAAAAACACTGCTGTCGATATCATTAAAAGCCCCAATAAATACCCTTGGGTAAAACATATGATTGAACACACAATTTCCAATTGAGAATTTTCAATATATAAATTATAATTACCGTTATGACACCGTTACCAAAGAGAAAACACACGAGGAGTAGAAGTAATATCAGGCGCGGAGGACAGCCAAAATTAAAACTTGGCAATTTGAGTATTTGTGCAAATTGCAAGAAACTAAAAGAAAGCCATCGTGCATGCCCCTACTGCGGTATATACAAATAATCCCCTTGCCACTTACAGTTCGTCACAGCTATACTTAGTGCATGAAAACCGCAACCGATCCGCGACATTTAAAAAGACGTGAGGCGATTAAGTTGTTGTTTGCAGAAACATACACCGCCCAACCAAATCTTCCCGAATTGGTTCAAAAAATACTCAAGGAGAAGGAAAACATAAATGGCCTTATTACCAAAGCCGCACCTCAATGGCCGGTTGATAAGCTTAATAAAATAGATCTTGCAATTCTCTGGCTAGCAATTTATGAACTTGAGAATGAAGAAACCCCACCTAAAGTGGTGATCGATGAGGCAGTGGAACTGGCAAAAGAATTTGGAAGTGAATCTTCTCCTTCTTTTGTCAACGGAGTTTTGGGTACAATATACAAAGAGGAACCAAAAGAAACATGAACAGGGAATACAACGATTTAAAAGAATCTGTAAAAAAAATACTTGCCGGTTTTCTCGGAATAGAACCTGAGGATATAGAAGATGATTTTTCACTGACTGAAGACTTACATATGAAGGCATCTGATCTGACTGATTTTATGCAATTACTGTCAAGCAAGAATTATGACACTGAAAGTGTAGATTTTAGTGAGGTAGAAACTTTTTCCGAACTTATCGATTCACTTAGCCAACAACAATGAAAAACATAGATAAACTTAAAATTACCTACAAAAACGTTGACCTGTTTGATCAAGCACTGACGCATCGTTCATGGGTAAATGAGCACAAAGGTGTAAGAAATTCCAATGAAAGAATGGAGTTTTTGGGAGATGCAATTCTCGAATATGTTGTTTCAAAATCAATATATGACCAATATCCGGAAAAGGAAGAGGGATATCTCACTGCGCTTCGTGCAAATCTGGTAAATACTATTTCACTTGCAGAAATTGCAACCAAACTGGAAATAGGACCCTACCTATTTTTGTCAAAAGGTGAGGAAGATGGTGGAGGGAGAACGAATCCTTCTCTGTTGGCTGACACAATTGAAGCTATTATCGGTTCAATTTTTATTGATAAGGGGATTATAGAAGCGGAAAAGTTTATCCAGGAAAACATTCTTGTAAGTGCTTCTGAAAAAGCAAGTAAACCGCTAAAAGATTATAAAAGCAGACTTCAGGAGGAAGTGCAGGCTAAAGGCTATGGTGCTCCTAAATATCAGGTAGTTGAGGAATCTGGACCTGATCATAACAAAAAGTTTGTTATAGAAGTTCTTGTCAATGGAAAATCCTGGGGCAGGGGAGAGGGTAAAAATAAAAGTGCGGCCGAGCAGGAAGCTGCTTGCCAGGTGCTAACAAAAAAGGTACAATAGTCCCCATATGGTTACAATTCGACTTTCGAGATTCGGTAGAAAAAAGGCTCCTTTTTACAGGATTGTTGTTACCGATTCAAGAAAAAAGACAACCGGCGGTATTATTGAATATATTGGAACCTGGAATCCTATTAAAAAAATAAAGGAAATCGACAAGGAAAAACTCAGCAAGTGGACCAAAACAGGAGCACAAATGAGTGCTTCCGTCAAAAAAATACTCGAAAAATAACACATGACAGATTTACTTAATTTTTTACTCGATAACATTCTCGGAGAGAAAAAATACGAAATCCTTGAGTCACAAGATGACGGTAGAATTTCCTACACAATTAAAACTGATCCTGAAAATATAGGATTAATAATAGGAAAGGGAGGTCGCATGATTAAATCTTTACGAAATATACTGAAAGTTAGAGCCACGTTGGAAAAATCCGCAGTTACTCTAAACGTTGAGGGTTAAAAAATTTTCTTCTTTACTGACCAAAGGGGTTTTGATTTATAGCGCTTGCTGAAGCGAATGAAGGTTCTCCAAATACCGGTGCTGTCAGTAGGGATATGTCGGAAAGTAATTCTTTTTCCGAAGCATTTAGATCCGTAATCGCTTGCGTAATCGTTGGTATAGTCTTTGGAAGTGACGCAAAATATGTCCTCATGGAGACACTTGCCTCACTGGATCCGGCATTTGTTGAAATGTCCATTTTTTCTACAACCGAAATTGGCGCAATTGTGTCTATGGCTCGGATAAAAGACAATATTGAATCCTTTGTTCCGATTGCAGTGAATGATGTTGTTACATAAGACAAATCAACTACCTCGCCGGGGGTAGACGATTTTATACTTTCAATAACAATTGAATTTGTAAAAGCTAAAAATTTAATCTGAGAAATTACAGAAAGAGCGGGGTTGTTTTCAGGCAAGGCAACTAGTGATATATCCGCACCTGACGCAGACACTTCAGAAATAGATTGAAGTATTTTTAACTTTCCGGTTAAAACAGATTCCGTTTTCTTAATTGTGTTAATTTGTTGCCTCGTATTTTTAATTTGAGATATCCCAAATTTTCCTACCACAAAAAACAATATAATTACTATAAAAAGCGGAGCTACTGCTTTTAAAATTTGTTTGTCCTTCTCGGTCATACCGCCTGATAATTTTTCCATTTTATTTAGTATCTAAGTTTGTAAAATTAACGTCTAACGAATACCCTTTTGAATTGTAGTTAAAAGACGCCAAACTAACCGAAGTAAAAGCAGTCGATTTTTTTAGGTTGTCCATAAAAGTAACCAGATCTTCGTTAGAGTTTACACTCAATATTAGGTTCATTTTATTTATGTTAATACTGGCCTCATCGATATTTGAAACGGATGACATATTAGATATCAAAGAATCCATATTGTTGACATTTGACAATGCCCCAGATGAAGCTCTAACGGAACCAATTTTACTAAGTCTATCTTTAAGCAATATCAATTGCTGTTCACTTTTCTCCTGTGCTTTAACCTGAACCTTCAATCCATCCACAGTTGTCTGAAGCTTATTTAAAGAAAGTTTGCTATAAATGAAAAAGGCTCCAAGACCTAAACAAAACACTATAAAAACCACAATCAATATAACACCTAGTGCCTTCATTGTTTTAATTGCACTTCCGGCACTTTTACTTATTTGAAAGTCCTGTGGTAAAAGATTGAGATTAACAGGCATATTGACTATTCACGCATTGCCAAACCTACAGCTACCCCATAAAGTGGTGCGAATGGTGCTAGTTTTTGCATCAATCCCGCATCCATATGAACACGAGCAAAGGGATTGGCAACTAAAACTTCCATACCAACAACTTGAGTAAAATTTGAGATCATCTCAGGCATACCACTTGAACCACCAGACATAATAAGAGACGTCGGCATTTCACCTCTTTCTTCTGTTAAATAATAATTAACGGCTTTTTTAATTTCATCGGCCACTATACGTACCACAGAATCTAAGGCACTTTTAATTTTTCCTTCGAGTTGATTCGCGGACATGCCGTATGCTTTTTTATATTCCTCTGCTTGTTGGGGAGTAATTGCAAGACCCTGTGATACAGCTCTGGTGAAAGCGTCTCCGGCTACAGGTAAAGATCGGGAAAATGATAACAAACCATGATTCACAATCGCCAGATTTGTCGAAGATCCTCCCAAATCAGCCAAAAGGACAGTCTTATCTATGGGTGCAAGTGAGCGTGTCAGAGCTATAAGTTCTGTCTCTACCGCAACAGGAGTCAAACCCGCCAATTGAGCAACTTTAACATATTTTTCAACAATTACCCGAGGGGCAGCAACCAAAAGGACTATTACCCCGGAATTCGCCCCACCCGAACTATCCCGTTTTAATACAGTATGTTGAATAATTGCTTCATTAACGGGAATGGGTATATATTGTTCAGCTTCCCATTTTATAGCAGAGGCAATCTCACTATCAGTTAATGCAGGAAATTTAATTGTACGGGTAAACGTTAGTGATTCCGGGATAGAAAGAACAACTTCTTTGGTGGATACACGCGCCTCAGTACACAGTTTTTTAATCACTTGAGCAAAAGTCGACATTTCTTTGTCGATGGTCATTTTGTCCACACTCACACCTGAATATCCAACAACTCCCGAAGCAGATAACGTATATGAAGCTCCGTTTTTTTCAAGTTCTACAATCTTAATAGTTTTACTTCCGATATCTATTCCTAACATGGCAGTATATAGTTCATTTAACAATAAAAAACACCTAAACGTCAAGGATAACTAACTATCCTATTTTGTAATTCCAGCTGGAACCAGAAGTGAAAAACCGCTGAGAGGAAACTCCGCCCAACCCTGAAATACGCTAATTTTGCGATTGCTTTGACTACTTCCGGCACCGGAAGTTCCTGTCGAAACAACCTCTAGCCCTTGAGAAGGAAGAGCTTCGGAAGCGCTAAAACCGATAGGATGTGCCACATCGGTGTTATATAACATTTTAATTTTTGCAAACAATAAACCATTATTGTTAAAACTCACACCTCCCAATTCCGACAAAGTTATTGTATTTTGAAATGCATAACCGATTCCGTCTATTGTACACAAACTTGTCACTGCAGACCCGAAAGAATTCGAGGAAATTCTGGAAGCATTCGGGTCGTATGTAGATCGAACAACTTTTATACTGGAAAGGTCTCCTGGAATAGATTCGTAATAAACACTAACCTCAAGAGCCGGAGTTGATGTACCGGAAGATGATGTTCCCGACTTTCCCCAACAAACTTTGACAGTATTTCCGGTAAAACATGCAGGATACCCTGAGCCACAAGTTAAACTACCATCGCTTTTGTGAGAAACAAACCATAAAGTCATCGTATCTCCGGAAAGCATAGAGTCTGGATAATTAAACGTCGTAGAGCCTGAATTTAAAACTTCGACCGAATAAGTAGCATCACCGATTGTCACATCACCCCCCGTACCAACCCCGGTAATTAAAGCATTTTCTATTCCGGCCTCAGCAGCTGAAAAAGCCCTAACAGAATCATTTTGTTGAGTGGAAATCGAGATATCTGTGACTGAGCGGGACAAAACATATAAAATTATCGTTAAAACAACCGAAAGAGAAAGAAGTATTAATACCAAAGCCTGACCAGATTCATATTTCTTCATCGCATTTTTAGTTTAGCAACTACATAATTTAAATGCAATTTGTTGTTTCTAATTTCTTAAATATACTTTTGTCTGAGCATTAACACTGGAACTTTGTACACCCGAAAGTTCAGCATCTTTGGCTGAAATATCTATTGTAATAATAGGCGATTGAGAAAGATCTTCTTGTTGCAAACAGGTAAAAGAACAGTTAGTTATCTTTAACATTGTTGAGGTTAGTCTCAATGAACCCGAACCGGATGCCACATAAGAATTTTCCTGACCGACATTAACACAGGAAAAACTGGACTGATTACCATACTGGTCGATATAAACAATCTGATTACTATCCGTACAATCCACAATATCTTTAGCATTTCTTAAGTTTCTTTCAATTACTGAAAATGCATAATTGACATTTTCTCTGACTTTAATAACTGACTCACCTTTTTTAGTACCATTGATGGTCAGTATCAACGAAGCTGAGATCATTACTCCCAAAACAGCAAAAATAAGAACTACAACCAATATCTCAATAAGACTCAATCCCTGTTCAAATTTTTTATATAACTTATTTATTTTCATCTTGTAGATAAATCAGTAAAACTTGATGATTCGTGATATCCCTTGGAGTCATTCCAATAAACAATAACTTTTATTTCAACAACTCTTGTCGGACATACACCATCGCAAGATGGAAATATAATTTCTCTGGAAAACTTAGTGTCAGCGATAACACTACCATTTGAACATTTAATGGCTGATTTGGGCCACTCAAGAGAGTTCAAACAATAAGTGGTGCCGGGAACAGCTTTTGCTAAAAAAACATCCATATTTTGATCTCTTTCCTGCCGAACCCACTCGAGAGCCTCTTGAACATAATTGGAAGCTAAAGTTTTATCCCTTGAATATGAAGAATTTTGGATAGAATTGGCTCCCATTGCAACAATTCCAGTTACAATTAATGCGCTTAGTGCAATTGCTACAACAACTTCAAAAAGAGATTGTCCGTTTTCGGTATTCGGTTTCTTTTGAGTATTTTTCATTTGATTTCCCCTCCCGAACTCACTGAAATTGTTCCAACATTTTCCGTGCCTGTTTGGGTTAGAGTAATCACAGCTGTTTCTCCGGCCGGAATACTTGTGCCCTGACCCAATACTTTAAAAACAATTGGATTATAAGTAACATCACTAAAATCAAAAACAATACCATCCGGTAAATTAACCTCCTTAATAATAGGGTAGGTAGTTTGATCATTTCCACAAACTGCTCTTATTCTATATAAGGGCTTTGGGTTATTTGTAATACCAAAATACACACCGTCTAAAGCCAAACCCGTATAATTTGCACAACCTTTTTCATTGGGTTTTTGCCCGGAAAGAGCCATTTGCTGAGTTAATCTTAGATCTCCTTGTATCTGCTTGACAACACCGGCTACAACTTGGCGCCTGGCATAATCACGATACCCTATGTATCCGATTGTAAAGAGAACACTCATTATCATGATAACAATCAGAAGTTCGATAAGGGTATAAGCATTCTCTATTTTTTTAGGGGTATGGGTAGGGAAATGTACATTATTCATTATTGGTGAACAGTATAACGACATCCTGTATATCCTCCTGATGTACACTGCACAATGGAGCCACTGCTTGTATCACATTGCGAGTCATCCGAGCTTTCCAGACAAGCTCTTAATGTGTAGGAGTTGTCAGAAACGTAATCATAATCGTAAACCCCATCACTTTTAGGATCCGTCGGAACCTCATCTATATAAATGTTACTTGTGGAACAATTAGTACCGCTACCATTTCCTTTTAATGTTAATCCGAGTGTGGCAGGGTAGCTGTTGCAGTCCGACTTATACATTTCCAAACCGCTTCTGATTTGCTCCAAATCAGACTTCCTTCTGGCATCGTGTGAAGCACGTCTTGCACTTTGTATACCGTAAACGGATAAGGCAAGCAAAAGACCCATTATTGAAATAACCACCAAAAGTTCAATCAAAGTAAAGGCACCCTCGCGACCAACAGTCTTAATATTTTGGTTTGATTTAGTCATATTATTGACAAGTCGACAGTGTGGGCTTGCTGGCCGATTCCACTACCGAACCGGATGAGCAAATTGCCCAATAGCTACCCGTGTTTTCATTTATTGACCATAAAATATATCGAGTCGCTGTAGCTAGCCCTGAATTTTGTGTTCCGTCTGATTGATAGTGGTAGTAAATAGTTTCATCCGCATTATTTTTTGGATCCTCCGGACAGTTACTTAAATCAAGACTTCCTTCACACAGCTGAATACCGGAAGCCTGAACATTCGTATAGTACATCGGGTAATATCCATTTTTCTTGTTCGCATAAAATTCAAGAGCACTTTGATAATATTTCAGATCTGATTTCCTTCTGGCGTCCCGTGCCTTTTTTTGTGAGCCGGTAAAGGAAACAGTTGCTATACCAATAAGTACACCAATAATTGAAATTACCACCAGAAGTTCAATGAGAGTGAAACCACTCTCCGTACGCTTTGCTTTCGTCAAAGTAAAGCCATGTTTGTTTTTTTTATTGGCAGCAGCAAACATAATTTAATAATACTACTTTTTAGCGGCCTCTGCTTCTTCCGCACATGTTTCTATGCTTTTCTTCACATCACAATTATACGATCTACCTACATTGCATATATAGCTACCGCACATTAAGTTTCTCGAAATAACATTCGGGTCTACTTCAGCTTCATCATCTCCTTCCATGTGTGCAAATATCTGACATCGCACACCATCACTTATATACAAATATGAGGCACCTTCTTGCCAATGTGGGTCGCGGGGAAGAATGGCCATATAATCAGTCTTTGTAACGGGATTTTCAAAAGCGTTTACTCCCCAAAAACAGGAAATATGATTGATGATCCACTGTCCTTTTTCACCCCGGTAGGGGACATCGCCATCTTTTAAACATGCCATAATGTTTCCGTCAGGGGCAGATAATGGAAAGGACCCAAAATCCGAATAATATTCTCCCACTGAGTGAAGGACTGCGCCAAGATCATCGCGCCTTACTTGATCACGAGCTCTTCTCAAACTGACAATATAATTGGGGACAGCAATGGCAACTAAAACCAGAAAAACAGATATAAGACAAATCTTTTCACTTTTGGAAAATATTTTCGCTTTAATCATAAGCTTAGACTAAAAATAAGAGGTTAAGTATTTTCTCTCCAAAAATAATTGACAGAGCTACACTAACGACCAAAAACGGACCAAAGGCTATTTTTGTTTTCAATTTTGCCCGGCCAACTAAAATCAGTATGCAGCCTGATATCGCACCTGTCAAGAAAGATAAGAGAAGCCATATTGGCAGTAATTTTGAACCAACAATCATGCCTCCAAGTAACGCAAATTTTACGTCTCCAAGACCCATTCCACGGCCGCGGGTTGCCAAATGAATCAACATCAAAAATGATGCAGCAACAAGACCGGAAAACAGATTTATGATTAATGAGTGAGGATTGGTAATTAATAAACAAGATAGGACAATTAATATTCCGAAAAAAACAAGGGAATCGGGGATTATTTGATTTTCCAAATCAATAACAAAAATAGACAGTAAGATTACAAAAACAGTCAAATAGCAAAGTAATGTAACTAGAGTAAAAATACTATATACACCTTGTAGGGTCGGACCTTTAAAGGTGAAGAGAAAAATGGTGACAAAACCGATTGCGGCAGTAAGTTCGATAGCAGGGTAGCGGAGGGAAATCTTTCCATGGCAATATCTGCATTTGCCTTTAAGAATCAAGTATGAGAGCAATGGAATGTTGTCATACCAAGATATCTTATGTTTGCAGTTCGGACAAATACTTCTACCTTTTGCAAATGAAATATTCCTTGGAATTCTCCAAGTCATCGCAGAAACAAAAGAACCAAAACAAATCCCGAGAATAAAAAGCACAAACACTATCATAATTTAATATTAGCAGAAGAAGAGAACTTTATGGTAAACAGGATAAACAAGTCTTTGACGTGGCGCAATCAGTGGGGCAAGCATCACCGGGAAAATCTGCCGCAAGAGTTCCCCCACACCTATTAGCAGCCTCTGTAAGGAAAGAGTCAGATTTTGGTAAGAAGCAGATATATGTGCTATCTCCCTGAGTTCCACGATTGTACAAGTATAAAGGATTATAATCAGACTCACTTATTCTTGTCGTAAATGAAGCTTTTACCTCACCCGTACCTGCTTCAGACAATTTTGTAAGCATTAGCGTTGTACCATCTGTGACACTAGGTACTGCCGTCCAAGCATACGCATCTGTACCCGTTGATCCAACTTTCCAAGGATAATAACCGGCTGAAGCATAAAATCTGTCTATTGCACTCAAAAGCTGCTCTGCATCCGAACGGCTGCCCGTATCTCTACTTCTGTTAATTTGTTCAATGGGGTTAATTGCAGAAAGAACAGCGACTGCTAAAATTCCTAAAACTGCGATAACTATAAGAAGCTCAATTAATGTAAAACCGGTAGCCGTCTTGTTTTTCATAACTTCTATATCCAGTATCAATCCTCACAAAAACCTTGTCAAGTGGCAATCTAAGGCTATTTTCGACCCTTTAGAAAGTACTCGACAAACTATAGATTGGCAAAATAACCGCAATAACCATAAAACCAACACCTATTCCCAAAACAACCATAACTATTGGTTCAATAGCCGCAGTTAAACCTTTTACCTTCTCATCGCTTTCAACTTCAAAAATGCGGCTGATTTTACCTAAAATATCGTCCATCTTACCTGTCTCTTCTCCAACGGCCACCATTTGGCTTAATATAAAAGGAAAGGCTTCGGGATGCTTCGAAAAAGCAAAGGCGACAGGAAAACCTTTTTCCACCTGATTTGATGAATCAATAATTGCATCCGAAATTACCGTATTGCCAACTACTTCTGAAGTTATATGGAGAGACTCTAAAATTGAAACACCGGCACCAACCATCATGGACAGGGTTCTGGTTAAATCCGTAAGAATTATCTGTTGCTGTAATGGTCCGTAAATCGGAATCTTAAACAACAGCTCGTCAATCTTGTGCCTACCTTCAGGTGTGGAACGGTAGAGACGGAAAACATAATATCCGATAAACAACAGTGCGGCAAAAACAAACCAATACTTTGCCATAAAACTGGATACTCCAATAAGTATTCTTGTTGGTGCGGGAAGTTCGGCATCCATATCTGTATATAAAGACATTAATTTAGGAATAACAAAAATCATCATCACGACAGCAACAACAATCATTGCTACAACGATAATGACCGGATAAATCAAAGCTCCTTTTACTTTACTTCTGAATTCAGCCTGTTTTTCCAAATTGTCGGCAAGTTTGACGAGAACGGCGTCGAGTACGCCCCCAACTTCGCCTGATTTAACAAGGGCAATGTAAGTTTTTCCAAAAATTTGCGGGTGTTTGCTAAGAGCCGATGAAAAAGATTCGCCAGCCTCAACATCGGCCAGTAGCTGTGCGACAATCGCCTGCATTGTTTTTTTTGATTGAGAACGAAGTATTAAAAGGGCTTCCGTAATAGGCAATCCTGCGTTTATCATAGTCGAAAGTTGTCTGGTAAAAGTAGCAATATCGGCAGAGTTAACTTTATCCTTTCTTTTCCTAATAAAAGCCAGGGGAGAGTCTATCTTGGATTTAAGAGAAATAACAAAAAACCCCTTGCTCCTCACCAATTTGGCAGCAGCATTAATATCAACAGCTTCAACTTCACCTTTTATTATTCTTCCTACTTTATCTTTAGCTTTATAATTGAACCTTTTCATATACAGACACGGCAATTAGAACTCAACACTTCTGTCTTTTTGGTTGAGTTCATAGTTAAATCGTTTCATACGCCACGAACCAATCTCATTAATTCTTCAGGGCGCAGTGACCAACTTTCCGCCTCTTCCAAGGTCACTTCGCCATTTTTGACAAGAGTAGCAAGGGTTTTTTCAAGAGTCATCATTCCTGTTTCCTGCGAGGTCTCTAAAATACTTTCTATCTGATGAGTCTTACCTTCGCGAATGGCAGTTCTTATAGCTGTAGTTCCTAACATCACTTCGTAGGCAACAACCCGCCCTTTTTGAGTAGCAGGAATTAATCTTTGTGAAAATACAGCCTCTATCACATTTGACAGCTGAAGACGAACTTGTTTTTGCTGTTCTTCGGGAAAAACATCTACAATTCTATCGATAGACTGAGCAGCCGAATTGGTATGAAGTGTGGCAAAAACCAAATGTCCTGTCTCGGCCACGGTTAAAGCCGCAGCTATTGTTTCGTAATCACGCATTTCTCCAACCAGAACAACATCCGGATCTTCTCTAAGAGCAGATCTTAGAGCTATCTCCCAGGAATGGGTATCACTTCTCATTTCTCTTTGAGAAATTATTGATTTAACCGGACTGAATACAAACTCTACAGGATCTTCTATTGTAACTATGTGACAAGCCCTATTTTTGTTTATCTCCTGCAACATTGTCGCAAGAGTTGTCGATTTTCCATGTCCTGTGGGTCCTGTCACCAAAACCAATCCTTGTCTCAGTGTGGTAAAAGAGTGGAGAATAGGTGGAAGTCCCAATGTCTCCAGCGGTGGAATGGTTAAAGGAATCAATCTAAAAGCGGCGGCCAGGGAGTTTTTCTGTGTATAAGCATTTACTCTAAATCTTCCTTTATCCGAGAAAGATAATGAGAAATCAATTTCTTTATTAACACTCAACCTCTCCAATTGTTCATTTGTCAAAACTTGTCTTAAAAGTTCATTGATATTATCGGGAATTAAAATACCAACACCCGGTACAGGGGAAAGTGACCCGTTGATTCTGAGCATAGGAGGAAGACCTGCTACTATATGCAAATCACTGGCATTACTGTCCACAACTGTCTGCAATAACTGTTTTGTATCCATATTATTCTTGCGCAACACGCAGTATCTCTTCCACTGTAGTAATTCCTTCAATAACTTTCAAGTACCCGTCCTGTTTTAGGGTTATCATACCTTCTTCACGACCCTGTCTGCCAATCTCGGCAGCAGAAGCTCTTTCCAAAATAAGTTTTCCGGTTTTTTCTGTAACAGGTAAAACCTCAAAAATACCAACACGTCCATAATACCCGGAATCCCCACAGTCAGGACACCCCTTGCCTCTGTAAAATTTAACTTCTCCTTGCGGTTTCCACAATGGGCCTAATTCCTGCTGAATTTCCTGAAGAGTCTTTGGATCCGGAGTGTACGCCTCTTTACAATCGTCATGGATTCTTCGGGCAACACGTTGTGCAACTATACAAGTCATGGAAGAAGCTAAGAGGTAGGGCTCGGCGCCCATATCCAAAAGTCTGGGAAGGGCTCCGGAAGCGTCATTTGTGTGCAATGTAGAAAAAACCAAGTGTCCGGTTAAGGATGCTTGTATTGCCAAGTCGGCTGTTTCTCTGTCACGAATTTCTCCAACCAGAATGATATTCGGATCCTGTCTTAAGAATGCCCTTAAGCCATCCGCAAAAGTAAGACCTGCAGCAGGGTTAATTTGCACCTGATTTACACCATGGATTTTATATTCAACAGGATCTTCCAGGGTAACAATATTAACTTTTGAAGTGTTTAATTTGGAAATTACCGAATATAAAGTTGTGGTTTTACCACTACCGGTAGGACCGCATATAATGATAATTCCATGAGGCCTGAGAATAGAATCCTGTAAATTTTTAAGACCACGTCCACGAAGTCCCAACTCAGTTAGATCCGGCACACCTCCTGTTTTTTTCAAAAGTCTCATAACTATTTTTTCTCCCCAAGTTGTCGGCAGGGAAGAAATACGTAAATCTACTTCGGCTTCTGAACCCTTAAAGTTAAATCTTCCGTCCTGAGGAATTCTTTTTTCATCGATTTTCATCCCGCTCAAAATTTTTATCCTTGAAACCAGTGAATCGTGCAATTCCCTTGGAATTGAAAGCTTCTCCTGCAAAATTCCGTCAATACGATAACGCACTCGGGTAGACCTTTCTTCCGGCTCAATGTGAACATCCGATGCACGGGAGTTGATAGCAAAGTCAAGAATTTGACTGACAATTTGTGCAATTTTTTCCTCTCGGATAAAACCGCCTTTGCTTTTTTCTATTGACTCTATTTCACTTTTTACCGGAGTAACATCTTTCATTGCCGCAGTAACTTCCTGGCTCAACGATGTAACATAACGCGTACGAATAAAATCATCAATTTGGTCGGGTATCGCAGCATAAGGCTTAATATGCGTACCTGTCTTTTGCTCTATAAACTCTATTGCAGAAAGATCCAAAGGATCCGACATTGCCAAAGATAAAATCTTTTCCTTAGTGTCCAGATTGATAGGAAAGACTTTAAACCGCTCTGCTACTTCGGAAGGCAGGGACGCTAGAGCGGCGGGAGCTACAGGAGCCGAATCAAGGTCAACAAAAGGAATATTGTACAACTGAGATTTTGCTTGGATAAGTTTTTCTTCGGAAACTAATTTTCCTTTTTTAATAATCTCTTCCTGGGGAGACCCACTCTGAACTTCCGCCAGCTTGATCTGATCAGCTCTGGTTTGATCTATAGCCCCCAAACTAACTAATACATCAGCGAGGGTGGCAGGAATTCCGTTGGGTCTATTTGACTGGGCAGATTGAACGTTGGGCATATTTTTAACTAAAACACAAAAGGTAATTACTTATGAGTCTTAAGTTATTATGTCTTAAATCTTTCTTTGTATCAAGATCCCACTTGACCTTTTACCTTTTACCTCTTACCTTTTAGCTAACAGTATGCAAGCATACCTTTTTATCGGCAATGACATTTCGTGTCTCAATGCCGAAGTGTCAAATTTAGCAAAAAAATTGAAAGCCAAAATTTTAGAATTTCCTATAGTCAAAATTGAAGATGTAAGGAATTTGAACAACTTATTAAGATTAAGTTTTGATAAACCAACATTGATTTTCTGCCCAAACATCCACGAAACGGGCGAGGAGGGATTAAATGCTTTTTTAAAGAACTTAGAGGAACCCCAAGAAAACATTTTTTTTGCTCTTTCTGCACCTACCACCAAAAAAGTGCTTCCCACGATTGTATCCAGATGTCAGATTGTAAAAACTACAAATGATAAGTTGCAAATAACAAACGATGTGTGGGAAGAGATTGAAAAATTTTTCAAGATGAAGACAGGGGAAAGATTTTCTTACATTGACAAGATACGCGATAGACAAGCAGCCATAGAATTTATCGAAAATACAATAGCATTCATGCATCAAATGCTCCATTTTGATGGAAGCTTGCACAAAAATGCGTTAAAATGTAACTTCCGAATGGATGATGTAAAACTGGCTCTAAAAACTCTATCTGGACTTTACGCTTACGGCAATGTAAATTTACAGTTGTCAAATTTTGTTATTAATTTAGGATAAATATGCCAAAAAACGACTATACAGCAGAACAAATTCAGGTACTTGAAGGTCTTGAACCGGTAAGGAAAAGGCCCGGAATGTATATCGGTTCTACCGATTCCCGAGGTCTTCATGAGTGTCTCAGAGAAATTATTGACAATTCTGTCGATGAAAGTTTTGCGGGAGTTTGTGACACAGTTTGGGTGTCACTAAACAAAGACGGAAGTGCTACTGTCCGTGATAACGGACGAGGTATCCCGGTAGAAATCCACAAAAGCGGTGTTTCGGCCCTTGAACTAACCATGACCAAACTTCACGCAGGTGGAAAATTTGGGGGAGGCGCTTACAAAGTTTCCGGTGGTTTGCATGGAGTGGGTGCTTCTGTTGTTAACGCTCTCTCTTCGTACTTTAGAGTCGTGGTACTCCGCGACAATAAAGCCTATTTCCAAGAATACCACAAAGGCAAACCTGTTAAAAAAGTTACTGAGACAAATCAGGAACAGTTGGATAAATGGTTTCCTAAAGAGTGGGGGATAAAGGTAAACGATAATCAGTCGGGTACTATTACTAACTTTATTCCCGATAAAGAGATTTTTGGCGATCTTATTCTGGAAAACAATAAAGTTAAAAATCTTTTGAGAGACAGAGGTTATTTGGTTGCCGGACTTATGTTTCATTTTGTAGACGAAAACGATGGTGACGAAGCGAGTTTCTACTTTGAAGGAGGAATAAAATCTTTAGTAACACACACTAACCGGGGTAAAAATGTTTTAACCGATACAGTTTATGTTTCAAAGGCCGATCAAAACATTTCCTGCGAAGTGGCACTTCAATACTCTGACTCTTTCAACGAGAATGTTAAGGGGTTTGTAAACGGTATTCATACAACGGACGGCGGAACACATGTAACCGGCTTCAGAATCGCCTTAACTCGCGCAATAACCGATTACTTTAAACGCATGCAAAACGGCAACGGTAAAAACGGAGGTGGAGATAAAGAGGCAAACTTTACAGGCGATGATATGAAAGAAGGTTTAACTGCAATTGTTTATATTAAAATGCCTTCAGAGTCCCTGCAGTTTGAAAGTCAAACGAAAGCAAAATTGAACAACCCCGAAGTCCAAGGATTTGTAGCGGCTGCCGTCAAAGATGGTTTGGATACGTATTTTGAAGAACACCCCGCAGATGCACGAAAAATTGTTGAAAAGGTTACACTGGCAGCCCGCGCCCGTTTGGCTGCCCGAGCCGCAAAAGATGCAGTACTTAGAAAAGGAGCACTTGAAGGAGCTTCTTTGCCCGGGAAACTTGCCGATTGTCAAAGTACAGATCCTGAAGTTTCCGAACTATATTTAGTTGAAGGAGACTCCGCAGGAGGTTCAGCAAAACAGGGACGTGACAGAAAACACCAGGCAATTTTGCCGCTAAGAGGAAAAATATTGAATACCGAAAGAAAGCAACTTGATACTATTCTTAAATCGGAAGAAATTAAAAACCTGGTTATCGCCCTTGGTTGCGGAATAGGGGACACACTCAACTACGATAAATTAAGATACCATCGGATAATTATCATGACAGATGCAGATGTCGACGGAGCTCATATTGATGCTTTATTTTTAACTCTTTTTTACAGACATTTACCGGAAATAATCACCAAAGGATATCTTTACATAGCTCTTCCGCCTCTATTTAAAGTTCAGTCGGGTAAAGACATTAAATATGCTTACGACGAAAAGGAAATGGAATCAATGGTTACAGAATTTAAAAACCAAAAGGTCAGTATCCAGCGCTATAAAGGTCTTGGTGAAATGAACCCCAGCCAGCTTTGGGAAACAACAATGAACCCCGAAACAAGAACACTTAAACAGGTAACCGTAGAAGATTCCGAAGCTGCAAGCAATATGTTTGAGATGCTCATGGGAGAAGAGGTTCCGCCAAGAAAGAAATATATCCAAACTCACGCCAAAATGGCAAATTTGGATATTTAATAAAAAGATTATCTGCCATAGCAAATATGTCAGAACATTTATTTGTATCTGGTTCCGAAAAAGATATCTATCCAAAAATAGTTACCCTACCAGAGCTATTCAAAACTTCAGAAATAATTTCTATTCAAAATCAAAGTTATCTTCAATTAAAACAAATAGCCTTTGAGGAAATGGGTAACCCAATCTATCCGGTATCTTCATGTCTATTTGAAAAAATAAATGGATCGTTACTAACATTAATGAATATCTGGGATGCCAAATCACGGATACTAATTGCATCACAAAATATTTCTGGTTTTAAATGGGAAAAATCAAATTTTTCGCAAGATGTGTGCTTGCGTAACCCTTTCTATCACGACGACTCCAAAATCACATTATCTCCAAAAACCTACAACGATTATTATGACTGTAATCAAATAGGAATTGGTATCACTAATTACTTAAATTCTCCCTATGGAGGTTGTTCGGTTTCAATATCTCTAAAGGAAGCAGGAATGGGATTATCTGTTGCGGATTTGAGTACCATCAAAACTGCTCCAAGAATAAAATTTGAATTTTATTCTTCCCATTATGATCCCGACAAAAAATGTCAGCATACTATAAAAATAGGCTTCTCTAAGAAAAAGGTGGAAGTAATGGAAATTGAAGTCGAAGGAGAAGAAAAATTTACATATGCTTTTGAAGGGCAGACAACAATCCTGCCAGAAATTATTTCCAACTTTCAATTGCACGGGATTCCTGAATCAAACACCCCAATCATCACAAAATAATTGCAAAACATACCCATCGTGGGTGAATGTTAGCTCATTGAGAGTGCTGCCAACACAAACACCAGAATTGCAAGGATAATCAGCATTATGCTTAACCTGTTGCTGGTTTTTGCAACCGATTTCTTGCTAACCGGAGATTTTTTGACTACTTTGCGGACAGTTTTTTTCTTTGCTTTCGCCATAAGGTATCACCTCCTTATCTACGACTACCCAGTATCCCTTTTTTAAAAATACTATGTCAAGTAGATTATCAAGATTTTAAAACGTAATATATACGCCTTTTCATATCTCCACGGCGGTATGAAGGAAGAGAAATATTTTCAAAAGTGCACATCTTACTGACTTTTATATTTTGTCTTTTTACTCCGCATTTAATTAGTTGTTGTAAAGCAACGCTTTTTAAACTTAAAAAAGATTTATCACCATCAGTTTTAATAGCTTTCGTGTAGTCCGAAAAAATTCTGACCAAATCATCACCAATAGGATAGTGCCTCCAACAAATATGTGGGCCTATTTCTGCATTTAAATCGTATGGATTGATTCCGAATTTTTTATGCATCAAACCTATCGCATTTTTAATTATTCCTTTAGACAAACCTCTCCATCCGGCGTGAATTAGGCCAATACATTTACCGTTTTTATCGGAAAGTGCCAAAGGAATACAATCAGCAACCGATACTTTTAAACAAACTTCAGGATCGTTTGTAATTAATCCATCACAGTTTGGAATGTCTTTTCCAATGTCTTTTATTGAAACAATACATACGTTGGCGCTATGAATTTGCACCATACCGATACATTCGTTTTTGATATCTTCCGTATCTGTTTTAAAAATCATCGTCTTGACTGCCTAAAATTCTAACATTAAAATACCAATCATTATGAACTTTTTGCTGATTTCGCTTCTTGCAGGTATTATTGCAATTATCTACGGAGTGGTCCAAACCATAAGAATCATTAAACTACCAAAGGGTACTCCTGACATGGTTGCCATCTCCGATGCTATTGCTGAAGGAGCACAAGCATACCTCAAAAGGCAATACAAAGTTGTCGGAATAATCGCTCTTGTAATAGCAGTAGTTTTATATTTTACTCTCGGTAAGGTTTCTTCATTGGCTTTTATCATCGGAGCAGTTTTCTCTGCAGCCGCAGGATTTGTCGGTATGAACGTTGCAGTCCGAGCCAACGTCAGAACAACTGAAGCCGCTAAAAACGGACTTCAAAGGGCATTAACTGTGGCATTTAACGGAGGCAGTGTAACCGGGCTTTTGGTTTCCGGCATGGGTCTTTTAGCCGTTGTCGGAACTTACTTTATTATTACCAAAACAGGCGGAAGTTTGGCACCTCTTGCAGCACTTGGATTCGGTGGATCTTTAATCTCGGTTTTTGCCCGTCTTGGCGGAGGAATCTATACTAAAGGTGCTGATGTTGGAACAGATATGGTAGGTAAAGTTGAGGCAGGAATTCCGGAAGATGACCCAAGAAATCCGGGAGTTATCGCGGATCTTGTTGGTGACAATGTAGGGGATGACGCCGGAATGGCAGCAGACCTTTTTGAAACATACGTTGTTACTTCAGTTGCTGCGATACTTCTTGGAAAATCGGCAGAACTTCCTCTAATGATTGGTGCAGCAGCAATTATTGCATCTATCGTCGGGACATTCTTTGTAAAACTCGGCAAAAACAAAAAAATCATGCCGGCTCTTTATAAAGGACTTGCAGTCGCTTCAGTAATTGCAGCAGTTATTTTTTACTTTATTACTCCTTCTATTCAAATTTATTTGGCTTCATTAATTGGCATTGCGGTCACATTTATCATGGTTATTATTACAGAATATTACACAGGCAAAAACAGCAAGCCTGTCCAAACTATCGCCGAGGCTTCGACCACAGGTCATGGAACAAATATCATTGCGGGTCTCGCCAACTCCATGAAGTCCACATTTGCCCCGGTAATCGTAATATCTTTGGCAACTTTGGGTTCATTTGCCCTGGCCGGGATTTTTGGAATTGCAATTGCTGCAATGGCGATGCTTTCTTTAACCGGAATTGTTGTTGCTATTGACGCATTTGGTCCAATTACCGATAACGCCGGGGGAATTGCGGAAATGACTAATCAGCAAGCCAAAGTTAGAAACGTAACCGATGCTCTTGATGCTGTCGGAAATACCACAAAAGCAGTTACCAAAGGGTATGCAATTGCCTCCGCGGGACTTGCGGCTTTAGTTCTTTTTGCCAGTTTTACCGAAGAACTCGGTGCACATTTTGTATTTTCACTTTCCGATCCTAAAGTTTTAGTCGGACTCATAATCGGTGCATCTCTTCCCTATATTTTCGGCGCATATGCTATGGAGGCTGTTGGCCGTGCCGCAAAGTCAATTGTTGTTGAAATTAGACGCCAGTTTAAAGAAATAAAGGGAATTATGACCGGAAAATCTAAGCCTGAATATGGCCGTGCCGTTGATATTGTTACACAAGCCGCACTTCGCGAAATGATTATTCCTGCACTTATTCCTGTTGTTGCTCCAATCTTAATAGGTGTTACTCTTGGCCCATCGGCGCTCGGAGGGCTTTTGACAGGAACAATCGTTACGGGACTTTTTGTAGGAATTTCTATGACCACAGGCGGTGCTGCCTGGGACAATGCCAAAAAATATATTGAGGGCGGAAAATTTGGCGGAAAGGGAAGCGAGGCTCACAAAGCTGCCGTCACCGGCGATACAGTAGGAGATCCATATAAAGACACTGCAGGACCGGCTATCAACCCAATGATTAAAATTGTAAATATCGTTGCTCTTCTGATTGCACCCTTTCTTGTCTAATTTCTACATATTACTTGCCGCTTATTTGATTTAGATAATATAATGAATAGCGGAACATGAGAAAAATTTCTTTGGGTTTTATATTTCTGGGTCTAGCTTTTCTTTTATTTATCTTCGGTCCGATTTTAAGTGAAGAGGTTCGATACGAATCCAGTAGAATTGCCGGAGTTTCCTATACTATAGATAAAGACGGTGAATGGAACTATCAAAGAGTAGTTAAACCCATAAATACGGATTTTTCCATAACCATACCGAAATTAAATACCACTTCGTCAATTACTGCAAACGTTGACGCTTCCGACTCTGAAAAATATCTTAAAGCGCTTAAAAGTGGTGTTGCTCATGCCGCAGGAACCGTATACCCGGGCCAAATCGGAAATGTTTTTCTTTTTGCTCACTCAACCGATGCTTTTTATAATGTCGCAAGGTACAACGCGGCTTTTTTCCTTATTGGACATTTGAAAACCGGTGACGAAATAGATATTTACTATCGAAACTATCTTTACAAATACTTTGTTTACGATAAAAAAGTGGTGGAACCAACAGACGTTCAATATATGGAGCCTCTTTCAGTAGGAGAGAAAACCCTCACTCTTCAAACTTGCTACCCGCCGGGAACAACGGTAAAAAGACTTGTTGTTTTGGCAAAATTGGAGGAAACAAAGTAAAAATTTGACAATAGAGATTATAATACTATAATCTGAGAATTAGATGAAGAAATTCCTCTCTATCATCGCTGCTTCTGCCATGCTTCTCAATAGCCTTATTGCCCCTTTGTCTGTTTTAGCCCAAGAAGCAAGTATGACTCCGGAGCCTACGCCTGATGCAACCGCAACTACTGACCCGTCACCGGAAGCTACCGTCTCACCAAGTGAGGAGTCGACACCGATTCCGACCGAAACACCAATAGATTTAACAACACCTACCCCAGAGTTAACCCCAATTTCTGAAGAAATCTCTACACCTGCTTCCACTGACCAACCAACTGAGATACAAGCACCGGAAAGTAATCCAACCACACCGGGTCCACCGGAAGAACCGAGAGAAAGTGGTCAAATTTCTGCAATAATTTATGAAAACCAGACAATCGATACTTCCTCCGTCAGTGATTTTGACCTTGAGTACAAAGAAGATGGTAGCGCCACAATTTCCACCGACAAACTCGATTACTCACCA
>CAZWNZ010000001.1:0-482216 GCA_964635715.1 uncultured Gammaproteobacteria bacterium | reverse complement strand
CAGGTTTTGGGATTATCAACTGAGCTTCCTGCAACCGGAAATCCAACTTGGGTGCTTATTGCTGCAGTAGGTGCATTAGCTGCCGGAATTGTACTAAATGTAATCGCTAAAACCAGAGTTAAAAGAAACGAAAAAGAAGAAGAAACGAATAGTGAAGAAAATACTGACGAAAATGAAAAAGAATAAATTTAATACACAAATTAGTTGGCTTATATCCGGTTTAATGATGCTTGCAGGATTGGTTTCTGCTCCATCGGTAAAAGCGGCTAGTGTGTTAGCAATTCAAACATTGCCGTCTTACATGAATACCGATACTTTTAAACTTTCATGCACAAGTGATGCATCCTCGGTTACTTTTTCCGTCACCAAAAGCGGTGGATCCACAGTTAGTTTTGCCACGGTTGATTTAACGGTCAATCCTTGCCAAGTTCAGATTACCTCCAGCCAGATTACAGGAGAAGGGGAGTATACATTCTCAGTAACTGATGGAGCTTTGAGCAAGTCTACAACCACCATTTTTGATAAATCGGGGCCGTCACCGGTTTCTGATTACTACAAAGACGGTCTTTCCGACGGAGTCAGAATTCATTGGACAAATCCCAGCGACAGTGATTTTTCAAAAGTGATAATTTACAGAGGAGACACTCCGGACTTTACAGCAGATAGTGCACACGAAATAACAACACAGCCCGGTGGAGGGGGATCTCCGATGACTTATGAGGATCATTCAGTACCGTTAGCAGGTAAGACCTTTTACTATAATCTTAGGGCAATCGACAAAGCAGGAAACTCTTCATCGCTTGTCGGAGATGGTGGAGAAACAATTACTGTTGTAATTACTCCCACACCCGGAGTTTCCGGAGAACAACTGATTTTACCGACCAAGGAAGCTGCCGGTAGTGTTCTTGGAACTGAAGCTTCACCCAGCCCTGAACCAGAAATTTCTTCCGAAACCAATCTAATTGACAAGATTAATGAATTTGGCAACAGTACTCCACAGCCTCTCCGCTGGATATTAACCCACAAAAAGATCTCTCTTGGGATTATTCTTGCTATAGCATTAATCTCATACGGAATTATTCGTATTTCCAAAAAAAAAGATAGTTAATTAGCCTCATTTTGGGGTATTGACAAGGAATTTGGTTTCAGTCATTATAAATATTGTAGGTATGTAAGTTCGAGGATGAGAACTCTTACCACATGGTTGCATGTTATAGTACTTTCATTAGTATTTCTGTTTTTTTTCTCAATTTCCCCGGTTCAAGCCCAAACATCGTTTAGATTTGTTTCTTTCGGAGACTCGCAAGATAACAGTGCCGACTTAGCAATTACAGCCGCTCAAATGTCCGCCCTGAATCCGGCATTCGCGATTTTTAACGGTGACCTGGAAAATGATGGGGTAACCACAGACCGAATGAATGCTATGACAGGAGCCTTAGGAAGCCTTCTGGCTAAAACTTTTCTTGTTCGGGGAAATCACGACAATCACGTTTCGGGTAGCGCTGCTGCCTGGCAGGCGTATTTTAACAATCTGGCAAGAGCGCTTCCTTCCGGGATAACTAACTATGTGGGATTGGATTCGAGCTCTTCTTATTTAAGTTATTCTTTTGACTATGGCAACTCGCGCTTTATAGGAGTAGACGTCCCGGGTTATGTTACTTTACTTACCAGTGCCCAATATAGTTTTATAGACGCCCGCCTGACTGATGCCGAAAATAAAGGTCTAACCCATGCCTTCCTTTTTTGGCATGGGCCGGCATACTGCATTTCCAGTATTCATTGCAGTTGCACCTCGGCAAACGACTCCAGCTGTACGCCAACCAGCCTTGTAAACATAATAAACAAACATCCGATACTTACCGCCACGTTCCATGGCCACGAACACATTCTCGGTTGGACACATATGGACAGTTCCAGAGTATCAGGCTTAAACAGCAGTTATGAACAGTTTGTCACAAGCCCTTCTACAACATGGAATTCTTACAATAAGTATGTTTATCCTGCACGTTTGGATTATTACTATCCCGATGTTGGGAACGGGCGAGGGTTTGCAACGTTGGATGTTAATGATAGAAATTTTACATATAGTTTGTATTTAACAGGTTCGTCTTCTCCTGTATGGTCCAGAACATTTACAAAAGGTTCCGGGCCTGTCGTGACACCCACACCGACACCGACATTAACGCCGACACCGACATCGGTATCAACAGCCACACCAGTACCCACAACAGGACCGTCGACGACAGCATCATTGGTAAGAACAACTGATCTTTCGAAACTATCGCCTCCTTCAACAGACAGCGGGGGAATAACTTATGTTTCCCACCTGGGTCAGCTTTTTGTTGCAGACTCTGAAGTAGAGGAGGTTTCTCTATACTCCGGAGCCAATATTTTTGAATTGAAGCTTGACGGAACTTTGGTAGAAAAAGGAAATACTCTATCTTTTACTCCCGAACCTACAGGAATTGCATACAACCCTGTTAATAAACATCTGTATATCACAGACGACGATGCAAAGAAAATTTATGATATAAGCCCTGGTTCAGACGGCATTTATCTTAACTCCGATGATGTGGTGACCAGTTTTAGTGTCACAACTTTTGGTGCAAGCGACCCTGAAGGCATAGCTTACGGAAACGGGGAACTGTATGTTTCGGACGGCTTAAATCACAAAATATACAGAATCAGTCTTTCCGGTTCACTTGTTAATAGTTTTGATGTCGGTTCATACGCAACAGACGTTGAAGGTGTTGCTTACCATGCCGGTACCAATACAGTTTATATAATTGATCTTTATTCAAGAAAAGTTTTTGAATTTTCCAAAACAGGTTCATACATAAGAACTATAGATATTAACGCGGCCAACCCCAAAAACCCCGGAGATTTGACTTTTGCGCCAAGCAGTAATACTTCCGATGATCCGGGAAATTATAATTTATATGTTGTCGCCAGAGGTATTGATAATGGTGAAGATCCAAGCGAAAACGACGGAAAAATGTATGAACTATCCATTCCGGGACTATCTTATTTTCCTGTAGATACATCAACCCCGACACCAACACCTTCCGGCTCGCGAGTACTAAAATATTATGGAGTTGACAGAGGAAACCCAATAGACGAAACCAATTATTCCACACTAAGCCAATACTCCGTTAAAACAATTATTGTCTCTACCGACATTAACAATTCAAGCAGCTGGGCTACCATTGCAAGTCTGGCTTCAAAATACAATTTCAATGTGGTTATTTGGCCCTCTGATTGGGCAAATCACGATTCGAACTGGTCGAATTGCGGGTGGGAGATCCCATATGTACAAAACAATCCATCAGATTATATATACAGAGTCAAGCCAATGTTGGATTACTTTTACAATCCATCCAATTGGCCCGATGGAAACATTAAAATTATCGGCATAGTTAACGCTCATGAACCGGAGTGGTCATGCTATATGACAATAAAGGAAATGGCAGATATAAAAACACAACTTAAAAGTTATGTTCAGGCTAAAGGCTACGGTATTCAGATTTGGAATTATGTAGATAATGTCACGGACTTGGCAGCCAGCGGACATATTCCGGATTATACGGGGCTTTCCGATATTGCAAAAATTATGGATGTGGCAGTAACCTGGCAACATTGTTTTGGTGGTGCTGAGGGAACTTGCGATTATGCTAAACAAAAGATAATTAATGACAGGAGTGCATTAAATGCCGCCGGTTTAGACGGAAAAGTAGATCTTGTTTACTTATTCCAGACTTTTGCAATGTCCGGTGGATATTCGATGCCGACAGCCTCCGAAATGTATAGTAAATCATGTGAATTTCTAAACACTGGCGCTTTGGATGGCTTACTTTGGTACACTTGGGGAGCGTGTTGGTATGCCTCTGATCTATACTGTCCTACCTCTACACATCCAAACCAGGATCGTTGGCCGGTTATGAACAATGTTTACAATTCCTGTGTTACTAAAGACACTACATCTACCCCTTCTCCAACACCAATACCTTCTCCAAAAGGTGATGCAAACGGAGATGGAGTAGTTAATGAAGCCGATTATTTGATTTGGGTTTCGTATTTTAAACAATCTGTAACAGGAGGTGCCAGTATGGGTGACTTTGACAAAAGCGGCGTAGTGGATGGAATAGATTATGTGATATGGGTGAACACATATAATGGCTAAACCAAAAAATATGGCAAGCAAACTCAATCAAAGCATAGATCAAATGTACAAAAAGTCTAAAGACGAAGTTGAAGATATTTTTCGAAACGCAGATAAAAATCCAACTGTCGATACTAAAGATATTTTAGTTGTCAAAAATCGTACTTCAATATTTTCAAAAACAGGTAAAAGAATAGGAGATTTCTATCGAAAACATACCGCTGATTTTAAATATCTTCTCTTAGCACTTCCCATAATAGCTACTTTCTTTATTTTTAAAGAAGTGCAAAAACAACAGTCGTTAAAGTCCCGAGCATCTGTGCACCAGGCCTCTCTGTATTTTCAGGTTCCATCATGGTCAATTCCTCCGGGAAGCAGCTTTGATGTATGGGCTGATACCGATTCTCAAACAAGTTTTGTTGACACGGAAATCTCTTTTGATCCCAACATTATCGAACTTACCGACGAAATTACAACATATCCATCGCTCGGCAGGGTAATAAAGGTAACGTCTATGAATGATGCTAATTCAACAGGGAAAATTTCTATCGTTTTGGGGCTTAATCCATCACAGTCAACACCTCCATCGGGAACTTTCCAAATTGCTTCATTACCATTAAATACTAAAACAGCAAGCTCCCTTTCTACAAAAGTCAGCTTCGACAATGCCAAATCACAACTTGTCGCAAGTGATCAAACTCAATTTACAACATCTGTTACAGACCTCACATTAAACCTGAATTCAACGCCGACGCCTCTACCTTCAACCTCACCTGTTCCGACCATTTCTCCGACTTCTAAACCAACGACCACGCCGACACCGACAACAAAACCAACCTCAACACCAAGTTCAACACCGGGTTCAAATGCACTGATTATTACAAATATTCAAACCACAAATATTACAGATACATCCGCGGCGATAGGTTGGAATTTGTCCGATTACGGAACAGGTCAAGTTGAATACGGTACAACCAATTCATACGGACTGTTCTCAAAAGCAGAGTCATCTTTCAACTGGAACTACCATATTCAAACACTTTCAAATCTTACACCAAACACGTTGTATCATTATCGTGTATTTTCTTCCAATAGTGCCGGTGTTAAAACCACTAGTGATGACCATACTTTTACCACGCTGGCGTCGATGACCTCCCCAACACCAACTCCCGCCGCAAAATATGTAGTAAGCGGAGTTGTTACCAACTACACTAATTCAGAACCTATATATAGAGCTTCCGTAAAGTTTAGGCCAGTAAAATCAAAATGGTGGCAACCTAGTGTTACGGTTCAAACCAATACTTACGGACATTATGAAGTCACTCTCCCTCAAAATGATTATAATGTAACTGTTACAAAACGTGGGTTCAAGACAGTGAATAAGGTTCTTCTCTTGAGAACAGATACAATCCTCAACTTCCAACTTGTACAAAGGTGAACTACCTATAATTTGTAATTGCCTATAGTTTAGGATAAAATAACATCTAAGAAGCTGGCTAGCTATTTAATAGTTAAAGGAGAGTGTCATGAAAAAGTTTCTTGTATTGATCATTGCGGTCATATTACTTGCAATTCCGGTGACAAATGCATCAGCTGGTGGATTTGATGAATATGGCTACAATGATGTAGCCGGAATTTTCAACGGATCTGCCGACGGAATTGACCGTAATCTCGACGGAACAGTCTGGGGTGATCCCACATACGCTCATGACAAGCTTGTCATGAAGTGGAATTCGGAATGGGAAAGAGGCAACTTAGAAAAATGGACAAACCCACCTTATGAGGCTTGGGAAAACAACGAATGGAACGGAGCATTTCCGGGTGGATCAGGTGAAGTTTGGCACTATAAAATTCAATGGATAGGTCAGTGCGGAGCCTATGGCACGCCACTTCCCGATGGTGGATATTGTATCTGGAACCAGTTTGAGGTGATCATGGATCAAGGTGTTGATCTTACTGGAAGCCCTGTTCACAACTGGCTCGCTCATGCCAATCCGGCCGGTTACGGTAACTAATTTTTTTACAAACAGAGGAATTTGAAGGTCTAAAAACCATCAAATTTAAGCTAGCCAGCTTCTCTGTTTTCTTTTATTGAACTAAATTCTTTACTTCTAGTGCTTGTCATTTGATTCTCTTTGGGCTAGAATGATTTGAGGCTGAATTAGCCTCAATGCTTTTTTATAAAAGGTGTAAATATGGGTACAGAAATAGGTAGAATACAATTAACAGAAATTACTTCAGAGTTATCTAAATCATACGTTGATTACGCGATGAGTGTTATTGTCTCCAGGGCACTGCCCGATGTTCGCGACGGACTAAAACCTGTTCACAGACGTATTTTATACGCGATGCATACCATGGGATTGCACTACAGTAGCTCCGGGACAACGAAATCCGCAAAAGTTGTCGGAGAAGTGCTTGGTAAGTATCATCCGCACGGAGATACGGCCGTATATGACGCTATGGTGCGTCTGGCGCAAGATTTTTCAATGCGCTACCCATTAGTACATGGCCAGGGAAATTTTGGTTCCGTCGATGGAGATTCCGCCGCTGCTATGCGTTACACAGAAGTCAAACTAGCCAAAACTGCTGACGCTATGCTTTTTGATATTGAAAAAGACACAGTTGATTTTGCCGACACATTTGATGCGACAATGAAAGAGCCTGTATATCTTCCGGCACTTCTTCCGAATCTTCTTCTTATGGGTAGTGAAGGTATTGCCGTCGGAATGGCTACAAAAATTCCACCCCACAATCTTAGGGAGGTTGTAGACGCAGTTATCGCCACAATAAAATCCGGGCGTGTTATTAAAACTTTATCTGAAGGTGAAACGGAAAAAAACCAGGAAGACCATACAGATTTCATTATCAAAAAAATTAATCTTGTTGCTGCGGGCACAGAAAAGGGATTAACACAAGAAGAAGTAAATCCTAGCCAAATCAGCTTTGAAAGCGACGCTACCATCGAAGATCTTGTTAAATTTATTCCCGGTCCGGATTTTCCTACCGGGGGTGCGATTTACGACGCGAATTCACTTACTGAAGTATATTCAACGGGGAGAGGCAGAATTGTGGTTAGGGGCATAGCTGAAATCACAGAAGGCGTTAAGGGTAAGCCTCAAATTATCATAACTGAGTTGCCTTATCAGGTAAACAAAGCGGAGCTTGTCGCAAAAATAGCAGAACTTGTCAGAGACAAAAAAATTGTCGGTATTTCCGATCTGAGAGATGAATCCGATAAAGATGGTCTGCGTGTTGTTGTTGACCTCAAACGTGACGCAAAACCAAAATCAGTTCTTAACAACCTCTACAAACATACAAAGTTGCAGAGTGCATTTCCGGCAAATTTTGTTGCCCTCGTTGATGGAACGCCTTATACCCTAAACCTCAAACAAATTCTTGTTGAGTATGTAAAACATAGACAAAAGGTCGTTACCAGACGCACGATTTTTGATCTTACTGAAGCCAAAAAGCGAGCTCACATTTTAGAAGGTCTCAAAATTGCTTTAGATAATCTGGATGCAGTAATAAAAACCATTAGAGAAAGTAAAACCCAGGAGGATGCCAAGAAGAATCTTATAGCAAGATTTTCCCTTAGTGAACTTCAAGCTACCGCCATTTTGGATATGCAACTTAGAAGACTCGCTGCACTTGAGAGAGAAAAAATAGAGAAAGAGTATGAGGAAATAATGAAACTTATTGATGCTTTGACTGCCATTTTACGTGACCCTCAAAAGGTTTTGGATATCATTGCAAAAGAGATAACAGAATTAAAAGAAAAATTCGGTGACGAAAGAAGAACTAAAATTTATAAACATGCGATAGGGGAATTTAGTGAAGAAGATTTGGTTGCCAAAGAAGGAACTCTGATTACGGTTACTAAAACAGGATATGTAAAGCGTCTTTCCGCGAGCGCCTATAGAGCACAGAGACGCGGAGGGAAGGGTGTCATCGGTATGACAACAAAAGAAGAAGACGAGATCGAGCATTTGGTCAATGCCTCTACACACGATACAATTTTGTTCTTTACAAATAAAGGCCGTGTTTTCGGCATTAAGGCATGGGAAATTCCTGAAACCAGCCGTCAGGCAAAAGGACAGGCTTTAGTGAATCTTCTAAATCTTGAACAAGGTGAAGAAATCAGATCCGTTCTTCCTATCGTTAAGGAACTGGGAATTAAAAACCTGATAATGTCAACGAAAACCGGAGTTATCAAAAAGACAAATATTTCTGAATTTGAAAACTTGAGGGCGTCGGGGCTAATTGCAATAAAACTCAAAGGGGAAGACCAACTGGTCTCTGTACATCCTACAGCAGGAGATGATTACATTATTCTGTTGACAAAGGAGGCTAAATCGATTAAATTCCCCGAGGCAAATGTCCGACCAATGGGCAGAGCGACAACAGGTGTCACAGGTATTAGACTTGATAAAAATGATGAAATTATAGGTATGGAGGTTTTCCCAGCTAAAGAAAATATCCCATCAGATAAAAGGAAAAAATATTTCAGAGATATTTTAACAATAGCAGAAAAAGGACTAGGAAAGCGTACACCAATGAATTCATTTCCTGTTCAAAAAAGAGCCGGTAAGGGGGTAAAAGCGGCAGTGGTTACGGATAAAACAGGGCAACTGAAAACCGCGGTCATGGTTACCCAAAATATTGATCAAATAATTATTACCAGCAAAATGGGTCAGGTGATAAAGCTTCCTTTGAAAAATATTCCCCAACTTGGGCGTGCGACTCAGGGAGTTATACTTATGCGCTTTGCAGACAAAAACGATTCCGTCGCCGCCGCAGCAGTCTTGGAAAAGGGTGATGATGAAGGCGAAGAAGAACCAATTAAATAATTAATTCTTGAATTTTTTTTAATAAGTAGACATAATTAAAAGGATATGGGTGAAGATAAAAAGAGTATTCAAAATAATTGTAATTCAGTCGCTGGCATCATAATCTTCTTTGTTCTCCTTTTTGTTTTTGCCAAGTGGGGACCTGCTATAAACATCAGTTCTACCAATCAGGAAAAGGGTGATCCTCTTGTTGTTTCCGGTGAAGGAAAAGTATTTGTAACACCCGATATTGCAGTTGTTACTGTGGGAATTCAGGAAGTAGGCAGCTCGCTTCCAAAAATTCAGGAAAGCGTAAATCAGAAATCTCAGGACCTTGTCAAAGCAATCACTGCGTTGGGAATCGACAAAAACGACATTAAAACGACATCTTACAACCTTTATCCACAATACGATTACACAACCTCGACAACAAACAGAATTACCGGTTATCAGATATCAACTAATTATGAGGTGAAAGTAAAAGATTTCGATAAAGTAAATGAAGTATTGATTACCGCAACCGGTGTTGGAGCAAATGCCATCGGAAGCGTCAGTTTTGAGGTTAACGATGAAACAGAAAAGGAAAAGCTTAATGAAGCCAGACAACTCGCTGCAGAGGAAGCCAAAACAAAAGCAGATGGCCTTGCAAAAGCTGCCGGCATAACACTCGGTAAAATAATCAATATCTCGGAAAACCAAACAGGCGGAGGTATCACCAGATCGGTATATGCAAATCAAGCAGCTGATTTATCCGCAAAAGAAGTTGCTCTTCCTGACATAGAACCCGGGCAAACAGAAATAGAAGTCGTAGTTACATTATCCTACGAAATCCGCTAGTTCCCCATGCACCCGCGAGGTGTATATTAATTAGCCAAGGAGAAATTTATTGAAATCGTCCTGATAATTGCATCTGGGAAATGCAATTTCAGCCAAGGAAAAACTTATTGAAATCGTCCTGATAGAAATATTCGTGGTCTGTTCGTGGTTTGATGGCAACAGTAAAATCACCTTCAAATTCGGAAAGAAAAACCTTCAAAGCATTTACGCCTCCGTGAGGATCTTCATCATTGTGAAAGAAAATAACATTTTGCGACGGCAATTTTCTTAATGCAGTCTTAACAACTTGTTTTTCCTCTTCACTTATATCATTCAGAGGTAATCCGCAAAAAATAACTTTTCTGATTTTCTCAGGGGATTTTTGAATCAAATAGGAAGCAGCCAGTGTTCCCAATGATTTTGCAATAATATCAACAACCCTTTTTCCTGCGACCCCATCAAGAAGGCTTGCTTTTATTTTGGGGTCAAATTTAATATTTGTATCATTCCAGTGTCCCCAGTAAACAGGCCTCACCTCACCATCTGTTCTTATGGATGCCGCTGTTTCTTCAAGCCATTTTCTATTAGTGGATGAATATCCGGGTAAAATTAGTGTAAGCATGACAAAACTATTATATCAGGTAGCCATTGACTGATTTATAGAAGAATATAAAATATATTTAGTATCAAGAGTGCGGGGAGGGGGCAAGCCCTATGATCCGCCGACAACCCTTCGATTCGCTAAAGCTCACTCAGGGCTATAGCCAGTAAATCGAGGATGGGTGCCAAAGCTGCATTAACGATATGGGAATAATAACCAATAACTTCAAAACTTATACAGTAGAATCCGTAACTGAGGGCCATCCCGATAAAATCTGTGATCAAGTTTCTGACGCGATGCTTGATGAATGTCTGCGTCAGGACCCAAAAAGCCGTGTTGCCATCGAATCTTTCGGATCTCACGGCATTTTTGTAATCGGTGGGGAAGTTACAACCAAGGCAGAATTTGATGCTTCGAAAATTGCCCAAAAAGTTTATAAAGATATCGGTTACAAGGACAAACTGAGAATAATCACAAATATTATTAAACAGTCTGCCGATATTGCTCTGGGAGTAGATACTGGAGGAGCCGGGGATCAGGGTATCATGTACGGATTCGCCACAGACGAAACCCCTGAATATCTGCCCAGGGCAGTGGCGATGGTTCACAAACTGACAAAAGGACTGGAAGATCTTAGACGTAGCAAAAAAATTCCCTGGTTACTTCCTGACGGCAAAGCCCAAATTACCATGAAGAATGGAAAAATTATAACGGTTCTTGTTTCCACCCAACACAAAAAAGGAATCCCAATTGAGACAGTCCGCCGTGAAATAACCAACAAATTAATTAAAAAAGTAGTGGGGGAGACTAAGGGAATCAATATTCTTGTTAATCCAACGGGCAACTTTGAAATTGGCGGGTTTATGGGAGATACCGGCCTTACAGGACGCAAAATTATGGTTGATACATACGGAGGTTTAATTCCCCACGGCGGGGGATGTTTTTCCGGAAAGGATCCGACAAAAGTAGATAGAAGCGGGGCGTACATGTGCAGATTTGTTGCCAAAAACGTTGTTGCTAAGGGTCTTGCCAGACAATGTCTGGTATCGGTAGCCTATGCTATCGGGAAAGCTGAACCTTTGATGATTACAGCGCTTGACGAGAAAGGGTACGATTTGAGTAAATATGTATCGAAAAATTTTGATTTTAGACCTCGTGCAATTATTGAAAAGTTAGATTTACAAAAACCAATTTATCATGCAAGCGCTACTTATGGCCATTTTGGCCGCCCCGGATTTCCCTGGGAGAAAATAGATAATTAGATAGACAATCAATTTGTAGTTCCGCCCTTTCCATGAAAGGCTTCATGGATATCCCTTAATTGTTTATTGGTCACATGGGTATAAATCTGTGTCGTAGAAATATTTTTATGTCCAAGCATTTCTTGGACACTTCTCATGTCTGCTCCTGCCATTAAAAGATCTGTGGCAAAACTATGACGCATTATGTGAGGAGTGACTTCTACCGGTAGTTTCATCTTATGGGAGTACTTCTTAACCATCCGCTGGACTGAACGTACTGTAAGCCTCATTTTTTCATCCGGAGTACCTGGTGCAGAAATTCCTTTATGGTGAATAAATAAAGGTTTATAGTGGTCGTCTCTTTCATTTAAGTATTTAATAAGCCAATCAGTGGCTCTTTGAGAAAGAAAAACAACACGTGCTTTTCCTCCTTTTCCAATGATTCCAAATTCGCGTCTGTCCAAATCCACTTTATCACGATCAAGCTTCACAAGTTCGCTAACACGAAGCCCTGTTGAAAACAAAACTTCCAAAATCGCCTTATCTCTTTTTCCCTGGATTGTAGATAGAGTTGGAGCATTTAGAAGTCTGTCCACTTGTTCGCCATTTAAAAATTTTACCTGTCTTTCTTCGACTTTTGGCAAATCAATTTTATCGGGAGCCATAACAACATAATCATTTCGTGTAAGCCATTTTAGAAAGCTTCTAAGAGCTATTACATGGTAAGCCTGAGTACGTCTGCTCATCTGAGGCTTATTCCCACTGAAGGTATTTTTCTCACCGGGTAAGGTTGTCAAATACATCCTGAAGCTCCTGATCACATTGGGATTAATATCTTTCAATTCCTCCCGAATTCCTTCGGCACCCATCCAATTAACAAATCTTGTCAGGTAATGTTTATAGTCACGTATCGTTAGGGGAGAGGAGCCCTTTTCAACTTGGAGATATTCCAAAAAATCGTCTATTTTTCTCGCTATCTCGGACTGATTTTGAGCAGTTTCAGTCATTAATCTATATTAGACCAATAAAAATAGGGTGTCAATAATGTGCGACACTGTAACTAATCATTCAAAGATACTTTTCCTATTGCATCCATCAACGGGTACATTGACTGACTTTCTTCTGGGAATCTTTTTATAGTAACAACTTGAGGATGTTTGAAATCGACGCTAATTCTACCCAAAGGAACATAAATCAAAAGAAGATTGTCAATTTTAGCTTCAATTGCAGCTTGAATATTTTCACTCGTATCGTCAATTAAAATTACCCATGGGGATAATTCTGCTTTTTCTCTCAGTTTTTGAGATTTGAAGATTGAAGATTCTACGCCCACATTGGTTTCATCTCTTATTAGCAAATTCTCAACCGGTATATCCGAATAATTTTTTCTTAAAGAATAGCGTGTTGAATCCATCAATTCAGGCATTCTTGCCGTTAAAACAAAGTTGCGCTCACGGCCAAACCTTTTGACCGTCTCCTGTACCACAGGCCTCATATATAAATATCTTCCCGCTTTCTTCAAAAGTTCCGGATCATACCAACCGCTTTGTAAATTATTGGCACTCTCCGTCGAGTATCCATTTTTCTTTGCCAAAATGGCTAGATAGTTCCAATCATCAATATCTTTTTGATGTGTGTTAATACCGGTTTTACAAGTAAAATTTTCTAAAACAACTTTTGGTGAATTTAACAAGATTCCGTCTCCGTCATAACAAACAACAGACAGAGGATTTCCAAAAACTTCATTAAACAAAATCCGGTCGCCGGAAAAAAGACTGTCTAATCTATAAGGAGCAAATTCCTTCATAAATGCCTTTTTAGCACACTTTTTGAGCGTTTTCCATGCCTAATTTGAGGCTGAAACCTCACTAAATCGATTTTAAGGCATACATGGGCAAAAAGATGAATAATGTATCGTCTATTTATCCCGTATTCCTGGGAAAATCAATAAGATTAGCCAAAATTTATGTTTTATTAAAACTTCTTACAAAAAAACAGGGGAGGGGTCGCAAAAAGGCAAAATTCATTCGGATAAGTTTCGGAGAGAAGAATTTTAAGGAAAACCAAAAATAGAGAATTTAAATATATAACTAAACCATAAAATAACTATTAATTTTAAATTATTAGTTATTAACTAATTTACTACGCTACCCTCCACGGCTTTAAACAACGTCGCAAAAGTATTATTGTGCGACTATATACAATATTGCTCCCTGAAGGTGTATATGTTCGGCTATTTACCTAGCAGCACTTCTAAGAGGAATAAGTGCATTTTAATTACGAAGAATGCCTATATAGAAACACTTCTCCAATAGGTAGATATCGTATTGCTATGGAAAATCTTATCCACATAAGTAAAGAGTCTTGTCTTACACAGAGAGTGTACTATTTTGAGGCTGGGAACTATATCAAAGTATACCATTTACGCTCAATTCTAAGTGTAGTCTAAGGGTTCGGTATTTCTTCGATAAGCTTCAGTGTCGCATTTCGTGAAAACACCCTATATTATTTCGTGAAAACATTATCCTATAATTTAACATATATGATAATTATGGGTTATGCACTCCACTCCTCCCCTGCTCACGTATGTCTTCCAAAAATAATAATTATATGTTGTTAATTATTATTACCCCAGCGGGTCGCAATTGTCATTGCGATAAAGATCAAAATACCCACCAGGAGGTGTTCTCTGATGGTTGAAGAAAATAGCCTGCCCTCAAGCTTTGCCTGCCCAAGACCCAAGAGCATATAAAATGATGCCGTCAAAAAAAGCGATCCGACAACAATTGTTACCGGCCAAAAATACAAAATCGCCGAAAGTTCGGCTGTTGCCAGAGATGAGACAAGAGAAAGAACCAGTAAATCATTTGAATATTTCTTTTCCAAAACCATAGACCATAGACCCTGAAAATATAGAGGAAAAGATAAGATAAACACCGCGGGAACAAGAAAATATACCTCCGTACGAATCGATAAAATAGCGTCGAAAATTAGGAAAGAAGCAAGTAAAGTGAGAACAAAACCTACTCCCCTAGCCGCCCGTAAAAGTGCTATTGCTTTGACTGATGCAACAGAATAAATATTCGCAGTCAAACAAAGAATATAAATTCCAAGTCCGTAAAAAATAACAATAGGTATGCGGGCAAAAATGTTAGTAGGCAGCAGGAACCAGAAAAAACCTACACCCAAAGTAAACATAACAGGAAGCACTAAGGTTAAAAGTGTCATATTCTTACCCAGATTTTCAAAAAGTGACCAGAAAAAAAGAGCTGAAGTTAAAAGACCTAAAATCCCAATAGCCCAAAATCTATTCTGGTCATTTAAAAATTGTATTCCTATAAAACCAAGGGAAAGAATGAATGAAGTTATTACAAAACGTGTGCGTTTAGACATAGATTAGTAGTATTAAGTATTATGAATTAAGAATAATACAGAAAGTTATTTGTGCGCTTAATACATAATTCATAATTCACTATTCATAATAGCATCTGGAATATCTGCATTAGTAAATACATTTTGAACATCATCGTGAGATTCAACTTCATCAATAAACTTCATTATTTTTGCGGCAACTCCAGCATCATTTATTTCTATAAAGTTTTTAGGCTTCATAATTAGTTCCATATTTTTGACTTCAAAACCTAAAGCAAGAAGGGCCTTCTGAACCTGAGCAAGCTTATCAGGAGCGGTATAAACTTCAAATTCGCCTCCTATATCTTCTATATCCTCTGCCCCGGAATCAATTATCGAAAGCATTTGAGTATCTGGATCCGCATTTTTGACAACAGTCATAAAACCCTTATGGTCAAAGTTAAAGGCAACAGAATTGGGTCCACCCATGCTCCCCCCTGCCCTAGTGAATAAATTTCCGATTTCCTGTGCAGTCCTGTTTTTGTTGTCGCTTGCAACCTCTATCATAACTCCGACTCCTCCCGGACCAAAACCTTCATAGGTAATTTCTTCAAGGTTTGCGGCTTCTGTTGTTGCTTTTGCAATTGCACGCTCGATATTTTCTTTGGGCATAGAGACGGCTCTGGCCTTATCAATTTCAAAACGGAGTTTGAAATTCATATCGGGATCAGGACCACTCTTGGCTGCAATCATAATAGAACGGGCAAGTTTGCTAAAAAGATTTCCTTTGGCTGCATCATTAACAGCCTTCTGTCGTTTAATTGTGGCAAAGTGAGAATGTCCACTCATGAAGCTATTTTAACAAAAAATTGGACAAGAAGGAAGTCTTCCCTTACTATTTATCCTTGTCACTACTCCGAAACGGTTTCGGAGTGAGGCTGATACGGTAAATGTTAATCAAAAAGCAAATCCCTCATCCTTTTGAGTTTTCTCTGATATTTCTTTTGGTTCAACACAAACTGCTCATACCTATCTCTCGACCCAACTAGACTAAGAATAATATCAGCGTCTATAAAATCGTCTTTTAAAACATTCAAATAATTGTTAAATGATGAAAAAGCGTATTTTTTGGGATCTTCCACTAAATAAGAGGTTGTAGAATTTAAGTGAATATACCTTGATATATGCAGCAATTGATCATCATTTTCAATATATGCCGCTTTAAAGTTCCCCTGAAAAACATGTCCTTTCTCTTTATATTTCAAGGAGTAATAATGAGCAAAACTATTACAAACTTTTTTAATATATTGCTGTATCCCTTCATCACCATCCTGTCTTAGCTCAAAATGAAAATGGTTTGGCATTATAGTATAGGCCAAAACTGAAACCATTCTTTGTGCGTCAAGAATCTTGTATTTTTTTGTATCTTGACGAAAAACAGAAAATTTTGCCGGTACATTTTTGAAACGATAATATTTAGCACAATCTAAAAAGACTTGGCAATCTGTTGGGTCATTGAAAATAGGAATACCGGCAGCAGCCCTATTGTAAATATGGTAAAAATCACCAGTTTCAAATATTTGTTTCCTTGCAGACATTAATATATTAATTTAATATTATCACATTTATTTTTCCAAAATTCATTTCCACCGAAACCGTTTCGGAGTGAATTTAATGAGGCCTTAGTTATTTACGATGTATTTACGGGGCTATTTCCCTCCAGTTTGTTACTCTGGAAGAAAGAGAGATTGGGAAAAGAAGCTCCTGGTCAGGCGCATACTCAAAAAATTCAGCAGGTGAATCATTATTTGACGCACCCAAATCACGTTCAAGATTTGCTCCCCCATAGGCCGCAACAGTTCCTCTTACCCAAAGTTGACTATCGGAAGAACTTCCTCCCGTACCTGATGAAAAAGACCCGTCAGCAATATATATACCTTCCAGGTTGGCACTTGACCCCCCACCGACAGATGCATCAACCGAAACACTTCCTTCGGAAACTGCAAGGAAAAATCCTGCACCATCAGTAACGTTTATGTTTCCGGAAATAGTAAGGTTCGCATTTTTAACAAAAAGTACAACCTTATTGCTGCCAAGATTTGCATCCGAAGTAATATTTAAATCAAGTCCTGTACTACCTGCATCATAAACAAACCAAATATACCCGTCGCCCGATACTGTTCCGCTTTCCAAATATGTTCCGTCAATCGAACTGGAATTTATTTCATTAATGGTGGCGTCTGAGGGAATTCTATTTTCAAAAAACTTGGAATTAAACACTCTAGCCTGAGAAGTGGAAGTGTTTGCCAGCCAGCCCTCTTCCGAGACGTTGGAGGTAGTTAAATCCGTACTGCCAGTATAAACAACAACCCCAGGTGACCCACCGTTTCCTTCCAGATCAAAAACCTGACCGGACTCGGCAACATTGGTTGTAATCCCACCATTGGTAACAACATCTGCATCTTTGACCTGCCACCAGGCGTCGATGGAAGAAATTTCTTCGAGGCACGGAGTTACAGGGCAAACACCACTCGGGTATGTGGAAGCATCGTTTAAATTAATCCACTCAGTGCTTCCCACTTTGCGGTATTTAAATGTCAAAGCATGACTCATGAGCGAGGCTTTATCAACGGCAGAAGTATAAGCCATATCAACCAAAACAGAGCCGGATCCAAGAGTTCTGGTAAAGTAAGAATTGCCAGTGCCTTTGTAAAACCAGCTTGGTTCATCACCTCCATCTCTCGCGGCATGTTGATTGTTCGCAGCAATCGGGCATTCGGTAGTGCCAACCTGTTCTACACCAAGTGGAACAATTACTTCCGGATAATATTCGCCTATGACAAATGTTCTAATCCCGAGATCTCTATTTCTGTAGTAAGTTCTGTAGTCGGCATTTTGGCAATGACTTCCATAATCACAATAAGTCCTAGTGGCATAATCTTCCCAGCAAGTGCCTCCACCAGCGGAAGTAACAAGACCCCAATTAACCAATCTCTGGTATCTGTACCTATCTTTACATGAACCTGAAATATAAACGTAATTATCACCGACAGTATCCGAACCGCATGCAGTATCAAAAGTCCCATTCTGATTCACATCGATTTGCACCTTCAATTTAGGATGGTATGATATCCAGAATTCATAATCCCCCGCCTCGGGAATGTTCAGATAGCCGGTCCATTTGTTCATCCAATAAAGACATGTTTCCCCTCCGATTGGCGCGGCATATGGGGCACAGGAATATGTTTCCGCAACAGGATCCGTGGTACTTCGACCCGTGGCATAAGTACGGCCGTAAAAACCTGTGTTTTCGCAAACAACAGGAAGTTCTGTATGCCCTCTACTGGAGATACACCCCGCCCCGCCACCACCAGTAGGAGTTGGGCTTGCTGAACTTGAACAATTGTTTGCAGCAGAACAGTTTGCATAATGATAAGGGCAACTAGGTACACAGCTTGAACTGTATTCAGTGCATCCTACTACCACACCTGCCCCACCCGCACCTTCGGGACATTTCCATGTTTCAACACAATTAACACCAAGCTCACAGTCTGGTGGGGAATAATTAGGCATCAGGGGAATACAAACCGCGTTCCCAATACACTGTGCTTTTACTGAATTATCGAGAAACAACTGTATCATTAAAAAGCAACCTAGCGCTATAAAAAATAACAATCGTTTTTTCATTCTAGAAATTAGATATTGTAAAAATACTACCTTCTGTAACCCTTTGAAAACCAGAGACAGCCCCACTACTATTAAAAATTCTAGTATGTAGATCCGACATTATAATATAATCCACAGCAACATTTACAGCTGTTAAACTCCCAGTTAGAAATTCTGAACCAACCCCTACATATACTAAAAGGTTCCTATCCTCTTCATCAACCTTTGTTGATCCAATATATTTATCATTGGAGTATCTATGCACACGCAAATCACTATAAATATAGTCTGTGAAAATCACTTTTATATTGCAAGGTCTAAATCTTTGAATAGTATTGGATGACGATCTGTTGTCTAAATCTATTCCACTCCAAATCCCCATAGCATCAACTTCTTTGAGAAATTTTTCTTCATCCATTGAAAAGGTAGAACCCTCTATATTATTAATTAGATCTACTCGCCCACAACCAAACAACACATTAAATTTACTACGAAAATCTGCAATAAACCCATCCAGTCCACCCAATTTCCAATAAAAAATTAGAAGCCCAAAGGTGATAACCATTAAAACAATAAAGGCCAAAAAATAAACCCTACGAGTCATCATTATTAATGTATCATATAACCGTGTCTGAAGTAAAATAAAAAAAACATATTATTGAACCACCACAGCCCCTTTGAGGTTTTTGTCTATTCGAGGATCTTGTCCGTCAAATAAATGATTAAGATACTCAAGATATGCAGCGAGGTTATCCTTTACCAGATAGGGAATTTTTTCATTTGAGGCACTTATATTATTGGGCTCTGTATAAAAAAGAAGGGATGCAGTTGAAATAGAAGCCTGACTTGGTGCTAATTCTTCACCCAAATAAATAAACCCTTCACTTCTTCTACTGAAAATCAATCTAATTGAGCCATTTTGTGTCCAAGTCATTGAGTAACCAGTCCCACCATATCCCTCACCATAATTTATTATTGTTCTAAGTCTGTTTGTCCACATTCCTGACCACCAATCTCTATATTCTAGTTGAATTGGAGTGTCTTCTGTTATTCCGAATGGATTTCCTTGCTCAATAAATCTTTGTTTCCAAAGAGTTATGGCCTCATCAAAATCCTCTTCCTTATTGTTATCTACCACAAGCTGTCCAGACTTTTTCAATACAGTACCCTCAGTTAATAAAACCGTTCCGTTTTTGGCAATATAATACCCCATCACCTCTCCTGATTCCTTATCCCAAACTATGTCAATTTTTTGGTTTTCAGAATTTCTATAATAGACAAAACCGTTAAAACAGTTCTCTTTTGTATAACCTTCAACCTCTGGGGCATTATCTAACAATTCTTTTTGATTCTCCTCAATAGCTTCCTGGCTTAATCCTTTACTAGGTATAAGAATTTCTTTACCTATATATCCGCCGTCAGGAATTAATCGATAGATTCTCTCTTCATCAGCACTTAACAAATCACTTACTGAGATGTTATATTTTGCAGCCAAGCTTTCCATTGTATCCCCCTTTTGAAATGTATATCTTTCAAAACTGATAGTTTCTGTAGGATTGCTTGTAGGGAGCGCTTCGGCTTTTACAATACTTGGCTCCTGCCAAAGGTGTGAATATGCCTGAACTTCTTTTTCGTTTTGGGTGATAACGTCGTACACGTCCCCATCCGCATCATATATCTGGAACATATCTCCGTTTTGGGTTTGTCTGTCAACTAATATGTAGTGGCTGTTACCCAAATCATCGATATATCCAAAAACTCTTGTAGGGATTCCGTCAATTTTAGTGTCTTTTGCTATAAGATCTTTGTTAATTGTGGTAGTTTCTTTGGTTTTGCCGTCCATTATGCTCAAAATCTGAGTGCGTAGACCTTCGGCATTATCAATATTGGCAAAGCGATAGGAAAAAACATTTATCCCCTCATTTCCATCATTTACATTAACTCTGTAAATCTGAATTGTATCCTCTATACATCCGGGGACTTCAGCACAGTCTTTTTTAACACTGTCTAATTCTGTCTGAAGTGAATCCTTTACTTCTCCATTTGGAAGACTGTCTATTTCTGTCTCATCAAGAAGCCCAACAGCTACTGCCTCTCCCGAAGCAGGAGTTTCGACGTTTGAATTATTATTTGTCTGATCCGTACACCCTGCCAACTGAAATGCCAATATTCCTGCTGTACCAGCCCTAGCTGCAATCTCTACAGCTTTACCTGCACCGGGCAAATCTCTAGCGTCTATCAAATCCTCCTCCGGCAAACCTTTTATTTGATCAGCTCTGATAACTTCCCCTATCTTTTTATCTCCCCCAACATTGTCTGACCATTCTTTTATATTATCTTTTAGTCCTTCAGCAAACTTCCTGACATTTGTAGGGAGGTTGTTGTTTTGTTCTATCGCTTCTATTTTTGAGCGTGCAACAAAAGAAGCATCCGAAACAGTATCTAATTTCGGTTCTTTGCCAACAATAACGGCATTTGTGGCAGCTTCAATAAACTCTTTGGGAGTTTCCGGTGTTCTTGTGCCTTTGGGAACAATGTTTTCTCGTGCAAACCTAAACGGACTAACACCATGCTCTGTTTTATCCTCGTGCATATTTGTTACAAATTCTTTTGTCATTTTATTTTATCAATGCTTTAGTACACTCCACAAGGCCTTCTTAAAGTCTAATCTTGACGGTACAAAAAACCCGCCATATAGGCGGGTATACTAGTCTTTTAAAAAGACCTTTATGCTCTTTCTGAGCATCCACATCATTGCCGATGTAGTTAATAATTTCATGTCAATTTCGGCCAATTATACTACTTAAAGGAGTTTTAGTAAACTTTGAGGTGATCCAAAAATACCTTGCAAGGTAAATAGAATCTTGACTTTCACCCCCACCCCCCTATACTCAATTACAGTAAAATTAAAACAAAAATGGACACTTCTGCCACTCAGACAGCTGTCAACTTAGCGCTTTCAGGAAAATGGAACGAGGCCATTGAGGTCAATTTAGATATCCTAAAAAACAACCCTAATGATACCGATGCTCTTTGTAGGCTTGCGCATGCTTCTATGGAGGTAGGGAAAATCTCTAAAGCAAAAGAGTATACAAAAAAAATTTTAGAAATCGATCCGTCACACCAGATTGCACTTAAATTTAACAATCGGCTTAAACTTGCCAATAATTTAGAGGCAGCTACATCTCTATCATGTAATGAGTCTTTTTTGGAAGAACCCGGAAAAACAAAAATTATAAAGCTGATGAATTTGGGTGATACTGAAAACTACATCCATTTAGATCCGGGGGAAGAGGTAAAACTTACTCCCTACTCCCATAGGGTTTCTATTAATACTCTTAAAGGAAAATATGTCGGTAAACTTCCTGACGACATTGCCGCCAGATTAAAACATCTAATTAAAAAAGGCAATAAATACCAGACATTGATTATGTCTGTCCAAAACAAAGAAGTTTCTGTTTTTGTAAGAGAAGTTGAAAAAGCGGCGGGAAATGAAGAATTCCCTTCTTTTCTTCCCGAAAAAGTTGACTACGTTTCTTTTACCCCTCCGGAGCTGGTTCACAATGACCTACCCGATACCAGTACCACAGAAGATGTATCGGAAGAAGATTAGTTTTTATTAAAACCTTTCGGCAAATTTAGTTCCAATTTTAATATCCAAATCAAATGAAGTTTCCTTTTTATCAATTTTACAGGAAAATAAACTTGCAATTTTTTTTACAACATCGGCATTGTTCCCCATGACAACACAATCTATCTCCTCGGCTGAACCTTTTTTATCTATAGAGACAATTTTTCCTCCCATTACTTCAAGTATCTCACCCAACCTTTCTGAAACTCCGCTGGATCCAGTCGCGTCGGAAATATTTACTTTTACATTTCCCGATTCCATATCGTTATCTGAAAAATAAACTGTTAATCTCTGAGAAATTTGTCCACTAATTAAGTATCCCGACTGACCATCATTCAAAGTCTTTTTATCTAAAAATTTGCTTTTCCCAAGATCAATTTCTGTTCTTCCCAAAGCGGACATTTTTACTGAAAAGGCCGCCATGTGTACCCTGTCGCAAAAGGAAATATTTGTTTGACCCGGGAAAAAGACAAAATCCAGAATACTCTTCATATTTCCTTTATCCAAACCAGGAGGTCTACTGCTCCATAAAGATACGGGGAAAAGAAAATTCTGAGTTACAGTCTCTGCCAAAAGTGATCCACCGATCTTTTCATCAATCCCCAATTGCCAAACATTTCTAATGCGATATGTGCCGTAGTTTCGGGCAACGTCGACTTGAGTATCACCGGGAATTATTAAGGTGGTTGTTTCGGAAAGCACCGGATCCAAAATGGTAATTCCAATATCGCCGTTATTATCTTTATAGACTACTGAAATTTTGTCATTTCCATTCCAAACATTGGTGTTTAGTTTTATAAAAAGATAAATACCAACAATTAGCAACGCGGGAATAAAAAATCTGAAGAGTGAAGATTTTTTCCTCTCTTTCTTTTGATTTTGATTTTTTCTGGCAACGTAGGCTTGTCTTCGGGCAGATTTCATAATTTTTAATTACACAATTATCTATGTGACAGTCTCAAACTCTTGGTAGCCGATGAGATTTCTTCCCTACTCTTTCCCATTGATATCAACACACCTTTAACAATTGCTATAGCAGCTTCAAATTCCGGTTGAACAATTTTATCGACCTTCAAACTTTTCAACTTTTCCCAATCCGAATCCTGATGTACCCTGGAAATAATCTTAGACGCCGGAGCAACCGTCTGTACATAGGCAACTAATGTTTCCTGAGCGATCCTATCGGGAATTGCCAATATTACTGCTTTTGAACTTCTAACCCCTACAGCTTCCAGAACTTCAGGCTCGGTCGGATCTCCATAGATCACGGGGATATTGGCTTGTTTAAGATCCTGTACAACATTTTGATCATACTCAACTACGACAAAAGGCACTTCAAAATCCTGAAGCGCTCTACCAATCCACCTACCAACTCTGCCATATCCGCAAATAATAATATGGTCTTTATATTCCCCATCAGGTACTTCATACTTTTCCCCAACCGAAAAAAGCTTTGAGAAATATTTTGAACCAGAAGTGAGCGATTTCATTTTTCTCCAAAAAGGAAGGGTAAAGTTGTAAAGTATGGGTGATATCACTAACGTCAAAAGAGCAACTGAAATTCCTATTGATGTTTCTGTTTTATTCAATAGATTAAGTGCTAAGGCCTCAGAGAATATAACAAATGCGAATTCTCCTACCTGCGCCAAAGCAAAACTGTTGGCAACTGCCGTTTTGCCCCGATAACCAAAAATTATACTAATAACAAAGACTATAACTGATTTTAGTAAAAGGATGATTGCCGAAAGGATTAAAATCAGGCCCAAATTTGAAATTATTACCGACGGCACGACCAAAAATCCCAATGTAACAAAGAAAAGGGCAACAAATAAATCCCTCAATGGTCTGGTTTCGGCAAAAATAGCATGGTTCTCCTGGCTACCTGAAATAACAATACCGGCCAAAAAAGCACCAAGTGCAGGTGAAATTCCGAAAAATGAAGTTATTGCCGCTGTACCCAAAGCCAGTGCAATCGACGCCAAAAGCAAAACTTCTCTGGAGTTTGTTCCTGCTAAAAGATGGATTATATAAGGAACAATTTTCTTGCCGAGAAAAACTACTCCTAAAATCACCAAAGCTCCTTTTCCTAAAGACAAGAAAATATCAAAGGCTGCGTTTCCGCCGGAACCGGCCAAAAACGGCAAAATAACCATCATTGGAATTACTGCCAGGTCTTGCACCAGGAGCCACCCAAAAATAATTCCCCCATGAATTGTATCCAGTTCTCCCCTATCACCCAACATTTTTACGACCACAGCCGTTGAAGAAACCGAAAAACCAAGAGCCAAAACAAGAGAAGCTTGCTCAGAAAGGCCAAAAACACCCAAAATTAGATAAAATAAAAACACCGCAAAAACTATTTGAATTAAAGAGCCCAGTACGGCAATTTTCAGAAATTTTGAAAGTCTGTCAAAAGAAAGTTCGAGCCCGATTGAAAATAAAAGAAGTATTATTCCTACATCAGCAAGTGACGAAACTTCCTTAAGACTTGCAGGAAGAACTGATCCGACTAGAATTCCGGCAATAATAAACCCAACAAGACTTGGAAGTTTAAGAAGTTTCGCCAAAAATCCTCCGAGAGTAGCAGCAACAATCACAAAAAAAAGTCCCAGAATAAGTTCCATAAACTCAGTTTAAGGACTATTTTCCTGCGTGTAAAGAGGTTGTGAAACGCATTATAGAATAACTAACATCTAAAAATCTGGTAATATAAAAGTATGCCTGAAATATTTATAAAATTTTTATTTTGCCTACTGCTTTTGATTATTTCAGCGTCTCTTCTTCTCAAATTTTCTGAAAAACTATCTTCAAGGATAAAAATATCTCCCTTAATTATAGGTACCACATTAGTCGCCATTGGCACCTCCCTACCGGAAACCTCTGTTGGTATTTCTGCCATACTTCAAGGCGCGCCGTTGGTATCTTTCGGCGACATCATCGGCTCAAGCATAGTAAATATTTGTCTCATTTTGGGCTTAAATATTTTAATTTTCCCTGTCAGAATTGGTACCGAGAAAACTCAGAAGAATAATATTCTTCTTCTTTTCGTTACATTATTTTTTGTTATTTTATTTTTCCTACCGGAAACTCTAAGAAAAACTCTTGGAATATTTTTATTGATGTTTTACGTATTTTTTATCATAACTGAAATCGTCTGGGGCAGAAACGGCAGCAATAAAGAGGATAGAAAGGCACTATCAAAGCTTGAAAAAAACAAGGGAAACCCAGTTTTTTATCTTATCGGTATCGGTGTTTCTATTGTAGGATTAATCATTAGTAGTAAATATTTAGTTACTGATGTAATAACAATCTCACAAGTACTAAATATAAATCAGGAAATAATTGGTCTGTCATTAGTTGCTCTTGGAACTTCTTTGCCTGAACTTGCAGCAACCATTGCCTCAGGGATGAGGCAGGATTGGAAGCTTCTCTATGGCAGTATTCAGGGAAGTAATATTTATGATCTGTCGGTAGTTGGAGCTATCCTTATTGTTTTAAACAATACTCCTTACTCTATTGATATATTCACACTTATTTATATGGCCGTAATTGTAATAAGTATTGTTGTGCTTAGTCATAAATACATGGGAACCAACATTCCCCGATACTACGGGCTTTTGTATCTAGCGGCCTACGCGTTTTATATATTCAAACTATATCGTGTATAGAATTGAGAACCAACTTTAAATCTTCCGGAAGATCGGAAGCAAATTCAACTTTTCGTCCGCTAACAGGGTGAGTAAATTTAATAGATTTTGCGTGCAAAAAAAGTCTGGGACACCATTTTTTGTCGTTTCTTGAGGTCTTTCTGCCCGCGTAAAAATCGTCTGCTACGATTGCGTGACCAATATATTTGCAGTGAATTCTAATTTGATGAGTTCTTCCCGTTTTTGGATAAAATTCAACCAACGTATGCCCCGCATTATTACCCGGAAAAAATTCAAGTACCTTATAAAATGTCTGCGAATTTCTTCCTCCCGCAACAACTCCAAAACGGTCTCTCCTCCAAGGCAACCTACCTACAGGAACATTTATCTCTCCTTCCAACGGAGTCAGCTTTCCATGAACTAATGCCACATATGTCTTTTGAACTTCCCGAGCTTTAAATTCCGCCTGAAGCTTATCAAAAGCCTCTTTATCTTTAGCAACGATCATTACTCCACTTGTTTCCTTATCAAGCCTGTGAACTATTCCGTGTCTACTGTCTGTATCATTAACTAAAGGATATTCAAATTTTCTAAGCCAAGTTTGAAGCACCGGCTGATTTTTAGTAGTCGTAGCTTCATTGACTATCCAACCTGAGGGTTTATCGATCACAAACAAACTATCATCTTCGTGTATAATTTTCGGTTCCATCCCACTATTCCCTCTTTGCCGCATCCTTAGCACAAAGAGTTGCTTCAGGAACAGCTACTAACCTATCGGTGTCGATCATTTGACCGCACTCTTCACAAATACCATATTTACCCAACTTGAGTCTGGTCAAAGCTTTCCTAATATTTACAATGCTTCTGGAAATTTCTTTATTTATTGCCGACGTTCTTGCATGGCCAAATTGTTCATCTGCCTCTATATCACTTGCTGCATTGTCATTCACACGATCTTTATCTGCAAATGGGTCTTGCTTTGTTATTTCTTTTTTTCTTTTCTCCAGAGAGTGAAGTTTAGCTGTTAAAAAATTACTGACAGGATTCAGTACCTCCATCGGATAACTCATTATGCTAGTTTTTTTCTTGTTATGTTTTTTATCTTTTTTCATTATTCTCTTTTTCTACCAAGATTTATCAAAAATACCGTAAATACTAGTACTAATATGCCTGAGATTAATATATCAAATTTGCCAACACAGGATACCATGTTTAATCCGACGATAGCAATAATCGATCTGATCAAAAAAAATACAGTAGCTATAAAAAGTCCGGTAAATCCGATCTTTCCTGATTTGTACCAAGAGAAACTTCTATAATTTAAATCAATATAATATGCCAAAAAAATTAATACCAGGCTGGCAACGAATGCCAAAAAAGAATTGAGAGAAGAATTTACAATAGAATCCCTAAAAAACATTAAAGAAACAAATGGCATGGCTGCTAAGGTAAACGATTCAAACACCTCATAAACTCGGAGTTTGAACTTTATAATCATCAAAAACATTCCCAAAAGTGATCCCGCAAAAGAAATCCAAAAAAACCACATCGGTAAAAATAATCTTGAAACCAATATTCCCAAACCCATACCGATCAAAATAGTACTGGCTGTTTGAAAAATAATGTCGGAGGAATAATCTTCTTTTAGCCTTTTCCAGAAAATAAACAGAAAGAAAATTACCCCGACGACACCGAGAGCTAATTTGACTATCATGGCACTATTATAATAACATTGTTTTCACAATGCTAGAAACTCCCCATGTGTTTGTCGGAGCTGCTATTGCAACTCAAATACCTAATCCCTGGATCGCCATACCGCTGGCATTTGCCAGTCACTTTGTTTTGGAAATGGTCCCCCACTGGAATCCCCACCTAAACTTCGAAACCAAAAAGTACGGCTACCCCACTCAAAAAAGTACTGCCCTTGTAATATTTGATTCAACGACAGCTCTTGTTTGTGGGTCAGCAATTGCCTACGGCGCACTACCGAATGTTAATCACGCAGCTACAATATTATTTGCCTGTTTAGCATCAATAACGCCCGACTTGATAGAAGCACCGTATTTTTTCCTCCGCGCCAGAAGTAAAAAGATTGAAAGGTGGATATCTTTTCAAAAATTCCTTCAGAGTGATGCCGGTCCTATTCCCGGACTATTTACTCAATTCATCACTGTCCTGGCAGCAATATTCTGGATTAGTCACTAAAGCAAAAGATCTTACCCCTCGGCAAAAATATTAGCCTCGTGGTAAAATATACGAACAGGCCGAGTGGCGGAATGGCAGACGCGCACGACTCAAAATCGTGTTGGGCTAACACCCAGTGAGAGTTCGACTCTCTCCTTGGCCACCTTCAATAAATTAAAAAGAAAATATGATGATATTGCGAGGTTTTATTTAGATGAATGTTTAACGTCCCGACTATAAAACCTGATCCTATCCCCTTTGAAATGAAGAGGAACACTTCTTAAAGGCCCGTTTCTATGCTTAGCGATATCCAACATAATATTTTCGGAATTCTCATCATCCTCACGCCACAAAAACATAACCACATCAGCATCCTGCTCAATACTTCCCGATTCTCTAAGATCCGCCAACTGGGGTTTTTTACCACCTCTCGTTTCGACGGCACGCGAAAGCTGAGAAAGGACTATCACAGGAATCTTAAGTTCACGGGCAAGATTTTTCATTCCTTGAGAAATTTCAGAAACCTCCTGAACTCTATTTTCTAAATTTCGTGATCGAGCCAACTGCATATAATCAACCACCAGAAGATCCAGTCCATTTTCTACCTGAAGACGTCTGGCTTTGGTACGCATCTCAAGAACAGAAAGAGCCGGAGTGTCATCAATAAAAAGCGGAGCTTCGGCCAAAATGCCCATTGCGTCACTAAGTTTGCTAAAATCATCCTCTGAAAGTTTTCCTGTTTTTAATTTCCAAGCATCGATATCAGCCTGAGCTACAAGAAGTCTGTCAACCAACTCTTCACGGCTCATTTCAAGTGAGAAAAATCCAACCGGCCGTTTAAGCTCCACCGCAACATATTGGGCAATATTCATAGCCAGTGTAGTTTTTCCTACGCCAGGGCGGGCCGCTAAAATTAACAAATTTGATGGCTGTAACCCCGCTAGCGCATCATCCAAATCACCAAAACCTGTTGGAACTCCCCTTATTCCACCGCCGCTTTTATGAAGCTCATCAAGTCTGTCAAAACTTTCCGCTAATGTATCACGCACAGAAATAAAAGCTTTTTTTAAAGACTTCTGGCTTAATGAAAAAATCGCACTTTCTGCCTGATCCATCGCTTCACTTGCTCCCAAACCTTCATCCATTGAGACATCAACCAGTTTTGAAGCAACTGACATCAAAGACCTTTTTGTAGCAGTGTCTTTTACGATTCTGCCATAATGTTCAACATGAGCAGCCGTTGGCACGTTGTTTGCCAGCTCGGCTAAAAAAGAGGATGAAGCTATATCTTTTACAACCTTGTTCTTCTTCAATCGTTCGGTCACTGTCAACACATCTATCGGAACTCTCTCTTCATAAAGATCAATGCAAGCTTTATACACCTCTCTTAAACGTTCATCATAAAAATCTTCCGGAAGTAAAAACTCGGCAACAGCTATCACCGCATCTCGATCTATTAGCATAGCACCAAGAACGGATTCTTCTGCTTCTTGAGAGTGAGGAGGGACACGCAAATTTTGTTGTGTAGCTGCCATTTTTTAGTAACTTCTATTTACTATTTCCAAGGCAGGATGTAAAGGATGAAAGTAGTCTGTTTTTATTTATTTTCTCTCAAGCACAATAACTTTTGTGCTCTGCTCTTCGATTATGTCACTATTTTTGATTGAAAGTTTTGGCAAAACCTCAACCGTCTTACCGATTTCTTTTAGAAAAGCTTCTTTCTCCATAAGGCCTGTAAAATTGGCCTCATTCATTCCGGGAACTTTATAATGCATCGGTATTATGAAGTAAGGATCAATTTTGTTGGCAACCTCAACAGCTTCCTTCGGACCCAAAGTGAAAATTCCACCGACAGGAATCATTAAAATATCGACAGCTCCGATTTCATTGACAAGTTCATCACTAAGAGCATGTCCCAAATCGCCCAAATGAACAATTCTAAGACCATCTGCCTCAAAAACATAAATAGTATTTTTACCTCTTTCCTCTCCTTGTTTTCCATCATGGAAACTGGGATACCCGATTATCGATACGCCCTTTATTTCATATTCGCCCGGACCTTCAACAACTTTTTGCACCCCGGATACTTTTTCAACCGCATTATGATCAGAGTGTTTGTGTGAAACAGTGACTATTTCACCCTCTGCTCCCGGAAATTTAATTCCTACCATTTGAGAATCGAATGGGTCTGTGATAACAGTTGCTGTCTTTGTCTTAATTTTAAAGCTGGAATGGCCAAGATAAGTAATATCCATATGTTTAATCTACAATTTAGAATTTACAATTAATATATGTTTTCGTCAATTGATAAATCTTCACTTTCTTGACTTAAATAGATCAATCTACTATATTGTGGTCTTGCATATGCGAAAAGAACTTATTTGGGCAGGAATAATCGGAATTTCATTTGGATTAATAATTGGATTCGGAGCTTGGAGGGTACGCTCTTCAGTAGCTTTAAAGGAAAAGGAATCTCAACCCACTCCCCAACCTCTGAACGCAGTCGAACAATTTAAAATTTCTATTTTTAAACCAAGTGATTTTGATGTAATTACAGAAAGTCCTACTGCTGTATCCGGAATTACCAAGTCTTCAGCTTGGATTATCGTTTCTGCAAATGACGAGGATTATATTACTAAAAGTTCAGAGGACGGTTCTTTTGAGACGGATGTTGAGTTGACATCGGGAATAAACCATATCAAAGTAACAGCTCTCAATACACATGGAGACACTGCTTCACAAAAGGTTTCTTCTATATATTCGGCATCTTTTGAACCTGTAACATCAGATGAAAGAGGAGATAAAAATTCCCCCAAATCATATGTGGGAACAATAACAGACATCTCAGATTCTACAATTCAAATTGAAGGTGTCGATAATCAAATTCAACAAATAGCTACAAATAAATATGACATTGCAGTTGTAAACACTACTGGCACAACCAACAAAACTGTTAAATTAACAGATATTGCCATTGGGGACTATATAATAGCCATGGGATACACCGACGGAAATGATGTACTCGAAGCAACCCGTATTTTAATTGCCGATGAACTTTCCCAGCCTCAAGTAAATATTTCTATTGTAAAAGTAACCGAACTTACTAAAAAATCTTTTAATGCCGCACCGATTGATAACAGCGAGACAATAACTGTTACACCGGGAAAAAACACTTGGATAGCTTCTTTTTCGGAGGGTGATACAAACACTATAAAATTTGCTGATATTGACGTGGATGACATGCTTATCGTCGTCTCGGATACTACAGGCTCACCTTCAATTACCCGTTCAATACTAAAAATAGAAACTGATTAACCAGTTGACATATAAAAATATAGCGCTATAATACTCTTTTGTATCTGTTAGAAAACCTCTCGCTCCTTGTCCCGATATATTTCGGGACAACGAAAGGGAGGTTTTAAATAAATCCGTTAAACCATCAGTCACGCGATGGGATTTCTGAATAATCGGAAACGGAGCCCGCCAAATACGGGCCGCTTACTTGAAGCGTAAAACTTAAGTGTTCGATAATACAGGGAACCGAAAGGTTCCTTTTTTTGTCCATCAAGAACGTGCAACCCTCGAAGCCTTGGCGAAGGAGGATGTTCATAGTAAACTAAATATATGCAAAAAGGACCAGTTACACCAAAAGGGTTCGGTGACATTATGCCGGAGGAAACCAAAAAGAGGCGTTTTATGATAAACGCTATTGTCCCCGTGCTTGAAAAATACGGCTTTGTCCCGCTCGAAACCCCAACTGTAGAGTTTGCAGAAACCTTATTGGGTAAATACGGCGAGGATGAAAAATTGGTTTATACATTCGAGGATAAAGGAGGCCGAAAGCTTGCACTAAGATACGATCTCACCGTTCCCCTAGCCCGTTTTATTGCCAATAACTTAGGCCTTCTAAAACCGACATTTTCAAGATATCAAATAGGCCAATCTTTCCGTGCGGACAATCCGCAAAGAGGCAGACGCAGAGAATTTACTCAATTCGATCTTGATACTGTTGGTTCAAGTGATTTTAAAGAAGATGTACAAGTTATTGCTGCGGCAGTTGAAGGAGTCAGAGCGATCGACCTAAACGATGCATACATTCAAATCAATGACCGAAAGATATTTGATAAACTAGGCATAACACAGGATCAAGTTAGAATTATCGACAAAATTGATAAGATCGGACAAGGGGAAGTAGAAAAACTTGTAGGAAAAAATATTTTGGAAAAACTTTCAAAAGAACCCAAAACCGAAAGATTAACTCAAATTTTTGCAGAACTTAAAAATAAAGGATTTAAAGAAGGAACCGATTTTGTTTTTAATCCATATCTCGCCCGAGGTTTGGATTACTACACTTCAACCGTTTATGAACTTAAATTGAACAAAACCGAAAAGCTTACGATCGGAGCCGGCGGTCGCTATGACAACTTGATCGGAATGTTTGCAGGGCGCGATATTCCTGCAGTCGGATTTTCATTCGGAATTGACCGCATTATCGACCTTCTACCTTAAAGTTCCACACTTGCACCTCGCGGGTGCAAGTGCTTGTTTCACTTGCTACTTGCTACCTACTACCTGCTACATGCTACTATTTAATATATGAATCCTGCCCGAAAACGCGCCTACATTGAAATACTTCTTGTTGCAATTATTTGGGGTGTTGCTGCTCCGATTATCAAATATACTTTAGGAGGATTTTCCCCTGCCGTATTTTTAACATATCGGCTTTTTCTTTCGGCTCTCGCCGGCGTTGTAATTTTTGCAATTACGGGGATCAAGTTTCCCAAAAATAAGAAAGTGCTTTTTGTTACCATTTTAAACGGCTTTCTTTTAACTACAGTTTCTTTAGGCTTGCTGTTCTTTGGCATGGATAAAACAACATCTATCAATTCAAATTTAATTTCCGCCATGTCTCCGATTTTAATTGCCATTGCGGGTGTATTCTTTCTTAAGGAGCATATTACAAAAAGGGAAAGTGTCGGTATTCTTATAGCTCTTGCGGGAACTTTTATAACAATTGTGGGCCCTGTGTTGGATGGGAATATTCAATTTGCAGGACTCGAAGGAAATCTTTTAATATTTGCTTCGCTTATTATAGGAACGATTACGGCAATTCTCACTAAACTTATTTTAAGAAAAGAGGTGGATCCCAGTTTTGCATCCAATTTTTCATTTATTATTGGATTCGTAACAATTCTCCCTTTAAGCATCTCCCAACTAATAAGCTCAAATTTGAGAGTGATTACCGCTGTCCCTTTTTCCTATCATTTGGGCGTAATTTATATGGCCATCCTTTCAGGAACCTTGGCATACTACCTTTGGCATAAGGCCGAAAAAACAATAGAGGTTGGTGAAGTAAACTTGATCGGTTATTTATACCCGGTATTTGGTACTCCCCTTTCCGTCCTTTGGCTAAAGGAAAAGGTGGACTTGCCTTTCATTATCGGCTCCGTGCTCATTGTGCTAGGTGTCCTGCTTGCCGAATGCAAATTTAAATTAATAACTAAAAACTAAAAATTAATAGTCATTGTTAACATTTAATAACTTATATTATTGTTTTTAGATTTAAGTTATAGCTATTATTTTTGAGCTTTGAATTATTGGTCTATATTTGATAAAATACACTTCTATGAAAGCAACAATCCATCCAAAATGGTTTTCGGAGGCAAAAGTTGTTTGTGCCTGCGGAAACGTATTCACAACAGGAGCCACCTTTCCGGAAATTCATGTTGAAGTTTGTTCCGCATGTCATCCTTTTTATACCGGACAAATGAAGTTTGTTGACACAGCAGGACGTGTCGATGCGTTCAAAGCTAAAATGGCTAAAGCCACTACACATATCAGTAAGAGCGAAAAACGCAAACTTAAAGAACAAAAGAGACTTCAGGAAGAAGCAGAAAGACCAGAAAGCTTGAGTGATCTTCGATCTCAAGCTAGTTAGATAGTTATCAGTATTCAGTAATCAGTTAGTAACTAATTAAATAATTAACTGACTGACAACTGGAAACTGATTACTGGTAACTAGACAAATATGGATAATCAAACAGCGTTTATTGAAATTCGTGGTGCCACGGGTGGTGATGAAGCCAAACTTTGGGGATCCGATCTCCTACGTATGTATATCCGCTATGCTACAAAGAAAAACTTGAAAGTTGCTTTGATCGATGAAAAAACAATCAGGATATCCGGCCCACAAGTTTTTGATCTTCTAAAAAACGAGTCGGGAGTTCACCGAGTCCAAAGGGTTCCGGTTACTGAAAAAAGAGGCAGAATACACACTTCCACTGCTACTATTGTAGTTTTACCGGAAGTTAAAGAAGATGAAATCCAAATCAACCAAAATGATTTGGAATGGCAATTTACCCGGGCTGGAGGCCACGGAGGCCAAAATGTTAATAAAGTTTCCACTGCCGTGAGACTTGTTCATAAACCCACCGGTATCGTCGTAGAAGCCCGCGAGGAACGCTTCCAGGAACAAAACAGACAAATAGCCCTCTCTCTCTTGAGATCACGCCTTTGGGAGCGTCAGGAAGCCGAGAAAGAAAAAACAATGGCCGGATACAGAAGTGTAATCGGCCGTGGAATGAGATCCGAAAAAATCCGCACTTACAATTTTCCTCAAGACAGGGTTACCGATCACAGAATTGGCAAAAGCTGGGGGAAGCTTGAAGTAATAGTTGATGGAGATCTTGACCGTATAATCGAACTTACCAAAAATATTTCTTCTTAAAAAAGTTCAATCGCAGCTTCCAGCTGCTCATCTACCTCAGTATCGTCCGGGTTGGCAATTTCCAGATCGGGAACTAACCCTGAATCATGAACCCACGTCCCTTTGGGTGTCAGCCATTTGGCAGTAGTTATGTGTACCCCGCTCCCTCCGACCATATCAACTGGTTCCTGAATTGTTCCCTTGCCAAAACTTTTATCACCTACTAATTTTATTCCTACCTGATCTCTTAATGCACCTGCCAGAATTTCAGATGCTGAAGCGCTGCCTTCATTGATTAATACCACTGTTTGATAGTCTTCAAGCCGAGGTAAAGTCATTGACTTGTATTCTTCTTTATCATTGTTGCCACTATCCTGAATTACTATTGTTGTTCCATTCAAAACAAAGTCAGAAGCTAAATCTATTGCTGCCTGCATATATCCTCCAGGATTGTTTCTAAGATCAATAATTATTCCTTTAACGTTTTCGTTACTTAATATTTCGCTCACAACACTATCCCACTCGCCCTTTGTTTCTGATCCAAATTTACTTATTTCAATATTTGCCACATCCGAACCTTCACCTACCCAAGATAACGTAACCGAAGGAACATCTATCTTCTCCCTAACAAGATCAACCACAATCGGTTCGTCTACACCATCTCTCATAAGTGTTAATGTGACTTTTGTTCCCGCAACACCCCTGATGTAGGTTACAGCTTCGTTTGTGCTAATAGTAGAACTGTCCAGATCAACACCTTTTATTGTGTCTGTAATTTTTACAATATAGTCCCCGGCTTTAACCCCGGCTCTGTCTGCCGGTGTCCCGGGAAGCGGTGCTATTACTGCCAAGTAACCGTCTTTATAACCAATTTCTATACCGACTCCGCCGAATGATCCATTTAAATCCTCGTTAACTACTTTGTTCTGTGAAGGAATAAGAAATGTTGTGTAAGGATCACCGACCGAAGATACCATTCCTTCAATTGCTCCATAAATCATCTGCGAAGGAACAAGTTTTGATTTGTCGTAGTATTTTTCGCTAATAAGATCCCAAACTTGCCAAAAAAGACTCATGTCAACATTTTTATCGTCGGGGGTTCGTCTGTTGATTGTTACTGTCAAAGCCTTGTTAACTTCTACTTTATAGCCGTTGATACCGAGGTAATATCCACCGACAAAAACGCCTGCCAAAACAAGTGCCGACAAGACAATTTTTCTGGCTTTAACGAAATTAATTCTTCTTGACATAAACTACATATTACGCCTAAGAAACTGAGTGCTCAATACTTAAAATGGGTCTAAACTTAATCGATTGAAGGGATAAAAGGTAGAAGAGCTAAATGTCTGGCTCTCTTAACGGCAACACTAATTCTTCTTTGATGTTTAGCACAAATCCCCGTTCTGCTTTTGCCTTGAATTTTTGCACGATCGTTTAAATACTTAGAAAGCACATCGACATCTTTATAGTCAGGCTCTGTTTTACCCTTGCAAAAAGGACAGTTCTTGGGAACTACTATCTCAACTATTCTTCTTCTTTTTTTGATATCTTTTTTCTTTGCCATGTGATTAATTAGAACGGAATATCTTCCTCTCCAACTTCCTCTTTTAATTCATCATTCTTTTCTTCCTTTTTCTTATCTTTTTTTGCCGGTTTTTCATCAATCTCTTCCGGTGAGACTTGAGCTTCAATTGCCGGTTCTGGGACGTCGATAGCTTCTCCTGTTCCTTCCTTTTTATCAAGAATCACCATATCGTTTATAACAACTTCCGTCCTTTGCTTCTGAGTTCCATCTTGTCCTTGCCAAGATCTTGTCGAAAGCCTTCCTTCAACATAAACTTTTCTACCTTTTTTCAAAAGCTGTGCACAAATTTCTGCAAGTTTATTCCAGGCAACAATATTGTGAAAATCTGCTTCATCTTTTTTCTCACCACTTTCGGTAGTCCAGCTTCTATTCGTTGCCACACCAAAACTACAAACAGCCGTACCCTGAGGTGTATAACGCATTTCAGGATCACGGGTTAGATTCCCGATTAGCATTACTTTGTTTAATGATTTGGCCATTTATTTCTCTTTATTAATTAGCAGATACCTAATTATATCAGCGTCGTTCTTAAGTTTCTCGTTAAGAGACTTTGCACCTTTCGGATCAACCTCTATCTCAAAAAAAAGATACATCCCAGTCTCACTTTTACCTATTTTGTAGGCAAGTTCTTTAACTCCCAATTCTTTAGATTCTTTAATTACACCTTTAAAAATCCCCAAAACTTTTTCCAAAGTTTCAGTGACTTTCTTTTTAGTGACAGCTCCTGATTTGCCATCCAAAACTAAAGTCAATTCATATTTGTTCATGCTCAGATTATAGATTAGAAATTAGAAATTAGCAATTAGAAATTAGTTACGCCCCAATCTTGAATTCCACAACTTCCCCATCTTGCATTATGTAGTCGCGGCCCTCGGAACGAACTTTACCTAATTCACGGGCGGCTTTCCAGCCGCCAGATTTAATGAACTCCTCAAATCTGACTACGTCGGCTTTGATAAATTTTTTAATAAAATCAGTGTGAATCACCCCAGCCGCCTCCTGAGCGTTAATGCCCGCTTGAATAGTCCATGCTCTGACTTCCTTTTCTCCTGCCGTTAAAAATGTGGCAAGGCCAAGAGTTGTAAAAGCTTTCTGAATTAGTCTCTCAAGACCGGACTTGTCAATTCCCAAGTCCTGCATGTAAATTTTCTGATCATCTTCTGAAAGTTCTGAAAGCTCGCTTTCTGTTTTGGCACAGATGGCTATCACCTGATTTTCAGCGACCCCAATTTCCTTCGCAAAACTAGATTCTAGATTCTGACTACTAGCTACTTGCTTTTCGTCAACATTTAACACAACAAGTATTGGTTTTGCCGTTAAAAGTCCCAACTCATTAACTATTTTATTTTCCTCTTCTGACAGTTCGATAGTTCGAACCATGGTACTGCCTTCTAATGTCTTTTTTAATCTCTGGATAGTTTGCCACTTTTTTATCTGATCTTTATCCGGAGTATTCCCCGGATCTTTCTGTTTTTCCAAAGTTTGAAGATCGGCAAGGGCAAGCTCGGTTTCCAGAACTTCGAAATCAGCAACCGGTTCTTTCACACCCTGGCGAACAACATCCGGATCGGTAAAAGCTCGCAAAACGTAGCAAATTGCGTTTGTTTCTCTTATGTGACTTAGGAATTTATTCCCCAATCCCTCGCCTTTTGAAGCACCAGCGATAAGCCCTGCGATATCTACAAACTGAACGGTAGCCGGGACTTCCGGTGGAAAATGGTCAAGATTATCTGAGCTCTTTACTACGTCTGCGAGCTTGGCCAAGCGTGGGTCAGGAACCGGAACTATTCCAATATTCGGTTCAATCGTCGCGAACGGGAAGTTTGCGACATAAGCCTGTTGCTTTTTTAGAAGCGCATTAAAAAGAGTGCTCTTGCCTACATTTGGCAAGCCAACAATCCCTACGCTCAGGCTCATATCCCAACTTTTCGGTGATTGTGACTGGTAATGGTAAATGCGCACATATTTCTGCACCGCTCCTTTCTGTTACGATAACTTTGTCTATTATATCTCGAATTACCCTAAATTTATCACTAAAATCTATATCCTTAACCACACTCATCACTTCCGCTAATAGCTCATCGACCTCTATCTGAACATTAACTTCTGCCGATTTATTGGCCAATTCTGATAATTGTTTTTGATAAGAAACTCTTCGCTTTTTGGCGTCTTTCATTAAATTCTGGAATTGGTCGAATTCTAAAGTTCCAACTCCGTAAGCCTTTGAATAACGATTTTCTTCTTCTGTAGTCTTTACTATCATTTCATTAAGTCTTCGCTTCTCAAGCAAGTCTTCACTACTTAAAACCGATACTGATTTAATCCACTTTTCGGCATATTTCTTCATTATTGGGTAACTAAAAAGCTTTTTTCTTAGTTCTTTCCAGAGCAGACCATCCAAAATCGCAGCGTTTATACCACTTGATTTGCATTTCCTCTCGTATACCCCGCTTCTAATCCTATCAATGCACCTGTAATAAAAGTGCCCGTTTTTGCTGCAACCGTCCCCAACTCTTTTGTTCCCACAACCACAATAAATTAAACCAGAAAGTAGGTAGTCGTATTTAGATTTTTTGTTTGCATAGACTCTGTTATATTCAAGTTTCTTTTGAACCTTCTCATAAAGTGAATAATCTGTAATTATTCTGGGGACATCAAAAGGAATCCAGTCTTCACGAGACTTTACTTTCCTACTACTTTTCTTAACTTTCTTATACTTACCATTGTTCATCGGGTGTTTGGCTACAACCGCTTCCGATTTATTATAAAAAGCCTTACCTGTCACATAGGTTTCCTGTTTAAGAAGTCTGGTAATAACACTTTTGGACCAAAAATCAGATTTACCCTTCTGGGGCATAATTTTAAGGTCAAATAATCTCCTCTGGATTGTATGAACGGCTAGATTATCATTTCCAAACCAATTCCAAATCTTTCTTACTACTCCCGCCTCGTCATCGTTTATAAGGTAGTCTACATTTCCATCCTCCCTTTTCTTATAAGAGTAACCATACAAAGCCTGACCATTTATTATTTTCCCTTCCTTTGCGTGATACATTTTTCCCCTTCTCATTCTCTCTGCAATCTTAATTCTTTCGTATTCGTGGAATACCCCCTGCATTGATTGCAAGACTTTCTCCTCAGGAGTTGTGGCTTTAACATCATGAAGTGAAATAAATTGGATTCCTAAATCGCTTAGTTCACTTATAACAAGCTCCTGGTGAAAGAAGGTCCTGGAAAGCCTACCTCTATCATAAACATAAACTGCTTCAAAACTATTATCTTTAACTGCATCCCTTAAGTTATCAAGTGAAGGCCTTGCTAGAAGTTCTCCGCTCCATCCATCGTCTATAAAGATGTTTTGAGGTAATAAAGTATTACCATCATCCGCTATTTTTCTCTTAACTTCATCTAATTGGGATTCAATGGTCTGTTCATTCTCCTGCCTACCAGTTGAAACCCTTGCATAAAGAGCAACATTCATCGGTTCCTGTATTTGATTATCGCTTTTCATTTCTTTCTCTTAAATATTCCATCCAACTTATTAGAATCTATCCTCCAAGACCTGCCAAACCTGAAAGCTGGAATTTCTCCTTTTACGGCCAATCTATATACAGTTCTTTTATTAACTCTAAGCATTTTGGCCACCTCCTCGATTGTTAGATATTGATTTTTCATTATGTATTTCAGTGTACTTCTGCGACATTGGATTTGTCAACATCCTTTTCATCAAAATATTTTTCCTCGCTATCTCAAATATCCTAAAATAGGCAGTTTCAACCCTCTTTCCATCCGAAACAATATCCTTAAATGTAATTATTGGTAAAAGTGGTTTGTTCATATAGGTTTTACTCCAAAAATATCCTCGATTTGAGCTTCTGTTACACCCTCCTCCCCCCTCTCACTCACTATTTCTTGAGCTCCAGATGTAGTGAGCTGTACTAGGGGGTAAATAAGAAGTTTTCTTTTATCAAGCGGGTCCTGTTCTTCAGAAATAAGTCCAGAAGTCTTCATTATTGGCACTATTTCTTGCCTCAACTGCCAATCGGCTATATGTCTTCCATAAACCTCAAAATGTTTTTTCAAAACCTCCTGTCTGGTTAGTCCTGCTTTACCTTTTTCTTCATAAACGGGGACAATAACTTCTTTGTAGAGATTAAGAATATAAGGAGAAACCCCTAAATCTTGTGCAATACTTATCTCGTCCCAAATCTTAAAAGCATTTTCAAGGTCCTTTTCATTTGTCTTAATTGCATCCCCCACTCTTTCTCGGGTCCAAAGGTTAAGTAAGGCAAATGCCTTGGCCAAGGAAGCGATTCGTTGAATGTCCCTTGAATGTCTAGGTTTAAGAATCTCATTGCGTTCATAGAACATCTGAAGTAATTTTTCTGGGTTACCTAAATCAATTTTACTAACAAGAGAATCTCTGACATCAACAATTCTCTGTTTCAAGGCTTGTCTGTCTGGGTTTTCGTTTAAGAGTTTAAAATACCCTTCTTTATCTGCTTCCTTTTTTACCCGCTCGTAAATTGCTTCTCTTATCTTTTCTTGGTTGGTTTCTGGGCTAAGAAGGATGAACCTTGTTAACTCTTGTTCATCTAAGTTAAAGTTTGCCGAACAAAAAAGAACTGCAGGATAACCTCTAATAAAAATGTCTTTTGTTCTTATTCCCCCCTTGGCTGATTTGTCAGTAATCTTAACTAATATTTCCTTTTCATCATGGCTTAGAAGCGGTCTTAAATGCTGTAAAAGTAATGAGTGTGGCATATCAAGAAAAACCACAATTTTCCTTTCAAGATTCACTACATAGCCATTCTTTTCTTTGGAATATTCGCTGGTTGTATGGAAAAAGGAAGTCGGGCTAGCATAACCAAGTTTAAGGACATCTTCTTTGGGAAATAAGTCTGCGATTTCCAAAGCCAAATAGCTTTTGCCACTACTGCTTGGAGCATTAAAAGAAAGATTTATCTGACTACTTTCCGAATATGCTAAAAGCTGGCACAGAAAGACTAGGAGTTTATTAAAATCATCTTTCTTTATTGTCTGACCTAATACTTTTAGTATGTCTTCCGAGGTTATTTCTTCCCATTCTTTTTCAACTTTAGTAATCTCATAAATCGAATCCTTAATATCTTTTGCTGGATCAAATGTTATTTTGTCTGGTTGCATAATCCCTCCAATCTTTTCGCTAGTTCTAATCGCTTTTTACAAGCCTTTTGGTAATACAATCTTGCAATCTCCTTATCCTCGTCCTTTAGTTTCCAACTTTTTATTAGCCAGTCCTTAGCCAAATTGTCGACTTCGTCATAAAGTTCCAATGCTTTTTCGATAACATTTAAATTTTCCATATTAGACTCCACTTTTTAACCTTGTTCTTAATTCATTGATTGCTTCAACTAAATCCTTGGTGGGAAGTTTCAACTGTTTAGACCAGTGAAGAGAAATTATTTCTTCTGCCTTTTGAGGAGAAATGTCAAAAACAAAAACGCTGAAGTCGTGTTCTTTCCTTTCAAGGGTTATGAGTTCAAACCCAGAGGCACGAATAACGCAACTCAAATAAAAATCTTTGCTCTTCCATCTATCTTCATTAACATTTAACATCTTGCCTGAAGCATAAAACAAGCGAGAAGATTAGTTATAAGATAAAAAGAAGATTAGCTAAGCTTCGGTATTTTGATTATTCTCACTTTCGACAGGTATAACAATCAACCTAATTATCTCGCTATCTGCAGATACGTAAATATTTGCTTTAACTTTTTGTTTTTTGTAACTATTTCGAAAAACTTTATCGGCCCCGTTAACATAGGCTTTAATGTCATTCTCTCTTATATCCATATACTCGGCCAGCTCTTTTCTAGATACACCTTTCTCGCCAGCTTCAAACAATTTTTTAAGAAATAATTGATTTGCGTTTAGTTTACTATCACCTTCCACTTTAGTTGGAGATTTACCTGGGTAAAACCTAACTACTCCATACTGTCCAAAATTTGCATTATCAATTTCGGTGTTAGGGTCAATTTCAAAATTAAATTTCTTATCCCAAACAGCAGATTCGAGCAGTGGGTCACCACTTAATTTGTCACCTTTTTTACCTAACACCAGCCAATCAAATAAGTAATCTGATACTTTGTGAAGATGTACAAAGTATTCATCCTTTGTAAAAACCTTAGCCCAATCTTCAAGTTGTGGATAGTCGTTATCTATTCCTGCAAGGTAGCTTACATACTTAAGATTGTCCCAAGCACCCCAAAGACTAAGGGCGAGTTCTTTTTTTATTAAATCCTGTTTCTTATTGTAAGCAATTAGTAGATCATACATTTCACCTCGAAAATTCGGATACTTAACGGGGTTATTCCTGTCTACAAATTTCTCAAGCCCTTTTGAATTGTTACTAGAAATAAGATACTCAACCACTATCCTCAAACTGTGATATAGCCCGATTCCGTACTGAGGGTGTGGCATTTCGTAATACTGATGCAAACTCGCAAGCGATTGTTGAACTTCTGGCCGTGTCTTTTCAAGAGTAATTGGTATTTTTTTTATAGCAGACCAAATGACTCTGCCTTTGGAGTGCATATCCTTCAATATCTGCAATGATTCTTTATCTCGCTTTTTACTTTGAAGGTCTAGGGCAAAAAGTGGTTGCTCAAATAACAATATCTCACCCATCCATTCAGCCGTTCGTGCAACCTCCCTAAAAAATGGACTAGGCTTATCAATTATCTTAAGATTATCTATCCGTTTCCTGAGTTCATCAGCCAACAATATCTCTTCATCTTTCTTTGACATATTACATTTACAAAAAAAACCCGTTTATCACGGGCAGTTTATATTTGTATTTTACCACTAATGATTTCGAATTTCTTAGATTTTTCTAATAAAAGGGTGTAAAATTTGGCTAGTTCGCAGTTTATAAATATGTAATATGAATATTAAATGGCCTTCAATTATTTCTGGGGTCCTTCTGCTCTTGGGAATATTAAACATTTGGCCATACGACTATTACATAATCCTCAGATGGGTTGTTTGCGGAGTAGCAATTTTTAACGCAATTGGGTTCTCAAAATCAAAGTTAACAGGTTGGGTGCTTATCTTTGGTGCCCTAGCCTTTCTTTTCAATCCCCTGATTCCTGTTTATATGAATAAGAGTTCTTGGGTTGGAATAGATTTAATCTCGGCAGTCTTATTTTTTATATCAGCTTATTCAATAAAAGAAAGAAAAAGTTAATATGATTAAAGTCATAGGTTCTATAATAATAGGGGTTTTTCTCTCGTTTGTCCTTTGGGCACTGGGTACCCTTGTCTTTGTCTTTTTTGGTATCGAAAGGCCACCTCTATTTACCTTATTAACTTTTACATCTTTTATATTTTTCCCTTATCTGGTTTACAAAATGTTTTCCAGAAAGGACTCTAATACTAAAAAGCAAGATGGAAGATAGAAAAACAACAATAGAATCTTGGATGTTTCGTGTTCCTTACGAAAATATCGCTTTGATAGTGACCTTGTTGATTATTTCTCTAATAAGTTATTTTCTTTATACATTTAATATCTATATTTTTGTTCTGCTTTTGATAGGCGCCCTAATCTATGTTCACCTTCAACAATCACAATATTTGGGAAATGCCATTAGAGTTCATTCAAAACAATATCCTGATATTTACGATACTTTTAGGACTAACGCTGAAAAACTTGGAATAAACAGGGCCTCACTATACATCATTCAAGACCCATACCTTCAAGCGTACACACTCGGCATTACAAGTTGCACCGTTGTTCTAACATCTGCGTTAGTAGAACAATTAAATCAAAAGGAGTTAAATTTTGTTATTGGGCACGAGTTGGGACATTACAAAGCAGGCCATACAAAAATTTCTACCCTATTAGTACCGATCGGAAGCAACAATTTCTTAAGTAATTTAATTTTTGGATTTTGGAATAGGAAAACTGAATACTCCTGTGACAGATGCGGTTTGATTGCGACAAAAGATGTGGATAGTGCAATTTCAGCACTCATAAAAATATCCATAGGGAAAGTTCTCTATGAAAAACTAGATATTAAGGGATATGTATCACAAATAAAAACAGCAAACAGAACTTCTGTTAAGTTTAGTGAGTTGTTGGGAGATCACCCCCTAACAACAAATAGAATTAGAAATCTTATAGGTTTTTGGCGAGAAAGTTTTGGTGTAAAATAAATTATGAAGACAAAATGTCCCGATTGCGATTATAGTAATTTAGAAAAAAGTAAATATTGCCAGAACTGTGGTTATGATCTTTCTAAAAAAAGTGGAGCATCCGAAAAAAGCGAAGCTAAAACTTTACACGAGCAAATTGAAGACCTTGACGATATAATTTTCAAACCTAAGAAGAAAGGTGTTTCCCTTAAAAATATAATTATCGGTGTTTTGGTGTTGGGGGGGCTGGGTTTTGTGGGAATACTTATACTTGCCGCAATACCGACCGATGAAAACATTACAAGCGAGCAATCAGTCTCTGAGCCAACAAACTTCCCCATAAGCTACTTAACTATAACGGATTATGAAATTCTGTACGACGATGCTGGAGAAAGTTACTTTACAGGAATACTTAAAAACACCTATTCAAAAGCTGCTCGGAATGTAAAGGTAAGACTTGATTTTTACTACGATGAAGCCTTAAAAAAGCATTTTGACACCAGAAACACCATCATTGAAAGCGGAGCTGTATCTAATGGAGCATTTAGTTTTGAGGTTCCCCTAACCTTTTACCCACAGGGTGACTATTGGTGGGTTTGGGAAATAGAAGGAGCAGATTATGGACTGTAATAATTGTCATAAACAGATAGACCCTGATAGTAAATTTTGTTGTTATTGTGGTGAGCAAGTGAATAAAGAGGTTAAAACAAAAAAAGATACTTCTGCTCCAAAAAAGAATGTGGACCTTTGGGATAAATTTGCTGAGATATACGATTCTACAGGTGATGAGCGAAAAGTCTACGAAGACTTATCTTCTAATGAAGTTTGGGAACTGATAAAAAGAATCTCTACAAACCAGTTTGAGAATTTTATTCAAGACAATAAGGACTCGCTAAATAAACAACCCTATAAAGTAATAGAAACGTTAAAAAATGTTTATGGATGGTGTGCTAGTGGAGGTTATTGGTTCTGGATGGCTGAGGCTTTACTAAAAAATAAGGATTTGAAAACTCCTAAGCACATAGAACTTGAGCCATTTATCAAAGAGTGGCAATCTTTAATAGCCCAAAAATTCGAAGAGCATCAAAAAAAATTTTTACCTGACCTTGAACATTCGATGAACAGATTCTTTGAATATGAGTTAAATACTATACTAGATTCATCCGATTCCGTGAAAGATTTGCCAAACGAGCTAATCGAACGCATTAAAACCGATGTTTTTATCCTTATATTTTGGGGTTATTTAGGTGGGATAACAGAATCTAAGTATAGGAAATAAATATGGAATGTACTAATTGTGGTCAAAACAACGATTCAGATGCAAAGTTCTGCTCGAAATGTGGAAAAGGGATGACTAAAAACGAAGAGGAAGGCTCAGTTGATAGATATTTCAAGAATAAAAAACAATCACTTATCGAAGAAGCTAAAGCTTTAGCAGAGGGTGAAATGAAGCAAGGTGTTATTTGGTTTGTTATTGGATTAGTAATAACTGGTGGAGGTTGGCTCTTCGCTTCGGAAGGTGGGACATACTATGTGTTATGGGGAGCAATGATTTACGGGATTTACAAACTTATTAGAGGTTTTTGGTATAAAATGAATCCAGAGTCTCTTTTAGAAAAAGCTGAGGAAGAATCTAAAAAAGAGGAAGGAAAGAAATAATTATTATGTTTTGCAAATATTGTGGGAAAGAGTTACCAGACAACAGTAAGTTCTGCCGTTTCTGTGGTAACAAGCTCTCCCAAAACCACGAAGAAAAAGATTTACCAAATAAAAAAGAGGCCGTAACATACGCTGGTTTTTGGATTAGATTGGCTGCATATTGTGTTGACTACTCCATCCTGCTGATTCTTTTAATAATCATTCTGATGTTATTTGAAGGAGAGCCGTCAGATGATTCTTACGGCTTAATATTTACAACTGGATATGTCATCTATAGTATTTTTTTTCTTTCAACTTGGTCTAGAACACCAGGCAAGAGTTTGTTAAACCTTATTGTATTGGACAAAAAGGATAGGTCTCACCTGTCAGGTGGGCAAGCATTAAAGAGGTCATTACTACAAATTCTTTCTGGCCTATTTTTTGGAATTGGTTATTGGAATATGGGCAAAGATGAAGAAAAACAAACTTTTCACGATAAAAAGGCCGATACTGTAGTTGTTCAAACAGATAAACCAAGTACTTTTGCTTATATTATTGCTGTTATATCTGTGCTGTTCATAGTTGGTCTGATGATATATGGATATAGTTAAATAGCCAAAATAAATTGTGCGCTTCAAACCAAAACTAATCAAAAGCCTTCAAAAAATATTTCGTGAAGACTATGGAGTCGTTTATTCAGATACCGAAGCACAAGAAGTAGCCAACAATTTAGTAAATTATTTTGAACTTCTTATAAAAATTGATAGTAGAAGCAATAACAAGAAAATCTAATATAAGTATCGTGAGTCGCAGTGGAGCTTGTCTACTTAGACCATCTAATATCAATCTTTCCCCAATCTTCTTTTTTGTCTTTCAGAAAACTACCCAATGCCTCTTTAGCTTCCTTCTTGGTTTCATAAAAACTTTCGGATTCATATGATGGAGTTGGATTTATCTCGTATGGATCCCTGCTTACCCAAAAACGATAATTACCCTCTATTCCCAGAATACGAACGTGGATAATTGTCATACATATATTATAACTTGCCACACTTCAATTCAATAACTTTTTATTATTTTTCTTCTTAAAAAAATTTACTATTAATGTTATTGACCCGCTTAAAAATGCTATTGCTCCAACAACTTCAAATACTGCGTTGATTGGATAAGATATTATTGAAGACAACAAGTAAATACCTATACCTACTAAAATTTGTTGTATCGGAGTTAGTCTTTTTTTCATAAACATCACCCCCAATCTAGGAGATAAAACTATTCAGGTAATCCATATATATCCTCTTTGGCGATTTCAGAACATACTAGTTCCAATCGGTCATTTCCTTTGTCATCTTCAATCATTTTGTAATATTTTCTTTCTTGTCCTGCATTTACGGGATCAAAAACGAAATAAGTAGTGTCTAAATTGTAACTTGATCTTAAATGATACTCTTCATTAGAAGGAATATAAGCAACTATTGCCCCCGTATTAGTGTCAACAATCGAATATCCGAAACAATCTGTACCACAACCCCAAGAGACTAAGGTAAAATGTTTAGCGAAATTAGGACCATCTTTCACAGTCTCAGTAATCCTAGTATAAAAAAGTTTTGCCTCAGGCATTGAAGAAAAATCAACGGGTATCACAACTCCTTCATAATCTGTCACACCTTTCCCATTTTCATTAGCCATTTGCTGTCCGCATTTCGTTAGCTCTTCTGTAATTTCTGTATTTTGTGTGTTTGAGGTTATATTTTTATAAACTAATAACCCAGCGATAACTACTACCAAAATGAACAGAATTAGAAGTATCTTTTTCACTATAGTTAATTATAACTCAAAATAAAATATAGTGAGTTAGGGTGTGGAGTGGAACTACTTCTTATTAAATACATCAAAAATATTCCGAATCTTTGGTGAGTACCTGAAGAACTTTACCTTAAATTACCAAAGACTCTGCGGTTGAAATCTGGTCCGCTAGATAACTTTGTATCTCTTCCTTAATATCTTCGTTCTTAATCTTGGCTTTGTCAAAAGCGACTCCACTTTCTTTTGCTTTTATTAAAGCATTGCTCAAGGATACCCATACTGAAAAATTGACAGAATCTTTACAAAATTGGTCGTATCTTTTTTTACTTTCCTTATGCAATTTGGAATAAACTTTCTCCAGGCTTATCTTGCCCTTATCCAATTTATGATTTAACAAAACAAAATCACCCATAAGTGGCGAGGTCAAGTTTAGGAATCCCCTAGCTTGTTTCGAGAGTCTTGCGTATTCATTTTGTGATTTGAGAGTATCCAAGTCCAACTCCCAACTTTCCTTGGTGCCAAAAAAATTCTCATCTTTACCGGTTCGTTTATAAATTTCTGCCAATTTTGAAAGAGCCTGTTCCTCTTGTTCACTTGCTGCCTTATCCATTTTTAATACATTGACAATTTTGTTCTTTGGAATGATTTTCATGAGCTCCGATAATTTCTTATCAACGAAATCGCTATAAAAATCAGCCATTACTTCATCAAGTTCATTTTTTATAAGTGCAAGAAAGGAGTCGTAGTTAAAAAGTATTAAGAAACCTCGGTATATCCAGCTTTTTGTTGTTGAGGTCTTTCCCGAGGTAATGTACTTGGTGGAAATGTTAACTATATCTATTACCAACCAGCTAATAAGGAAGAATATCAAAAAAAACCAAAAAGATTGAAGGCTAAAACCTATCAAAACGGAAAAAAGGAAAGAAGCACAGTAAAGAATTACCAAAAACACTCGAAAAAACCTTTTAATTGGTGATTCTTCCATCAACTTCAATTATATACCCAAAATATAAATAGTGAGTCGAGGTGTTGGCTAACTCCATCTAGCCATTTCTTTTCTCCGATAATTTCTTTTCTAGATATTTCTTAAGTCTCTGAATCGTGTCATCCTTTATATTTGCTATCTGGTTCTCATTATGAACGATTCCCTCTATTCTATTTCTTGAAATTGACTTGATGTCCTTACTCCACATTATTTGTCTCAAATCGCCAATTGTTATGTTATAAATACCAGTTACATCATAGGCTTTTCTTTTTTTGTCTAAATACCGCTTTATAAACCAGTATTTCTGTTTAAAGTTCTCGGTTCTTGTAAAATCTTTAATAACAAAGTAGTCACAATAAATTTCTCCCTTGTGATTTATGTATATATTTACAGATTTATTAACCCAAAGTTCAGAAGGAAGATTAAAATCTTTGAAAACCAGAATTGGCTTCAAGGTATGTCGTTGCATTTAGCTTAATTACAACTCTAACATCTTCCTGAAAGGTCTGAATCTCTTACTTTCATTCTGCTTATTATAGACTAACCTGTGGCAGTTCTTACAAGCCAAAACTGTTGAGTTTGGGGGGAAATATAGATACTTCACTCGCCTACTGCAAAGGTTACAGATAAACCAAAATATATAACCCTTATTAAGATTAGACTTTGAGTAGGTTAATTTGATCTTGTTGGGTTCTGAATAGTCTACTTTGCCATAGTTATCCTGTTTTAGATTGATATTTGTTCCAATTTCCATATCACCTATTAAATCCTTAACGCCAACTTCGCTGTTAAGGTTGTACTTCTTCTTCGTTTCAAACAAAAAGTTTCTAACACATACACCCGCCCCAATCTTTTGAGATTCTTCTATTACTGGTCTTTTTCCGTATCGAAGGCTAAACATATAAATTAACCTAAATTGCTAACAATCATTAAGCATTTTTAACTTGCACCGCTTGGTTGTTTCCTACAACAGCATTATTTGCTTTAATATTCACTTCAAAAGAAGGGTTTCTAAGCGTCCTGAGGGCTTGCAGTGAAGCCAGGTAATGTCTTTCAGCTCTATCTAACTCCTTACTTAATATGCTTATGTATTGAATATCGTATCTAGTACTAACATTTTTTTGACAATCTTTAATCTTTCTTTGTGTTTCCAATATTCTTATAAAGTTGAGGGTAACTATTTCAGCTAAAGACTTTTCAGATGGTGTTTTACAATCATATTCTTTTTGAAGATTTTTATTAAAATCTAATGCAAACACTACATGAAGGTCTGGTAGAGAATTGAGTAACAAAATTCCTTTATCAAACTCGAACAATGACATTGCTTTGTAATAAGCAGTATCGGGAGTATACAGTTGTTCCTTTTTACATTTTGATATTTCCTCGTCAGCCTTTCTCAGTATGTAAGTAGAATCGTATCCAGTAGCTGAGCTTTCTAGAGAACCTCTGATTTCTTCGATTGTCCTTTGTTTAGTAATTTTGTTGCTGGGCATATTTATATGGTAATCCTGGGACTTCGGCACGAATAATTTGTCCTAGTTGATTGCGTTCAAGAATCAATCTCTCTTTATTAGCCTTAGGAAGGGTGACTAAGAATCTAAAATCAAAAGTTGGGACAGTGAAATAAGTATCCCAACTGATAATCCCATGAGGCTATTTTAACACAAATGCCTTGGCTCACGGAGTCTGTTACAGGGCAAAGAATTGATCGCCGGTATCTAAAAGGACTTTTGTGCCCCACTTTTCCTCATATTCATCAGCTAATTTCTGAAGCCACTCGCGCCTTTGCGGAAAAGTGGATTTGTTCTCAAGAACTTCATTAATAATACCCTTCACTTGATCTATTTTTTGCTGTAATTCTTCGGAAACTCCTGCAACTGCACAGGAATACTCATAAAAAATACCAAAAACATCCCATATACACACCCGTTCGACTAAATATTGATAAAACGAATCATTAACATGCGGATCTTTGCCTCTAACAACAGGCAAATTAATAATTTCCCTTAATTCTTCTCTTTTTATCAGAATTTCCTTTCTTGAATCTCCATCTTTCAAATCACCGAAGCGGTCATTAAGATTTTTCCCAATTTTGTGGATTTTTTTCTCGGAATCAAGAAATGTATTTGACGGGTTTTTTGTATGTTTTTCTTCACCCATCGTTTCGGGGTTCGTTATCCAAAACGGGAGAGGCTTCATCTCAAACCTTTGATTTGGCTTCTTCTTATGTTTCTTTAATCCTTGAAGTTCCTGGGGAGTAAAAAGAGGAACTTTTACACCCGATGTTTCCAGTTCCCTCACAGTTTCTCCAACCGAGTTCTTAAGCTTGGGGTCTTCCTCCACTATATCCTCCCATATATCCAAAAACTGCCTTTCTTCATCTGTTAAATCACTATTTTTTAAAACACCAGCCCTCAACCTTGCCAAAGTCAAATTGGCATAGGCTTCTTTATTTAAAATGCTTCCTTCGCCTTCACGAGAAGCCATAATTCAGTAATATAACAAAATTCGGTTCAAAAACAAGTTTTTCCCAACAAAAAACCGGAGATAACGTCATCTTTTTAGGGATGAGCTAGAGCTCCGGTATTTGCTAAAACAATTTCAAAAAACTAATCCACGGTTGACAACAATACCGCAAACAACAAGAAAAACAAGAAAATTGGCACAACAATCCACCCTATGGTGTTTCTGAATTTTTCTCGGTTTCCCATTTTTGTCCTCCTTGAACAAATATGAATTAAAACTTTTTTGAAATTTTTTAGCCGAAAAGAGCTAGCTAACAACTGACATTCCAAGCGCACGCTTAGAATGTTGGAATTCTACCACCGCAAGTACGATTAGTCAATAATATAGGATATATTTATGCTGTGGGGAACTGCACACTGAAAGTACTTCCTTTTCCAATCTTACTTTCAACTTTAATCTTGGCACCTAATTTGTTGGTAATTGATTTGGCTATAGAAAGACCAAGTCCATAACCCTTTACTTTCTGTTTTGTTCTGGAAATATCTGCCCTGTAAAACCTGTCAAAAATGAACGGAGTTTCCTTTTCAGAAATCCCAATACCATAATCTTTGACAACCAGTTCTCCATCTTTATTTACATATACATCAATCTTTTTTGATTTTCCGGAATATTTAATCGCATTATCTATCAAAATCATTGCCAACTGGAGAGTCGCCTGGTCATCGCTTTTAATATACGTTTTTGAAATGTGTTTACAAATTTGGACACCTTTTTCGTGAGCCAGTGCTGCACAATTTTCAATTGCAGAAATAACGAGAGTACCTAATTCAATTGTTTTTGTTTCTAATTTTATATCGATATTTTCATACCTGTTTAAATCCAGCAAGTAATCCGAAAGTTTTTCCATGCCGTTTACGTCTTCTAGATTGCTTTTGAGAAGTTTTTGTGCGGACTCCAGTGTCATTTTCTTATCTCTTAAGCCAACTTCTATTTCGGTTTTGAGAGAAGTCAATGGAGTTCTAAGCTCATGGCTGGCATTACTGACAAACTTTTTCTGCTCGGCAAGCATTTTAGAAATCGGTTCCAGGGTTTGCCCGGCCAAAAAATACCCGCCAAGACCAGACAAAACTAATATTGAGATATTGATTAATCCCAACATTGTAATAATTTTTACTCTCGTTTGTTCAATTGTAATATTTTCCGGCATTTGTGGTCCCTGGGGAGGAGCAAATCCTTTTTGAGCAATGAATTCCTGCATAGAATCCACCCTAGCCTGTCTTTCACTTTGAGCTCTATCAATACGCACCAATTCACTATTTACACTCGTATAGATTGCCACAGAAAAGCTCAGACTTATCACCATAATAATAAGGAGATACCAAGCTGTTAATTTTAATCGTGCCCGTTTAAACATATTTTGTATCCGAAACCCCTTACTGTTTTAATATAATCATTGCCAATTTTGTCACGCAAGTAGCCGATAAAAACCTCTACCGTGTTTGGTAAAATATCTGCCTCATAATCCCAAACATGGGCAATAATATTATCTTTCGAAACAACTTTTCCTGAATTTCTCATCAAGTATTCCAATAATGCAAATTCTTTTTTAGACAACTCGATATTTTTTTCACCATTCTTTACTTCAAAATTTGCCGGATCTAAGGTTAGATTTCCAACTGATAATATACCGCTTTGCACTTCTTTTGGCCTTCGAACTAAGGCCCTTACTCTGGCCAGAAGTTCCTCAAAGGCAAATGGTTTAGTAAGATAATCGTCAGCCCCACTATTTAAACCCTCAACACGGTCAGTAATTTCACCTCTTGCCGTAAGCATTAAAATTGGAGTGTGTTTATCTTCCATTCGAAGCTTTTTGCAAATCTCCATTCCATCCATTTTTGGAAGCATTAAATCCAAAACTATTACGTCATAGTCCTCCGAGCTGGCCAAATCATACCCCTCTTCCCCATCATAGGCGACGTCACAAGCCCAGGTTTCCTGCTCAAATCCGCGCTTGATAGAATTGGCAATTTTATGCTCATCTTCAATTATTAAAATTCTCATATGAACTTTATATTATACCCTCAAGGCTTAAAATTAGCTGAAAGTAGAAAAATCAACAGTTGATTTTTAAAGAGTTTTCAGACAAAATTTTCCCATGACTAAATACAGAGAATATTATGAAAAAATGGTTTCTGAAAATAAAGAGCTTTTTGACAAATTTACAAAAACACACTTTGAATACTCCATCGATCAAGACAAGAACCAAGAAGAATTTAATGCTGTTGGAGGTAAGGTTCTCGATACAATTCATGAGTGGGAAAATAGACTTTGCAAAACTTCTGAAGGAGCTGGTTTTGGAAGTTATACAGTAAACCTTGCAGAAAAATTCCAAGCAGAAATCAAAAGCCATTTTCCCCTAATAGACCACGTCGGAATAGTTGTTAACAAATTCTCTATAAAAAAGATAAAATTGGGGTGATTTTATAATACAAGAAGTATTGACCCAACAATCACCAAAATCCCCACACCAGTTCCAACCAACGTTGGCCAATTTACTCCTGTAACCGGAATTGGAGCCGCTGTCGCGGTAGATGTAGCTGTGGCTTTCGATGTTGCAGTGGTTGTTGCAGTAGTAGTGGATGTAGCTGTTGCTGTTGCTGTTGCTGTCGTAGTAGGTGTGGCAGAAGCAGTCGCAGACGCGGTTGCTGTAGGACTAACTGTTGGGGTTTCTGTTGGTGTAGGACTGGCTGTTGGGGTTGCACACAGTGTCAGATTTGTTGTCCAGGAAGCACCAAGAGATGGACAGCAGTATGATGTAGAGCCACACAAAACTGTTGTACCCACATTGGCAATTGTTGAACAGCTATACTCCCCAGGAACTCCTCCTGTTACCACTGAATAACAACTTTTGAGAAGAGTGGGATCCCCTGCAACAGGACAGGCCTCCGCAGCCGGACAAACAAGAGCTTCCTGGGCTTTCTCTTTTATATCCTGCTGTTGTTTGACCAAATAAACTCCCGCCGGAATGCTGATTGCTAAAAACAAAACAACTATTGCACCAATTATCAGTCCCTTTTTACCTGACCTACCTGATTTACCAGGAACTACTACATTGAAATTTGAAGGGTTATTTTGTTCCATAAATTAAAATGGCTCACACTAATAATAAACCATTATCTCATAATTGGTCTATTGCTTGTGGGGTTATTTCCGAAAATCCTTCAACAACCAAGTCGGCCTGAGATAGAGAGTCGGAGTTTTCGTATTCGGTGGATAATATCGCTACGACCTTCATCCCCGCTTCCTTAGCCGCTCTTACACCCACCTCCGTATTTTCTATGACCATACAATTATCAGGCTCAAGATTCATCTTTTCAGCTGCTTTAATATAAATTTCAGGGTCAGGCTTGTGATATAACACTTCGTCCCCCGTGGTTATGTAATCGAATAAATGTTCTATCTCCAGCTTTTTAGTTATATCATCAACAATTTCCCAACTTGTATTTGTTGCCAATGCAATCTGAACTCCTGAATACTTGAAATTTTCAATAAATTCACAGGCTCCATCAATTAAATGGATGTCCGGAATTAATTTTTTATACTCGTTGTAAGTAAGACTCCTCAATTCCTCAAAAGTTTTGTCTATTTTAAGGTTATATTTTGAAATCAGAGCATTCCAATTATCTTTCAGGGACGCTCCTGTTATATTGATGGCACCTACGGGAACATTCACATTCAAGTTCCCAAGAACCCCTATAAAGGCCTTTTTCCAAGCAGAGTCACTGTCAATAATTGTGCCGTCAAAATCTAGAATCACTGCAAAAACTTGCATACTTGTTAGTTATCAGTAATCAATTTAACAGTAATCAGTAAGTTAAACAAGTAAATAGTTAAGATTTGGTTAAGATTTTAGAAAACAATAAAACAAATTCGGTTGTTTCTTTTATTAATAAACTAATTTCTTCGCCATAATTAGCATTAAGTCCAAATAATCTTTCAAGCCAAAATCTTGATTCTTTAGCTTCCTTCCGGCAAATTCTGATTCTATGGAAAAAATCCTTTCTACTTAGACTTTCATTTGCCTCTATATAGTTTGCTCCGACTGAACCACTTGATCTAACTAATTGTTTGACAATCTCCCGATTTTCTATGTTTTTATCAAGTTTTCTGCAAATGGCATAAACATTATCAGCAAAAAACGCAAACCTTTTTTCCAACCTTTTGGAGAACTCTAAATTATCCATAACTAGATAACTAAAAAACTAACTGGTTACTTGTTTACTGGTCACTTATTAACTTGCTTATCAAATACCTGATACCCCGCTTTTGTTATTTCATCTCGGACTTTATCCGCTTCCTCAAATTTACCTTCCTTCCTCAGTTGTTCCCTTTTTTCCATTAGAACTTTTACATTATCCGGGATTATATTCTCTAAATTCGAGATTCCAGATTCCAGATTCAACCCTAATATTTCATCAAAACTCATAGCTAAATCATATTTATCCTCTGACGGAATACTACTCCCCAGCATTGACCAAAGCACAGCCAGGGCTTTCGGTGTATTTAAATCATCATTTATCGCTATCGTAAATTCATTTCTATAATTTTCAATCTTTATCTCCTTCTCTTCGGAAAGAACAGTTCGCCCTTTTTGAGACCTAAGATTTGATATTTGAGAATTGAGTTTATCCATAGCATTTTGAGCAGCAGTCAGTGATTCCCAAGTAAAATTAATTGGTTCGTTATATTTTCCTGAAAGATAAAAATATTTCAGGTCTAATGCTGAAAATCCTTTTTTCTCTAAATCAGAAATTGTATAGGCATTTCCCAAACTTTTACCCATACGTCCCCCGTCAACGGTTAAGAATGCACCATGAATCCAAAAGTCCACAAATTTTTTACCGGTTGCCCCTTGGCTCTGAGCAATTTCATTTGGGTGATGAGTGGACTTCAAATCTTCGCCGCCTACATGAATATCGAAAGTCTCGCCCAAATATTTCATACTCATTGCAGAACACTCAATATGCCAACCAGGGAAACCAACCCCCCAAGGCGAATCCCATTCCATGTCGCGCCGACGGGAAGCGTCGTCCTGGGCGGAGTCGAAGGATCTTCCATCCCTATAACTGAACTTCCATAAAGCAAAATCCCTTGGGTTTTTTTTCTCAGGGTTTACTTCAACTCTTGCCCCTTCTTTTATTTGATCAAGGTTAGAAAGCTCACCATACCTAAAACCAGTTTTTTCCTCATAAGTTTTTGTGTCAAAATATATTCCATCGGAAATTTTGTAAGTCAGTCCTTTTCCTTCAAGCTTTTTAACCAAATCAATCTGGTCTTCTATGTGGTCTGTTGCTTTAACGAAGTTCTCAGGATCTTCGAGATTAAGCTTATGAAAATCCGTCAAAAAAGCATTTGTATATTCTTTGGCAATATCCCATGCATTTTTCCTTTCCTTCTCCGCCTCTTTCACCATCCTATCCTCTCCCGTGTCTGCATCTCCCAGATTATCTCCGGTAAGATGCCCTACATCAGTCAAATTCATTATGTAGTTAACCTTATAACCGTTATATTTCAGAGTACGTAGTAAAATATCTGCACTAAAATAAGTTCTAAAATTCCCTATGGTGGCATAGTTGTAAACCGTCGGACCGCAAGTGTACATGCCGACTTCATTAGATTTTAACGGAGTAAACTTTTCTTTTGTCCTAGTTAATGAATTGGTTAAATAAATATCAGCCACGCTCTAATTGTAGAAGCTATTTCAAATTCAAGCAAGAGCTTGGAATTCGAGCGCTTCGCGAGCTAATATAACTTCACACGCTCGTTATAAATTGTTAATTGTGAATTGTAAATTATCCCGATGGTGGAACAGGTTTTTCAACTCTAGTTTGTTGTTTTTCCGCTTCGTGTTTTTGGCCTGCACCAAATCTTCGGTTGGGTTTAGAGTGAACTGTGGGAACTTCCTGAACACTTGCTTGGTATTTGGCTTGTTCCTGCTGAAACTTCACTGCTTCAACTTGGGCTTTTAGAACCTGTTTTTGCTCCATGGAAAGTTCGGGGTAATCTTCTAAAGCAACCATCTCTCCTGCAGAAATCTTTGCCTGAAGGTCTTTAAATACTCTTTGTTTTCTTATCTCATCTACTTCATTCTGAAGCGCTTGCATACGTCTCTGGGTAAAAGCCTGATCTTTTGTTTCCTGATTTTTGATATCCTCACTTTTTGGGGGTGCTTCACCGGAAGCTTGGTCCATATGTGGCTGTCCTGATTCAATTCCGCTTACCTGAGTTCCCGCGTCTTTTAAAATTTCCAACGGTTCCTGAGCGATCTGTTTGGCAATAGTCTGAGCCATTGATTTGACTGAATTGGCAGTGTCTTGGACAAGTGGAGATTTCATTGTATTTAGTATTTAGTATTTAGTTATCAGTTCCCAGTTTACCAGTAACCACTAAGTGAATAAAGTGAACTAATTACTTGTTAATTAACTGATTACTGATAACTGATCACTGGTTACTTGAGTTTACAATTCTCTTCTTCCTTCAATCGCCTGAGTGAGTGTTGTTTCATCTGCATATTCAAGATCGGCTCCCGTAGGAATTCCCATCCCCAACCTAGTGATTCGAATTTTGGAACCAGAATCTAGTTCACTAATTTTCCTTTTCAAATACATACTCGTCGCCTCACCTTCCATTGTCGGGTTAGTTGCAATTATTACCTCCGCAATTCCAGATTCTAAATTCGAGATTCTGTCTAACAATTGCTCGATATATATCTCATCAGGTCCGATATTTTCCAAGGGGTTAATCGCACCGTGTAAAACATGATAAATTCCTTTAAATTTTCCTGTCCTTTCAAGTGCTAAAACGTCCAGCGGTTGTTCGACTACCATAACAATAGAGTGGTCACGTGTCTGGTCCGAACAAATGGAACAAGGGTCTGTCTCATTTACATTTTTACAAACTGAACATAGTTTTGTGTTTTTTTTGAGATTTTCCAGATTCTCTGCAAAATCATCTAACTGGCTTTGAGGAACATGAAGAAGATAATAAGTTAAGCGTTGAGCGCTTTTAGGTCCCACTCCGGGAAGTTTTTGAAAACTCTCAATAAGAGCAGCAATGGGGCGTGCAACTTTCATACGATTATATTAACACTTAGCTGGCAGTCGGCAAAGGAGATTCATCTTTGAGTATTTTGGGAATTATAATGCCGAAACCGTCCACACAACACCCGCTTGGATTAAGTTTGCACCTGCAAGTTCCTTCCTTAGATTCCTGTTGTCCATCAGAAGTAATTTCCCCGTCTGGCGTACATGGGGCTTGTTTATATATTATATTTTTCGATTGCTCTACGACAGGCATTTTGTTATTTCCCCAATCCTCCCAAAAGTCCAGAAAGTCCTCCGCCCATCTCCATCATTTTCTTGGCAGCGTCTTTCTGAACATTTTTCATAGCGTCGTTTATCAAATCAGCAAGTTCTTTCATATCTTCCTCACCATGCTTAATGTAGCGGATCTTTTGGTCTCCTGTAACAGAAACTGTGTAGCCATGCTTTTCTTCAGTTTTGATAATCTTTTCAAGCTCTTTCTGAAGAGTGCCTGCCTGTCTTTTCATTTCTGCTAAATTTTTTACCTTATCAAACATATGTTTAAATTAATTGCTGAATATTTCTTCAGCTGCCTTGATTATATCCTGGTCTTTGCCTTCAGTCAAAATTGGTTCCACCTTTGCCTCTTCAATCACTTTTTTGGGAGGCGGCTCCACTAATATACAACATACTTTTGTCGGCGACTGCAAAACTTTAGCAATAATTTCTTCCAAAACTTTTCTGTGTTTAACCTCTTCAATTCTTTCTTTGTGGAATTTGTAATAAACACCAAGCGTCAAAACTTTGCCGTTGTAAGCAACCGGTTTGGCTGCTCTTAAAAGCGCTTCCATCGAAGCATTAACCGGTTTAACAAGTGCCAGTATATCTTTCCATACATCATCCGGAACTTCCATTCCTTTTTCCACTAATACTTGCTCTTGATCCTCAACTACATCATCCGACACCGTGTTTTCCTCAACTTTTACATCAACCTGTTCTTCTTTTTCCTCATGCTCTGAACTATTGTTTTCATCTTTGTTTCCACCGATTTTTCCTTTTTCACACCAGGAAATAATTGCCAATTCAAACGGTAGCTCTGCAATCGGACTTGAACTGATTTCTCTATACGCCTCCGAGAAAAGATCAATTAATTCAACAAGTTCTCCTTTTGAAAATTCTGTCAGAGAATTTTCACCTACTCCCACTTTTGACAAAAGTCCAAATCTTAATTTTTTGATTAATGATTCCAAAAAAGCTTCAAACACAACACCTTTAGAATTTAAACTATCTACTTCATCTAAAAGATCTTTAAGCTTTTTTTCTTCCAAAAGATGTGCAAAATCGTCTAAATTGTAAGATTTGTTTTTAAAAAGAAATTCTTCTAAAGAGTCCTTGGATAAATCCCTTTCTTCTGAGGTTATCTGTTCCAAAATTTTTATCGCATCACGGAATGAACCGTCTGCAGATTCTGCTATAATTTGCAGCGCATCATCTTTGATCTCGATTTTTTCTGCCTCTGCCACTCTTTTAAGAGACCTTACTATTTCAGAACTTGTGGCTTTTTTAAATGGTATCAAGGTCGTTCTTGAACGAATCGTTTCAATCAGTTTTTCCGGATTTGTTGTAGCTAAAATAAATATCACATGTTCCGGAGGTTCCTCCAAAGTTTTCAAAAGAGCATTACTTGCTTCGGTTGTAAGCATGTGGACCTCATCAATAATATAAATTTTTTTCTTTCCGGCAACTGGTGAGAGTTTTACTGCATCTCTTAAGATTCTTACGTCATCAATTCCGCGATGGCTTGCCGCATCCATTTCAATAACATCAAGGTTTGATCCATTGGTAATGGATGTACATTGCTTGCATTTATCACATGGTTTTCCGTCTTTAAGGTTTTCACAGTTAACAATCTTCGCCAAAATCCTGGCAGTAGACGTTTTTCCAGTTCCTTTTGGTCCGGCAAACAAAAATGCATGAGGAATGCTTTTTTGGGAAACTATTTTTTTGAGAGACTCAGCAACGGAAGTTTCATCGATTTCATCTAAATTTCTAGGGCGATATTTAAGATAAAGAGTCATAATACTTTTTACCATTTTACTAATCTTTTAACTACTATCAAATAGTACCTGGTGAATCAATTTTCTTTGTGGTGAATACCCATAAGGTGAAGCGCGCCGTGCTGAATAAGCTCATAAACTCTCTCATCAACCAATATATTTTCTTCCCCCGCCTCTTTGACAGCCAAGGGATAACAAACAATTATCTCCCCGAGATGAATTTTTCCATCTGGGGGAAACACAAAACCCCCTTTTATCTCTCCGGGAACAAATGACAACACATTGTGAAGCTTTTTATCTTTCAAATATTTGTTTCCAATTTCCATCATCTTTATTTCACCAATAATTGCAATTGAAACCTCTGCATCAGAAACTATGCCTTGTTTAGTAAAAAACTCAACTAAACGCTTTTTGATAGTTGAACTTTTAACAGGATAATTGGATTGTTTTGTAATATTAACTTTAATCATAAAAACAGTAATTCATAAAAACAGTAATTAGAAGTTAGAAATTAGAAACTAGATTCTAGCTACCAGATTCCAGCTTCTGTCGTACAAGTTGTGCAACTTTGCCTCCATCTGCGTTTGGGGCTTTTCCTTTTACAAAACCGATGACCTTACCAATATCGGCTATTCCAGTGGGTTTGACTGCAGCAACCGCTTCTTCAACTAATTTGACTAAATCTCCATCGCTCATTTCAGGAGGTAAAAACTCCGAAAGTACGGCTAATTCTGCTTTCTCTTTCTCGGAAAGATCACCTCTACCTGCTTTGTCGTATGCTTCAATTGAGTCGCGTCGTTGCTTAACTTCGCGTCTTATTACTGCAAGCTCTTCTTCCTCCGTTAACTCATGCTGCTTGGCAATTTTCTCGTAATTGAAAGCCGAAGAAAGAAGCCTTAAAGTTGAGACTTTTACCTCTTCGTGGGCTTTCATCGCCTCACCAATTAATTTTGTAATATCCTTAGATAACATATAATTTTATTTGACAAACTAGGCTTTGTCTTCGTCCCTATTATACTTCGTTTTCCAACCACCTGTTAAATGTAAATGCATATGAAATACTGACTGTCCCGCGTTTTTCCCATTTGCAGTTGCTGTTCTAAAGGCACTCAAAATCCCCATTTTTTCCGCCATTTTCTTTGCTACTAAAACCATTTTGCCCATAAGTTTTTCGTCCTTTTCTGTAATCTGAGAAATATTAACAATGTGTTTCTTGGGAACAATCAAAAGATGAACAGGTGCGAGTGGGTTGATATTATGAAACACAATTACATCATCATCTTCATATTCTATCTTCGACGGTAATTCTTTATTAACAATTTTGCAGAATATACAATCTTCCATATGTAAATATTATATATACGTCAAGACGTGGTCTTTACGTTAACTTGGTGATAACTTCATCCAAACTTAAAAGTTCGCTCTTTTCAGAATCTCTTTCTTTCCATTCAATCTTGTCTCCATTGCGTTCCGACACAACTAACCTGACTGGAATTCCGATAAGGTCTGCATCAGCAAATTTTTCTCCAGCAGGAACTTTTCTATCGTCCCAAAGAACATCAACCCCGGCATTTTTTAATTTCTTGTAAATTTCTTCTCCGCGTCCACCGGGAAGTTCGACAAGGTGAACATCAAAAGGTGAAATTTCCTTACTCCAGATTATTCCGTTCTCGTCGTGCGAAACTTCCACCCAAGTACCCATCACACGGGTCGGGCCGATTCCATAACTTGCAAACCAAACCGGTTTTTTCAAACCTTTTTCATCAGTGTAATAAACTTTCATCCGTTCTGAATACCAAGTTCCAAGTGGAAAAATGTTACCGACCTCCACAGTTTTATCTAATTTTTCTATTTTTCCTTTCTTGCACTTTGGACACAAATCTTGTTCTTTTCCAGATGCATCATCTCCGATGTCAAATATTTCCTTATTTACGGCATAATCACATTTATCGCATGAATAGATCGTATCCTCTCCATTTGCGTTAATTACTTGAAATTCGTGCGTATGCTTATCGGTAAATACGCCGCCCGAAGCTTCCACCACTCTGAAATCAAAGCCAAGGCGCTTGAAGATTTTAACATAAGCTCCCTTAACCTTCTCGTAATAGTCCATCATATCGCGCTCGTTTACATGGGCCGAATAAAGATCCTTCATCATAAATTCCCTGCCCCTAAGTATTCCGGATTTAGCTCTCGGTTCATTTCTGAATTTGGTTGAGAAGTGATAAATGGAAACCGGTAGATCCTGATAACTTTTAATATTTTTGCGAAGTAAATCCATTACGATTTCCTCGTGCGTAAAAGAAAGAACATATTCTTTTTTCCTTGCATCAGAAAGTTTATACATAATCTCATCCGCCTTGTCCCATCTACCCGTTTCACTCCAAATTTCCTTCGGATGCAAGAGCGGCATTAACATTTCCTGTCCCCCAACGGCATTAATTTCCTCGCGGATTATTTGATTGATTTTGGTAATAACTTTCCATCCCAAAGGAAGGAGTGTCCAGCTACCGGACATAAGTTGATCCATAAATCCTCCCCTAACGAGAAGTTTGTGGTTGATACTCTCAGCATCTTTCGGTGCCTCTTTTCTTGTCTTTGGGAAAAGTTGTGATTGTTTCATTTCTCGTTTATTGTATCACTGCCCCATCGAATTTAAGAAACCTTCAATCCCTTTAAATGTAATCAATCTTTTAATATCTCCGATTGTTATAACAAGAAGCAGGGTTATAAGCATAATGAATCCTATGTTGTTTATTATCGCCTCTGTTTTTGTGGAAACTTTTTTTCTGGATATAGCCTCTATTCCAATAAAAAGAAGGCGCCCTCCGTCAAGAGCCGGAAACGGCAAAATATTTAATATTGCCAAATTAACTGACAAGATTCCGACAAAATTAATAAGCGTCAAAAAACCGCCTTTTGAAGCTTCTGTCGTAATCGCATAGATCCCAATGGGTCCTGAAACACCCTCTATCGTTTCACCACGAAAAACTCCGGCAACCATGTCGGAAAGTCCAGCAACTATTGTTTTACCCCAAAACACAGCATCGGTAAAACCATAATATATTCCGTAAAACGGCCGCTGCCAGATAGGAGGATAATAAATTTCCATAGTGGAAACAACCACACCGACAGCACCTTCACCTTCAGGCGGATTTTCTCTGGGGGTAAGTGAAACCACCTTCAAACTTTGCTCACCACCAATTGTTCTTTGAATCTCGTATTGGATTTTACGACCCTTTTCTTCTGATGTTTTTGCCACAAAATCATCAGATAAAGAAACTTTTTCTCCGTTAATTCTGGTAATTATGTCCCCCACCACAATACCAGCTCTTTGCGCGGGAGAATCATTTGCAACTTCTAATACCTTTATCAATCCTGTGTCTCTCGGTATTCCGGAAAATGAATAAACAACTGCAAATATTAATATTGCCAAAACAAAATTCATAATCACTCCAGCAACCGAAACAAGTGCCCTTACTTTTTTACTCTTATGTAAAAATGAGCGCCTCAAATTAGTCCCGTCCGCTTCTTCCTGTTCACCATGAAGTCTCACAAATCCTCCGAATGGAAGCGCATTTATCGAATAAATCGTCTCGCCCACCTTTTTGCCCCAAATCCTCGGCGGCAAACCAAAACCGAATTCCTCAACTTTTACTCCTGATTTTCTGGCAACAATAAAATGCCCAAATTCATGGGAAATAATAAGAACGGAAAGAACTAAAATAAAAACTAATATTGAAACTAGCATGTATAAAGTATTATGAATTATGTATTATGGGAGAACAAGGAGCAGTTACATACTTAACATCAAATACTTAATTCATTATTCTTGTTATCAGATCTGAAGAAGTTCTGTTTTTTTCTTCTCACCCATTTCATCTATCTTGCCGACAAATTCATCTGTAATTTCCTGCAGTTTTTTCTCAAAGCCGAATTTATCATCTTCCGTTATCTCTTTAGCTTCAAATTTGTCCTTAATTTCATGCATAGTATCCCCTCTAATCTGACGAATTGCCACCTTTCCGTTCTCAAGCTTTCCTGAAAGGAGTTTTACATATTTTTCCCTATCTTCAGTTGTCATGGGAGGAATGACAATTCTGACAACCTCTCCATCTATTGATGGGTTGAGACCAATGTTAGCCCCAACTATCCCTTTTTTAATATCTCCGATAATCGACTTATCCCAAGGGTTTATAACGATTTGTGTCGGGTCAGGAGTGGTTATTGAAGCAAGTTCCATCACTCTTAATCTTTGAGTCCCTCCGTAAGCAGGACATACTATGTTTTCCACAAGTGCCGAGGTAGCCCTGCCGGTTCTTACTCCGGAGATATCTGAGACAATAGCATCTAAAGCGGACTGCATTTTGGAGCGTGTTGAAGTTTCGTCCATAAAATTAAATTACCAATTTACAATTACCAATTTACAATAAATTCACAATTATTCAATGATCAAACTTTTTGAAAATTGATAAATGAAAACTATTTATTCCCGAGTTCTATTCTTTCAACTCTGCCAAGCTTTACATTTTCACCAGTCTTGGCAATAAGCTCTTTAACAAGATCCATTATCTTCTTTCCGGAGTCTTTTACAAAATCCTGTTTTTCAAAATCATCCGTACCCATACTGGCCGCTTGCATAGCAAGATCACGGCCGGTGGTTTCAAAAAGTTCTGTTCTGGCAACAAAATCTGTCTCACAAAGAAGTTCTACAATTCCTACAACTTTACCTGTGTGATGGGCATAGACAAAAATTCTACCCTCACCCGTTAAACGCCCTTCTCGTTTTTCTGCTTTAGCCATTCCTTCTTTCTTTAAAATTTCCAGAGCTTTCTTTTCGTCTCCTTTTACTTCCTCAAGAACTTCACGGATTCGGATAATTGCTACACCAGTTTCCTCACGAAGTTTTTTAATTAATTCAATATCGATTTTTGCCATTTTATTTATCAATTTGAAATTGTTTCTGCAACTAAGCTTAAAATATATTCCAAAGCACGAGCTGCATCATCGTTCATTGGGATCGGGTAATCAACAAGGTCTGGGTCTGCGTTTGAGTCAACAATACCGACAACTGGAATTTTTTTGGCGTGAGCTTCACGAACAGCTGATGCTTCTCTTTTTACATCAATAACAAAAAGAATATCGGGAGCAGAGGTTAAGGATTTCACACCACCGAAAAACTTCTCCAAACGGGTAATCTCACGATCGATTAAGAGTCTTTCCTTCTTGGTGTACTTTGAATAAGCCCCACTTGCAAGGTTTTCCTTCATTTCTTCCATTTTACTGATAGATCGTTTTATCTGGCTGAAATTAGAAATTGTTCCACCAAGCCATCTTTCGTTAACATAAGAAACACCCGCCTTTTCGGCAACTTCAGCAACTTTTTCCTTAATCTGTTTCTTCGTACCAAGAATCAAAACCTTTTTACCTTCCTTAACTGATTTTGACAAAAACTCCAAAGCTTCTTCTATCAAAGGTTTTGTTTTTGTTAAATCAAAAACGTGGACCCCATCTTCAGCACCATAAATATACTCCTCCATTTTAGGATTCCATCGGCGAGTTTGATGTCCGAAGTGCGCTCCGGCATCCACCAATTCTTCAAGTGAAACTGTAACTTTAGACATTTGATTTGTTTGCTGTTTCCTTAGTCCGCCGCAAGTTGGAAGTTATTCCAGGAAACATAACCTGCGTGTGTAAACTGTATTCTAACAGGCATCAATCAGGTTTTCAAGTAGGCAGGAAATTGTAACAGGTCCCACCCCTCCCGGCACTGGTGTAAAAAATGCCGTTTTTTCTTCAACTTCAGGATCAAAATCTCCTTTTGGAGAGCCAACGTCAATCGCGATAATTCCCTCTTTCACCATTTCCGGCTTTATCAAATCCGGCACTCCGGTAGCACTTATTACAATATCGACGTCTTTTATGATTGCCGATAGATCAGATGTCTTTCCATCCGCTGTCACAACATTGTAACCTTCAACTTTAAGTTCTTTAACAAGCGGCGCACCAACCATACCTGTTGCTCCAACAATTGCAATCTTCCCCTTCTTTTCCAATTTTAGTTCTTTTTCTGCTGAATGTAAGATATCGGCAGCCGCCTTACTGGTTGGGTGTAAATATTTACTATCATTTTTTAATCCGTCAACATCTTTTTGAGGATCTATGGCGCCTAATATCTCATCCTTATGTTTTCCTAGTTCCCCTGGGATTGGAAGTTGGACCATAATGCCATGAACAGTTTCATCAAAATTAAGTGAGTCTATCAGCAATAAAACATCAGCAAGCTTTGTGCTTTCAGGAAGATAATAAGGATCGAGTTCTGCTCCAATGCCCTCCGCCGCCCTTTTCTTTAAACCAACATAGAGAGTGCTTGCCGGATCGTGTCCTATCAAAATTGATGCAAGATGCGGCACGACTCCACGAGATCTCAAACCCGCGACCACAATCTTCACTTCCTCTTTTTTTTCTTCGGCAAAGGCTCGGCCGTCAAAAATGATTGTCTTCATGAGGCTATTTTAACACAACCCTGGAATAAATTAGATAGATTTGATAATATTCTGTAATGGACGTTAATCCTGAAGCTGGAAAACAAATTTCGGAAACTGAAACAAGGCCCAAAGTATTATATCGTGCTTTTAGTGTTGACCCCCGTAAATTGTCTCCTGATTTTTTCAATAAACCTTTGATGCCAGGTAGAGTAAACAAAGACGATCCAACTAAAATTGGTGATGGAAATGAACTTGGTGTATATATGTCTACAAACAGAATTATGTCTGAAACTGCATATGCATCAACTAATATTCCTGGATTATCTATAAAAACTGAAAAATTTAACGATAGAGGCGTAATAACAGATCTCGTTGAAGTTCCCGTTTGTGGAGTAATTTTGGAAATTGACACAAAAGGACTGGATATTAGAAAACCTAAGATAAGGCCGGAGCTTCAGGGTGTATACAACAACGGATTTGACGGTGATGAATGGATAGCGGATAGAATCCCTCCTGAAAATTACAAAGTCATCAGATTAAAGCTATCAACTCATCCTAATGATGCACGAAAGTTTCTCGTTGACATTGACAACACCAACTCCGAGTCACTGCCCAACGGCATCGTCCAAATTCAAAAAGAATTCAACTCAAGGTATGAAAAAGCACAAAGTTTTTCCAATTTTATAGAATCATTGACCCCTCAAGATCGCCGTAATCAGTTTATTGTCAGTAGGAAATGGCAGGAACTCCAGAAATAAATTACAACCAGCCTGATGCCTTTACAAAACATTTACAAATTACCCGCACGTGCGAGGTTTTTGTAAATAAGTCTGGCTTATGGAGTTGGAAAATTGGTGCAAAGATATTTCACTTCTAGGGCGATATTTTTCAAAAATTCATCTCTCTCTATTTTTTTTCTAAACGCTTTTAAAAATTCACGCCTATCTTCTTTATCTTCCGGAAGTTTTTCGTTTTTGACGTGTTCGATAACCTTAAGAATACAATCAGCAATAATCTTCATTTCAGGTTCTCCCATTCCGCGGGTTGTGACCCCGGGAGTTCCAAGCCGGATTCCTGAAGGATAAAAAGGAGGCGCAGGGTCATTGGGAACTGAATTCCTGTTAACGACGATTCCGGCTACTTCCAAGGCCTCAGCAACAATATTGCCGGATAAACCCATCGGTCTTAAATCAATAACCATTAGGTGGCACTCCGTTCCCCCAGCAACTAAAGTTAAACCACCGCTTTTTAATTCTTTTGCCAGAGTTTTTGCATTTGCCACAATTTGCTTTCCATATTCCACAAACTCCGGTGAATCCGCCTCAATTAAGGCCTGGCCAATTCCTGCCGTTGTGTTGTTGTGCGGTCCGCCTTGAAGTCCTGGAAAAACTGCTCTATCAATTTTAACCGGAAGCTCAGAATCTTTTTCTACTCCCTTTTTAGTAACCATTATCATTGCACCTCTCGGTCCTCTTAACGTCTTGTGTGTTGTGGTAGTCACAACATGAACAAAAGGTACCGGAGAAGGATAAACCCCGGCGAGAATCAGTCCTGAAACATGGGAAATGTCTGCCACCAAGTACGCTCCGATTTCATCAGCAATTTTTCCCAAACGCTCCCAATTAAGAATTTGGGGGTATGCTGTAGTGCCAATAATCATGAGCTTCGGCTTTTCTCTTTCCGCCAACTTCTCTACTTCATCATAATCAATAATTCCATCATCTTTTGTCCCGAATTGAACCGATTTAAAAAATTTTCCGGAGAAAGTAATATCCGGATGTCCGTGAGTTAAATGTCCGCCCGAAGAAAGTTTTAAACCCATTATTTTGTCACCCGGCTCAAGTAAGCTAAACAAAACTTCTGCGTTTGCAGGAGAACCACTATACGGCTGGACGTTTACATGTTCGACTCCAAACAATTCTTTTGCCTTTTCAATTGCAAAAAGTTCGATTTCATCAACAACTTTATTCCCCTGATAATAGCGGCGTCCGGCATACCCTTCCGAATATTTATTCATCAATTTGGAACCAACCGCCTCTCTCACCTCTTTTGAAGTATAATTTTCCGAAGGAATCATCATTAAAGTTTCCTCCTGACGAGTTTCTTCTTTTTTAACTAGTTCCTGAATTTTTGTCATTAAATTATTTTACTCTTTTTCAAAATCTTTAATGTTTCACTGTGCACTTCTTCTATTGTTTTTGAGGCATCTACTACTTTCCAGTTTTTTCCTATCTTTTTTCCCAATTTATGATAACGTCTTCTGACTTTTTTATGAAACTCCAATTTCTTGACATCATACCTATCCGTGTCTTCTCTTCCAGATTTTCTTTGCATACCAATCTTTGGATTTAAATCATAAAACAAAATTAAATCAGGTTTTAGGCCAGCAGTGGCTATTTTATTAACAGATATTATTATTTCATCAGCAACTCCATTAGATCCTTGATATGCATATGTTGTGTACCAATACCTATCCAATATTATGTTTACTCCTTTATTGAGTTTCGGAATTACTAGACCGCGGATTAAATTAGCCCGGGAGGCAGCATACCCAAACATTGCCGCATGTTCTTCAACACCATAACCATGAAGTCCCTGAACTGCATCCCTTACCTTCTCGCCATACGGAGTACTACCCGGCTCATGATAGAGTTCCCACCCTTTGAGATCTTTTATTAAAAGGGCCGTTTGAGTTGTCTTTCCACAGCCAACTCCTCCTTCAATCACAATTAATTTTCCCTGCTTAATTCGTTTGTTTGTCTTTTTATCCATTTTGTTTATAAAAACTGTTTTCCTGATTTACTGCCCCTGGTCTTTTTTTATAATGACTCGAGTTAGCACATTGAAATAAATCTCCCCCAACCCTCTCAAAATACACTTCCTTTCCGTGTGTCGGACAATCAGCTTTTGTTAAATTTCCGTCAATTCCGTGAATTATCTTTTGAAATGATTCAATTTCCACAACTCGATCAACTTTTCGAACAATAGGTTTTCTTTCCGGCATTTTATTTATTAATTTTCACCAGAGCCTCCTGTGTTCTAACCTCAGATTTCATTCTCCCTAAACCATAATCCTTGCACCAATCAACTTTTGCGAATAAAGGTTTCAAATTAGGAACTTTTTTGACTAACTCGTTAACTGCCTTTTGCATTGCATTACGGTAAGAAGGATGCCCACCGGCGATGGTTCGAAGTTCTGAAAAGAAAACCATTTGCCTGATATTAGCTCTAATATTAAATCTCAGTTTATTGCCCAAAATTGTCACATACTCAGCCGCGTTTCTGATTTCGGCATCTTTATCTTTTGTTAATTTTTTGTTTAATGCGTTGGTCATCCTATGAAGTTTAATATAGTCGGATAAAACTTCCTCCATTCCCGATTCTTTAAATTCTTCCGGAATTTCTAAAAACTCAGAGTTTAAAAACAACCTCTCAGTTGAAGACAGACGGTTTCTTTGCAAATCCCGATAAATTCCAAAATCTTTAAAAAACTCTACTTCAACTTCCGACTGCTCAAATGCTCTTGGAAGTTTGTGGCGACGATTTATTTCGGGCTTACCCCTATCAGGAATTGATGAAAAAATTATTTCAGTAAGTGCTTTCCGATTTCTCTTACACCAATCCAGAACTTGTTTTTTTGACAAGTATGTTTTTGTTTGAGCAGCATAAAGAATTTGAGAAGCAATTTTAATATCCATGTCGCGGTCAAAATCTATTACCCGAACATCTTTTTGGTCATCTTCTTTTTTAATCTTTTTTAAATATTTGTTTGCATTTTTATTTGAACGATCTTTGATTTCATTTCTGTAATTTCTTGCAATCTCTCCGTATTTTGAATCGATATTCTGCAAAAAATTTGGGGAGACTTTTGTTAATTCTTCATAGGCCATTTTCCCCAATAGCCGGACTTCGGCGTGCTGTGAAATAAGCATTTTGTTAATCATGTTTTCAGCGGACTGTCCGGAAAAATGACCACCTAAGTTTGTAACAACAGTCGTGGGAAGAAAAATGCGTACAGTATCAAAAGCTTTTGCTTTTAGGGCCCTTTTATAAGCTTTATTTATTATTTCGATTTCTTCCTTTTTGGTAGATTGTGAAATGTTGGCAAAATCGGCAATTGGATATTTTTTCTCCAAGAATTTCGCTGCAGTTTCCAGGTGTTTGTTATAGGCATCAAATGCAAAATTATTCCAGGATTTATATTCTTCAAAATATTTCGATTTGGAGATCTCCGGAATATCTACATAAAGATAGTGGCCCCCAACCTTTCCGCCAAAATCAACATAGCGAGTTGATTTCTCTATATAAGACGCCCCGATTCTTTGATCTTCTATTGCTTTGCTTGCAATCTGCGATACAAATTCAAATGCAACATGTATACTCCCCATTTGAATGACAGAATCGTCGCCAAACTCGGCGAAAACTTTTTTATAGAAAGAGTCTGTTCTTTCCCTTGCCTTATTAAGTTTGTCCTGACTAACTTTATATTGACTAAAAGAAGCATCCCAAAACTCATCCAAAAAAAGACGTCTTACGCTTTTTTCTGATCTTGAGTATCTTGAAAACATTGCTCCAACAACTTCTTGCGGTAGGTTATAGATTGCAAAAACCGGTTTGTCTATATTTGTAAAAAAGTTTAGAAGAATTTTTCGTTCTTTGCTGGAAAAATTTTCCGGCTTATAAGGGAAGGCAAATCGTTTTGGTAAATTGAGCTTGTCAAACATCTTTAACTTTTTACCAACTTAAAAACCTTAGGTCAATACGCAAAAAAATATTAAAAACGCTCTATAATTAGCGTCTCAGACCTACCGATTGTCCCCGTTTCCGTGAAGCTTGCCGCGTACTTTTCTTGAGGAAAGTTTTTCCAAATTTCCTTTTGCGACTTCGGAGAAACTTATTCCAAGCTCCGTCGAGAGCTGAGCCAGATACCACAATACATCTCCCAATTCTTTTTTGATTTCTGCTCTCTTTTCTTCTGTTAATTTTCCGCCTTCATCACGAAATACTTTTTTAATTTTTTCGGACACTTCACCCGTTTCTCCCTGAAGACCGAGAAGTGGATAAACAAATTTCTCACCTACTTTTGGATACACGGCTGTCTTACCGCACTCATCCTGATATTTATCAAAATCGTTAAATGCCATTGCAAAATATCTTACCATATTATATTAATAATCCAATGCTAATAATTGGCATCACAGGAACATTCGGTTCAGGTAAGGGAACTATTGTTAATTATTTGGTCTCCAAAAAAAGGTTTAAGCATTATTCCGTCTCCGATTATCTTACAAAGGAATTGATAAAACAAAATATAAAAGTTGATAGAAACGGTATGCGTGAAATTGCCAATAAAATCAGGACAGAATACGGGCCTGATTACATAACAAAAATTTTATTCAAAGAAGCAAAAAGGGAAAATAAGAATGCCGTTATTGAAAGCATTAGAAACCCCAAAGAAGTCGAGTTTATTAAGAAAAACGGCGGTGTAATATTCGCAGTAGACGCAAATATAGAATTGAGATATGAGAGAGCTAAGTCGCGTGCATCCGAAAAAGATTTCGTAACTTTTGAGGAGTTTAAAATCCAAGAGGAGAAAGAATCTCAAAATTTAGACCCTAATGCACAAAATTTGCCGAAGTGCATATTGCTGTCAGATTATAAATTTGATAACAATGGTTCAATAAATGATTTACATGAACAAGTCGAAAAAATTATCCAAAAAATCGATTAAAAAAGTTGAGAAATACATTCGTCCGAGTTGGGACGAGTATTTCATGGAGATAATGAAATCTGTTGCCAAAAGAGCTACTTGTGACAGGGGCCGTGCATCATCGGTGTTTGTAAAAGATAAACAGATTTTAGTCACCGGGTATGTTGGTTCACCGGTTGGTCTTCCTCATTGTGATGAGGTGGGACATCAGTTGAGAAAAGTAATTCACGAGGACGGAACAATTACAGAACACTGTGTTCGTACTGTTCATGCCGAGCAGAATGCTATATGTCAAGCCGCCAGAAGAGGCGTATCTTTAGACGGAGCCACTGTCTATGTCAATATGACCCCATGCAGGACTTGCGCCATGCTTCTTATAAACTCCGGCATCAAAAGAGTGGTCGCCGCCAATAAATATCACGACGGAGCAGAAAGTGAGGCGATGTTTAGAAAAGCCGGAGTAAAGCTAAATTATCTCTCCCAGGAAGTTGTTAAGTATAAAAATCAAAAGGGTTAAATCTTTTCTTCCTTCTTTGGAGAACGCCAACTCGCATACTTACATTCAGGATAACGGGAACAGCCGAAGAATTTTCTGCCTTTACTTGTTTTTTTAACTATTACATCGCCCTCCTTACAGTCCGGACATTTTACCCCAACTTTTTCTAAGTATTTTTCGGTGTGTTTGCAATCAGGAAATCTTGAACAGGAAATGAACTTACCAAACCGACCCAAACGAACAACCAATTCACCATCTGTACAGTCGGGACATTTTCTTCCCAACTTTTCGGCTTCAATTTTTACCCTTTTGGCTTTTTTCTCAACAACACCAAGTTTTTTCTCAAAAGGTCCGTAAAAAGTTGCCATTATTTTTACCCATTTAGCTTCACCATTTGCAATTTTATCTAGCGAATCTTCCATCTCAGCAGTAAATTGGTACTCAAAAACATCAGAAAAGTTGGTTACCAGAAAATCTGTAACTGCCTCACCAATTGAAGTTGGTAAAAACTTTCCCTGATCTTTTTCTACATAATTTCTTATCTGTATTGTCGAAATGGTTGGTGCATACGTTGATGGTCTTCCTATCCCTAATTTTTCAAGCATTTTAATAAGAGATGCCTCGTTGTATCTTGCAGGAGCTTGGGTAAATTTTTGTTCTCCCCAAGTTTTAATTAATTTTAATTCCTCGTTTTTGGAAACGTCAGGGAGTTTAACGGCACCTTCTGGATCTAGTTTTGATGGCATAACCTTTCTCCATCCGTCAAATTTCATAATCTGACCTCCGGCCCGAAGCAAGTACTTAGCGGCCTCCACATCAATCACAGTTTCATCGTAAAGACTTGGGTTCATTTGACAGGCAACAAATCTCGACCAAATTAATTTATAGAGTGTTTCCTCATCTTTGCCCCATTTGTCGTTTGTCATTTGAAATTTGGAATTTATGTCAGTCGGCCTAATTGCTTCATGAGCTTCCTGAGCTACTTTCGAACTGGTTTTGTAATATTTGGGGGATGCCGGTAAATAACTTTCACCAAATTCTTTCTTGATATATTTTCTGACATTTTCAACAGCCGCAATAGATAAATTAAACGAATCTGTTCTGTGGTAAGTAATAAGGCCCTCTTCATAAAGCTTTTGGGCCATAGACATGGTTTTTTTGGAAGACCAACCAAAAATCCTTGCCGCTGCCTGTGACATAGTTGAAGTTGTAAATGGTGGATACGGACTTTTTTTAACCTCTTTTTTCCGGATGTCAGTAACTTTGTATAAAGCCTTTTCTAAATTCTCAATAATCTTGTCGGCAGATTCCTTATTCTTAACCTCCATTGTTTTTCCATCCACCTTGACCAATTCGACATCAAATTCCTCTTTCTTATCTGTCTTTACCTTTGAAAATATCTCCCAATATTCTTCAGTTTTAAACGCTTTTATTTCTCTTTCTTTTTCAACAATGAGACGCACAGCAACCGACTGTACACGCCCGGCTGAAAGACCACGCCTGATTTTTTTCCAAAGCAGTGGTGAAAGCTTGTAACCAACCAATCTATCCAAAACCCTTCTGGCAATTTGAGCATCAACCAAATTTTTATCAATACTCCTGGGGTTTCCAATCGCCTCTTCCACCGCTTCCTTTGTTATCTCATGGAAAGCTATTCTTCTGAGTTTTGAGTTTGATCCTAACACTTCCGCAACATGCTGGGCGATAGCTTCTCCTTCACGGTCGGGGTCTGTTGCCAAATAAATTTTGTCGGCCTTTTTACCTTCTGATTTCAGCTTTTTAATAATGTCTTTCTTTTTTGGAATATCAGCAAAATCCGGTTTGAAATGATCTTCAACTTCAATTCCAAGCTTGCTTTTTGGCAGGTCTTTAATATGCCCCGCGGTTGCTTCCACAGCAAATTTACTCCCCAAAAATTTTCCGAGAGTTCTGGCTTTTGTCGGCGACTCAACGATAATAAGATTCATGATAATTACTAATACTACCAATAAGTACCAATAATCCAATTCCCAAAACGGGGTTTGTTACGTATTGGGCATTTGTATTTATTTGTTTATTGGTGTTCATTGGTATTTATTAAACTCGTTTGTATTTTCCTCCTCCCAAATTTCTAACCAGGCCCTTCATTTCCATGATAGTCAGTCTAGCAGAAATTTCAGAAGTTTGACTACCTGTTATTCTAACAAGCTCGTCAAGATGGTAAGGTTCTGTTTCTAAATATTTCATAAGCTTTTCCTCCATAGGATTGTCGGGAACTACTTTTTCCATTTTTTCCCTGTCAACCTTTACCTCCATATCTAATTCATCAAGTATGTCTCTTGGCTCAGTTGCTATTTTTGCGCCATTCCTTAGTAAGTACAGCGGGGCGCCAGACAAGGGTGATGTAATTTGCCCAGGAACCGCAAAAACTGTTTTCCCCTGATCAGCTGCGTGACTTGCTGTTAGAAGAGTTCCGCTTTTTTCAGCACCTTCAATAACTAACACACATGTAGATAGTCCGGAAATGATTCTATTTCTTACGGCAAAGTTTGGAGGCAACGCCGGATATCCTAAAGGGTACTCACTGATTAAGGCACCACCCTTTTTAACAATTTCCCCGGCAAGAATAGTATTTTCTGTCGGGAAAATATAATCCAATCCACAACCCAAAACAGCAATTGTATTTCCACCGGCAAGCAAACAAGCCTTGTGAGCCACTGTGTCAACTCCATGAGCCAGCCCTGAAATAATTGTTACGCCAAAACTCGCTAAGGTGCCGGAAAAATTTTCGGCAACTTCTCTACCATATGAAGTCATCTTTCTTGCTCCCACAACAGCCACAGAATTTCTCTTAAGACTTGAAATAGAACCTTTATAATACAAAACTACCGGGGCACCGGATAGGTTTTTCAAATTGGTAGGAAAATCTTTATCTATATAAGTAGTTGTTTTTATTCCAAGTTTTTCAAGCCTTTTGAAATATAGTTCATGTTGAAATTTTTTTCTAAAATCGATAAATTCCGTAACTTTTTTTTCCGGAAGTCCAATTTTTAAAAGTTCCGATCTTGAACTTTCCCAAACTCTTTTTGCAGTCTTGAAGTAAGAGACAAGAAGCCTTATTCTAACAGGCCCAAAATAAGTAAAAGCCGCGGTCGCAATTAAATATTCTTTTTCGGTCACCTTATTCTTATATTAAAACTTAATTTCCTGTCATATCAACATTCTGAGGGTTTTCCGGTCCGAAAGATGCAAAATAATAATCTGCCACTTCTCTGGCGACAGGACCGGCGACCGATGAACCCTGACCGCCTTTTTCTATCAAAACAGTCATAATCATTTGTGGATCTTCAGCCGGAGCAAAAAAGGTAAACCACGCATGCGGCTCTCCATCCGTGCTTACTTCCGCTGTTCCTGTTTTGCAAGCAACTTCGATACCGTTGTGTTTATTGGCAAAATCGAAAAAAGTATAGGCCGTACCACCACTTGAACAGGCATCAATCATACCTCTTGTAACCAACTGGATATTTTGCTGTTTTACATTTATTTTTTTGCACTGAAAATCCCCGGATTTGTAAAAATGTGGTGTACATAATCTGCCGTCAGTCGCAATCGCAGAGATATAATTGTTAATTTCAATTGGTGTCACAGCCACATCACCCTGACCAATTGACATATGATAAGTGTTTCCCAAAAACCAAGATTCGTTTTTAACCATCTTTTTCCAATCCGGAGTAGGAATCAGCCCACTAACCTCACCCGCAATATCTATTCCAGTACGATCATCAACACCAAAACTGTGAGCCCATTTGGCTATATTTTCCGGACCAACCATCTGACCTATCGCATAAAAGAAGGTGTCAGTTGAGCGTGCAATCGCCCTAGTAAGATTAATAGAACCTTCCGTGTTTCCATATTCCGTAAAATACCAGTTATTATAAATATACTCGTTTACCCGTATATATCCCTCATCGTTATAAGTAAATTCCGCATCGATTACCCCTTCTTCCAGAGCAGCTAAAGCAACCAAGGGTTTAAAAACCGATCCGGGATGAAAAGTTCCACCTATAACCCGATTAAAAAACGGCAAATCGGGATTATTAAAAAGACCGGTTATTTTTTCACTGTTTCCCTCACTAACAAAAATATTTGGATCAAAAGTCGGGTATGAATAATAGGCTAAAATTTCTCCATTTCCACCTGTCACTATGGCAGCACCTTTTTGGCCATTCATTTCGTCCGCCAACTTTATCTGTAAACTGTAATCTACCGTTGTTTGTAGATTGCGACCAGGGATCGGATCCGTTTTGCCCAAAATTCTAACTTCTTTGCCAGAGGCATCCACTTCAATTATTTTTTCGCCCGGAGTACCCGACAAGAGACATTCGTATGCACCCTCTAATCCGGTTTTGCCAACAAGAAATTCTCCCGACCTAACTCCCTTCTCAGGACAATCTGGATTTACTTTTTCAGCTTCTTCATCACCAACTTTTGCCAGATATCCCAATGCTTGAGAAAATTTATCGGACAATGGATAGTATCTTTTGTAATCCACAACCATTTCTTCACCGGTAGCTCCCGTCAGATCTTCCGAAAGAGTAAAACCTCCCTCTTTGGTAAATAACACTCTTTTGGTAACTGTAGTATTTCCCGCCAGTACTTCTCCGCCTTTTGCTAAAATCTTTCCTCTCTCAGCGGGAATTGTCACCCTGCGTATCCTATTTTCCTCAGAAAGTTTGCGATAGTAGTCACCTTTAATCATTTGCATTTCAACAAGCTTTGCTAGAAGAACCAAAAAAACAAGTATTAGAACCCCCCTTAAAAACCAGGAAAGCCAGGATTGTTTAACATCCGAGGATAATAAATGCATACTTTCAATTATCAGTTATCGTTTATCAATTATCAATTCAGAAGCCTTTGGTCACTCTGATTTTTTTAAGAAGACCATTGTCTTCAAGACATTTACCACAACCCCTAACTACACAAGTCAAAGGATCGTCGGCCACCCAAACAGGCATTTTTGTAATATCTGATATTGTCTTTTCTATTCCTGAAATAAGTGATCCTCCGCCTGCCAAAACAATTCCCCTTTCCATTATGTCGCTGGTAAGCTCCGGTGGAGTTTCTTCAAGTGCATCAACAATATTGCCAACAATTTCCTGAAGCATTGGGCTGAGAGCTTCTTTTATTTCTTCACTGGTGAGTTTAATAGATTTTGGAAGGCCGGTTTCTAAATCCCTTCCGCGAACCACGGTGAATTTCTGTTCATTCTTAATGACATCATTATTACCCCTACCTGCTTCGCCAATCCCAATTTTAACCGACTCTGCCGTGGGCTGGCCCAACAAAAGCGAATATTTTAAGCGTACATAATTGATAACTGCTTCATCCATTTCATCTCCGGCTATTCTCACACTCCTACCGAGCACAATTCCACCCAGTGAAATTACAGCAATCTCGGTCGTTCCGCCACCAATATCGACAATAAAATTACCTTCCGGTCCTTCAATCGGAAGCCCTGCCCCTATAGCAGCCGCCATAGGTTCTTCAATTAGATTAGCTTCACGCGCTCCGGCATCAAGAGCTGCTTCCGCAACGGCTCTTCTTTCCACTTCTGTAACACCCGACGGTATACCTATAATAACTTTCGGTCTCGGGATTTGAGGAAAGGTATTTCCTGATTCATGAACCTTCTTAATATAGTAGGAAAGCATTGAAGCTGTTGCGTCAAAATCCGAAATCACACCGTCACGCAATGGTCTAACAACATCAATTGATGCCGGAGCTCTACCAATCATTTTTTTTGCCGAAGTTCCTATCGCTAATATTTCCTTGGTTTTTTTATGTCTGGCTACTGCTGAAGGTTCTCTTATTACAATTCCTTTTCCCCTAACATAAACTAGCGTGTTAGCTGTACCCAAATCAATACCAATGTCGTGAGAAAACAATCCTAAAAATCTGTCTATTGGATTAATAATTTTCATAATAGATTTCAAGGAAACTCCGACTTAATTATATAAATTCCTTGTACCAGGAGTATACTCATTTGCCGCAAAGATGCAAAGGGTTTATTGTTATATGTGTTACAATTTTATTGTGAAATCTCTCCAAAGAACCATTGAAATTCTATTTTATATTTTGTTTTTTCTGGTCCCATTAATCTTGTGGCCTTTTAACTCCGAACTTTTCGAATTTAACAAAATAATTACTGTTTATATTCTGGTGATTTGTATTGTTGCCGTCTGGACCGTAAAAATGATATGGCAAAGAAAATTTATATTTCGTCGCACAATATTGGATATTCCCTTACTGCTTTTTTTTGGGTCGCAGGTACTTTCTACTCTTTTCTCTATAGACCCTTACACATCACTGTTCGGCTATTATTCAAGATTTAATGGAGGGCTGCTGTCTACCATTTCCTACCTACTCTTATACTGGGCATTCGTTTCAAATATCCAGGGTGTAAAAGTGAAAAAAATTATTAATATTACTTTTTTGTCTGCCGCTTTGGTTTCTATTTACGGTGTATTGGAGCATTGGGGAATAGATAAAAATATCTGGCAGCAGGATGTTCAATCCAGAGTCTTCTCTACCCTTGGACAACCCAATTGGCTGGCAGCTTGGCTGGTAGCTTTAATTCCGGTTACGTGGTCGTATATTTTAGATGGCAAAAATGAAAAATTAAGTTTAAAGACAGCCGTCCCCTACATTCTTTCTACTTTATTTTTTATTGTTTTGTTATTTACCAAATCAAGATCCGGACTCATAGGATTTATGGCAGCAGAAATAATTTTCTGGGGAGTTATTTTTTTAAAATACAAATCGAAATCCATTAAAAACTTCCTAACAATCAATATTTTTATTGCCATAGCGGCATTAATTTTTGGCACACAATTTACACCAAATATTGTTGATTTGTTTAAAAAGGTTCAATTAAAACAAACTGCCGCTGAAATGCAAACAGGAGCAACTGTTTTGGAAACCGGAGGAACCGAATCTGGAACTATACGCAAAATAGTTTGGAAAGGAGCCATTGATATATGGAAGCATTATCCTGTATTTGGAACAGGTGTCGAAACTTTTGCCTACTCTTACTACCTATACCGCCCAACTGAACACAACCTAACTTCCGAGTGGGATTATATATACAATAAAGCTCACAACGAATACCTCAACCATCTTGCCAATGCCGGTTTTGTCGGTCTGTTGACATATTTAGCTGTAATCGGGTTTTCAATTTATCTAATGATCACTATTCCAAATAAATACCAGTATCAAATAAATACCAATGCCAAATCAGAAAAATTGGAAATTGATAATTGGAAATTGATAATTGCCGGTTTACTCTCCGGTTATATTTCAATTCTTATTACCAACTTCTTCGGATTTTCCGTAGTACCTGTACAGATTTTGTTTTATCTGTATCCTGCGCTCACTGTGGTTATTTATTTAACCGAAAATGACCAAACAAAAGGAAAAATATTTTTAACTGCCAATCAAAAAACGTTTAGCTGGATAATTGCCTTTTTTGCCCTATTTTTGTTTATTTTGACCTGCCGCTACTGGTATGCGGACACTCTTTACGCCAAAGGTGCAAGCTATAATAAAGTAAACAGACAAGATATTGCAACCGACTATCTAAATAAAGCAATAAAACTTCAACCCCGTCAAAGTATTTATTATTCAGAGCTTTCAAAAAGCTATGTAAATCTGGCTTTGGCATACAACGAAGCAGAAGAGTCTACTACAGCAGCAAAATTTGCAAAAATTGCAATTGATAATTCAATAAAGTCCGTCAATCTTACTCCTGCAAATGTAAATCTTAAAAGAATAGAATTTGGGGTTTTTGTTATGCTTTCATCAATAGATATCAATTATTTACTCGATGCGAAAGATATATTGGTAACCGCAGTCGAACAAGCCCCAACCGACGCTAAACTTCATTACAACCTGGGTTTGATCTATTCCAGGATCGGGGAAAATAAACCAGCTCTTCAATTACTAAATGAAGCAGTTGAATTAAAACCAAATTACAAGGAAGCAAGATTGGCATATGCGATTCTTTTAATAGACGCCGATTACTATAACGAGGCCAAAACACAACTTGAATATATACTAACAAACCTCGATCCCAATGATTCGATAGCAAAACAGTATCTTGAAAGTGTTAAATAGGCCGATTTTTTGATATAATTCAGGCATGATTCGAAAAATTGTGTTTTCCAGCGATCCTATATTGCGACGTAAATCAAAACCCGTAAGAAAAATAGATAAAAAAATTAAAGACCTCATCAGGGACATGAAAGATACTTTAAGTGTGCAAAAAGATCCCGAAGGTGTTGCCCTTGCGGCTCCTCAAATTGGGAAAAATTTGAGAATATTTGTGGCTAGTTACAAAAGTTTTGAGAGAGTTGCTATTAATCCCGAAATTATCAAGATTGAAAAAACAAGCGGGTCAGAATTGAAGAAGAAAAGTAAAAAAGAAATACTGGAAGGATGCCTTTCACTTCCCTATTATTACGGACCTTTGAAACGCGCCCCGAAAGTTACAATCAAATATCTAAATGAAAATGGAGAAAGCTTAACCGAAACTTTTACAGGTTTTCATGCTCAAATAGTCTTGCACGAAATCGACCATCTTGAAGGAATTCTCTTTATAGACCATCTTTTAAGCGAGGGTAGACCGTTATATAAAATTGAGGGTGAAGAATGGGAGGAGGTGGAGCTTTCTTAAAGAAAGCGACATCCCGAGTGGAATCGAGGGATTGAATTAATTATGAAAATAGTATTTTTCGGTACACCAGAATATGTACTTCCAATTTTAAAGTCTGTGCATAAAAAATTTGTTACAGGCCCGGGGAAATCTCCCATTGTGGCTGTTGTTACACAAAGTCCCAAACCCATCGGTAGGAAACAAATACTGGCCTATTCTCCCATTGATAAATGGGCACATGAACATAATATTCCTATTTATTATTCTGCAAACGATCTTCTGGAAAATTCACACGAGGCTACTCTGGGGATTTTAGCATCGTATGGTGAAATTATAAGAAAAGATGTTATAAATTTTTTTTCCCAGGGAATTTTGGTAATTCACCCCTCACTATTACCTAAATACCGCGGAGCTTCTCCTGTTCCCGCAGCTATTATGAATGGTGATGCCATTACCGGTTGTTCGATAATTAAAATGGATGAAAAAATGGACCACGGTCCAATTGTTACCCAATTTAAAGAAGAAATTCTTCCAACTGACACTTCCAACACCTTAAGGAATCGTATTTTTGAAAAATCAGCTGAAGTTTTGGTTGAAATGTTACCTTTCTATATTCAAGGCAAAATCAAGCTTAAAACTCAAGATGATTCCGCTGCTACATTTACAAAATTGATGAAAAAGGAAGACGGTTTTATTGATATAAACAAGACATCCCCCGAAGAAATTGAAAGATTCATCCGCGCTATGCAGCCTTGGCCCGGCGCCTGGACCCTCCTTCGCTTATCAGCTTCGGAAGGGCAAGCCCAAAAAAGACTGAAATTACTTAAAAGTCATATCGAGGAAGGCAAGCTTGTTTTGGATGAAGTTCAACTTGAGGGAAAAGATCCTGTTTCCTGGAAACAATTTAAAGAAGGTTACACTACTGCACAATTTGTGAAGTAGTGCCAAGCTATGCTTAATCTTATAAAGAAGCAGTTTTTGTTATCTGAGGTTTTTTAATTTTCCCCAATTTTCTAAATTTTGAGATGCAAGAAGTACAAAGTCTCATCTGAGAACTCTTTCCGTCTACGATAACAGCAATCCTCTGAAGATTGGGTTTAAAAACTCTCGAAGTCTTTTGGGCACGTTTTTTCCATCTTTTACCGGCAACACCGCGTCCGTGGCTGCTCTGCCTACCATGAACTATTCCTTTTTCGCAATTGTCGCAAATATATGCCATATGTTTTGCTCTTTGAGATAGACGATATTATACTATTAACTACTCTTTATCGCAATGGATATCCAGGTTATCATTATCGGCATCATCGGTTTTGCTTTTTCGATTATAATCCACGAAATTGCCCACGGCCTCGTTGCAGAGCGACTTGGAGATCCTACTGCTAGAATTAAAGGCAGACTTACCCTCAATCCCATTCCCCACATTGATATTCTTGGAAGTATTATTTTCCCTCTCACTCTACTTATCATGCGCTCACCATTCCTATTTGGATGGGCAAAACCGGTACCAATTGATCCTTACAATCTAAGACACCCAAAAAAAGATATGGCAATTATCGCTTTAGCGGGGCCACTATCGAACCTTCTGATGGCAGCTGTCCTGTCTCTATTTTTGAGAATACTACTCGTTCCGTTTCCAAATACAGGTTTTTTTGTACTGTTCTTTTATCTAATAAACTTCAATATTGCTCTCGCTGTGTTTAACTTAATCCCTATCGGATTTTTGGATGGAGGAAAAGTACTTGCTGGAATACTACCCCAAAAACAGTCAGTTGTTTTTGAAGATATCATGCAGCGTTTTGGCTTAATTCTTACTTTCCTACTAATATTCCCTATTTTTGGAGGAGGCTCTATCGCCAGTATTCTAATTAGCCCTGTTATAAGCTTTTTTCTTAAAATACTTATCCCCGGATATTCTCTGATTTAAATTCTTTTTTGGTTGACCCTATATGCTATTATTAAATTGACCCTGTCGATAGAAGATCTGGTTTATATTTCCTGATCAAATAAAAGTGCATTGGGAAAGCGGAGTCCAACCAAAGCTTTTATGCCGAGGGCGGCAGCTTACCCACCTGGATTATCCAGGAATGCAGCCAGGCTTTTAGAGACGGGGTCTTTTTTTTGCGTTTACGCGGTGCTGAGGTCAGGTCCTTAGATCCCCCTTAGGGGAATTCGAACTTGAGTAACTTTGTGCTGAGGTCAGGATTCGAACCTGAGTAGCCCTTTCGGACGCGAGATTTACAGTCTCGTACGATTGACCGCTCCGTCACCTCAGCGCGTCGTAACACGACGCGCTAATCGTATCACAAAACTTTACGGTTTTGGATCCTAACGCTTATCGGTTACTCCTTTCAAAATTTCCCGGGACGCAAAAGTCTGACTTCGACGAGAGCCGACGAATGGATTCGAACCATCGACCCCCTGTTTACAAAACAGGTGCTCTACCACTGAGCTACATCGGCAAACTTACTAAGGTTATATTATACTTTCTCTGAGCGTATAATTCCATTACATATGGATATTTCTTTGTTTGATTATTCACTTCCAAAAGAGCTTGTTGCAAACTCCCCTGCCAGTCCACGCGATCATTCAAGACTTATGATAATTGACCGGAAAACCGGCAAAATTGAAAATAAGCATTTTTACGACATTGTAAATTACTTTACTTCAAACGATGTTTTGGTTCTCAATAAAACAAAGGTATTTCCGGCCAGAATTATTGGCAAAAAACCCATTCAACTTCGCTCAGGGCGCCGAAGCGGCGGGGGCAAAGTTGAAATTTTGCTTCACAAAAATATTGATAAATTTACTTGGGAATCATTGACTAAACCGGGATTGAAAGTTGGTCAGATTGTGATCTTTAAAGGATTTTCCTTTAAGGTGGTTGAAAGATACGATGAAATTTCGATTGTCAGATTTGATATTACAAAAGATGTATTAATTGAAAAATTGCAAAAAATCGGGATTACACCTCTTCCACCTTACATTCACTCCACCGAATCGGAAAAAGATTTAAGGCGTGAATACCAAACAGTGTATGCAAAGTCCGTTGGCTCAGTCGCGGCTCCCACTGCAGGATTTCACTTTACGGAAGAACTTTTGACTAAACTAAAAACTAAAGGTGTTCAAATAGAATACGTGACACTACACGTCGGCATGGGAACGTTTGCCCCCGTCAAAACCAAAAATATTGAAGATCACCCAATGCATTTTGAATCTTACGAAATTGATAAAAATGTTGTCAAAAGATTAAACCAGGTAAAAAAGAATGGCAAAAGAATAATTTCCGTTGGAACAACTTCTACCCGCGTTCTTGAGTCTCTTGCTGATAGCAATCAACAACTAATGACCAATAAGCTAAGCGGTTCCACCAATATTTTTATTTATCCGGGTTATAAATTCAAATTTGTCGACGGATTGATAACTAATTTCCATTTACCCAAGTCGACATTGATTGCATTAGTATCCTCATTTGTGAGTTTTCCCAACACCGACAAACACTTTAAAAATTTTAAAAGCTGTCTTATGGGTAAAGCTTATCAAAAAGCAATTGAGGATAAATACAAATTTTATTCTTTTGGAGATTCCTCGTTAATTATTTGAGCCTGAGGTGAGGATTGAACTCACGACCCCGTACTTATGATGAAATCACACCCCCAAGAAGTGCTCTCCCGAAGGGCGGAGCGAAAACATTTTTGAGCCTGAGGTGAGGATTGAACTCACGACCCCGTACTTACCAAGTACGTGCTCTACCACTGAGCTACCCAGGCAAACAAAGAAAGTGCAAAGCTAATTATATCAAACCGCAGCTTGCCTCTCCACCTCACTTCTGCTAAAATATCCTCATGGCAAAGAAAGGCGCAAGAGAAGCAGTTGCTTTAGTTTGTACTGTTTGTAAAAGCCAAAATTACATTACAACCAGAAACAAAGTTAACATGGAGACAAAAGGTAAAAAAGGTACAAAACTTGAACTGAAGAAGTATTGCCACGTTTGCAAAAAAGCCCAACTTCATAAAGAGTCTTCCAAATTAAAGTAAATATTTATTTTTTCAAAGGCAACATCTTGTCGGCCATTTCTGTTATGTATCGCATATCCACCCTCACTTGAGCAGAAATCTCCTTATCAAAATATTTATCCAAAATACCTGTCAAAAATGAATGAAATGCTTCATCCGGCAAATTTTCGGGACTAATGAGAAAGTCTTTACACATTGACGTCTTAACTTCAGTAAACAAATCCATTTCTACCCCAGGCTGGTATAAAAAATTGATTCTATCCAAAATAATTATGCTTAAATGGCGTTTTGTTTCCTGATTTTTTTGGCTAAATCCAAGAATTTCATCGGTTCTTTCGTTGACTAAATTCGATGTGTGTTTTATTGCAGATTCGAAAATACAGTTCTTTTCCCAATCATCTATTTCCTTTCCTGATTGGAATTTTTCACCAATTAGTATATTTTCAGCCGAAGGTTTAGATTCTAAATTTTCCATAATTCGAAGTATTTTACTACTCTTTATTAAATAAACCAAAAGCGTTTTTCCTAAATTGGCTGCAAAAATAACTTATAGTGTTGATTGGTTATCTTTTTTGTGTTACTATTCCCCCATCACCTAACGGTGAAATCGCACATTACACAACAGGGAGAAATGCAATGAAAATCGAACATGCTGCAAGTGCCGTAGTTGCAAACAACAGAGGCGGGGGGAAAGAAAGTAATGTAGAATTGTACATTGCTTTACTCAACGGTAGTAAACACCAGCATTGTTGGAAAATTTCCGGTTACTTGTCGGTTAGTCGGAATGGCTATCCATTTCGCGTCGAAAGGAATTGGATGAATACTGACAAAGTCGCTTTTGTGTATTATCTGGCTTCAGAAATTTCCCGGCAAATCCGAGAACATTACGATCATAATTGTAACGTGGACCCAAATCCAATCGTAAATTTTATTAACGAAGAAGTTAATAAATTTATAAAGGATCTTAACCTGTAATTGTAAAATTTGCGCAAAGGGCGTTTTTATATGAAAGAGATTTTGTATAGGAACGCCCTGTTTTTTTGGTAAAGCAAAAAACTTCGAGCACGGGAGAACAAAATAAATTACTTCAAAAAATATCCTTGCAAGGATTAAGGCTTTATATTTTTTGATTGATTATCTTTTTTGTTCTCCCAGGTCACATGTGCTCGTACCAATGACTAAAAAATTATGCGGTTTTTATGTTTTTATCGTGACAGTGCGTCCTCTGTTTAAGGGGACTCGAAATCTCATAGACAAAGTCCCCATACAAGGAACTATCTCAAATCTACCTGTCGGTGATAAAGTACCATCTGGAAGTACTACGTTTTTTGTATGAGTACTTTCCTCAAATACTATGTCACCCGGCTTTGGACCACACACAGGTTCTCGATATAAACCTAAGAAGACGAATGTTCCATCCGTCTTCTTTGTCCATCCACACATATATCCCTCCTTAGAAAACCATGTTAATTTGCGACCTATAGTGGAGTTTACTACACCACATCCTATTTTTCAATTCAAATTCATTTAAGGTATAATATGAAGGCACTTAGGGGCGTAGTTAAACGGCAGAACAGCGGTCTCCAAAACCGTTAATGGGGGTTCAATTCCCTCCGCCCCTGCTATAAACAGATGTTTGTTTCTACCGGACAACCAAATAAACAAAGATCTTTAAAATATTCTCCGTAACTTTCCCCCCACCTATCAAAAATTTTTCTTACCGACCATCCGCTGCTGTTGTTTCCAATCTCGCCGCTCATAAAATCGGTTATCCTGACAATCCCCTCTGAATCAAGCATTTTTGAAATTTGTGCAGGAACTTCTTTACTATGATCCAGAGATTTTCCGGGTGGCAACACAAAAACAGTATTCCCTATTTTATCCGCTTCTTCAAAAACAACAAATTTTATACTTCCAGTTAAATTTAGGAAACGAACATCATTTATATTTGCAGTGTTTAAAACTTTAACTAAAGAAGAAACTGACTCAAAAAAATCCCGATTGGAATTCCTTTCGAAAATTATACCGGACACTTCCTGTCTTTCTGAAATCATCAGCAAATTTTACGCACTTCTGTTTGTAAAAGTAAAGTGTTTCTTCACCAAACTAAAAGATATAAAATAACAATGTGCCAAAAAAATGATATGAAAGATGTAAAAATCGGTAACTTAATTGTAATCACAGGAGCTTCGGGTGCGGGAAAAGATGACGTTATGAACGGAGTTATGGGAAGTACGAAAATAAAAAACTTGGGCTTTTCAAAAATAGTTACCAGTACTGACCGCCCTCCCCGACCGGGAGAAACCGACGGATGTGAATATCATTTTGTTACAACAGAAAAAATGCAAGAGATGGCAAAAAATGGAGATTTGGTCGAACCAATCACAAAAACTGGTACTTCCAACAAAGCCACAACTAAAAAAGAGGTTGAAAGAGTTTTTTGCAATGAAAAACTTATTTGGAGAATTGATCCATCGAGAGCTTCGGATATCGCAACAGGTGACTTTTTTAAAAAAATATTTCCGGAAAATGCCGATAGCTTACAAAAACATACTTTGGTTTTGTTTATAACGGCACCAAAAAAAGATATCGAGAAAAGGCGTATCGGACGCGATAAGAAAAACTATAATCCTAAAGAATACATCGTCCGCGACGAGCAGGAAAAACCGTATTTAAAAATACTTTTCCAATTTGCCACACCACTTGAGAATACGCAAGGAAAGCTTAACGAAACTATTAAACAGGCTATAAACATAATTGCAGAATTCAATGACAAACTCAAAAATCAATAAAGTTCTTGTTGGTGGGTGCTTTGATGTTCTCCATTTTGGACATATCAAATTTCTTAATAAAGCAAAGGCGCTTGGAAATTATTTAATTGTCGCCTTGGAATCCGATACGAATCTTAAAAGACTTAAAGGCAAAGGACGCCCTGTTCATAATCAAAATCAACGCAAAGAAATGCTACTTACCCTGAGGTGTGTAGATGAAGTAATCATTCTTAAAGATAAAATGAATGACAAAGATTATCTTGATCTCGTAAAAAAGGTCAAACCATCAATAATAGCTATAACAAAAGATGATCCAATTACAAAAAAGAGAAGTGCACAAGCAAAAGCAGTGGACGCGAAGTTTGTCAAAATTACAAAAACTGAATCCCCCTCCACAACTCAAATATTAAATACTATTCCCAAGCCTGAATTTCACTCTCCGGAAGCTTAAGTTTTCTAGGAGTCGCAAAATATAAAACCAAAGCAACAATCAAAGTAACCGCTCCTATCAAAACAAATGTCATTTTATTCCCGATTCGATCTGCCGCAAAACCTGCAACAATCGGGCCAATTATATAAGCTATTGTGGAAGTGGAATTGCTAAGTCCCACAAGGTGTTTTCTTTCCCTGCCCATTCTGGCAATAATGTCGGTATATGTAGCATCAATCAAAGGATATGTAACCCCAAGCATCAAGCTGCTCATAAAAACGCACATTATATAAAGTGATACCGGCATATTAAAAACCATAAGAATCAAAAACAAAGAAGCAAGGAATAGAAACTTTAAAGCCATTTTTTTCTTACCTTTATATATCCCCCATTTTGCAACCACAAAACCCATAAAAAGTGCGGGCATTTGGTAAACTGGAAGCAAAAAATTACCCCAAAAACTTTCCTTTACAAGTGTTTCTGTCCAAACCGCTCCCGAAGTCCAAAAAGTGGCATCTATCAACCCCAAGAAAATACTTATCAAAACTATTGGCCATACTGCTTTAAAAAGTACTTTCCAGTGATCCATCTCCTTCCAAAGATTTACCTCAGTAACATTGAAGCTTACAGGCCTTTCATGCTTTTTGCTGACAAACAAAAGTATCGATATTCCTATTACAATAAAAATCCCAACAATAATCGCCAATGTGTAATTACCTTGCAATAAAAGCCAACCTGCAAGTATTGGACCAAGGAAATAAGCAAGGTTTTTAAAAGTTCCCAGAATGGCCCACCCTGACGTACGAAGCTTCAAAGGCACTGTATCAGCAATAAATTGCTGCGAGCTAAATCCCAAAAATTCATAATAAACACCCCACATCGCCATTGCCAAAAGAAAAACCCAAACAACCGGCAATTTTGTACCCAACATTAAGATACCCAAAAACCCGACTCCTAAAAGTCCCGCAAAAAGAATTAATTTTTTTACAGTAAAATTTTTAAGAAGCGAAGGGAAAAGTAAATCTGTTAAAAGTCCAACTATTGAAGAAAAACTAAATACCAAACCCATAACAAAAGCACTTCCATGCAATGAATCTTCTAAGAAATTTGGTACCCAAAAGCTTAGTATTGCATCTGCGATAAAGATAAAGAAAAGTATTGAAGAAAGACTTAACACTTTCGGAAAAACATCATCTCTTGCAATTCCACCAATAAATTTAAAACGATTCAGAGGAGGCATTAACCAATCATAGCCAATTTATTTAAGCCTGGCAACTTGTGCATCCACCATGAGGTGAACTAATTCTTTAAATGAGGTTTTTGGGGTCCAACCTAACACTTTTTTGGCTTTGGTTGGATTCGCAACAAGAGGCCCAGTTTCAGTTGGACGAATAAATCTCTTATCAATTACAACATGGTCTTTCCACTTAAGTCCGGCATAATCATAGGCTTCTTCGCAAAGTTCCTGAATAGTATGAGTTTCACCGGTACCGATCACAAAATCGTCCGGGGTATCCTGTTGAAGCATTAACCACATTGCCTCAACATAATCTCCAGCAAATCCCCAATCGCGTTTTGCCTGCAAATTTCCCAAAGCAACTTTTCCTGCCTTTACAATTGGTTCGCCCTCCTCATTAAGATGTTCTGAATTTTTTATTCCGAGCTTGGCGCAAGCCGCGGCATAAGTTACCTTTTGTGTTACAAACCCAAGATGGCGCCGTGGAGATTCGTGATTAAATAGAATTCCATTCGCGGCAAACATATTGTAGCTATTCCTATAAATCCTGGTCATTGCATGAGCATATAGTTTAGCCGCTGCATAAGGGTTGGCGGGATTGAATGGAGTTTCTTCATTCTGGGGAATTTCTCTAACCCATCCGAACATTTCGGAGGAGCTTGCTTGATAAAACTTCGCTTTCGGAACTACATCAAGAGTCGCATCAAGAACTCTATGGGCTCCGATCGCAGTAATCTCTGCCGTATGAATCGGTTGTCGAAAACTTTCTGCAGGGTGAGACTGAGAAGCCAAATTATAAACCTCATCGGGCTTAATCTTTTGTATTGCTTCTCTAAGAGAAATCGGGTCTACCAAATCCGCCTGAATTAAAATCAACTCATCTTGAATATGACCGATATTGTCATACCTTATATTACTGGTTTTTCTAACAGTTCCGGCAACTGTATATCCTTTTTTGAGAAGAAGTTCTGCCAAATAAGAGCCATCCTGGCCCGTAATTCCTGTAATTAATGCTATCTTTTTAGACATTACAAGAAATAATAGCATATGTTAAAATTACAAGCTAGAGGAAGAAAACCACCGACCAGAAAGGTCTCTGGTCTGGAAAGGAGGCGACTAATTTATAAATGTTTATAATTAAAAAGAAAAAAGGAGAAAGCGATGACAAGCTCATTGCGCGCTTTCGTAAAAAAACAATTACAGAAGGTGTAATGCAAGAATACCGTGACCGCGAGCATTATAAAAAACCTTCCGAAAGAAGGAAAGAAGACAAATATCGCATCGCTCATTCTATTGAGCTCGAGAAGAAGAGATCTTATTAAAATAAGTTTCTACAAATTTCTCCCTGTGAAGTTTTGTTAAACCATATTTTTGGATTGCATTGCAGTGGATTTTTGTGCCATATCCCTTATTCTTATCCCAATTATACTTTCTATATTTCGGGTACTGATATAGTCTGGTCATCAGCTTGTCACGATAAACTTTTGCAATAATCGAGGCCGCGGCTATCGAAATCGATTTTGTATCGCCTTTTACAATAGGCATTTGATTTTTGCGTCTTAAACCCCTTACATAAGGTATATAAAAAGCGTCGATCAAAAGATAATTTACGCGCTTATTGCAGTTTTTAATTGCGCGCCTGAAAGCTGTCTCGGTAGCTTTCTTAATTCCGAACTTATTGATTTCCCTCACACTCGCCTTACCAATTCCGTAACAAAGCGCATTTTTCTTTATCCAATAATTGACCCGCTCCCTCTGTTTTTGTGTCAACTTTTTAGAATCGTTGATTTTCAGATTTGAGTTATAATCTTGAATCTTGAATTTTGAGATTTGAGTTAGTTCGAAGGCTACAGCCGCAACGACTACTGGTCCGGCAAAACACCCTCTCCCCACTTCATCTACTCCTGCAATTATCCGAAATCCATTTTTGTAAGCTTTCTTTTCAAAAGAGAAATCTGGAAGAGTCATTTTTCAATCTTTTTTCTATATTTTTCAGGATAGCTATCATAGAGAAAGTCTGAAAGTCTATTTGCAATCTCATCTTTATCTTTAATAGTCATAGTTCCGAGACTCACACTAATTTTAATTTCTCGATTACTACCTACTACTCTTCTAGCCAAAGTAAGGTGTCCGACCCCTGCCAAATAATATTGGAAACAAGCCTCTTTTAAATCCATTGTTGCCTTCTCTTCAATTTTCTCCCAATAATCTGCATCCTCAACACCAAAGACATCTTCGGGATATTTGTCTTTTAACCCGACCAAAACAGATTCCCACGAGCCCTCAGCAATCCTGAACCTAGGTTTTTTCTCAAGCTCAAATCTGGAATGCCTTTCCTCCCTTTCTCTTTCCATGGCCAATTATAACATTCAAACACAATCTATCTTGTGCGTCTCGAAATAATTTGATACAATTCACGTCTAGATGAAATCAGTTGTTACTTTCTTTTCAGAAGTAAAAAGTGAACTTTCCAAAGTTACCTGGCCAAAGAAAGACGAAGTCGTAAGACTTACGGGTATTATAATTTTGGTCTCGTTAATAGTAGGATTTTATATAGGAGGACTTGATTATTTGTTTACGTCTGTATTAACTAAAATATTAACCAATTAATATGAAACAAGACACCAATCAACCGGAAAGTGTGGTTGCTGAACGTGGCACTGGAGGCAAGAAGATTCAGGGTCACATTACTATATCCCAAACTACCGACCCTAATGCTAAATGGTATGTTGTTCATACCAGTTCCGGTCATGAGATGCGTGTTATGGATACTCTCAAACAAAGAGTTGAAACTATGAACCTTGATGGACGTGTATTTGAAATGCTTGTTCCAACCCAAGACAGAGTTATCATAAGAAGTGGTAAAAAAGCTACCATCAAAGAAAAGATTTTCCCCGGTTATCTTCTTGTTAAAATGATACTTGATGACCCGACCTGGCTTGCTGTTAGAACCACAGCAGGAATTACCGGCTTTGTAGGAGCAGGAAATAAACCAACCCCTCTTTCTGAAACTGAAGTTGCCAATATTGAAAAATTCATTAGCTCCCCCGCACCCAGATTTAAAACCAAGTTTACAGTTGGTGAGGCAATTAAAATTGTTGATGGACCTTTCTCTGATTTCCTCGGTACAATTCACGAAATTGACGATGAAAAAGGCAAGGTTAAAGTTTTAGTTTCCATTTTCGGCCGCGAAACTCCGGTAGAGCTTGATTTCCTGCAAATACAAAAGGTCTAGAATTTTAATCCATAAGGGTGATAAAAATCTAAAATGTCAGAACAAGAACAAAATGACAAAAAAAATCTCGACAGTCTTCGTACTTCCGGAAAAATTCATGAACTAACCGGAACTAAACCCGTCGAGGCTATTCAAAAACTTATCAACGAGGATCCCGAAAAACAAAAAGCATATATAGAAGGTGCTATTGAGGGACGAAGGATTAAAGAGGAAGAAGAAAATCCAACTTCAAAATAAATCGAATCGGGTAATTTTAACTCAAAGCCACCGCTCTGGCGTCGCAAATATAGCCTTGCATAAAAAACTGGTTGGTACTATCAAGAACCCCAACGGCCAGCCCCAAACCAAACTCTTTAATATCATCCTTGTAATGAATATTTTTCTCTAAAGGAGGATTGTCAATCCCGTAATACTCGGTGGCTGGCCCCGAAACAATAACAGGTATTGCATAAAGATCTGCAAATTCTGATAGTCCTTTTCTACCGGTTCCGTTATTTTTAGGTCCAGTTGTCAGCGGATATATGCCAACATCTTTTACCACATCAGCCAAATCAGGATTTATACCTTCAATATGAGAAATCTTGAGTTCTGTTATCTCACCCAACCATCTGGTTGTCTCTGCACCATTTTGAAACGGTTTAGCCACAAACTCTTCCCCATTCTTGTATGTCTGCAATTTATCGGGAAGAAATTGGTCAGAATATCGAAACGTAATTTCTTTCTTGCCTTCCTGACCACTAATGGATAAAGATGCCTTGTCCCCTGTTGCAAGTTCTACATGTGAAGGTGTGTTCTCAGAGGTAACTTTTTCACAAGCTGAAATAACAGCTGCTGTCGCTGCGGCTGTTGTACCAATTCCCAATATCTTTAAAAAATCCCTTCTTGTTATTTCCTGATTAGAACCATCTGACATATTTATATATTATCGAGAATTTTGTCGCCGTCAACTATTTGATTAAATTATACTCTCTTGCTATAATACTTCTACCTCGATTAAATTTGAGGGAGACTAACCAAGTCGAAAGCTTCGCAATAAATTGCTCTCTTTCGCTTGGAATTTCTAAATTACTAAAATGGCTAAAAAGGTTAAAACAATCGTTAAAATCAATTTACATGCAGGGACCGCAACCCCCGCTCCTCCTGTTGGAACAGCTCTCGGACAGCATGGAGTTTCCATTATGGACTTTGTCAAAGCTTATAACGATAAAACCGCTGATATGAAAGGCCAGGTTGTTCCGGCCGTTATTACAATTTATGAAGACAGAAGCTTCGACTTTATCATCAAAAAAGCTCCCGTTTCCGACATGATCAAAAAGACTTTGGGAATTGAAAAAGGCAGTGGAAAAATGCCAAAGGAAGTCGCCGGAACTTTGACAAAAGATCAGGTCAGAAAAATTGCGGAAGATAAGCTAGTTGACTTAAACACCAAAGACGTTGAAGCAGCAATGAAAATTGTAGAAGGAACAGCGAGAAGTATGGGGGTAAAAACAGAGTAATTATGGGAAAAATGAAAACAAAATTCGTCGGAGAGGACGAAAACAAGAAAGATAAAAAGCAAGAAAAGGTTCACTTGAGTGGACTTAAAGGTGGCGAGAGAGTAAAAATTGTCGAAGCAGCTCCTGTTGACCCATCATCCTCTACTGAAGCAACAAGTGGGCAAGAAAGCTCTAAACAAATTAAAAAAATTGTCGAAAAGGTACGTGGCAAGAAATATATAGAAGCCAAGGCTGGTCTTGACCACGAAAAGTACCACAAAATTTCAGAGGCAGTAGCACTTGTTAAAAAGACTTCCTATTCTAAATTCGATGGAACAATGGAACTTCATTTGGTAATGAAAAAAACCGGAATATCAGCTCAGACTAATCTTCCCCACCAAGCAGGAAAAGTTAAAAAAGTTGAAATTGCGAGTGAAGAAACAATTGAAAAATTAAAGCTTGGTAAAATTGATTTTGATGTTCTTGTCGCAACTGCCGATATGATGCCTAAACTTGTTCCTTTTGCGAGACTTCTTGGCCCCAAAGGACTTATGCCAAATCCCAAAAACGGAACATTAGTTAATGATCCCAAAAAATTGAATTCTTTTTCAACATCAACAATAACATTAAAAACAGAGAGAGAAGCTCCTCTTGTCCATACAGTAGTCGGAAAGGTAAGTCAAAAGGATGAAGAAATAGTCGAAAATATTGAAGCGATTATAAAAGTCCTTGGCGGCGACAAGCAAATTGTAAGGGTATTTTTAAAATCAACGATGAGTCCGGCTGCCAAAATCAAAATCAATTAATTGATTTTTGTGTAAGGTTTTGTTAGAATAGCAGAATCCGAAGAAAGCGTGCATACAAACCAAGCCGCGCTGGAGGAATGAATTAGAAGCTAGTCGTTAAAAACTGGTATCTAGGTCGCTCCCCAGGGAGCGATTTTTTTTGAGTTAGAACTAATCGAACCATGAAAAAAGCAGAAAAAGTATTTTTTGTAGACAATCTAAAAGCAGAGTTAAAAGACGCAAAATCTGTCGTTTTGGTTAACTATGCAGGACTTGCAGTTAAACCCCAACAGGAACTTAAATCCCGACTTTCCGAAGTTGGTGGAAAAATGGTTGTTGTCAAAAATACTCTTCTTTCCCGATCTTTAGAATCAGCCGGATTTAAAAGTAAGGACTTGGATGGAGATATTCTTACAGGCCAAACCGCTCTTATTATTGCCACAGATGATCCTGTCGCACCCATTCAGGTTTTAGGGAAATTTTCCAAAGAATTTGAGGTTCCGAATTTTAAAGTCGGAGTCGTAGAAGGATCTTTCCAAGATAAAGAGTCTTTGTCCAAGCTTGCCACTCTCCCCGGACGTGATGGTTTGTTATCACAAGTTCTTGGAACACTTATGGGATTGCAATATGGACTCGTTGGAACTTTAAATGGCAATTTACAAAAGCTGGTTTACGTTTTAGACCAAGCCAGTAAGAAATAAATTGAGGAATTGGAGGTGAAAATATAATGGCAGAAGAAACAAAGAAAGTATCAGAGAAAGTCGAAAAAATGGTTGAGGAAGTTTCTAAACTTAGTGTTTTGGAACTTTCAGAACTTGTCACCGCTTTACAAGATAAGCTTGGTGTCTCTGCTAGCTTACCCGTAGCCGCAGCAGCAGCTCCGGCAGCAGCAGGAGAAGCACCAGCAGCAGATGAAGGTGGTGCTAATAAAACTGTCGTCATGACAGATGCAGGAGCAAATAAAATTGCTGTTATTAAAGCTTTAAGAGAGATAAATCCTAACTTAACTTTAATGGACGCAAAAGGGATGACTGACACTGTACCGGCTGAAGTTATGAAGGATGCTAAAGCAGAAGATGCAAAAGCAGCCTCTGAAAAACTTACAGCAGCAGGCGCAAAGGTTGAATTAAAATAATTCTTAATTCAACCCGAGCGTCCCGAGAATTTATATTAATTCGAGGGATTGTGTAAATGCTCTATAATAAAAGATCCCGCACTAAAAAGGCGGGATTTTTTGTGGGGTTAAATTTCCGCTAAAATTACGGAGTATATCTTCGCATTTAGTTTGGAGTGTGAAAACATCTACTTTCACACGATTTGAAGGATATAAAATTTATTCAAAAAGCATGTATAAATCCTATTACACGGCCTTATGGCTAGCCAGATAATTTAAGGCTGCCTGAGGAAATTCAGGTGGAATAGAAGAATTTTTGGTTGGTTTATGGGGCTCGTAAGGATCACCGTATTCAAACTTAAATCCTTTGTACAGTCTATTTCTAGTTCTTGTTTTATATTCCTCAGGTGACATTTCTCCAACACCATACGCCGTCAGTTCACCCAAAAATTGCATCATTCCGGAATGCTTATTGTCATCAAAAGTTTGTGTACCTTTGTCCCACAAAGTACGCAATTCTTTTCCAACCTTCTTCTCATATTGTGGAATAAAATCTTTTATTACCCACTCTTCAAACACATCAATCTTTTCTTCTCCCCACACAATATTAAGACCAAATCTCTTGCCTCTATTTTTGTATTTTCTTAAAGATTTTTTCGCTTCATCTGAGACCTCCAAACTTGCACCTAATTCAACTAAAATTCCTCTTACTAATTGCTGATCAATGCCAGGTACATCCTTATCTTCAACCTCTTTTGGATTCATCTTACCAATATCTTTAAACTTTTCTATAAGTTCCGTTTGTCTTTCTTCAAATGATCTTTCTGTTTTGTTTTCAGTCATAAAACAATATTATCACTCCCCTGCAAGTTTTAATCTAAAATTCTCCACAAGACCGTTCAAAAAATTATCTCTTTTGTTCATTTCCCATTTCGGGAAACCCATCTGATCATTTATCTCAAAAATGTATGGACGTCCTCCTTTATCAACTCCAAAATCCAAACTGTATAGAGGATTGTCATAATTTGACGTAAAAATGGTGGAAACTTTTTTGACAACTTCTTTAATAGACTGAGGAACATTGTTATACTCAACTTCTGTCAAATTCCCTCCCTGTGCTGCATTTGCCAAAAAGCTCCCGTCAACAGGAACTCTAACGTGACACCAAACAGGATTCCCATTCACAACCACAATTCTGAGGTCGTGCATTCCCGACGTGATTCCAGTTAATCCCCCGCTTGTGTCAACAAATTCCTGAGCAACATAATGATTATATTTTCCATCAAATTCAAATTCCAATGCATTATCTTTTGATCCGATGAAAATCCCAATTCCCTTAAGACCATTAAACGGTTTAAGAACTACCCAATCAGTTTTTATTTTACTCAATATTTCCGGCAAATCTTCTTTACTCCCTATGTCATAAGTCTGAGGCATATACTCCCCAATCACTTTTGATGTAGCAAACTTATCCCATGCGAGAAGTTTAAAGTCGCGTCTATTTACCCAAATCAAACTTTTGTCTTTCTCCGGAGGAAACTTTACTCCGCCGGACCTATCATAAACCAAATCAATTTTAGTCGGGGTTAAAACCTGAGCAAATTTTCCATCTTCAAAACGCCAAACGCCATTGAAAATTCCGTTACCTTGGTAAGTTTTTCCTGTCAACACATATACTTCCCAACCCTTATTCCTGCACAATTCAAGAAGCCGAACGTAAACAGGGTTCTTGATACCAATGTGTCCCAACGGAGCAATGCCTTCAAATTCGCGGGAAAACATTATTCCAATTTTTTTATTTACCATTTAACTACCTGCCTCCTCCCTTAAAAATCTTGCAATCTGATCCATTTCCGGAGAAACCTCTGTATCATATGTAAAGCCAGGTCCCCTGTTAACTTCAATCAAATAATACTTACCGGTAAGTTTGTCTTCTGCAATATCAACACCTGCTATTTGCAAATTTAATTTTCTTGCAGCATCAGTGGCAATTGTAGCCAGTTCTTCGGGAATTTTTTCTAATGGTAAAAACTCTTCCGTTGCACCCAGAGAAACGTTGTGTCGGAATTCTCCTTCAACTGTCAGGATTTTTTTCTCCCAAACTCCAACTTTCTGACCTAGTACCAAAACCCTGTATTCATCACCCAAATTTTTATACTCTTGAAAAAGAAATTGGTTATCTGATCCGCTCAAAGATTTCACCGGAAGATTTTCAAAATCTTTTATAGATTCTATCTTGTAAACTCCTTTACCTTTTTGCATTGAAAGCTCTTTGGCAACAAGTGGAAAACCTAATTCTGTGACTATTCTTTCTTTATATTTTTCTATTTGTTTTTGACGGACATAAATGCTTTTAATGATAGGAAGACCGAGAACACTAAGTTTCACTAATGACGTAAATTTACTACCGAGAGGTCCAATCTCACCCCAAGAAGAGTCGATAAATTTAATATTTTTGGCTTTTAAACATGTTGCAAGCGTCGCTGCCATAATCGAAAAACCTCCACCTGCACGTCTGAAATAAACCAAATTAAAGTCGGTAATAGGAACGTCATTTATCTCAACATCTATGTTTTTTTCAGAAATGGAAAAATATAAATCAGAAAATTCTGCTAAGGTAATTTCAACATCCTTGCCGATTCTTTCAGAAATTTCTGAAACGAAAAGTTCTTTTTTTGGTCCTTTTATCCCAACCAGAATCAATATTTTTTTCATTTTTTAGTTATTTATGATCATCCACTTTAACCAGAAATCCCTGCAAATCGCGTCTTCCGATTATAAACACTTTTTTAAGTCCGCGTCTATTTGAAACCGATGCGATCGTTTCAATCTTTTTTCCTGCAAGATAAAATTTGATGTTTATTACCGGACGCTCTTCAGACCCCAATGAACTTTTAAAAACTTTTGTCCAAAGAATATTATCTTCTTTTAGCAAACCATTTTTCTCAGCAAAAGTCTTATCTATGGAACTTCTCCAAGCTCCTGTGTCAATCTTGGCTGCCACTTCAATTTTACGTCTGCCTGGGATTACTATCTTTACAATCTCATCATTTTTAATAGTTTTTATACCCTCCTCGACGGCTTTTCTATTTTCAAATCTTCCGGCAAAAATAGCCTTGGCTATCATAACTCCATGTTCTGCATCAGCAACATCTAAATCCTCGATCCTCTCCAGACGTTTTTTAAGCCCCTCCATATTAGCCAACTGAATCTGAAGCCCAGGTTGAGCATTAATTTCCAAAACCATCGGACCTTTTTCCGGATGAAGAACGATATCAATGCCGGCATATCCCAAGCCGGAGGATATTTGAGTGTTTACAGCTGTTTCCAAGATGGTGTTCCAACTGGGTATTTTTATTCCTCGAAGTTTCCTTTCGGTGCCGGGTTTGAATACAATTTCATCCCCATGCCAAATGGCTTTGGTAGTAATTCCAGTTGCAATATCTATCCCAACTCCGATAGCACCCTGATGTAGGTTGGCACGGCCTCCCGACTCCTTTGTAGGAAGCCTGAGCATTGCCATTACCGGAATTTTATTAAAAACAATTATTCTAATATCAGGAGTTCCACGATATGCCCATTTCCTAAATACCTCTGCCCTGCCTACATATTCCTGAATAAAAGCCACATCAGGAATATTTCCCATAGAATAAGCTCCTTCCAGAATGTCCAAAATATGAAGCTTAAGGTCGTCGGCCGTAATTCTCTCTTTATTTGTGGTTATCCAAATAGAACCTTTGGCAAACTTGAGTATCTTTTTGTCTGTAATTTTTTTCTTTACAACAATAATTCCTTCTCCACCCATCCCACGGCTAGGTTTGAGGGCAAACCTGTCAGGTAAGCTTCCCCAATCAAATTCAACAACTTGTCTCGGATCTGTAAACTTTTTATAAATTTTCGGGCTAGGAATACCTTCTTTCTTCAACACTCTTGATGTCTGAATTTTTGAATTGGCAATATTTTTGCCACGTTTAGTATTGTATTTGTAGGCAAATAATTGAGTCCTGCCGTTAAGGCCTAAAATTGATGAAACTTTCATTTAATTCTAAATTTAAGCTCGTATGAGTTTTCTAAATCTGTAGTATTCCATTACTCTAAGTCCTGTATATTTGCCTAAAATAAGGTCTGAAACACCAACCAAAACAAGGGATATTTCAGGGTTTAAAAGTACAAATTCGCGCATTGGTTGGAGGATTAAAAATCCATACGAAATAAGTGACAATACTAAAGTCTCAAAAGTAATATTAACTGCAGTTTTGGCACTTTTACCAAGCTGCGCCCGGTTAAATTCTTCAGCAAGTAATATTAAAACCAAAACTGCAAAGATAGAGACATTGGCTAACGCAGGGAAATTGATTACAGGTGCCAAAAACAAAATTCCCAATACCCCGACAACCACTGCCCAAAGAATAAACGACATCCTTGGTAAATACTGTAGTTTTATTTTAAATCTCCTAAGAACCATACGCACCATTGTCGATACAGCAACAATTATCAGAAATAGTCCTATTCCCACAACGGGACCTGTTGCCACAAACACAACCGAGAGTGCAGCCGGAAGAAAAATACCAAAACCTCTAATTCCAACAACATTGCGGGAGAAGGCAATTATAAAAGTAACTATCGGCAAAAGCAGTAGTAATACTATGGTGTTGGCCGGAACACCGGTCCCGACCGCTCCACGAATGGCATATTTAATGGGATTGAATGGCCAAATCTTGCCTAATACTTGGTTTTCCAGCATTAGTTCAAGCGGACCGAGAGACTCGGTACTTTTTTGGGTAATATCCACTGGTACTTCAACCGGAGTGGAAGTTGGTGAAGCGGAAATTGTGGCCGTAGCCGATTCGGAAGCTACTGGCTCAGGAGTAATTGTTTTTGCCACCACAGACACCGGTTTGAGCAAGCTCAAACCTAAAACCATGACAAACAATAAAGAAAATAATTTTCGCATGGGTAAATAATCTTGAAAGTAAGTGTATTATATCAAATTTCAACTAAAAAGTCCCTGAGAAGGTGTTTTTTGCTTCTTGAATGTAGACTGAGCCTAAGCCTATAATCAAAGTTCGCCGCAGATACCATCTCTAAAGAGGTTTTTCTTGCGTCGGTTAAAAATATGGTCAAAACATTAAAGACTTTTTTCAGATTTATAGGAAAGAAAAAGTTAATTTACGGATTAACTATTGTCTGCATCGTAGCAACAGCCGTTCTCCAAAGCATAATGCCCTATTTCTTAAAACTTTTTGTAAATGAAATACCGGGACTAAATTATCAGGCTTTGATAAATATACTTTTAATTTATATAGCGGTAGTTATGGGATCTTTGGTTACAGATGTTGCAAGTGCGTGGTTTGGAGATATTGTACTTTTGGACGCCGCCCGCGATGTTCGTATTGATATTTTTAAGCATGTTCAGGAATTGGATTTTAGTTTTCATTCAAATAAATCAACGGGGAGTATGATTTCCGCCTTTAAGCGTGGAGATGGGGCTTTCTTTGATCTTTTTCACACAATCCACTTTAACATAATCGGAGTAATTGTAACTACTATTACTATGCTTATCTTTTTTGGCCAAATTAATCTTTGGCTGGTTATTTTTATGTCTGTTGCCCTCATTTTGACCTTTATTTCCACCAAAATCTTGATAAGAAACAATGTAGAAAAAAGAAATGTGTTCAACGATGAAGAAGATAATGTTTCGGGAATTATCACGGACAACATGATCAACTATGAAACGGTTAAGCTTTTTGCTAAAGAAAAATGGGAAAGCACGAGGCTAGCAAATGCTTTTAAACCCTGGACAGAATCTCTTTGGGGGTATGCTAATTCCTTTAGGCTTATCGATATAATCATCGGACTTTTAATCAATATAAGTGTTTTTGCCATCATGTTTTTAATGCTCAGGTTATCTGTATTTGGGAATCTTAAAGTTGGTGATTTTGTTTTGATAATAAGCTTTATTGGAATGTTTTTCCCCAAAATTTGGAACCTTGTCTGGAGTACCAGAAATATCGCCAAAAACTATGCCGATTTAGAAAAATACTTTGGATTGTTGGATGAAGATATCGAAGTTTTGGATCCTGAAAAACCCGTAAAAATTGATCATGTATATGGTGAAATTGACTTTAAGACTGTTAATTTCGCATATAAAAACAGAGTAAAAAATGCGATTAGCGATTTTGACTTGAAAATTGAACAAGGACAGTCTGTAGCACTCGTTGGCCGAAGCGGATCCGGCAAAACTACTCTTGTTAAGCTTTTGATGAGATTTTTCGATTTAGTTTCAGGAGAAATTAGTATTGACGGCATCAATATCAAAGATTTTACAAAAAGTGATTTGAGAGGATTTATAGGTATGGTCCCTCAAGAACCGATCCTGTTTAATAATACTATTGCGTACAACATCGGTTACGGCTTTAAAGGTCGGACCTTGAAAGGTGGATCTGAGAAAGAACCCACATTTTCAAAAGTCCGCGATGCCGCCAAAATTGCCAATATTGATAAATTTATTCAAAGCTTGCCTAAAAAATATGAGACTGAGGTTGGTGAACGCGGAGTAAAACTTTCCGGCGGTCAGAAGCAAAGATTAGCCATTGCCCGCATGATTTTATCTGATCCTGACATTGTCATTTTTGACGAAGCAACAAGCCAGCTTGATTCTGAATCCGAAAAGTTGATTCAGGACGCATTCTGGAAGGCTCGTGCCGGTAAAACTACCATTATTGTTGCCCACAGACTATCAACCATTGCCAGAGCAGATAAAATTGTGGTGATGGAACATGGAAAAATAATGGAAATTGGGAATCACGAAAGCCTGCTCAAGAAAAAGGACTCACTTTATTCTCATTTCTGGAATCTACAAATCAAGCTGGACTAAAAAAATAAGTACCAATACTACCAATAATTCAATGCCAAATGCCTAATTGAAAATTTGATATTGGTATTTATTTGTATTTATTTGAAATTGGAATTTATTTATGAAGTTATTCCTCTTTGCTTTGCATACCTAGAAGCCACAAAACTGCCTCTTTCTTATAGCGCCTGTCCCCGCGGGAGTTAATGCGAATAGCCGGAAGTTTTCCTCTCTTTCCCCATCTCTTGATGGTTAAAGGTGAGACGCGAAGTAAATCGCTGACTTCGCGAACAGTGAGTAAATCCGGAAGATCCTCTAGCCTAAGTTTTTTCTTTGTATTGTCGTTCATTGAATTGAATCGTGAATCACGAATTATGTATTATGCTTTATTGATATACTTTATACGTAATACGTAATACTTTATTCTAGTCGTGTGCCTAACATCGATCTATCTAATGCAGAATATATCGAAGGAGTACAAGTCTGTCAAGGGGCATTGTATGCCACGCAGATCCTGAGCGTCACGGAGATTGTTTGATAATTACCACTTCCCCATCATGCAGGGCTTTGAGAAGAAAATTATGAACTTATATTCCTAAATATATTTCAATTTTGTTATCTTTTACTCTTAAAATTCCACTATCCACGTCCATCTCTTCTTTTTTTATCTTTGAATGATGAATGATTAATTTATTTTTAATAATACAGATAAAATTTGCATGACCGGGAAGTATATCAAAGGGTCCAACATCATTAGTCGAAGAGACGGCAAAAACATTACCTTCAAAAACTATCCCGTTTTTGTTTCTGATAAGAGCCTGAATGGTATTCATAACAAATAGCAAGATTACTTTTCTATTCCACCGATAAATAGAAAATCTTCCGGGTTTTTATTATCAAGCTTTCCTGCCAGTATATCCGTAACATCGTCAACCGTTTGCTTAAATGGTACATATTTTCCTTCCTTTCCTGTTTGAGCAGATACCGCAAAGAAGGGCTGAGTCATATAGTTTCTAATCAACTTGGCCCTTTTGTAAACTAGCTGATTAGCAGGTGAAAGTTCTCCCTCTCCAACCAAAGCCACCATTCTTTCTAATTCCTGGGCCTTCTTAAGAACAGATAAGGCTTCAATTACTGCCTTATAATGTTTCTCACCGACATTATTAACACTGAGAATTGACGATCCTGAATTAAGAATATCAACTGCAGGGAAAATTCCACTTTGATAAATATCTCTGGACAAACTTACCTTAGAATCAAGATATGGAAAAATTGACTGGACACCTTGATCAAGTTGATCATCTGAAGGAACGTAAATTGCCTCAATTGAACTTATGACCCCTTTTTTTGTTGAAACAAGCCTTTCGTGAAAGGCAGACATCTCCGAAACCAGCGTTGGTTGATACCCATCTTCTGAAGGTGTATTTCGTGTTAATGTAGAAAGCTCACTTCCGGCTTGAGCAAAACGGAAAATATTATCAATAAAGAAAAGCACATCCTTTCCCTCCTGATCACGAAAATCTTCTGCAATGGCCGCACCTGCTGTTGCAGTTAACAATCTTACCGCCGGATTCTCACCCATCAGACCATAAATTAGAGCGGTTTTATCCAAAACTTTTCTGTCTCCAAGCTCCTTCCAAAGTTCTTGACCTTCCCTAATTCTCTCCCCGACTCCTGTAAAAACGGATACAACGTCGTGATCTTTCCCATTTTCTCTGGCAGTAAAAACATTATGCATTATTTCCGTTAAAAGAATGGTTTTTCCAACACCGGCACCGCCAAAAAGACCTGTTTTACCTCCCTTGACAAGAGGAGAAAAAAAATCCAACACCTTGATACCCGTTTCCCAAATATCGCGTGTGGTAACAACATCGGAGTAATCAACGTTCCAATCAAAAATTCCTTTCTCTCTGCAGCTTTTTAACTCCTTACCATCATCGACAGCCTCACCAAAAACATCAATTACTCTACCCAAAATCTCTTTACCTACAGGTATCGTTAAGGTCTTCCCTGTTGCAATAATTTCATCTCCGCTTGACACCTTATCGTTTCCACTTAAAATATAAAGATACAAACAATTGTCGCCGTCGGAAGAATATACATACATTTTTGACCCCCTTTTGTTGACGCAAACTTCATTTATAAACGGCTTTTCTCCATCAAAATTAACCTTAGCAACCTCACCTGTTATTTCTTTTAAAATTCCTGTAATTTTTCTCATATAAATACCTTTTTTAAAGAGACCATTCTGGAAATTCTTTCAACTTGCCTTTTTTGTTCCGCCTTCTTACGCATCCTGGATCTTTCCTGATTAAACAACCCAAGCTTCTGATCTATATTTTCCAAGGCTGAATCCAAGTGTATTAGTCTCGCTGCATATTTTGCCAACTGATTTTCCTGTACAGATTGAGAAAAAATCGATACTGATATTTCTTTGGCAAATTTTTCTCCAACTACTCCAATAGAAGGTTCGTAAATATTCTTTATACGTATTTTAGCAGCTTCATCCTTATCAAACGAATAACCCAAATCTGCGATACTACCGCCTGACATATTTGAAAATGTTGCTTTTTGTGTTGCAATTGTCAAAAACTGACCATGGAAAATTGAAACTTTTTCATACTGTGAGAGTCTCTGAAGAACAAATTTTAAATTTACATCATCTATCTGATAACCATCTATGGGAAAGTTAAAAGACTCAAATTTAAAACGGGGCGCATATACTTTTAAAAGATTTTTTCCTAAAGTTCCCAAGACAAAAGCGTCAGCTTTCTGTTTTTGCGCATAGTCAACAAAGTCAACTAATATCTTTTCTACAATATCACCAAAAAGTCCTGCGTCTGCCGATAAAAATAGTGCAGCTTTCTTTCCATTTCTCAATCCATTATCGGTAATATCAAGGGCCACATCTTCTGATATTCTTGCCAGCCCTTCGAAATATTCTTTAGAAGAGACTACACTTTTCCTTATCTTTTGCATTTTTGAGGCAGCCATTTCCTCAAACACTTCAAGTAAACCTCTTATTTCTCCCATATCTTTTATATCCTTGGTAACAGTTTTAACGGTTTTCATTTTAGTATTTTTTCAATTTCTTTAACTTGATCTGAAACAGAAACCCCACCATATGTATTTTGACTAAAGAAATTCCAGATAGCATCCCCCGTATTCAAAATTCTCTTTACTTCTTCTGTAACCTCCGGTCCGAATTTCAAAAATCTCTCTAAACTTTCCTTTCTTTTTAATATTTTAATAACTTCTGAGGAAATTTCCTTCATTTTTTGAGGCTGTGTTTGCCTGCCAACACGGGTAACAGACAGAAAAATATTTACAGCCGGTCTTATCCCTTTAAAAAACAAGTTGCTATCAAAAAAGATGTGGCCGTCAGTCATGCTCATAAGATTTGTTTGTATATATCCGGTTAAATCCGATTCCAATGTCTCTGCTACCGGTAAAAGTGTTATTGACACTTCTTTTCCGTCAATCAGAAAATTTCCAGCTCTTTCAATGATTTGTGATTGTATATGAAAAATATCTCCGGGATAGCTTTCTCTGCCAGGGAAACGTCCTGAAAGAAGTGCCCATTCACGATAATACTTTGCATGAGTGGTCATGTCATCAAGAATAACAACGGTATTCTTGCCTTGATCGCGAAAATACTCAGCTACTGACATTGCGGTGTATGGTGTCAAAAATATCTCTCCCGCAGAATCATGCGATGCAGAAGCTACCAAAACACATTTATCTATTACTCCTTCTTTCTCCAAAAGTTCTTCAGTAGCTTTAATCTCACTTTTCTCTTTACCAATTAAGGCAATTACGCATATTTTTCCGGAACGTGCCTGTGTAACTATTGTCGACAAAAGAAAATAGCTTTTACCACTTTTTCTATCTCCTATCACCAGCTCTCTCTGCCCTTCACCTATAGGAACCATTAAATCAACTATAGACACTCCCGTGGTCAAAAATTTATTTATTTTTTTTCTTCCGCAAATGCCTATGGGTTTTTGATCAATAAAACGCGACTCAGGGCTGATACTTTCATCTCTTCTTTCATCCATCACATAACCAAGTGGACTAATAACGTGTGTTAAAAGTCCGTTACCTATAGAAATACTGATAGGCTCCCCTGTCCTGGCGGCTTTTTGCCCGATATTCATCGGCCTCTTATTAAAAACCATTACTTCACATAAGTCTTCACTTATCGAAACAATCCTTCCGTGAATATTGTTTTCAAAAGTTACACCTTCGCCGATAGTTCCAAATTTAAAACCACCAACTTTAACCATAATGCCATTAATGGCATTTATTTTGCCAACATCTTTTGTTTTTTCTTTAGAAAATTCAAAGGAATGAATCATATTAATGATTTAAATAACCAAAACAAGATAGGCGATTCCCAAACCCACAGCCATAATAACAATTGCTATCAAAACATTAAGTAGTATTCCAAACTGTATCGTTTTTGCCGCCAGTGGATTACGCCCAATTGCCTCCACTCCGCTTTTGGCCATCTTGCCAAAATGTAAAACACCAAAAACAAAACTAACAACAACTAACACTCCGGCTACAAAATACCTCAACGCAGACAATGGGCTTTCAAACGCCCCGGAGACACCTTCCTTAATCAGTTCGAGCAAATTATTACCGGCTCCTCCACTAAGGACTGCAGGTCGAATATTTACGGCTATGGGAATCTTGCCAATTGAATCAGGATTTTCATCCGCGTAATTTTCAAGTGCTACTCCTAAAATGTATCCGCTTTTTTTAGCCAACTGGCCAACACCTGTCGTTTTGGAACTGGTTATAAAATCTCCTTTTTGAATAATTCCGTTTTTACTACTAACATTTGCGTAAACATTTCCCAAAGAAACAACCGGTACTCCTCCGGAACTGCTGGTAAAAGAAACACTTGGATTTTCCACTACCACACCAATCATATTTGAATCATATTCTTTATTACAAGCAACATTAATATTATCTTTGTCCACACAAATTAAATCACCGTCCTTGTAATTACCTGAAACCGATGTTGATGTGGCAACACCACTTCCTGCCGCGTCTTGTGCTATAGAATCCCTTGCTGCCAATAAAAATACTAAAAATATAAAACAAAACACAAAAAACGCTTTTATTTTCGGTATTTTTTTCATTTTGAACCAATATAATTTACTTTGAACCCTTTTAAAATTTAAGTCAAGATATTTTTCACCAAAATCTTGGCCAAAATCAGGATTTTGGGGATTGACTTTGGGGGTGCATTTAAGGCTAAATAGATATATTAAACTTGGACAGGCAAATTAGATACATGTCCAGTTTAAGTTTGCATACAAAAACACATATCATGCCCAAAAAACTACGTGTTTCGGAAGCTGCGAAGATATTGGGAGTTTCAGGAAAAACTCTTAGAAGATGGTCTCAAAATGGAAAACTTGTTCCAGAAAGATCTTTGGGAAACCAACGTTTTTATACATATCAGCAGCTGAGGGATTTCAGCTTCATTAATTTAAATGCCCCATCGCCAAGCACAACACAAACACTTCCTAGATTTCGCCAATCTTTATCCCCAGTTGCTTTTGTCTTTACTTGGAGTTCTCTTTTATTGTTAATTACTCTTACGGGTGTTTTTTCTTTTTTAAATTTGAAAGGACATTCTCCGCAGGAAAGTGCGGAGATTATTGCGAATCAAATTACCTTTAAAGATGATCACCTTTTGTTGCAAAACGAATCTAAAAGTAATGTCTTAGCAGCCTCCACAACCTCCCCGATACTTTCAAACTATACTTTCAATGTTAATGTACCCTCCGTATTTAACAATGATGTGACTTTTACAAAAAGTATAACGGCTCCGAATATTGTCACTTCCTTCCAAGGAGAAACCGGCAAAATTTCTTTAACCGCCGGAACCGGAATTACTATTAGTGGGGTTGCTATTACAAATAGCGATCCGGGTAGTTCACAAAAAATATTTAAAACAATTAAGGTTGGATCAGACACTTTTGACGCCGGAACAAACACCGAGACATTGGAGTTTGCAGGCAGTGGGGCTACATCAGTTTCGATCAACACATCAAGCAAGAAACTCACTTTTTCTTCATCTACCCCAAACTATACACTGAGTGGTTGGACGACGAGCGGAACTTATATTTACCCGACCGCTCTTACTGATTGGGTTGGTATAGGCACGAAAACCCCTGAATACGCGCTTGATGTTGTCGGAAACGGGCATTTTTCCGGTAGCCTAACTGTATCTGACGGAATTATTGTCACCGACGGCATAAACAATCAGGGAGGAGGGATTACCAATGCGGGAGCAGTTACTGGTGCAACAGGTCTAACTTCTTCGGGACAAATTACCTTTTCTTCTTTTTCTACGGGAATTTTGCATAGCAATTTTAACGGAGTAGTCTCATCATCAGCAATTGACCTCTCAACAGATGTAACCAGTGTCCTTCCCGTCATTAACGGTGGTACAGGAATTTCCTCATACTCAGTCGGAGATATTTTGTACGCAAGTTCTTCCGGAGGTTTGGCAAAACTAAGTATTGGCGGAGAGGGACAGGCCTTAACTATTGAAGGAGGTGCCCTCGCTTGGGGTACTGTTACCGGAGAAGGTGGAACATGCACCAACTGTTTGGTAACTGATCCCGGATCAACTCAATCAATTGTACCAACCAATACGGATGCTACGGGATTAAGTATTCAACAAGCAAGCAGTGGCATCTCTGATGTTTTTTCCGTTAAAAATTACGGCGGTACAACTACATTTCTTAGTATTGATTCAAGTGGTTTCTTAAACATCGGCAACACATCTTCATCCTTTCTTGGAACTCTAAAAACAGGAACTTTAACGGAAAACAGAAATTACACATTCCCCGATTACTCAGGAGGTGTTTGTCTGGATTCCGGAAATTGTGCAGGTGTCGGATCAAATCTTGGAGGGTCAGGTACACTTAATTATCTTAGCCGATGGGCAGGAACATACAGCCTTGAATCAGGAACTATTTTTGACAACGGAAATATTGGAATAGGAACAAACGATCCCTCTACAAAACTTCAGGTCGTTGGCACTGCCAGTATAAGCGGCGCCCTTACTTTATCATCCACTCTCAACACCCTGAACGCTGTAAATTTTTCTTCTACGCTTGGGGTATCCGGCGCCACCACCCTTTCCTCCACCCTTGACGTGACCGGAAATGTCACATCGGGAGGTAATTTAAAAATAGATGGAACCGGAAATTCTTATGTTCTTGGCAATCTTGGAGTCGGTAAAACAGAACCAGGTTTGGCTTTAGATGTTGTCGGCAGTAGTAATGTATCAGGATCTTATTATCTTTCCAACCTTCTCGGATTAAGCAAAAGCGAAAATGATTTAAGAATTAATGATGAAGGAGATTTTGCCAATACGGTCATTACAAATGGTAACGTTGGAATCGGCACAACAACTCCTTCTGCCAAGTTAGACGTAAATCAATCGGCCACATCAACCGCGCTAAATGTAACCGCAGATGCTATTACAACAGGCACAGGGGTAGATTTCTCTTTTGACGGACTAACAACAGGCACCGGACTAAACATACAATCAACCTCCGGAGACATAACCAGTGGTAAGGTAGTTAATATTGATCAGTCTCCAACAAAAACTAACTCGGCTGCTATAACCAGTAATGCTCTTGCAATCAATCGAAACGTTACCTATAACCCCAATGTTCCCTCCATTACTAAAGATAACCAAACCGAAAAAAGTGTCGACCAAGGCAGTTCTTTATCTTTATCTCATACTATCGGTATAGAAAGTAATATGATCCTTGTCGCGTTTGTTACATTAAAGAATGGTACATACAACAGAACCGTTAGTAGTATTACTTACAATGGTATTGCCATGACACAACTTGGATATGGAGCTTCAACAAATGGATATTCAAAAGCTTATATTTACTATATGGTTGCTCCCCCATCGGGAACGAATACTCTTTCTGTAACACTAAGTGGTACCGCCATTCTCAAGCTTAGTGCAGTTACATGGTATAACGTCAATCAAACAACTCCTTTTGGTACTTACGGTACTGATAGTAGCACTGGTGGATCAAGTAGCTCAATAACCGTGTCAAGTGCCATAGACGAACTGGTTATAGACAATTACGTTTCAGCGGGCGGTACTGCAACCCCAGACCCTAGTCAAACAGTTCTTTGGAATTCAATCGTTAACGGTGTACCCATGGCTGCTTCTACAAAACCAGGAGATACTCATGTTACCATGACCTGGACAGGAAATAACAATTATATGGCAAGTATTGCGGCTCCTATGAAACCTGTCGATGCTACTAGCCTATCTTTGAGTGGCGCACTTGCCTCTTTTAGCTCAATGTGTGATGGAACAGGTGTGTGTGCTGATAGCGCTAATCTATTGAGTTTATCTCAACTTAATTCATCAGCTACTGGAGGAATCATTAGTGTCTCCAACTCAGGAACTGGTGCGGATATTGCCTTCAATACATCCCCCATTCTCAGAATGGATGATGGTGGAACAATGACTTGGGATGATGGAACAAATACCCTTCTTTCTTTGATTGATCAGGGAACTACCGGACTCCTAGATATTGCAGGAGTTGCGTCAATTTCCGGATCTCTTGCCTTTACAAATGCCACTCCTTATATAGATGTGCTTAATGGCGGAGCGCTAACTATACGTACATCCCCTAGCGGCGACGGTGGCCTATTGTCCAAGTTTACTATTGCAAATAATGGAAATGTTGGAATAGGAACAGACAACCCAGCTTCAAAGTTGGACATTGTTGGAACCGATGGTGTCTCTCCTCTAAATATAGCGTCTTCTTCGGGTTCAGCTATTTTTAGTATCGCTGCAAACGGAAATATCGGATTGGGAACTAACACCCCCACAGCGCTTTTGGATATAGCCGGAAACGCTTCAATATCCGGATCATTGGTTTTTAACGGAGCCTCTCCAAATGTTGATATATTAAACGGGGGCAGCCTAAATATAAGAACTTCCGTTGGTGGGGATGAAGGTTTGGCTTCTAAATTTACAATTTTAAATAGTGGCTACGTAGGTATAGGAGTAACAAACCCTACATATGCACTTCAGGTAAATGGAACTGTACGAGCTGTAGCCATTTCCACTCAACAAACATCAACTTTAACACCAGCAGGTTCCTTTAAAGGTAAATCCACTACTTCCGGATCGGAAGGCGTTTATATAAGTGCAGGCACTAATTCTAGTGACTATGCATTAGAAATTAACAACGTTACCAACAATTCAAATCTCTTGATGGTCCGAGGAAATGGATATACAGGAATCGGCACTGATGCCCCACAAACATCTTTGCATATCAATAGCCAGACCACCGGAAAAGCAGCTGCAATCATTGATCAATTAAGCGATGCGGAATTGATGACAGCCAGCTCCTCCGGCATTACCAAGTTTAGCATTGCTAAAAACGGCCTAGTCAATGCCACAACTGGCGGTTTAGCAACTTTTATTAAAGCCGGGGAGGTTAGCGATACCGATTTTTCAGATACTGCCGTCAACGGTGCTTTGGCTGTCGACTCATCCGACAACCGTCTTTATGTTAAAAGCGGCGATGCTTGGAAATTCATCGCATTTAGCGCAGGTTTTCAAATACCCAATTACGAAACAAGTGGGCTTTCGACCGGAGATTATCTTATCCCATATGTTGAGAGCAATATGAATGATGGGGCTGTTCATGGTATGTACAAAAAGTTTTCAGATGCAAAAGAAGAGCTTCTTTCGGATATTTACAATCTCATTGAAAACCTTACAACACGCATAACCCTTATAGAAACAACCTTTTCTGATCTTGCAAATAAAGTCACTACCAAAGAATCTCATCAAGAAACGATATGTGTCGGTACGGACGGCAATGAAGTTTGTTTGAATAAAGATCAGGTCGGAGAATTAATTAAGCTTTTGCCGACACCAACGCCGATTTCGACACCTGGCTTAAGTCAACAATCTGAATCATCACCTTCCGCATCTCCAGATGTTGCCGGAGAATCAACAGTAGCAAGCCCAAGCGCCACACCCGAATCGGTAGGCTTTTAATGTGGACTTTTAATAAAAAATAATTTATAAATTGATATATGGAAGAAGACAAAAAGGATAAAAAAACGAGGTTTAAGTTTTCTACAAAGATAGTTATTTTAATAGTCACAGCCATTCTCATTTTAGGAGGTTTTGGTGGAACCTATTACTTTTATAACCAATACAACAAGACAAAAATAATGCTTTCGAACCCGGATGTTGCAAATAAAGCTGAGTCTGAAGAACTGTTAAATAAACTTAAAAAATTAATGCTTCTACCCTCAGACGAGGAACCTTCGATAGCCACCGTACTTGATGTAGAAAAACTCAAGGATCAGCCGTTCTTTGCCAACGCTGAAAATGGAGATAAGGTGGTAATCTACACAAAATCCCGTATTGCCATTCTTTACAGTCCAGGAAAAGATTTGATAGTTAACGTCGCCCCTGTAAGCACCGACGAAGGCTCAGAAACTCAAACCGAATCAGTAAAAGTCGCTCTTTATAACGGAACCACCACAACAGGACTCACTCAAGTGGCAGAAAAGAGTCTTGAGTCTCAACTGTCAAGCGTCGAGGTCATATCAAAAAACAATGCCACCAGGAATGATTACCAAAAGTCTCTTGTAGTAAGTTTAACGGAATCCGGGAACAGTGTTTCCTCCTCAATTGCTTCAATCATTGACGCAGATAGTACATCACTCCCCGATGGCGAAGTTGCCCCGGAGGGAGCCGATCTTTTGATTATAATCGGGGCTAACTACAAATAAAACATAGTGTAGTCGTCAGGCCATGCGTTCCTTCAGTACGCTGCAAACCGGCTTGTTTCGGACAAAAGCGAAGTTTGCTGTGCACTATTTCTAGGCAACCCTTTCCTTAAGAGCTGCATAATACTTTTGAAGATAATCTTCTGCCCTATTCCAATGCTCCTCGGCAAATCTCGAAGATCCTGAGCCTGTCGAACGGGCGGAAAGAGCCAGATTTTTCTCAACTCCAGCCAAAACTCTAAGTCTGGCGGCTTTGGCAGCCTGAAAAAGGGAAATTCTATAGACTTCGGCCAAGTGCTCACAGGCCAGCTCCTCCGCATCGGAAGCCGCCTTGAAAGTGTCTTTACCCTTCATTTTTTTATTAAAATCAACCTCCATTGAAGCCACAATTTTTGGTTCGAAAGCAAGTTTTACCTCACTTTTGATCAAACGGTAAAACTCTTTCATTTTTTCCTTGGACTTATCCCATTTTTCATCATTTTCTTCTACGATAGCTTCAATCAAGTATTTCGCGGCTTCTTTTGCCAGCTTTTTGGAAATACCGTACTGTTCGATTAAATGGTCCGCAGCATAGTCTCTAAGTCGCACTCCTTCCGGAATTTTACTAAGTCTCCACCAGGAAAGTTCAAGTTTGGCGGTAAGTTTGGGATCAAAAACAAAATGACTTTCCTTGTCGTTCCCACCAAACCTCCTTCTACGCCTCGAAAAATCTAAAATTGCGTCTTTCAGTCTTCCCGGAGTAAAATCCGGAAGATGTTCGGGGGCGAAATAATACTCAGTGTAAGTCATTTGCCAAGGCAGAAGCCCGCTTGTTCTTTGCTCTCCGCTAGTTCTAATAAAGAGATCGGGGTTTGGATAGGGCTGTCCCTTTGTGTCTAGGTAGCTTTCAAAGAGTTCTCCATTAATTTTTTCAGCAGGAATTTTGTCAATAACAACCTTTTTAACGGCTCGGATCACTTCATCTCTCCCTCCGTAATCAAGCGCTAGGTTTAAAATATGGTCTTTATATTTTTCTGTTTCTTTCTCTATCCTGACAATCTCTTTGGAAAGTTCTTTGGGGAACCTGTCCTTTCTCCCCAAATGAATTAGCCTTGTATTGTATTTATGACACTCTTTTTCAAACTCAAGAAGTCCGTGCCTCATCAGTTTAAAGAGTTCATTAATCTCCTCCTGCGACCTTTCCCAGTTCTCTGTAGAAAAAGCCCACAATGTAAATGTGTGCACCCCAAATTCCCTTGAAGCGAGTGCCAGTTTCTTGACTGCTTCATAGCCGGCTTTATGCCCTTGCCAGGGCTGTAATCCTCGGGATCTAGCCCAACGCCTGTTGCCATCAAGAATAATTGCTATGTGGTCAGGTGTTGTGGTTCCCTGAGGAAGAATATTTTTGTCTGACATGTAGAGTATATTATAATACAAAGCAATGGTACAAAACACACTTGAGGAAACAAAGAAACTTGTTTGGCCGGTTATTGAGAAATATTTGGAAGATCCTCTCTACCCTGTACAATTTCAAATACCGTCGGGGTACAGAAAGGAGGTTGATTTCTTTTGGAAAGTAAACAAAGAATATCCCGAAAGAAAAGGTAAGTATATGAGACCCACATTTGTTTTGTTGATTGCTGAGGCGTTAGGAATAAAAAAAAGCAAAGTATTAAATGTTGCTGCAGCTATGCAGCTGTCCGAAGACTGGATATTAATTCATGATGACATAATAGATAATTCTGACGAAAGACGTGGTAAACCATGTCTCCACAAGATATATGGAAATGAAATGGCGATAAACGCAGGTGATACTCTCAGCATGATTATGTGGAAGATTATCACCGATCTTAAATCAGAAAAAATTAAACAAGAGTTTTACAGCATCCTAATGAGAACAATTCTTGGCCAGGGAGTTGAACAAATGTGGACAGATGGGACGATTTCTAAAGTTAATGAAAATGACTGTTTCTTCATAGCTGACGGCAAGAGCGGTTATTATTCAATCGCAGGGCCCATGAGGCTCGGAGCAATTGCTGCAAATGCAACGAGATCCCAAATTGACAAAATTACAGAATTTGGACTGCATTTGGGGCGTTGCTTTCAATTGGTGGATGATATATTAGACATTGACCAAGACAGGAAGGAAGGTAAGGCGACTCTGGCAACTCAAAAGGGAGTAGGTTTTACTAAGAAAATCGCCAGTAAAGAAAAAGATCTTGCCAAGGAGATCTTTAATAAAAAACTTTCTTTTCTGTCACAAGAGCCAGCGAGGAAACAGCTTGTGGAATTGACAGACTTCATTTTGGAACGAAATTATTAGATTAAATTGAAAGCTTACTTACAATTCTACGAAACCAAGGAGTGTAGCTATCCAGGTTATTTTCAATATCCTCTTTCAATTTATTCATCTCAATCCATTTGTAATCTGATATCTCTGCCGGATTGGGCTTAATTTGGCCTTCATAAAATCCTTCAAAGACATGGTCTAATTCGCACTCACCCCAATTACTGTTCTTCATTTTGGCTTCATAATTAAAAACGAAGATTTCTTTTAACGATGTTTTTATGCCCAGTTCCTCAAAAAGTCTTCTTTCGGCTGCTACCCAATAGGTCTCGTTCGGATACGGATGAGTACAAACCGCATTACTCCAGTAACCACCCCACGTAGGTTTGTTTTTTGCCCTTTTTGTCATGAGCATTTTACTTCTGCTTTTATCAAAAATCAGTACGGATATCGCCCTGTGCAGTTTGACAGGGATTTTGTGGGTTTCCAGTTTGTCTCCAAACCCAATTACTTTATCCTCTTTATCAACCAATACAACAGATTTTGACATTTACCGAATAGCTAAAAGTGTATCATTTTTTGTACTAATCTTTGATATAATATCACCCATGCAACCAAAAGAGATAGTTTTAGAATCTTTAATTGGTTCAGAGATCAAAAGTATTCAGAATAAGCACGATTTTTGGGGTACTCCCATCACGATTCCTGAAGGTGTAGGGTACAATTCACAGAATTGTTTGACTATAGAGAAATTTATTGAAGGTCATCCGTTACCAAAACAGGGCGAAGATATTGCCCTTTACGGTATAGCTTGGGAGTTTGTCTGGGGAAAACCCGTGCCTGAAGAAATTGAACAAGCGAAGGAGACTCTTAGAATTAAAGCCAGAACCGGTATGGCAATTACAAAAACAGAGGAATTATGGCTAAAAATAATGACTGTGGATACGGATTGTTTCTAAAAGATTACCGTTCCGTTAACTTTACTTCCCAATATTGTCTTCATTAGAACTTTTGACTTTAAGCCATTAATAATCTGCGTTTTAATTTTATACTTTTCAGCCAAAAACAAAGCCTCCTCAACTTTGTGAAGCATCCCGCCTGTAATATCCACACCTTTTGCGCCGGTAATAGTAGGTTTCAAGCTTTCAAAGTTTTTTCTTGTAATTGTCGGAATTACTTTATTAGACTTGTCTAAAACCCCATCAACATCCGTCACATAAATCATTCTTATTTTGTATTCTTTACTAAGTTCCCTTGCAAAAACTGCCAAAACTTTTTCTGTTGAAAATATGGTAAAACCAATCTTTCTATCTAAAACAACATCACCATAGACAATAGGCACAAATCCAATTTCAAGTGCCTTTTTGACCGGATCAATATATGATTTACTATATACTTTTGCATCGGAAATTAGAAAAGTTCCTGGAGAAAATGAATAAGCTGGCATTTTTTCGTTAATAAATTTTTTGACAACAATTGCATTCAATATTTTAGCTGCTTCTTCAGTTACTGCTGCTCCAAACAAACTATTTTTATTTATTAATCCCTCTTTGGTTTTATATCTTTTCGCTGGGATATGGGCGAAGCTCCCTGCTCCATGCCCTACGATAATTTTTAAGTTTGTAGATTTAAGTGCAGATTTCAGTTCCTTTACAAGACGTGTTATATTCTCCTCCCTGACAAAATATTCCTTGCTTTTATCTGTAATGACGCTTCCACCAAGTTTAATTAATATTAATTCCTTCATTTTATTATTCTAGCTCCTTTTCCCGCTTTATTGATTATTATTTTTTGAACAAGCGGCAGCTTTTTGACGGCATTATGGACAACAGATTCATCCTTTTTTCGACATATTATATGAACATTTGGTCCTGCATCCATCGTAAAGTAACAAGCTGTTCCCTTTTCCCTTAGTTCAAAAATCTTTTGCATTACGCTCAATGTTCCGCTATTCCAGTAAAATATGGGCGGATGCGAAGTCATTGCCATTATATGGAGATCAATTGCTTCTTCCTCCAAAAGCTCGCCAAATTTTTCAAAATCTTTGTTTAACAACGCTTTTTTAAGTCCGGAGGTTCTTTTTCCAATTCTCTGAATCCTTTTTTCAAAGTAGGGACTTGTTGTTGCAAGCCCATGTCCTTCCGTGGAACTTGTTTTTTTACTGCTGGATGAAGTCACGGCAATAATATCTCTTAAATCCCAAAAATCGGGCGGTGCAATCTGAAAAGCGTACGAAGTTTTATCATTTGAACCTTTCTTCCAGTAGGAAAAACCCGCAGAAATACTGCGGCAAGCCGAGCCGGATCCCATTCTGGCCAATCTGGAGAGATCTTTTTGGCTTAGCTTTAAACCTGCAGCTTTACTCCCCGAAAGGGCAAGTGCAGAAAATCCTGAGGCTGAAGATGCAATTCCTGCTCCAGTTGGAAAATTATTTTCTGATTCCACCCTGGCAAAAGTTTTTATTCCTGCCATTTTTCTTATTAAATTAAGAATCCCGACCACCCTGTCCTTTTTTTCTCCAATTACTTTTTCCCCGCTGATAAACACCTTATCCTCATTTAGTTTGGAATCAAACTCAGTTGTCGTTTTAGTGAAGCAACTATCCAAATTCATGGAAATGGAATCGTTATAGGGAATGTTCAGCTTAGAATTTCGCTTTCCCCAATACTTTATAAATGCAATATTTGCCGGTGAAACTGCCGTAACTTTATTCAAAACGCACTCCTTTCTCTCCTAATTTTATCGAGCTAAGCGCCAGATTATTCGTTTTTGCAAATTTTTTCAATTTTTCTGAATCTTTGTGATAAACAATTAATATTCCGCTTGCTCCGGATTTGCCGCCTGCTCCGCTAATTTTTGCTGCTCCGCCGATTTTTTCTATTTCAATTATCAATTTCCTGGTAGAGTGCGACACTACACCGATTTTTTCCAAAAGCCTCTCATTTGAGGAAATTAACTCTCCAAAATCCGAATTTTTGTCACCTACCAAAACTCCCAGCATTTCTTTTGTAACCATTTCAATTTCCCGAAATACCCTATCAAAATATGATTTTCTAGAAATCTGTGCATCAGCCACTAATTTAACCATCTGACCTGTAGTCTCCAAAGGTTTACCTGTATTTATTAAAAACATTTCCGGTACTGTTTTGTCCGGAATAAAATTTTTGAACGTCTTGAAGTTTTCAGACTCTTTCCTGTACCACAAAAACCCTCCGTAGGTTGAAACAGTGTTATCCACCCCGCTAGGATTCCTGTGCTGAATTTTTTCCATTTCATAAGCGGATTTGTTGATATTTTCCAGATCAAGTTTGCCAATCTTGAGTGCTGATTTTGCAACCGCAAAAGCGGCCGAAGATCCCATTCCGGCACCAATCGGAATGTTAGAAACTATCTCACCATGAGAATTGATGCATAAACGGAGATTCACGGCTGTAGCTATGGCTGGATAACCATACACTACGGCATGTTCACCCGATAAAATTAGCTTTGCGGGAGCCGAAACTCTATTTGCAGGAACATCATTTATTTTCATCCTTAACCTTTTCTATCAAATTATCTAAGGCTGGTTCCGGGATATCTATAGACCCATCTGCAATCATTTCCCACTCTTCATTACCCTGAGGGGTGTCTGGATGTAAAGAATCTCGAGAAATCAAGACGGGGTTTTCTGGATTCCCCACATTTATCAAATTTGAATTATCACTCATATATATTCACCTCTTAGCTTTGCATTCTACACCATGTTGTAAAGAAATTTCATGTTTTTTCTCTAGGTCTTCATCTGTTATGTGAAGGAGCCTTGCAATTTGATATCCCAAAAAGTCTGCCGGCACCCAATTATAAGGAGAACTTGGCGGATGCCCGTTACATTCAGGATAATTAAATAGAGAGGTTTTCTGAACTTCAGGAGTCTTTTCAACTCCGGTAATTTTCTGACAAACAATATGTCTATATAGTACCGTTTCTGCACTCATGATATATAATTAGTCTTGCAAATGGATAAAAACCCATACTCTAAATTGGCTCAAAGCAGGCAAAGGCCTGCCCCAAAATCGTTTGTGGCCATATATAAAGAACTTCTTTTGCCATTAACTAAATTTGTCATTAAAAGAATGGGCGTAGGCGAAGCCGAAGCTGAAGAACTTGTTGAAGAAACTTTCATTGCCGCTTGGAAGGGGTGGAATTCGTTTGAACAAAAAAGCAGCTATTTTACCTGGCTTTGCAGAATTTCCTTGAATAAAATCTCTGATTACTATCGCGATCAAATCAACAAAAAATCAAGAATTGTGGTTCCAATCATCGAGGCTTTAACTGAAGCAGATACTAAGACTCTTTCCCCTGATGAGGCGATGGCTCTTACCGACCTTAGAAAATCTGTGAACAAATGCCTAGATAGTATGTCCCCCGAAAAACGTAAGCTTTTGCATTTTAGATACTGGTATGACATGTCATATGAGGAAATTGGCAATATTTTAGGTATCAGCGAGCGTGCAGTTGAAGGCAAAATATACCGTGCCAAGCATGAATTCTCCAAAATCTGGTCCTCAACAAAATAACTCAATTTTTTATTTTGAAAATAAAGCACCTCAGGGGGAAAATAATGACGGCTCTCAAGATCCTGCCTATCCTCACAGGTTCGGTAATAACCCTCCAGAGCCATTCCAGACCAAGACTGGACATCCAGTCGGGCGGGAGTTTGGAAAGTCCCGCAATGTAACGTAAGGTACCTCCCACAGCCATTGCGCCACCAATATTTAGCTCTGAGAGGTGTTCATTAATCCAGATTTCCTGTTTAGGGTTGCCGAAGGCAACAAATAAAAGCTGAGGCTTAAAACTGTTAATTTCATCAATCGCTTCTTTTTCCAATTTTTCATCATTTTTTGTCATTGGTTTTGCGTCTTTATCAAACATCGGACCTTTGAAATACTTTATTTGAAGTTTGGAATATTGCTTTTGAAGTTTTTTGGTAGACACCGCCGCCTCATCATCTATTCCTCCCAATAGAAAAACTTTCCAATTTCTTTTGACTGACAATTCGACTAGGTCTATAAATAATTCTCTACCCTTAATGATTCCCAGAGAAGGAATCGCAAATTTTAATCCAAAACCGTCCGGGACGGAAAGACTGGCAGAGTTAAGGACTTTTTTGAGTTTTTTGTCAGTTTGAGACCTCAAAATGAGCTCAGGGTTGGGTGTAACAATGGAAAACTTTAAATTATGGGATATAAAATCTTCCACAGCTGTTAGCACTTCCTTCTTGGAATTGCTAGTAATCTTAATTTCCATGATTTTGTCGTATTTTAGGGGTGTTTCTTGCATTATTTTGATATTTTTCGTCTTCACTTTATACCCTCACATCTTATAATTCTGCGTCTTGATTATATTAGCCTCATTTTCTCCGCATGACTTTCAAACTTATAGTTTGAAAGGATTTACGAGTAACAACTTGCAATTTTCAATCATTTTATTAGGATATAACTTCCAATTTCTCAGAATCCAAAATTGTTGAATTTGTTGATATTTTATACTCAATTTCTCCTATTCAATTTTAAAATGTATCCTCAATCAATAAACAAAATATATACTTAAAATGATTAATTATTATAAGTATAAAAATTATCAGTTTTCAATTGTCAATTTTCAATAAATTACCAATTGTATTATTTCTAATTGACTTAACTTATAACATTCTTTACTCCTTACTTTCCATCTTATCCTATATTTTTCTTTCTTATCTACTTACTACTTACTTTTTACCCTTTTGTCGTTACACTTCTTTTCCAAAGTTCTATATTTTCCAAAACAAGTCCTGTTCCCCTAACAACACACAAAAGTGGTTCGTCTGCTACATGAGAAGGAACTCCTGTCTCCTCAGTCATTAATTTATCAAAACCGCGAAGAAGTGAAGTTCCACCACTCATAATGATCCCCTTATCTATAATATCAGCTGCCAATTCAGGGGGTGTATCCTCTAAAACCCCTTTTACTGCTCCGATAATTTGTATTAGAACAGGTTTTATGGCCTCAGTGACTTCAGTGGAAGTTAAAATTACTGTTCTTGGAAGACCAAAAACAAGATCACGGCCGGAAATTTCAAGTTTTTCAGGCTTGGGAGTAGGTATGGCTGAACCTATTTTGAGCTTAATCTCCTCAGCTGTCTGATCACCAACTATCAAGTTATGCTTCTTTTTTAGATAACTTTGAATCGCCTCATCAATCTTATTGCCGGCCACTCTTGCTGATTTATGTGTAACAACTCCTCCTAAAGAAATAACAGCAGCCTCAGTTGAACCCCCTCCAATATCCACAATCATGTGACCACTTGGTGCCGATACGGGGATTTGAGCACCGATTGCAGCCGCCAAAGGTTCGTCTATGAGATATGCATGAGAGGCTCCGGCAGAAAGTGTAGCATCAAGAGCTGCCCGACGCTCCACTTGTGTACAGCCGGCGGGCACACAGACCATAACATCAGGTTTGAAAAACTGGAACCGCCCTACCACTTTAGTTATAAAGTATTTAAGCATCGCCTCCGTAACCTGATAATCGGCAATTACACCATCCCTCATTGGCCTGCTGGCGATCAAAGCTTCAGGAGTGCGGCCAAGCATTTTTTTAGCATCCTCCCCGACTGCCACAACTTTACTATCTTCCGATGATATAGCCACAACCGTGGGCTCATTAACCACCAAACCCTCACCAGCCACCCAAACAAGTGTGTTGGCAGTCCCCAAATCTATAGCAACAGTTTTTCGAAGCATATATTAGGTCGATTATATCAGAAACTGAATACACTCAGATCACCATTCTTTGATATAATAGCATCATGACAAAAGTTAGGATTATTTTCTTCACGATTACATTAATTGTAGTCGGAACTTTAGGGCTTTTTGCAGCTTATTACGCCAAAGGCTATAAATTTGATATCAAAACTCTTAATTTCCAACCTAATGGAATTCTTGTCCTGAAATCAGAGCCTGATGGGGCCTCTATATACATTAATGGCGAACTTGAAAGTGCTACCGATGCCAATATTTCTATTGCTCCCGGGATCTATGATATTGAAGTTAAAAAAGATGGCTATTTTAGCTGGTATAAAAGATTAACTATTGAAAAAGAGGTTGTTACTCAGGCTGAAATTTCTCTTTTCAGAAATGTTCCTTCCCTTTCTCCCGTTACTTACATGGGAGCAGTCAACCCTGTGATGTCAAAGGATGGATCTAAAATTGTCTACAGTATCCTCCCCGATAAAGATCTTGACGATGACAAAATCGGACTTTGGACGCTCGATGCCTACAGCCTTCCCCTGGGTTTCAGCACAAGTCCAACCAGAATAGCAGATGGTGACATGACAGACGCATCTTATGTATTTTCACCTGATGGTGATCAGATTTTATTAACTGTATCAGAAGGTATATTTCTATTAGATACCAGCTCATTTAATTCTCAAGGCAGTATGACCAATGTTGCTTCTCAGGAAGATGAAATAATTGAGGATTGGAAAACAAAAGAAGAAGGTATTAATCAAAGTCTTATTAAAAATTTGCCTGAAGAGTTGGCAAATATTCTTTCCAGGAAAACTTCCAGTTTCGTTTTTTCTCCTAACGACAATATGATTCTCTATACTGCCAGTGGATCAGCGATATTACCAGATAATTTAATCAAACAATTACCGGGAGCTTCAACTCAGGCCCAAGAAAGAGACTTGGAGACAGGCCATACATATGTTTATGACATAAAAGAAGATAGAAATTTTCTGATTACCGACAAACCCGTTACGATTGATAACAACGACAATTCACAAACTGCAGCCCTTAGATGGATGTCTTCAAGTCTACATTTGCTTCTAGCCGATGCCGGAGAGATTTCAATAATGGACTATGACGGAACAAACAGACAAGTGATTTACTCAGGTTCATACATAGCTCCTTCTGCATTTCCCTTCTCAAATACGACTAAGCTTTTGGTTTTAACCAATCTTGGAGCCGCTTCAGCATCAGCAAATCTCTATACTTTGACAGTCAAATAAGACTGCTTCCATGATATAATTTCGCTTATAGGTCAAGGCCCCTGTAGCTCAACGGATGAGATAAAGCCCTCTCCGTTTAGCTTTAGGTCAAGGCCCCTGTAGCTCAACGGATAAGCAAAGCTTGTCAGTTAGCTTCAGTTGCTCATTTAACAATTCGCCCCTGTAGCTCAACGGATAGAGCAGACCCGTCCTAAGGGTAAGATGGAGGTTCAATTCCCTCCAGGGGCACTCGTACAAAAGCGAAGTTAGTTTTGACACCGGGGTGTAGTGAATCGGTATCACGTTACGTTCGGGACGTAAAGACACTGGGTTCAATTCCCAGCACCCCGACCCGATTTTATTAGATCTCTTCTTTGGAGTAAATCAGAAGATCTGTGGCACTATCGTACTCAAAAATTTCATCTGCATTAAAGATCAAACCAAGTTCTTTTTCTGACGATTCGGGAGAATCTGAAGCATGGATTATATTTTGGCTTCCGCTCATTCCAAAATCACCCCTAATTGAGCCTGCCTCAGCTTCACGAGATTTTGTTATACCGACAATTTTTCTCACAGCCGCGATTGCTTCCACTCCTTCCCAAACCATAGCTACAACCGGCGTCCATTCCATAAAACTTTTAAGTGTTGCAAAAAACGGCTTGTCTTTATGGTGTGCATACCAATTATCAAGCACGTCATCAGTGAGACGAATCATTTTGATTCCGATAAGTTTGAGGCCTTTTCTCTCAAAACGGTGGATTATTTCTCCCACCAGACCTCTTTGTAATCCATCCGGTTTAACAAGTACTACGGTTCTTTCCATAATGTTTACTTGCAAATGTTATATACCACCTGCTTGATTAATTGTACAAATTATTATTATCCATTGGAAGAGCCAGTCTCCTCAAGTTTAATGAATTTTTGTTCTCCTTTTGTGGGATCAAAAGCATATGAACCACTTTTCCCCTCATATCGAACTATCGCGTGACCATCAACAGGATCTTTTGCAATAAATACTTTTTTGTTGGAGTCTCCATCCTTCTTGAGTCTTTTTTCAATTAATAAAGCAATCAACAAAGCCTGAGTATCAGGACTTCCTCCTCCAATCTCACGCCCCATTTCATCTTTTTTAGAAATAAAAGCATTCAAAGAATATCTATCTCCCTTATTAGGATCATTAAGCAATCTTTGATAAAGCGTTTCGTTGATAGGCATTCTTTCTTTCGCGATAGCTACAGCAATTCCAAGAAGATTTTTTTGGGTATCCAAAACAAGAGGCAAATCTTTTTTATACCAATCTATATGTTCCAATTTTGAACCATCAGCTACTATTCCAGGATTGTTAGCTCTTCGAAAAACTCCACCTTCAATTGGAGTGCCTCTACCCTCTATCAGCATTCTGCCTGAAATTTCGTCTATTAGTCCTATTTCCATACTATTGCAGTAATTTTACAAACTCTTTTTTGTCTTTAAAAGGACCAATTATAGCCAAATTCAAATTCTTAGCAACAAAAAGTCTTTTGGCCTCAAAATAGATATCATCAAGTGTTACAGCATCAATTTTTCTGAAAACTTCTTCAGGCGTCATTGTTTCTCCCAAAAAAAGCTGTCTTTCGCCAAAAAACGAATTTACAGCACTAGTATCCTCTAGAGAAAGAGCAAGCTGTCCTTTGATAAATCCTTTGGCTTTTTCCAATTCTTTTTTGGATATGGGAAGTTTTTTGTTTGCTATACCGCGATATTGTTCAAGTACAACACTCATCGCCTTCTCTGCTTTTTTGGGATCAGTTCCTACATATGTGCCGATGTAACCGGTATCTTGGTAACGTTCGATACTTGTCCTCACTGCATAGGCAAGGCCGCGCCTTTCCCTAACCTCAGTAAACATTCTAGAACTCATTCCGCCACCAAGAACCGAGGCAAGGACAGATTGTGCAAAACGACCCTTGTAACTTCTTGGATCTCCCATAAAACCAAGGACAAAATGGGCTTGTTCACTTTTCTTATTTTTGACCAATATCTGAGGCTCTTTCTGATTACTTTTAAAGGTTAAACCTTTAAAAGTGGATTTTGTCGATGGGAATTCTGAAAAATACTTTTTAGCCAAATCTAGAGCTTTTGTTTCAGTTATTCCTCCGGAAATTGTTAGAAGCATATTTTCCGGGCAATAATGAATTTTGCGATAACTTACAAAATCATTTCTTTTGATAGACTGAACCGATTTGGGTGTCCCTGCAGTATCCCAAGCCAGAGGATTACCATTAAATGCAACTTCTTCGAAAACTTCCCCTATTTTTGCCATGGGCATGTCCTCATACATGGCAATTTCTTGAATAATTGTGCCTTTTTCTCTTTCAATTTCTTCATCTTTGAGAAGCGGATTTAAAACCATGTCACTTAAAACATCAATCGCAATTTCAGCTTTACTTTTACCCGCTTTAATATAGAAGTTTGTCCAATCTTTACTCGTCGCAGCATTAAATTCTCCCCCGATTGCGTCAACTGCGGCAGAAATATCCTGAGCTGATGGACGCTTAGTACTCCCTTTAAAAACCATGTGTTCTAAAAAGTGACTAATGCCTCCAACTTTCGGATCCTCATTTCGTGAACCTGTTTTTACCCAAATAGTAATTGTAACCGATTCCAATGAAGGCATAGGTACAACCAAGACTTTAAGACCTGAGGAAAGTTTATGAAGTTTGTAATCCATATTGGTTAATATACTACATTCTTTCCGGAGTCTCTATACCCAAGATACCAAGGCCGTTTTTGAGAACTTGCGCTACTCCATTAGTCAAAGTAAGTCTGAAATTGGTCACTTTTTGATCAGAATTATTTAGAATTGGGCACGAATTATAGAAATGATTATACTTCCCTGCCAAATCATGTAAGTAGTTGCAAAGCAGGTTTGGTGCAAAGTTATCCGCTGCTTCCTCAATTATTTCCGGAAAATGTATAAGAGAACGAAGAACAGACTCTTCCTCAATTTTCAATTCCCAATTTTCAATTCCCAATGAATCATCAATTTTCCAATTTTCAGACTTAGCCAGAACTGAGTTACAACGGGCAACAGTGTACTGAAGATATGGGCCGGAGTTGTCTTCCAAATTCATCATCTTGTCCCAATCAAAAACAACATCGCTCTTAACTGAGTGCATCAGGTCAAAATACTTTATTGCTCCGATCCCAACAATGGCCGCTGTAGCTTTAGCGTAGTCTGACCCATTTGGTTTTTTGCCAAGTTCCTCAGCTCTATTAATGGCTTCATTTAACACATCTTCCAATTTTATTGTCTTACCTTTACGGGTTGAAAATTTCTTCCCGTCAGGAGCCAAATACAATCCGTGAGCTGTATGAACAAGTTCGGTCGAGTCATCAACCAAGCCTAAAAGCCTGGCTGCTGCAAAAACCTGTTGGAAATGAAGGGTTTGCTCGGCTCCGACTTCGTAGATAATAATTGCCGGATCCCATTTCCTCATTCTGAATTTGATAGCTGCCAGATCCCTGGTTGCATAAGTTGTAGCTCCATCACTTTTGATAAACATTAAAGGGGTTTTAATACCGGCTAAATTGATAATTTTTGCCCCATCATCGCCTTCTTCTAGGTGCTTTTGAATTGAAGAATCACCCAACATCTGCTTCATTTCGCTTTCGTAATAGGATTCTCCAAAAGCAAAATCTATTTTTACTCCCAGGATTTTGTAAACTCTTTCAAATTCAGCCAAAGAAACATCCACACACTTTTGCCAAATTTTTCTAGCCTCAGAATCTCCGTCTTCAAGTTTTTTGAACCATTCTCGAGCTGAGCTTTCCATTTGATCAGCATTTTTTGGATCCGAAGCTAAACGGTGAAATTCAACATAAAGCTTTTCCAATTTCTCTATATCAAAATTATCGATATTTTCTTTTTTGATCATGTAAATCAATTTTCCAAACTGTGTCCCCCAATCTCCCAGATGATTATCTCCGACAACCTCATAACCCAAAGCCAGGTAAAGATTGTAAAGAGCTTGGCCAACAATGGTCGAGCGGAGGTGTCCTATCCCAAAAGGTTTGGCAATATTTGGAGATGAATAATCAATTATGACAGTTTTTCCTCTTCCAATATCTGATTTTCCAAAATTAGATTTTGATGTATCAATCTGTTTCAATGTATCAACTAATACATCTTTTTTTAACCAAAAATTAATGAAACCCGGGCCGGCAATATCTACTTTGTCACAAATTTCTGACAAATTTTTATCCGCTTTTAGCTTCTTGACTAAATTCTCTGCCAACTCTCTTGAACTTTTATCTTTTACCTCTTGCCTTTTATCTTGTAACGCGATATTCGAGCTATAATCCCCAAAAGCTTCGTTTTCAGAGAGTTCTAACTTTACGTTTTGATTGTCGGAGGCTTTTTTGAGAGCTTTTAGTATTTCTTCCCGCATAAACTTATTGTAACAGCATTTCCTACCACTTGTTAAATAAATAACCAAAGATTAGAATCGATTGTTATGAATGAGAGAGAAAAAGCCGAACAATTAAGGGACGAGGCCACACAACAGATTGATGACAGGGTCAGGGAAGGAACTTTACCCGGCCCGGTTGGAAAAACTGTTATTCGGATAAATAAAAAGCTAGAAATTGTGCATGAAATTTTTTTAGGAAAAAACGGAGGCTGGAGTGATATTTACAAAAGTGAGACAAAACAACATAAGCTAGCTAGACCAATACAAACAGAACTTATGGTTGTGATTCCGATATCTCCTAAATAAATTACCTGGAAATCCAATACTTTTCTCCATCTGTAACCAATTCCACATCCCCCATTTGATCGGTTCTCAATGTCTTGACGTTATATTTTATCAGCATCTCTAGAATCTCCATTCTAGGGTGACCCCAGGAATTTTCCCCCACACTAATAAACGCAATTTTGGGCACAAGCGTTTTGAGGAGATTCTCGGTCAAACCATTCACACTTCCATGATGAGGTATTTTGATATATTCAACATCTCTCAGTACTGATTCGGCTGCCAGCTTATCTGATGTTTCGGACTGTATATCTCCCGGGAACAACCCCGAGAAGTTTTTGAAGCTAAGTTTGTAGACTATTGAATAGAGATTGGTTTCCTCCGAAACTTTGTATTTTGCAAGATTACTTCCCTCAATCTCAACAGGTAAAAAAGTATACATTTCTTGTGTCGGGCTGAGTATGTCTAAATATATCAAACCTAAGCCTAGTTCCATGCCTGAAGTGGGATTAATGACACTCACACCCCTACCCCCCACCTCTGAAACTAGCGCTTGATAGACAGGAGTGCCAGAATCAATCGGATTTATCAGAACCTTATCAACTTCATATGCCTGCAGCACATCAATAAGCCCTGTTGCGTGATCTGCATCCGGATGTGTTGAGATAACCAGCTCAATTTCGTGATCCCAAAACGGCATGTAATGCCCCAGACAAGTCAAAACTGAATTATCCGGTCCGCCATCAGTTAAAATCTGAGTTGTACCATAGGTGATAAGAATGGCATCCCCTTGGCCCACATCACAAGCCACTATGTGCAAATTCTGATCAGGAAATTGAAAAATCGCCAGCAATACACATATAAAGATTAATAATAAAAGAAGATATATTTGTCTCCATGTTCGAAGTTGCATACAAAATTTATTGTAAATTGTTAATTGAAAAATTTCACAACGGCGGCAAACCACCACTCCAAAGGATAACTTATATATAGTACTGCCTTACCCAATTCCGGAAGTACTAACCCAATCATCCCCCCAAGGCTACCCAAAATCATAATATAGGGAATTGTCCAGAGAACCAAAGCATTAATCAAGGGTGAAAGGATATTAAACTGTCCAAAAGTAACAAAAAGAATAGGCGCCACACCAATTTGAGCCGCCAAAGAAGTAGAAAATGATTCTTTTAGCAAATTTGGGACAAATTTGAAAAAATTGTTTATTTTTTTGGCAAAAACCATTATCGAAGCCGTAGAAACAAACGACAGAATAAAACCAATATCTGTTATCCATAAGGGTTCTACAACAAGCATTAGGGCCGCAGTGAGAAAAAGTACTCTCCAGGCGTTAACCAGTCTGCCGGATTCTTGAGCCCAAAAAGTAAATACTGCCATTACAGCGGCCCTGATTAAAGGCGCCTGAAACCCTGAAAAAAACAGGTACATAATAATACTTAATATAACAATTGGTATCGATTTTTTTCTCGAAAAATAAAGTGAGGCAACGGCAAAAATAAAAAATGCAACAAAAGTTACATTTGTTCCGGATGCAACTACCACATGAGCAACTCCGGTATTTTTAACACTTTTCCAAAACTCCGGAGTTAGCGTCCCTTTGCTTCCCAAAATTACACCTGCCACAAGACCGGACATTGGTTGCGGCAAAGAATTTAGATAAAAATCGATTAATTTTTTCCTGAAACCCGACCCAAAACCGGCTAAAGAATTTACAGAAATTAATTTTCCATTATTAATTTCCCCACCATCAACTATTCCCTCAATAACAACCTTATCACCATAATAAACTTCCGGATAAGCCGGTAAATAAATCTTAATTCCCGCCGCGGAAAATGATTGATAATCACCGTAGTTGACAGGGTCGGAAAAAACTGTTGCCGTCAGACGAATAGCATCTCCATTTTTGTAAACCGGTTTTGATGAAAAGTAACGAAAAACAATTAGTAAAACAAGGAGTACCCAAATAACGTGTTTCATAATGACTAATTACTAATGTCAAATTACTAATCAAATCCAAATTTTGAATTTATCAATTTTAAAATAGACATTTATTCGTCATTAGAAATTAGAAATTGGTAATTAATATACTGTTACACTATTTTTAATCTTTTCGTATAATGTTTGGGTGATTGCCCCACTTGTAACCAACTCTTCTGTTTTTGAGTACGGACGGTGATCAATGATCTTTTGGGCGTAAACAGGGCCAATTCCAGCCAATGAATCCAGTTCTGAAAGGCCTGCAGTGTTAATATTTATTGAGGTGTTACTATCGGATGAAAATGTAGATGATTCACTTTGATATACTCCACTATTTTTAGCACTCGATGTTTCCGAGTGCTCATCAACCGACGGTATGTAAACTTTTTGTCCGTCAGTCAATTTCGCCGCCCTGTTTAAATATTTATCCGTCCAAGACCTATCGGCAATTGCAGAAAAACCACCTCCCGCAATCAATAAATCCTCTACCCGACTATCGCTGGTTAATTTATAAACCCCCGGGTTAATTATCGCTCCGGTAATTTCTGCGGTTATCTCGATATTATTTTCCTCGCCGAAACTTTGCAAAATTTCTACTTTTGTCGATGATAAATTTAATGACTTTTTAAAATATAAAAAACCGCCGGCAACTAAAATAAGTCCGACCAAAATTATCAAAAGATGATAACGATTTTTTTGGAGCCATTCATCAAAATTAAAATTTCGGGGCAGGTCTTCCATTTTTCAAAAAATGTTCAGACAACAAAATTAATAAGTTTTCCGGGAATAAAAATTGCCTTTTTAATTTTTTGATTCTTCAACCATTTTTTAACATTTTCATCTTTCTCTGTTAAAGTCCTAATTTTTTCTTCGTTTTGTGCAGTTTCAACATCCATTACAATTATAGATCTCACTTTTCCGTTGATTTGAACAACAAAATTTACTATATCATTCCCTATCTTACTATTATCATAGTGAGGCCAATCGGCTTTATGAACGCTGAATTTGTTACCAAGTGTTTCCACCCAGACTTCTTCTGCCAGATGTGGTGCAAACGGTGCTATTAAAAGACAAAGGGCCTCTAAGACGTCTTTGGAGGTCTTAGCGCTACCTTTTTCAATAGCATTGGTCAGTTCCATAATTGAGGCAATGGCGGTATTGTATTTGAAGCTAGCCATATCATCGGTAACCTTCTTTATAGTCTGATGAAGCTTTGACTTTATAGCCGTGTCGCTCACTGCAACCGTGGGATTGTTAAATATTTTCCAAAGTCTATTTATAAATTTTTGCATACCCTCAATCCCCGCATCTCTGAAGTCCGGGTAGGCATCCATCGGCCCTAGAAACATCACATAGAGTCTTAAAGTGTCAGCTCCGAATTTGGCCACATATTCATCCGGGTTGACCACATTTCCCCGGGATTTACTCATCTTAGCTCCATCTTTAATCATGAGACCGTGAGCAAAAAACTTAGGAAAAGGCTCATCAGAAGCCAAGAGTCCAAGATCATATAATACTTTCGTTATAAATCTGGAGTACATAAGGTGTAGTACAGAATGCTCCGCTCCGCCAAAGTAGAGATCCACGGGCAGCCAGGTATCCATTATCTTCCTATCAAAAAATACCTGCCCTGAGCCCGTCGAAGGGCTAGTCCACTCTTTTGTGCCAACATTCGGGTATGCCAAGAAATACCAACTGGAATCAACGAAAGTATCCATCACGTCCGTTTCGCGGCGTGCTTCTCCTCCGCATTTTGGGCACTTCACTTTCCAAAACTCCTCATGACCAGCTAACGGGCCTCTGCCTGTACCTTCAGGCTGGAAATCGGAAATTTGCGGGAGTGTTAAAGGTAAATCTTCTTCGGGTACGGGCACCCAACCACACTTTGGGCAATCAATCATGGGAATTGGAGCTCCCCAGTACCTCTGTCTGCTTACTAACCAATCTCTAAGATGATAATTTGTGTGGGACTTTCCCCAACCTTCTTTTTCAATTTTTTGCCAGAGCCCGTCATCAGGATCTTTCTCAACTATATCAATATGATATTTTTTAGCAAAATCCATATCACGTTCATCGTGTGCAGGTACTCCCATAATTGCCCCCGTTCCATACCCCGGAGCCACATAGTTTGTTTTCCAAATAGGAATTTTTTTGCCGGTTAATGGATCAATAGCAAATTTACCGGTATCTTCACCAAGTTTCTCTGAGGATTCCATGTTGTAGAGCTTCTCATCTGCAAGCGCTATGAAAGTAACAGCATTCAGAGTGTCCGGTCTGGTTGTAAAAACCTCAATTTCCCGATCTTCCCCATCAACTTTAAATTTGATAAGCATACCCGTGCTCTTGCCTATCCAGTTTTTCTGGGCTAGTTTAACGCGCGGACTCCAGTCAATTTTCTCCAAGCCCTCCAAAAGTCTATCTGCGTACTCGGTAATCTTGAAAAACCATTGTTCCAAATCCTTTTTTTCAATTAGGGTGCCACATCGTTCGCAGACTTTCATCTCCGGTTCCTCGGCGATAGTCTCACCTTTTGCATTTTTAGGTTCTTTACCGGCCTGGGTTGGAGTCACCACCTGTTCATCAGCCAAAACTGTTTTACAACTTGGACAAAAATTTACTTCGGCTTTCTTTTTGTAAGCAAGTCCTTTTTCCCACATTTTTAGGAACAACCACTGTGTCCATCTATAATAATCTACATCAGAAGTGGTCACTGTATGAGTCCAGTCATATCCATGACCCAAAGCCCTCATTTGCTCTTCATAATGCTTTGTTGTTCTTTTTACAACCTCGTGAGGATCCTCCCCTATTTTAATTGCATAGTTTTCGGAGTGGATTCCAAAAGAGTCATAACCTATTGGTTGAAAAACATCTTTTCCATTCATTCTCATAAAGCGTCCGTACACATCACTTCCTGTCGACGCAAAAGCGTGTCCGGCATGGAGTCCTTCTGCTGAAGGATAAGGAAACATCCACAAATTGTAGAATTTCTCTTTTGAAGAATTTTTCAGGTCAGGAAAATAGATCTGACTTGCTTCCCACTTTTCCTGCCACTTTTTTTCAATTTTTGTATGGTCGTATTTATTCATAATTTACTTAATCCATTTGTCAATTCTATCACTTTGACGTAATATTTTACTAACGCTTATATGCCCAATTCATCAAAAAAGGCTCTTATCCATAGTGTGCTAATAGCCGTTGCGCTTGGTCTTGCCTATTTTATCGCAAATACTTCTATCGCAGAGTATTCTCTGCAAATCTCCGGCATTTTGGTTGCCATCTATATAGCAGCTTCGTTTTTATTTCGCAAGAAGATTCTTAATTCGTCTTTTAGAATCCTGATTGATATATCTATTTTTTCTTTCGCCGTATCTTTTCTATTGTTCTCAACAGGAGGTTTTAGCTCTCCAGTGTTTTTTCTGACATATTTCTTACTTTTTGGTATATCCTTACTTTCGGGTCCGACAACATCGATCGTTGCGGCACTTGTTTTTGGAATATTGTTTTTACTTACTCCCAAGGTTGATTTTTGGATTGAAATCCTACAAATAGCCTCGCTTCTGGCAATAGCTCCTATTTCCGTTATGTTCGGACGTCAATATCTCGAAATACTTAAAAATGAACAAAAAATAAGCGTCCTGAAAAATATCAGCCAGGATTTTGTCGAAGAAATAAAATTTCAGGAAGAAGAAGTTAGAAACTGGACAGAGGGAGATTTCAGAGAGAAACTGGTCAAAATGCAAAAATATCTTGCCGAGCTTCTACAGGATTCCAATCTGGAAAAGAGTAGAAAGAACGAAATCAAAAATCTTTACGAGCAAATCTATGAATTATTTTTAAGCGGAATGAAAATGAAAAAGGAAGTGGGTCATTAAAATAAACAAATCTACAAATCTGCAAATTTTGCAAATAAATTTCAAATGGAGAAAATATCTTATCGTTCTGTAATTAAGACATTAATTTGCCTATCAGTTTTACTGTTTCTATTTGCCTATTTGCCTATTTGCCTATTTGGTTATTCCCCAGTTCACGCTCAATCGAAAATTATATCGCCGAATTATATAATCCAAATGCCAAATTTTAATAGTGGAGCTGGCATCCCCTCCTCCAGTGGATACAAACTTGATACCACCATAGGACAAACAGGAGCGGGTTTGTACACATCAACAGGTTATCTTGTCCGTTCAGGTTTCCAATACATCCACTCAATCATTCCCTTTACATTTTCCATGAGTAATTTTTTAATTAACTTTGGTACCCTTTTGCCCGATACCCCTGAAACTCTGACGAGTACCATGACTGTTTCCGCTGGAGGCGCGGGTGGATATAAAGTAACAGCCAGAGAACTCGATTATTTAAAAAGTAATGCAGGAGATACTATTCCGGACGTTGTCTGCGACAGTTCCGACTGTACAGAATCAACTGCCGGAATTTGGTCGCTTAGCAATGTCTACGGGTTCGGATACAACATATCAGGCGACGATGTACCGAGTGATTTTATTGACGCAACATATTTCCGACATTTCGCTAATGCATCACAAAGTCAAGTTGATCAAGTGGTGATGAGTAATGTTAATGTTACCCGTGAGAGTACTGCCACGATAACATATAAAGTTAATATTTCGGGAATTCAGGAAGCCGGACAATATCAAAATGTAATATTGTTTACGGCAATACCAAGCTTTTAAATAAATACCAATGTGCACAAATAAATACCAATTCCAAATTACCAAATGTTTGACAATTGGATTATTGGTATTTATTGGTACTTATTTGTATTTATTTGGAATTCCGGCAAGATCCTGCCTTGCTCAAACTCTAGGTCTTTCCATCTCTCCCCCGATAACTGAAATAATGATAATTCCGGGCAAAGAAGTTACTCAAACTTTTACTATCAGCAACGACGGAGAGGATGGTATGGCAAAAATTTATATTATCCCCTTTAAGGCCCAGGGTGAAGATGGAAACATTATCCTAGACGAAAACAATATCGTAGCGGAAACTTCACCTTATGCTTCATGGTTTAAAATTTCTTCCCCTGTTAAAAATTTTGGGCAGGAATTTTATTTAGGGAGTGGACAAACAAAAAACGTAGATATTCAGATTTCTCCGCCGGAAACGGCTACCGAAAAAGATTACTACTTTACATTACTATATGAAATTGGCAACGACATTCCCGGAGGAATCGCACCCATTGGTCCAACCAATGAAGCCCGCATTGGGGCAAACATGTTGATTTCTTTGTCCAAAGATGGCAACCCGCAAAAAAATCTGAATATTGTTGAGTTTTCTGCCCCCAAGATAATTGATTCTTTAGGAGAGTTAAATTTCAACATTCGGATTGGCAACTACGGTTTTTACGTCTTTAACCCTGAAGGACAAATTTCTATAAAACCTATAATTGGATCCTCCGAAACGCTTAACATTGCCCCATTTAATGTCATTTCAAATTCAATCAGAAAAATCTCCTGTATTAACGGTGAGGAAGTGATTTCCTGTCAATCAACACACAAAGTACTACTCGGAATCTACAAATCAACCCTAAAAATTAAAACCGACAACCAGGATACTTACCAGGAAAAAACAATTACCACAGTGGCTTTTCCGTTTTCCATTGCCATAGCTGTCTTTTTAATCATTTTTACTTACAAAATTATTAAAAAGAACCCAAAACAAGGAAAGGAATCCCCTTGACAATATATTTTCGAAATCCAATAATGGTTGAAGCGTCCTAGAGTGTTTGGTAAAAACCAAATGAAAAAAGAATCGACGACCAAAAAATATTTGGTAGTGTTTAGTGTGTTTTTTTTGTGTCTGTCTTTTTCACTGGCCCTCTCGATTTTTACCGTTAAATCCATATTCCCCGACAACACCCAGGCTGCATCTCTCATAAATGCCTCTGCCACATTATCCAACCCCCGACTTTCCTACCGTGCCGGTGCAAATTCGGGAATTGCCGGAACATCAACTGTAACGATAGACAGTTCAGGAAATTCGGATAACACTACTCATCATCTTTTTCCCGGAGATAGTGTTTGTTTTACTAACGGCACACTCGACGGTTGTATTGAAGACACCGCCTATACAGTAGCTAGCACCGTAAGCGACCAAAATTTTAACATCTCCACACCATTAGTGGCCAACGTGGATTCTAATGGCTATGTAGTTGCCTCTCAATCAGGAAATTTGACAATCACCTTTACAACTGTCAGTACTGTACCCATCGGTGGGAGTTTGTTGGTTACTATTCCAATGGCCGACAGTGCAAAAGGAAACGATGGAATTCCAGATTCAGCTGATAGCACGGCACATGGCGGATTTGATTTAAATGCATTGACTACAAGTGGAATTACGGTAACGGGTTGTACCGATGCCAACTGGGATGTAGCAGGGGCTACTATTTCTCCCGGGAGTGGAACAACAGATCACACAGTTACAATTCCAAGAATAACTGGCAATTGTGCGGCATCATCCACTATTACCGTGACCATCAACAATCTTGTGAACCCATCTCCATACATAGGCCGTTCCACAGAGGGAGTTGCTGATGTCTACAAAATTCAGGTTGCAACAAGAGATGGGAGCACGAACCCGCTTGACACAACAAACCTTGGAGTTGCTCCAATTGAAGGAGTTTTGGTTTCTGCAACAATTGATCAGTCTTTATCATTTACTGTCGCCGCCGTAACGAGTGGACAAAGTGGCTCTACCTACTGCGATACCACAACTAGTGTTTCAAGCAACGCTTACAGCATTCCCTGGGGAACAATTGCAACTGCAAATACTTTCCTTGACGCCGCACAAACATTAACAGTGTCAACAAACGCTTCCAGTGGATACACTGTCAAAATATCCGAAAATGATCAAATGGGTTTAAATGGTGCAACCTGTACAGGCAACACACCTGACGCAGATGGATTTACATTTGGTTCTTCCAAATGTATCAGAGACACCATCTGTGATTCAGGAGACTGTACCGAGGCAGTAACCGGAGAATGGAACACGGCAACTGTTAATGGTTTTGGTTATTCGCTGGCATCAGTGTCAGGTACGCCAGCAGTGTTTTACTACGGTGAATCATCGAGAAGTTTTAGCTCCAGGCAAATTGCTGATCAGCAATTTGCAGAAACACAGCAAAACATTATGGCAAATAGCGTGCCGGTTTCTGGAGATTCAGCTAGAATTTGTTACAGACTGTCCATTTCAGGAACTCAGCCTGCAGGCTACTACTACAACAAAGTGTTGTACACGGCCACGGCGACATTCTAATATTAGACACTGCCCATGCTAAAAACAAATAAACAAATAAACAAATCTACAAATCTACAAATCGCAGTTGCCTCTTTAATTTGCTTATTTGCTTATTCGCTCGTTGGGTTATTTAGTAAAGTCTCTGCCCAATCCGCAATTCCTCTTGTTGTGGCACCTGCAAGACAAAGTCTTGAGGCGGATCCGGGAACGTCGGCCGGCTTTGTCGTCAGATTTTACAACACCGGAATTGATGCAATCAGCGGCACATTTAAGGTTGCCGATTTTATAGTAGACAACAAAGAAGGATCCCCGACTTTTATTGAAGGACCTGAAACTCTCTCTAACCGCTATGCGGCTGCCGACTGGGTAACACTGAGCACTGAGAAAGGTACGATTCCGGAAGGCGGAATGGTAGCCGTAAACGGCAGAATCGACATACCAGAAAATGCCAACCCTGGAGGAAAGTACTTCGCCGTGTTTTTTGAGCCTACCGCTAATCTCTCCGAAGACGGCAGCGAATCAAAGCAGGAATCAAGTGTTTCAGTTAGAATTGCAGGCCTGGTTTACCTTAAAGTTTCAGGCGCCATATCCGAAAACGCACAGGTGATAAATTTTGGCGCGCCCAAATTTCTGGAATACGGACCGGTCAAAGTCCTCACGGAAATTCGAAACAGCGGCGACTACCACATAACGCCGAAGGGGCAGGTTGTTATTAAAAACATGTTCGGTAAGGAGGTTGCCAAGGTGGATCTACCTGAAACAAATATTTTCCCCGGCGCATCAAGAACAATTATGACGGAGCTTGGTAAAAAGTGGATGATTGGTAAATTTACAGCCAATTTGGACGCGGTGTATGGAGAAAGTGAGAAAGCACTTACGGCTTCCCTATCCTTCTGGGTATTCCCATGGAAAGTAGCCACAATTGTCGCCTTGGCGATAATTATTATCGTTCTTGTTGTCCTTATAATTACGAATAAACTCAGCAAGAAACAAAAGGAACTGGTTGAAGAACTTACCGAAGAAAAGAAAGAACTTGACAAGTTGAAAGAGACTTTGAAAGATAAAATCTCGGAAATCACACCCAATATCGGAGGCGAAACCCCACCCGCTGAGGAACCCAAAGACAAAACACAAGTTTAACTGAAGTAATATAATTAATTAGTGAAATCTAAATTTATTTTTGTTTTACCTCTTTTAATATTGTTTATGTTTTCCGGGGTTGAAAATACTTCGGCTCAAACTCTATCCAGTGAAAGAATAATCGTAAAACCTAATGTAATCGTTTCTGCGACCATCGGAATTCCCAAGATGACCCTTTGGGGCTACGGATCACCAAACTCCGTTGTGGAGCTAATAGGTATCAACGTGGATCAAATCACCAACTCGGATGGAACCGGTTATTATTCCTTCGATTTAGTTTACCTTCCTGACACTGAATCTTTCCCCGAACTTTGTATTACTGCCATTGACAACAGTAAAAGAGTAACTATGCCAACCTGTATTCCTCCAATCAACCGAGACAATTATTTTTACAATGTTGGTCCAGTAATTTTACCGCCGACAATAAGTCTAGGGGCTCCTCAGACATATCCTGAAAGCCAAGTTTCGGCGCAAGGAACCACAATCCCCAACTCTATAATGGAAATTAAACTCGCCCGACCCGATAATAGACAAGATGTTTTGAGTTTTAAAATTGTTAAAAGTGCTCTGGCTTATTACGTCCCATCATATACAGTAGTTTCAGACGCAAACGGAGATTATAGCTTTAATGTACCTACAAATAAGAATGTAACATGGAGACTTTTTGCGATAACAGATTATAAAGATGGCAACAAGTCCCCTAAAAGCAACACTTTAACTTTTGAAACACTGACAACCGCCAAATATATTAGGCAGAAAATTGCTTCGTTCTTTGCATCTCTATTGCAATGGCCGAACATAATTGTACTGGAGATATTTATGATCGTTATACTGATAACGATTATTTATTTCATCTCTCGAAAGAAAAAGTCTTCTCGTAAAAACAATAATTCGGAAAGCAATCATAAATACTCAGAATTAGTCAAAAGATATCAAGAATATTTAAAAACCAAAGTCAACCAGAAGTAGTTTGTCAATTATTCAAATGACACGGTAACCCTCTGACTCAAAGCTTTGCCATCAACCGAGGCTTCAATTAAAAAAAGTCCAGCCTGATTCGCAGAAACGTCAAATGTTGCCCTGCCAAAATCATCTGTAGTACTTGCAATGGTAAAAATCTGCAGACCTTTGTCGATATTGCCCAAAGTAACATTCTTTCCGGCAATGCCCATACCCTGCCCGTCCAGAACATAAACCGTTACACGCACTCTCTCAAAACCAACAGTTGCTTTTAATGGTGATGCAAAAAGATAGGAATTCTCATGAGAAACACTCTGGGGAGAAATAACTGACGGTTCGGATGAGGTTGTTGTAGTAATCTCAGACTCAGTTTGGGCAAAACTGCCAAAAAGAGCAGGGCGGCGAATCAAGTATAGAAATAGCACGAGTATTAAAACAAAAACTCCCACTATGATTAAAGCAACAGTAATTGTTCGGGAATTATTTTTTTGCCCTTTTAGACCATTCTCTTCTCCATCGGGATCATAATTAAGCTGTGTCATAAACTAATTATATAACACAAATCATAAGGCAGTTTGCAAACAAATAGCATAGGCAGAAAATCAAAAACCAAATACCGAAAAATCGGACTAAAAAGGCAGTTAAATTATTTAGCAATCCCCCAACCCGTTCGCCAATTATCGGACCTATAATTTTGAGGGGTGAATTGTAAATTTCTAATTTCTAATTTCTAATTACTGCTACATATTGATATATTTAAGTAAAGCCATAAACTGAAATATAAGGCTAATTTCCGAAAGGTTATTTGGTTGATAATATTCCCCGCAATTTACCGCAAAAACTGCCCTGAGGCTAGAATTTTAATCAAAAATGACCATAAATTGATGTTATGGGTAATAAATCCATTGTTAGTAATCAATAATCTGTGCGTAAATATTGTGCGGTAATTATGTTATTAAGTCTGTGAAAAACATTAATTGCTAATTGTAAATTATCAATTGGTAATTGATTACTACTCTATATAATAGGCTATTGACAGCCTAATCCCCCTTTATAATAATGTATAATATATATAATTCGTATAATCTAGCTTCAATGAATAAACAACTAACAAACGACAATATCCTTAAAGATTTTTTGCGCAACCTTCAAAACCAAGGCAAATCTATGGTGTCGGTTAAGAACTATAAATCCGATATTGGCCACTTTTTAGCCTGGGCGATACTTAAGCTTAAATCTTTTGGCGCTTATGCAGAGTCCGTAGCTGAAGTTTTGCCTTTTATTGATCGAAGGTTTTTTAGCGAATACAAAGACTATATGATTGAGAATAAGCTTAAATTAAAGACGGTCAATAGACGTTTGTCTACAATTAGAAACTTCTCCTCATTTCTCCAATCAGTTAACTTAGTTAGTCAAGATTTTATGAAGGGAATTCAAAACGCCGGCATAGGTATTCAGATTCCTGTGCAGGAAAAAGATCAGGAAATGATTGCAAGATTCAGAGAATCGCTTGAAAAAGAAGATAAAGCTTCTGCTAACACAATTAAAAATTATGTTTCGGACGTTAAAAGTTTTTTGGCCTGGGTAAATGCCGATAAGGCCAAAGCGAAAGGAGAACTGCCCAATGGAATTTAAAAATATTGCATCAGAACATATCGAAAAATATCGAAATGAGGTTCTAAAAAACTCCAGTGCCTCAACTTTCGACAGAAAGATCTTCTCACTAAAAAAATTCTTTGAATGGGCAGTTAAAGAAGGTTTCCTGGATGAAAATCCTGTAGAAGAATTCCTTCACAAAGAACAGGAAATCATAAATACCAAACTTGGCAAAATAGAAAAGCAAAGCAGGCTTTCCACCCCGTCCTACAACTCGGTACAAGCACGAATTGTTGCAAAATTTGCAGGAATTCCAAAGCTTCAAAAGCTTGCTTACGGCCTTTTTTACACTAGACCCAAATGGTACAAATCATATCACAACCTACCCATAGCAAGCTATTTTAACTACGCAATACTAATTCTTTTAATGTCCGGTCTGGGTTTTGGTGTATATAACCAATTCTTTAAAACAACATCAGCTCCGCTCGCATACCCCACCTCCCTTACCCGCGCCGGAAGATATCTATCTTTCCAAGGTAGACTCACCAACAACCTGGGAAATCCGATTACTACTTCCAGGGATTTGGTTTTTAAACTCTATAGCGTAGACACAGGTGGAAGCCCTCTATGGGACTCAAGTACTTGTGCGATAACACCTGACACAGACGGTATATTCTCCATCCTTTTAGGTAGCAGCTGCGGCGCAGAAATTCCGGCTTCGGTCTTTAGTGAAAACTCCGCGATTTGGCTTGGTGTAACGGTAGGAACCGACACGGAAGCTACCCCAAGAGTACAAATCGCTACCGTTGCCTACGCTTTAAACTCCGAAACACTTCAGGGATATCCTGCCTCAATGTCAGCCACAGCCAACACTATTCCCGCCATTAATAGTTCCGGTTTTTTGGTTTTAGGTACGTCTTCGCCAAAAATCCAATCAACAAGCGGAACTTTTGCCATTGAAGGTCAGGTAATGACGATTACAACCCCTGACTTATCTAATGGATCAATCACTATCAATCCGGATGGAACAGGTACACTTAATTTAACTTTTGAGGGAGCCGCACCCGGAGGAAGTGCCGGGGGGTTTGTAAATGCAACAAATGCAAACATAACCAGTGGTGCTCTCTATTACGGTGCGGTTGCCAGCGGTGCAACCGGATATAATCTTTTACAACTACAGTCAGGATCCTCTCTAACCGACAAATTTATTGTAGATGCCAGCGGAAATATCACAGCAGCCGGAACTATTAATGGTGTGACCATTTCCAGCGGAACAATTTCAAGCAGTACCTGGAACGGAACGGCAATCGGAACACAGTATGGAGGAACGGGACAGGATTGGAGCTCTGTTGCTCAAGGGTCAGTTCCATATTTCAATGGAACCGGAACAATGAGTACTCTTGCACCGGGAACAGGGGGGTATGTTCTTTCCACAAATGGAACAGGAGCCGACCCTTCCTGGATATCTGCTTCTTCAGTGGGAACAAATTATTGGCAAAGAACACTAGGATCACTTACTCCTCTTAATATTACAGATGCACTAAATCTTGGTGCAACAGCCACAACGTCGGCATTGGTGCATTTTACAGGAACGGCAGGAGGAAGTTCCTGGATCAACACGGGATATTTTGGAATAGGTACTACTACTCCAGGAACTAAATTGGATGTTGATGGTTTACAATATACAACAGGAATAAGACTTAAAAATACAGCCGGAATTGCAGGAGACAAGTCACCAAATCTTACTTTTACAACAACTAATAACACATCAAGATATATAAGAAATACCGATGATTACTTAGCCCTTGTAGATACAGGCGGTACCGAAGAGATTCAATTTTATGACAGCCAATTAATTTACACTGGCGGAAATGTGGGAATCGCTACTTTAAATCCGACAGCCCTTTTGGATATTGCTGGAAATGCCTCCACTTCCGGAACTCTTACTTTTAGAGGAACTACTGATCCAAAAATAAACATATTAAACGGAGAAAGATTTGGTATAAAAACTTCTCCTGGAGGCGATGATGGTCTTGTAGAAAGATTGTCATTATTGAGTAGTGGCTATCTTGATTTGTTTTCCTATGGTTCCGATAACCAACTTAGAATCGGTAGAAATTCATCGGAGTACCTTTCTATTATAGTCAATGATTCGACTGCGACGTTTTTAAATGATCAAGACGAAAATACTGCAGGTTTTGGTAATCTCCAATTTAATACAGATGATGATGGAACCTCTGATGGATATATTGGTTTTGGCACAAAATCAGGAACTCAGTATATGAGAATCATTGACGGCGGTAATGTTGGTATTGGTACCACTTCCCCATCTGCTCTTCTTGATATTGCCGGAGATCTTGAGGTTAACGGATATGCCACAATGTCTGCTTCTTTGGCTCTTGGAAATACCACAGCATCAGCAGGACCGGGACATCTTGATATGAGCGGTAATCTAACTGCCGGAGGAACAATTAATGGATTAACTGTGTCTTCCGGAACAATTTCTTCCGGTACCTGGAACGGAACGGCAATCGGAACACAGTATGGAGGAACGGGGCAGGATTGGAGCTCAATTTCCCAAGGATCAATTCCCTACTTTAACGGAACAGGAACAATGAGTACCCTTGCTCCGGGAACTTCCGGATATGTCCTTTCCACGAATGGAGCCGGAGCTGATCCAACATGGATTGAAATGAGTGCAACAGGAACAAACTATTGGCAAAGAACACTTGGATCTCTAGCTCCTCTAAACATAACCGACTCACTAAACCTTGGTGCAATAGCATCATCATCAGCTCTAGTTCACTTGGCAGGCACTTCAGGAGAAAATTCATGGATTAATACAGGTAATCTTGGGGTAGGGACAACAAGTCCAGGTGATAAATTAGATGTGAATGGAAATTTAAGAATATCCGGCGCGACAAACCCAGTGTTTTTGTCAAATACTTCCCTATCCAGTACTTCATTTGCGGAATTGAACATCCAGACAGCCAGCAACAATACAAGCACTTTAGTCAGGTTATATCCCAAAGGAACTCCCTCGTCGCAACCCACTTCAACTCTCCAACTTTTTAACACAGACTGGAGCGCCAGCCAAACAAACTATGATAGTTTAGAATTCAGATTCTATAATAACGTGGCACAATTATTAAGTTCTGCAGGAGGCACTGGAACTACGCGGCCTATCCAGATAACTACAGGTTCAAACAATGGTATATATGTCAATAGCTCAGGACAAATTGGCCTAGGAACATTATCCCCAGCAACTAATACAGGTGTTGACATTGTTACTAATGCGTCAAGCATGTGGGGAGCCGGAAGTGGATCTCTGCGCTTACAAAACACCAACACTGGCAACACTGCAACAGTTTTTGCCATGGCTCCTGATTCGGGTAGTGATTTTGATATCATGCTGTTTGGAAGCGGAGCTTCTCCCGCAAACAAAGTTATACTGGACCAGCGAAATAATGCCCCACTATCTTTTTATACAAACAACACCGAGCGCTTGACAATACTGGGTGGCGGAAATATAGGCATAGGGACAACAAACCCAAGTTACGCGTTGGATATAATAAGCGACAGTGATTTGAGAGTTGCAGGGGCAGGACGCACGGACGGAATACAAATAGGGCATGTGTCCGTCGGCAATTATGAAGTAAACAGCATCGGCACCGGGCAATTTTCTGTAGTATCAACCGGCGGAAGCTTGGTATTGGGAGCCGGATCTTCCAGTGATGAAATTAAGTTCAGAATAGCAGGGGCACAAAAAGCAGTTTTGGATAGTTCCGGAAATTTTGGAATTAATACTACAACCCCAACTGCCTTACTTGATGTTGCAGGAACTGCTTCAGTGTCAGGATCTCTTAGTTTTAGAGCCGGAGCAGGAGTTGTTGGAACAACAACAATGTCCGATCTAACCCTTGGTTCATCATCAACCGGAAATGTTGTAATTAATTCCCGAGGATCAACCGCTTTAACGGCAAACGGCGTTAATCTTACCGCAACAGGCACTGTTACCTTACCCAATTCAAACACTTTAACCGGAATTTCGGCAAGTTATCTGCAATTTTCAGCAGGTCTTTCGGTAGGAGGGGCAACTACGTACTTTTTTGATTCAACAGGAAATCTGAACGCCAATGGCGGAACATTTGCAGGAGATGTGGCAGTAAACGGTGCCGACTTAACTACAACATCCACAGGAACAGCGTCATTGTTTAACACTAATGCCACAACTTTAAACATCGGAGGCGCCGCCACAGCTATCAATATAGGACCTGCCTCAAGCACTGCAACATCTATTAATCTGGCAGGAGGATCATCCGACACCGGCTGTACTGTCAGTGGGGCAACCGGAAATCTGGTTTGTTCGGGAAATCTTAACGGATTAGCAGTTTCTTCCGGTACTGTCTCAAGCGGTACCTGGAACGGGACAGCAATCGGAACACAGTATGGTGGAACAGGACAAAATTGGTCGTCAGTTGCTCAAGGATCCATCCCCTATTTTAACGGAACGGGAACTATGAGCACCCTTGCTCCGGGAACAGGAGGTTATGTTCTTTCAACCAACGGAGCGGGAGCAAATCCGACGTGGATTGAAATGAGTGCAACGGGAACAAACTACTGGCAACTTGCAAATCATGTTCTCGCTCCGGCAAATGCATCCGACTATGATCTCGCGGTTGGTGGAAATGCCACAGCTTCTGCAAAATTCCTTGTTAACGCCGCTACAGGAAATTTAATAACTTCCGGAACAGCTTCTGTTTCAGGTAATTTAACTTTGGGAAACGGAAGCGCTCTTCAATCGACATATGGACCTCTAACTCTCAACTACAAATCAGGAGCAAATACTTGGGCGGCAGGAATCACTCTCCAGGACACCACCGGAAATGTGGGAATTGGAACAACATCACCAGGAAGCAAATTGGAAGTAGCAGGTAGGATATATCAATCAGGTTTGGGTAACAGTACCTTTGTTGGTTATGAGGCAGGGAAAAACGATGACCTAACTACCAATGATAATTCTGCCCTGGGTTACCAAGCACTCTATTCCAACATTACAGGATATAATAACAATGCTTTGGGTTACCAAGCACTCTATTCCAACACCACGGGATATCGTAACAATGCTTTGGGCTCCTGGGCACTCTATTCCAACACCGGGGGAGATTATAACAATGCTTTGGGTGACCAGGCGCTTTATTACAACACTGAAGGAGATTATAACAATGCTTTGGGTTTCGCAGCACTCTATCTTAATACTACAGGAGGGAACAACAACGCTTTGGGTTACGGAGCACTCGCTGGCAACACTACAGGAAATTATAACAATGCTTTGGGTGACCAGGCTGGAAGATATATTGCAGATGGTTCAACAGCCAATGCTACTTCCGATTATTCTATATATCTTGGGGCAAACACTAAAGCATATGCCGATAATGATCAGAATGAAATTGTTATTGGCTACAATACCACAGGATTTGGATCAAACACGGCCACATACGGCAATTCCTTAATGCTGTCTCACATATTCCAGGCAGGAAATGTGGGAATAGGCACTTCCTCCCCTGCCGCCAAGCTTCATATCAGCGGGGGCTACGGTGGAAACGCCAGTCTTATTGTTGATCAAACTCTCGGAGGAGATATTCTTACCGCCTCTGCTTCCGGATCCACCAAGATGACCTTGACTAATGATGGAACTTTAAAGCTTTATAATTCAACCTCTTCTATTAGTAATACTTCCGGCGATATAACGATCAATCCTGCCTCGGGTGCAGTTTCTTTTTCAAGCGCCGCACTTGGAAATATCAGCAAAATTGATGTTGCCGGAGATGCAACTATTTCGGGATCTCTTGTCTTCAGAGGCACTTCCCCTGCAACGATAGATATTCTTAACGGTGACAGACTTGATTTTCAAACGTCAGTAGGTGGTGATACTGGTCTTGCGGCTAAAATGACGCTTCTTAATAATGGATATCTGGGTATTGGCACAACTTCGCCAACCCAAATGCTTGACGTTAACGGATATATAAGGGGCCAGAGATTTGAAGATACTTCTTCATCCTCATACTACGTAGACCCTGCAGCATCCGGAACTTCCATAAGCATCGATGGCAATATTGTCAGTAATGGAGCTTTCGACATTACCTCAAACTCCACAAATGGGGATATCACTTTGGATGCCGGGAGCGGATCTATCGTAGTAGTCGGAAAACTTGATGCCGGAACTATTGATCCTCCTTACACAATCGACGGCAGCAAATATGCTACTTATGTTACCAGCATGACCGGAGTCAAAGAAGAAACAACCGGAAACATAACAACGTCCGAATATCTTGCGGGCGAAGGGTATCGTGCAACTCTTGATTTTGCGGAAGCCGCAAGCGGATCCGATCTTTGGCTATTTTCCAATACTACAAAACTTTCAGAAAACTTTGGTGATCTTGTGGTACTGCTTTCCCCTTCTGCAAACACCAAAGCTTGGTATTCTATGGACAGTTCCGGAAAACTATACATTTATACAAGTATTCCGACAACGGTTTCCTACCGCTTAACCGCCCCGAGATTTGATTCGGATTCTTGGACCAATAACAGAAATAGTGATACTGCAGGTTTTATAATCTCTGATACCAATACTTGGACGGGCGAAGAATTATCTTCCGACCCGAATCAAATTACTTTTGAAAATCTTGAAGTCACCATTTCAAGCGAAAGTGCAGAAAAATACAATTTGGCTGACTCTATAACGGGGCAAATTGTTGAGGAATTGGCTGGTTTTTCTCAAGCCATAATTGCCAATATCAAAGCCGGTGCAATTGAAACCAAAGAACTTGCCACCGATTCGTTCATTGCTTTTCAAGGAACAGTCGACAATATGCTTGTTAAGTCCGGGCTTGTTGCAGGTAATATTCAAACAAAACTGATTTCTCCGATTCCGGATGAGGATCTGGCAGTGGAACTACCTCAAAATTCAAAATTCAAGATTCAAGATTCCAGCCAAAATGAAGTTGCGTCAATTGATAGCAGTGGAAACGCCACTTTCTCAGGAACGCTATATGCGGAAGAAATCGAATCAAAGTCGCTTGATGAAATTCAAGCGCTTTTGACTCAAGTGCAAACAGATCAGGATCTTTTGGCACAAGCCTCTACATGGGATATTACCGCCTCAAATTCTGCAAATCTTGACGAAATCGTCACTGCCAATCTTTATGTAACCGACCAGGCTGCCATGAATTCCCTGTCTCTTTCTCAATCTCTATCTATCGGCAGCGACTTTGTTATCCAATCCGACCTAGATACCAACTACCAACTACTAGCTACTAGTATTAACACCCTCACTTCCCCTCTCAGAATTCAGTCTCTAGCCATGGCGCCTGTCGAAATTATGGCAGGATTAATCAAAATCGATACCGCAGGAAATGTACAGATTGCCGGAAATTTGGCAGTTGCCGGCAATATCGAGTCTAGCAGCTTGAATCTAGTGGCTAGCAAGGAGGCAACTGTTTCAGGTAACATTTTGAGCCTTCAGGATTCGGAGGGAAATATGGTATCGACAGTAGATGCTTCGGGGTCTGCCGTCTTTAATAATATATCAACTCAAGGATTAACAATCGCCGGAGCTACTGAAGCCACAAACTCGGCAGTAATCGACGGGGTTATTACAACCAATGCAACCGCAGGAAGCGGCGTAATTCCGGGTGACTTATCCGAAATTACTATTAAAAATCCAAACGTTACCGACTACACTCTGGTTTACGTAACACCAACATCCTCTACCAGAAATTATGTGCTTTTCGTAAAGAGCAAATCCCCGGGAGAGTTTGTCGTCGGATTCACAAATCCGATTGAAATTGATGTGAACTTCAACTGGTGGATAGTGAAAGTGACGGAATAAACGAAAAAGGCCAGTGAAAATTTCAAGTCAAGAATTGATTTAATGAGACTAAATAAGAGATATTTATATATCATGAAGGAAAACAAAAAATACATAATCAAAATGTGTAAAAGGCTAACTTTATATATCAAAAATGTGCTTATTTTTATTTCAAAGATCCTACACACTATCTACCGTCTATTATCCGCTATTTATAAACACATTGGATCTCATCGGAAAACTTTTGCTATCGGTTTTGGATCTCTAATTCTAATAACAAGCTTAGGATTTGGAATTTATAAATACGTTACCACTCCCCGAGCACCCAATTTTAAAGATGTGGGAGGAAAATATTTGTATTCAGCAAAAGGAACCGGTTACACCGCCTACATCGGCAATAAGGAAAACAATAGACCTGAGGTAAACTTCACAGTTGGCGAAGGAAACTTAGTTTTTACTCCCGCGAGCGGGAACGAAAATCTTTCAGCACCAAAAACGGATGGTAAAAAAGCGGTTATCTTTGAAAACGTTTATAAAAATATTGATTACAAATATCAGACTATTCCTTTGGGAATTAAAGAAGAAATAATAATTAAGGAACATACTATTATAAAGACATTCCCCTTTTACTTAGATTTTTCAAATGTCGAGCCTCAATACTACACAGATAATTTGAAGGGAACCACTTTTTTCGATAAGAACGGAGGTTATCTTTTCAATTTTGAAAAGCCATATGCAATCGATGCCAATGGAGCAAGAACTGACAATGTCGGTTTAACTATTAAAAAGGATACTCAAACAGGAAAATATGTCGCAATTATTTCACTTAATGATGAATGGATAGACAATTCTGCACGGGTATACCCTATCACAATTGATCCAACAATAGTGCATGACGAAAGTACAGAATTTTCCACAGGTGAATTTAATCGGAGCCTGGACTCCGGCTCAGGATCATCACCACAAATAGAATCCTACTACCAGGAACTTGCGACCGATCCATACACTATTGCCCTTTGGCATATGAATGATTCCACCGGTAGTACTACTGTTACTGATTCTTCCGGAAATTCAAACACAGGAACTTCTTCTTCAAGCACCAATGTTGTTGCAGGAGTTTTGGACAACGCAAGAAGTTTTAATGGCAGTTCTGATTACATTGATATAGCAGAAGCAGCTTCCACATATGAAGACTTCTCTATCGAAGGTTGGTTTTATATTCAAAACAAGGGAAGTGAACAATATTTATACAGGATTACCAACAACGAGGGCAACACACGTAGAATTCAACTAACCGAAAGTGGCGGAACACTTACGGCAGATATTAGACCTGTTGCAGGTGGAACCATATATTCGGTAACTTCCAATAAATTTTCTTATGACAATTGGAGTCACATTGTTCTTCAAAGATCCGCCAATATTCTCTATCTCTACATTAATGGCGTAGAGGCAGGCAGAACCATTGCTGTGGACACTAATATTGTGGTTGATCAATTCGCCTTTCTTGGTGCCAACACATATAACGGAAGTTACGGCACTCCGGGAGAATTTTTTAAAGGGTATATTGATGAGACTCGTGTCAGCAGGATTGCCCGTTCTTCCGAAGAAATTGCTCTTAATGCTTCTATTCGCCCCTACTCCACCTACACTTCAGATGTTATGGATTTAACCAGTGTTAATAGTTGGAATTCTCTATATTGGAACGCTCTGGGATTTGCTACAGAGGACGGAGAAACTGCAACTTCCTCAGCAACTGACAACTTGGTTGCACAATGGGATTTCAACGAAACAAACGGAACAACTGCTACGTCCGAAGGGGTCTGTGGAACATCATGCAATGGTACCCTAACCAACATGACAACCACCAGTCAAGACGCCGCGTATTTAACGGGGTGGACATCTAACAATAAACTTTGGGGTACAGGAGCTCTAATGTTTGATGGAGTAGATGACTATATAACCATCCCTAACAGTAGTGCGCTTGATGTGGGAGGAGCATTCAGTGTTGAAGCCTGGGTTAAGCCAACAAAAAGAATATATTCCAGACATACAATATTTAGTACAAGAGGGTCAGGATCTTCAGGTGGATGGCAACTGGAAATCGGTATCGGCAACGGTGGAACAAATCGTGTCTCTGTGACCGGCGTAAGCACCTGGATCTTTGATTCTGTAGATAATGTCATAACTCCCGGAGAATGGAACCATATCGTTTACACCAGAATATCCAATAGTGACACCGGAACTATGTATATAAATGGGAAAAGTGTGCCAGCCATATCAACTGCTTCATATACAATAACAAACAACACCAATAATAAGCTCATAGGCTCCAGTACAACATCCGCTTATTATTTCCCGGGGGTTATGGATTCCGTTAAACTCTATTCCCGTGCTTTAACTACCTCAGAGGTATTAAGCAATTACGGTTCTTCTTCTATTGAATTTCAAACTCGGGTTGGAACTTCTAATAACCCTGGTGATGGCACTTGGGAAGATTGGAAACCGGTAACCACCGAATCCGTTATCACAAATATGGACAACGTTGTTGATTGGGCTACGCCTTCTGCATCAATTTGGTCCGGGGTTCCCTTGGCAACTTCTTCCTCTACTGTAATAAAAACCGAAGGAAACGGTAGTCTTAAAGTTTCATCGGGAACTCCCAGCGTCGATGCCAACACAGCTGCTCTTTGGTATATGGATGAAACCGGCGGTTCAGGGGCTTACATTAAAGATTCCACCAGCAACTCCAATAACGGCACTCCGACAGGAACAACTCTTGTTGAGGGAATTTCCGACAAAGCGAGGAATTTTAACGGAAGCAGTGACTACATTGCCGTATCCAACAACGCAACATTAAACCTTCCTGATACGGGATATACTCTATCTGCCTGGGTAAATATTGATGTTTTAAGCAACTCTACACAGCACTATGTTGTAAGTCGATATAACTACTCTGCACATCAGGGATATGGGATGTATATAGTTAATAATGGAAAAGTCGGTTGCGATTTTAACGGATCTTCGGGCCGTTTTGAGTCTACAAATTCATACATCACGGATGGCCAGTGGTATCACCTCGCCTGTAGGTATGACGGATCTAGCCTCAAAATTTTCGTTAATGGAACAGAGCGTGAATCTATTGCCCGATCTTCTTTAGTAAATTATGACTCAAATTTGTATATTGGAACCCCATCGGATGGTGTTGGAAATAGTTTATATTCCCTTTCGGGAAAAGTTGACAATATCCGTATCAGCAACACTGTAGATTCGGCAGAAAAAATCGCAGAAGAATACCGTATGGGATCCGGACACTTAATATCAAAAACTATATTGTCAACAGATCTCTCTTCCACTACCAAATTGCCGTTTTACATTGCCTCAGATCGTCTTGGAACTTTTTCGCAATTAACAATCGGTGAATCGGCTTATGTCAATTACGAATCAGACGAAAACACTTTAGCTTTTTGGCACCTGGACGAACAATCCAGTAGTAGCGCTTATCTTAAAGATTCTTCCGGAAATAGTAATCACGGTATTCCTACAGGTATTATTTCTTCCCAAGGTAAAGTCGGAGAAGCAAAATCTTTCGATGCTTCCGGAGATTATATTACCATCGCTGACAATAGTACTCTTGACCAAGGAAATACATTTACCATATCCGCTTGGATTTATCCAAACTCCCTTTCAAGCCGCATGAATATTTATTCTGCCAGCAATAACAATACCTCCGGAGCTTTTTGGTTAGAAGTCGGACCAGCATATTCAGGACTCTATACCGTTGCCTCTTGTGTCAATGGTTCTTTTGTATCCCAAGCCGCAAATTATGTCCTCCATCCAAACCAATGGAATTATGTTGTTTATTCCCGAAACGGTATCGGCGCCACCCATTCTATCTATGTCAACGGCGTTCAGGTTCCACTCACCACCAACAACACCACTGCATATACAGACAATGCCGTTTCAAAATTAATCGGCGCCAGAACAACATCAAGCCAGGTTTTCAATGGCATAATAGATGAAGTTCGTATAGACAATGTGGTTCGTACCCCCGATGAGATTCGTCAAGCCTATGAAATTGGCACCAGAACACACAATGTTACGATCGACTTTAAGGCCAAACTTGATTCGGACGACTTTATAACAGGAGGCAATGATACCAGTTTTGCCATAGACGAGACGGCATACGGAAGTTCTGCTATGGCTAATCATCTTTTTTCGAATGACAAGATTGTTGTTAAGGAAAATTATGACGGAACTGAATATATGGCACAAGGCACAGTCAACTTGGTAAATTCTTCCACGGGAGCTGTAACTGTTACATCCTGGGATAATGGTTCAACCTTCCCAACCGGTGGTTTTACTGTTAACGCTACCGTTTTTAAATGGCAGAAAGAATACTTTGACCTGACAGAATCTCTCTCCTCACATCGCGATGCCGTTACCCGACTAACCTACCGAATTACAGACGGATTACAGGGAGCAAATATCTGGTTGGACAATATCAAATCTTCCGGAGGATATCTTACAAATCCCCTTGGTTCCACCGTATTATCTTCAACTGGAAATAGATATTTCCAATATCGTGCGATATTAAGTCAAAACAAATTAAACGCTCCATCTGCTTCTCTATCCTCCGTCACTCTCGATTATGTAGACAATACAGCTCCGGAGACACCAATTTTGAATTCTCCGACAGATACTACCACAAACCAATCGCCATACCCTGTATTTAGAACAACCGCAACAGACAACGACTCAGATAATATTCAGTATAAAATACAAGTTTGCACAGATTCGGCCATGACAGCCAATTGTCAGACGTTTGACCAAAGTTCTTTACAAACAGGATGGAGTGGGCAAAATGCCGATAGCAATACTACATATACGTCAGGTACTCAAGCCACATATACCGCACAATCAATATTTGATCTCAACACTACTTATTACTGGCGATCATATGCAATTGACCCATCCGGAAGAAATATTTGGAGTTCAACCCAAGCTACACCCTATTCTTTTACGACTTCAGCAGTTCCAAATACCCCCACCCTTGATTCGCCAACAGATACTGCAACCGGACAAGCTTTGCTTCCAACCTTGCTTACCACGGCTACCGATTCTAACTCCGATTTTCTACGCTACAAAATAGAATTATGCACAGATTCGGCCATGACAGCCAATTGTCAGACGTTTGACCAAACTTCCTCCCAAAGCGGTTGGAGCGGACAAGACGCAGACGGAAATACTACCTATACGTCGGGTACTCAAGCTGTATACACTCTACAAGCAGCACTTTCACCGCTAACTACTTATTACTGGCGATCATATGCAATTGACCCATTTGGAGCGAATACTTGGAGTTCAACCCAAGCAACTCCCTTCAGTTTTACAACCCTTAATGCTCCACTAGCTGCAACCGGATGTCTTATTCAGGAAAATCTTATAGACAGTTCACTAACCATCATTTGGACTGATAACGCAATTAATGAAGATTATTATGAAGTACAAACATCTGTTGATGGAGGAGCATTTTCAGTTCTTGATTCTTCTCTTTCAGCCAATACAGAATCTGATATTGACAACTCTATTTCCACGGGGCATACATATCAATACAGAGTTGCGCCGTACTTTACAACAGGTCCAACGTACGCTGCCTGGTGTCTAACTCCAATACTTGATTTACAAGTTGGCACATTTTCGATTAATGGTTTGAATCTTAGCGGATTGGATATAAAATAAATTAAGGATATTCAAATCTTGACAATTATGAAAGACGGATAACAAATCTGACCAGTTAAATACTAAAGTACCAAAGGATGGAAAAAAATATTACATTCGGTATTTTGCCACTACCTAGCGGTTCTTTTGTTTTAAATAATTCCCCAGGAAAATTCTTTCTCATCTTCATGTTCACGCTTAGGATCTTCTGCCGCTCACCATCAATTACAAGAAAAGAAGCTGTAAAAAATGTTTTTTTGTATATAAACAAAAAGCTCGAGTATCTATTCAAAAGGTCATATTTTGGGTACTTTTTTTGTCCAAAAAAACAATGCGTAATTTAATTATCATTTTTTGTACTTTGCTTATTGCAGTAATTGTTTCATTGTTCATTTATTTAAAAAAAACATCTGTTTTAAAAAGTTTTTCCCAAGGTGTGTTGGTACTTAATACCGACAAATTCATTTATTCGCCGCGGGAAAAAGTCAACATTGGAATGTCCTCACTCGACAAGCAGGGTCACACTCTATGTAGCAGCAATCTAGAACTAAAAGTAACGGACCCAAAAAATATAACCTCCAATATAAATATCACTAAGTCCCCTACCTGCGGAAACGACAATGTGACTAACGATCCAGATTATTTTGCCTCATTTATTACAGGAAATCCCGGCAAATACATTCTTGGGCTCACAAATAAAGACACCGAAAAGCATCTTGACAGCAGTATTAGTGTCTCCGAAGATATTCCATTTGATATTCAAAGATCGGGAGCCACACGCATAAATCCGATGGAATCGTCCCGCTATCCCATGGTAATAAGCGTAACTGCAAACAAAAATTATAAAGGTACCATAACGGAAAGCATTCCCTCCTCTTTCGATATCGTTTGGCAGGGATCTGCAAAAGTAACTGAAAAAGGCGATCTCAAAATCCTTACCTGGAATGTTTCTATAAAAAAAGGAGAAACACAAACATTCAAATATGAATACAGCGGTCCAAAAGTCAGCCCTGAATATTTTACCTTAGGACCTTTAAACATTAACGGTCGGGACACAGGGAGTGTTTGGCAAATTGCCTCAGATGCAACTTTTCAAACAGAATCACCTCGTCCTACCTCATATATATTTTCAAACAATAATTACTCTGCCATTTTAAAAAATGACTCTAAAAATAAAATTGAGATCAAAATCGGCGAAGGAAGTACAAAAGCAACAAATCTTGTCCCAAAATTAAAATTATCCCGATGGGACGATGAAGTGAATCTCTCGGTGACTTTGATAGATGATCATTTAAATTCATCCAAAACTTCTATTGAGGGAAATCAAATAGTTTGGACAGGTGAAACAAAAGAAGTTCGTATGTACGAGGTCTCTGACAGTGAAGATGCCCCCGGCGGTGGTTTTGAATACAATATTATATTAAAACAAAAACCTGATTCCAACAAAATTGAGTTCACACTTAATTCCAAAAATCTTGTTTTCTACTACCAACCACCTTTAAATGAAGAGCCGCTCGAAAAAGGTCAAACAGCCACAGAAACCGACGTTTTTGATAAAAGCGGGAGTATAATCACCCACAGAGATGAAAACCTTGTGGGCTCCTATGCCGTCTACTATGACGGTCACCCTAAAAACGTAGATGGAGGAAAAATATACGGCAATGGAAAAGCTTTCCAGATTTTCCGACCAAAAATTCAGGATTCTGATGGTAATTGGGTCTGGGGTAATTTAAATATCGATCAGAAAAAGGGGGTATTAACTGTCACTATCCCGCAAGATTTTTTGGACACGGCTGCCTACCCCATCAGCAATGCCGCGGGGCTTCTTTTTGGATATAACCCGTCTTGCACCAGCGGAGCCGCTTCGGTGGTAGGTTCAAATACCTATGCTGCTCAATTTGCCACCGACAGTGGCGCCGGGGGCGGAAGTGCAACCAGCCAGACTTGGTGCTTTAGTGCCGAAACAAACGGAACATATCTTAAAGTAGCTTTGTATAGTGACTCCGGAGCTGCGACGGCAACACCGAGCGCAGTACTGACAAATGGCACATCGGGTGGAATAAATACAGGCAAAGCCTATGCTACGGTAAGTTTCAATTCTCCTTATACGTTATCCGCCAGTACAACTTACTGGATGGCTGCAAGAGCGGATACTACAAATTCTTTGATTTACTATGACACGGTAACTGGTCATAATGCAGCCAGGTCGGGTACGTCGTACGCAAATTTTCCACTTGATCCTTTTGGAACAGGAAATGGATGGTATACAAACAGAGAATTTTACGTTTACACCACTTACACAGCCGCCAGTACGATATCTGTTTCGGGAACAATTTATCAAAACGATGAATCTACCCCATATCAATGCAGTACCTCGGGAAATTTAACAGTAAATTTGAGAGTTAACGGTGCCGGAACTTATTCAACTACATGCACCGCGGATACGGGAGCGTGGTCTATATCGGGAATAACCGCCTCTTCAGGAAATACAATAGCCGCCTATATTTCAGGAGGTTCCGTCAGAGGCAGTACTATTGTTGTATCCGATGATTCCAATCAAACCGACGTCCCCATTGTTCAAAACCGAGTTACATTGAGAGATGACGCAAACGGAACGATCACCAATACCGAAATCGGGACAGGAGACACATCAGATTCCGATGATTTGATAAGTGTTTCCGGCGGGGCATTAACAGTTTCTTCTTCATACGAGACACACGTATACACAGGCGATACTTTTTCACCCGGCGGAAACGTTAGTACGGGAAAGCTTCACTTAATCGGCAATTACAGCGGAAATACGGAAACATTAACATTAACAGGTACATCAGGCACTTTATTCACAAGATCCGGGACATTTACTTCAGGTACAGGTTCTACAACTGTTTTTAATGGGGCAACCGCTCCGACAGCCCTTCTTTCGGGAACTTTTACAAGCAGCAATTCTTTTTACAATCTGGAGATGTCCCCTACAATTGCCGGAAACATTTCTTACTCAATCGGTGCCGCATTCGATGTAAGCAATAACTTCACTGTAAACCCAACAGCATCAAGCACCTACACCCTAACTGTTACTCTGGGCGGAAATTCTTCAGTAACAGGAACTACCCTACTTTCCGGAACAACTTCAGGAAAATCCACGTTGGATACAAGTTCGGCAAACAATTACACACTTTCTACCGGAAAACTTGACATAGGAGCTCCGGGAACACTAAATGCCAATAACACTAACTCCATCACCATCAACGGCGGGTCGGGAACAATACTTTCACAGGTCGGAACTTTCAATGCGGGAGGTTCCACAGTCCTTATTAGCGGAAGTGGAGCCTTATCACTAACTTCAGCTACCACTTTTTACAACCTCTCCATAGCGGGAACTCCAACGACTTCCAATGATTTTACCGTCAATGGAGTCATAACTGTTTATGAATTTGGGAATTTATCACCTACCGGTGGCACTATAACAATGGATACTACAAATTGGGGTTTATGGAATAGTGGTACTCTTGATTTTTATGGTTTGGAAATTGCAGAAACACCGACATTACAATACAGTGTCAATTATAAAATTAGCGATTCATTAAACGTCTCTTCAGGGAAAAGTTTAGAAGCTGCCGGTGGAACAGTAACTTTCGATAGCGGAACCACAACAATCAGCAACTCGGGAATCTTGATATTTAATAATGTTGCTTTTAACGGCAGCAACTCTTCAAACACTTCCTTTTCTGTTAAAAACAATTTAAGTGTCGGTTCGTCGGGTAATTTCTCACCCGCAGGCGGTACTGTTACTATGAACAACGGAAGCTCAATTAATAACTCAGGAACTTTAACTTTCATAAATATTGTTATTTCGGGAACAGTCACAACAAGTTCAAGCTTCAGTGTTTCGGGCAATTGGACAAGCTCCGGAACTTTTACTGCTTCAGGAGGAACGGTAACTCTAAACGGAGGAGATTCAACTACGCAGACGGTAAGCGGCAACTCAACTTTTTATAATTTAACTGCAACGACGGCTGCCAATTCTGCAGGAAGAACCGTTCAACACGCCGGATCTTCAACCACAACTGTAAATGGAACCTGGACAATGAACGGTGCCTCAGGAAAAATATTAACTCTCCAGTCATCCAACACCAGCAACTGGACAATTACACCAGCTAATGCTTCTATCGATTATGTGTATCTTTCACGCTCAACAAACACCGAGGAAACCATATGTGCCACACATTCAACCGGAGACAGTAATAATTCAGGCTATGATTTTTCGTCAGAAGATGTGTGTCTTGGCTCGGAAGGAAATACTCAAATCAAAGGACTAAATTTGAAGGGAATCATAATTGAGTAACTCAGAATGATATAAAAGGATGTTGTTGACACATTTTTTTTCACAATCAATACTTATATATAGTAAATAGTAAAGGGTTGTAGTGTATGGAAAAAACTTTAAAACTGACCAAAAAGTTCTTGTTGATTGTGGGTGTAGTTCTCTTCCCCCTTTTTGTGCTTTCAGGTTTTCCATCTCCCTATCATATTCCCAAAGAGATATTTGCCTGTACAATTATTTCACTCGCTCTTGTCACTTCTTTAACAAGATCAATTGTTAAAGGTGAGATCAAGTTTGCCAAAGGAAAATTCGATCTCGGAGTAATTCTTTTGGCACTTGCATATTTGGTGGCAGCCATATTTGCGACTCCAAACAAAATGGAAGCTTTTTTCTATCCCGGAACGACTACTTTTGTTCTAATCTCGACATTTTTTTACCTGATTATCAACCAATTTTCCAAAAGGGGAAAAAACTCCATACTTTTAGCAGTCTTCATTTCCGGAATTTTGCTGTCAATTTCGGTTTTGTTTACAAACCTCGGTGTATTTGCAAAAATACCCCAACTTCCGGATTTTATAAAAAGCGACAATTTCAATCCTCTTGGATCGACTGTCCATTCTTTAATTTACCTTTTGACACTTCTCCCTATCGGAATAGTCCAAATTATAAAAGAAAAAGATACTATCAAGAAAGTCTTTTTTGGTGTCGCGTCAGCCGTTCTTATTTTTGGATCAGTTCTTATTGGGGTAGATATGCTTCCCGGAAAGTCTCAGTCTCCAATACTTCCCACTTGGCAAACGTCATGGGCCATTTCAATAGATACTCTTAAACAAAGCCCTCTTCTGGGAGCCGGTCCGGCAAATTACATTTCCGCTTTTAACCTCTACAGACCTCTTTCCTATAACCAAACAGATCTTTGGCAAATAAGATTTTCTTCTGCAAACAATTACTACTTTACTTTGATTACGGAAGTCGGACTTATTGGAACGGTGGCAATGATCATACTACTGATGAGCATTTACAAAAAGCTTTCTATGGACTACAAGAACAAGCCTTGGGAAGAAATTTCACTTATCGTCCTGATCATCGCTTTTGCTGTTTTGCCGGCAGTACCGTCTTTAATCTTTCTTTTTATGGTGCTTTTATCCGTATTTTCCGGATCAGAGGAAAAAAATATTACAATAGCCACTAATAAAGTGCCTTCTATAATCGTTGCAACTCCAATATTTATAGCAATAATTGCTTTATCAATTTTCGGAACCAGGGCAGTCTTGGCCGAAACAAAATTCCAAAAAGCATTTGAAGCTTTGGCTATTAATGATGCCAAAAACACATATAACTACATGGCCGAAGCGGAAAAATTAAACCCTTATGTTGATAGATATCACGCTTCCCTAGCTCAAATTGATATGGCACTTGCCAATTCTATTGCCGGAAAGGAAGAACTAACTGATGATGACCGAACTACAATATCTCAATTAATACAAGAAGCTATTACCGAAGGTAAAGCAACTGTAACTCTTAATGCGGGAAGATCGGATAACTGGGAAATTCTGGCACAAATTTATAGAAGTATTATGTCATTTGCCGAAGGAAGTGATCAGTATGCAATTGAAACATACACCCAAGCCGTAGCACTTGACCCAATTGATCCTGAGCTTAGAATTTCTCTTGGGGGAATTTATTATGCTCTTGGAGATTACGACAACGCCATCAATGCTTTTCAGTTAGCTGTTACAGCCAAAAACAACCACGCCAATGCCCATTATAATTTAGCCACTGCGTATGCGGCCAACAAAGATTATGATAAAGCAATCACTCAAATGGAGGCTGTAATCTCTCTTGTTGAAAAAGACTCAAATGACTACGAAACCGCCATGTCCACTCTTGAACAGCTCAAAAAACAAAAGCCCGCGGAAACCGAATCAACATCTGAAAGTTTAACAACACCTGAGACAGCAGAAGAACCTATTATAACTCCTCCAATTGAGCTCCCGGAAGAATCAACACCTCCTGCAGTCGACGAGTAAAATCCTTGAACTCGTGATACGCTAATATTATACTGATTCTATAAGCTGTTCGTATGGCAAAATTTAAAAAATCATCCGCCGGTTTTACTCTAACGAAAGCAAAGCGTACGGAGAGTGCATTCACTCTCATTGAACTTCTGGTTGTCATTTGTATAATTGCATTTTTAATTCTATTGATTGTTACTTTACTCATTCGAAACATTGCTAAAGCCAACGACGCAAAGAGAAAAGCAGACATTGCTAAAATCAGCACCGCTTTGGAAGATTACTATGCCGATTATGGATGCTATCCCGACCCTTCGGTTTTTGCCACCTGCGGTAGCAGTGCTTTAAGCCCATATCTTTCCTCTATCCCCTGTGATCCGGTTTATAAATACTCGTATTGTTATTTTGTTGATGACGATTCCACATCTTCCGGCTGCTGGCAAAAATACCGTGCACTTGCAACTTTGAAATTCTTTTCCGATCCTGATATCGAAGCTTCGGGATGCAGCGATGAAACAAATTATTGCGGGTGGGAAACTGAATGTGGAGCTACCTCGGAGCGCTATGGATTTAATTATGGAGTAGCAAGCCGAAATCAACTTCTAGCTAACCCGTCAGAAGTTACAATACCAAACTCAACCACGTCCCCCACACTACCTCCATCAGACGGACCGGGACGCTATGCTTGCGCCTTTGACGGAGTGTGTAACGATTTCGGCTCATATCAAAACGCGATTAATCAGGGCTGCAGCGTTACTTTTTCAAGCTCAAATTGCCAAAATTATTGTAGCAATTCATCATATTGGTGTCCGGAATGATGTTAACGAATACAATAATATTACCTTAATGTGCTATATTTAATTAATATGCCCAAAAGGAGAAAGACTGGTGGTTTCACTCTCACGAAAGCAGAGCGTACGGAGAGCGGCTTTGATCTCACGAAAGCAGAGCGTACTGAGGCATTTACTCTCATTGAACTTCTTATAGTTATCGCCATTCTCGGAATACTGGCCACAATTGGCATAATAAGTTTTACTTCTTCACAAGCCAAAGGCAGGGATGCAAAAAGAAAAACCCACCTTTCACAAATTGCCCAAGCGTTGGAACTTTACTACAACGACAAAGGTAAATACCCCAATGTCGATGCTAGTGGAAATATTAGAGGTTGCGGAACGGATGCGGTAAATACCTGCACTTGGGGCGCAAGTGCTTTTTCCAATACAACTACCGGTACAATTTACATGACTGAACTTCCCACTGATCCTTCTTCTTACCGATATTATTACATCGGTACCAGCAGTGGTACAACTTACAAGCTTTATGCATATCTGGAAAATTCTAAAGACCAGAGCATTATTGAAACCGATTATTCCTGTGGTAGTGTAAACTGTAATTACGGCATTTCCAGTGCCAATACCACCCCATGATGAAAAAGATATTAAATACGAAAAACAAAGGATTTACTTTAATCGAGCTCCTGGTTGTTATTTCCATTTTGGGTGTATTGGCTGTTCTGGTCATCGTAAATATTAATGAAGCCCGTGCCCGCGCACGCGATGTGAGGAAAAAGGAAGATATGTCTCAACTGAGAACAGCACTTAAACTTTACTACAGCGATTACTATAAATACCCGGATAACTGCACATTGAGTTTGGCAGGATGTGGAACAGATGGCGATAGCTGCTGCCCTACTTCAGGCTGTCCTGAGTTTTCTGCCGGGACAAACTGTGCCACCGTTTATATGAACAAACTTCCTACAGGTCTTGCAAATAATACTATTTCCTATCGTTCCGATGGTAATGATAAGTTCTGTATCAAAGCAACCCTTGAAAATGCCTCCGATCCCGATATGGCATCCAGCTATTCTGGTTGTGGATCTGTTTGCACTGCTCTCGGAGTTACATTGAAAACAACAGAGTATTACATTTGTTCGGATTAAAAACTTTATTATATGGATGAGTCTGCCAACAATAACCAAAACATCTTAATAAAATTAAAAAGGTTCTTTTCCTCTATTTTTCCATATATCAAAATTCATAGAAAGTATTTTATATTGTCCGCCATTGTACTTCTTTTAGCCGCAAGCTGCGTCACCGCCTTTTGTATTTACCGGCAAAGGACAGATAAAAATTCTCTATCTCAAGCTATTACTTATGGGAAAGGTACTCCTAGCCCAACACCCAAACCTACACCGATCCCCCTTTTTCCGGACTCAGGAACAAAAGGAACATATAAAGTTTCCCAGGGAAAGCACAGCGGACCGACAATTACTCAAATAATTTTTGATCCACTGGTCGCTCAAAAAGATCAGATTTTGGAAATCCAAGTCAAAATTAAGACTGACATACCTGCTGAAAAACTGATAGGAAAACTGCAGACAGATGATTCACAAATAGATTTATCATTTGAGAAAATTACGACAGATAACCAATCTGAAACGTGGAGAACATCTCTTAAACTTACAGATACTGTGTTTTATAAATACATCTTGACCCTTTCTGCAATAAACGGATCCGACATTTCAAAGGTAACAGTTGCACCAAGATCTTAAAATTATGAAAAAAATAATAACAACCATATTTATCGCCTCATTTATACTTTTTTGTTCATCTGAAATAATAAAGGCCGGGTGTCCTTTACCTGCCGTCGGAGATGTTTCCTTTTCAACAAGTGACACATGCTCAATATCATCCGTTATCGGGGCTGATGAGGCCAGTAGTGAAACTTCAACCATAAATACAGCCGCAGTTACTCTCCCTTCTGATACTTCCATAACAATTAACAACGGAGGAACTCTGGCCCTTGGATCAATTGTTTTAAGCGGAGGATCTATTACTATTCAGACCGGCGGAGTAATAGAGGTCGGCAAACCTATCTATGCTACCGATTCGGACGCTGACGGGTGGCTAGACAGCACTACTTATTACACGGCAACTTCTTCCGGACTGCGACGCTTGGGACTTATGAAATCAGTCGTTACTACCGACTGTAATTCAGGTTCTTTTAGTGATACTAATTCCTGCTGCACAGGCATAGGAACATCCTGTACCGACGATTCAGGTTGCTGCAGCAATATATGTGGTACCAATGCAGACAGCGACACTCTATTCAGTGCTGCTGCCGGACATACGGGAACGTGTCAGGAAACAGCTCTTGCCTACACCGATTGCGACGACAGTAATGCAAGTATCGGCAGCCATTTGGCAACCGGAGGTAATGTCACATATTATGACGGAGACGTTATTCATACGTTTACCGCTACAGGTAATAGTACTTTTAATCTGTCATGTGGAGGAGATGTTACTGCCCAAGTATTAGTGGTTGGAGGCGGGGGTGGGGGTTGTTATGGGGGTGGTGGGGCCGGAGGTATGGTTTACAACAGTTCATATTCAATTACAGCCGGAAGCTACACTGTCACCGTGGGAGCAGGCGGTACTTATACTTATTGGTATACAGCAGCAAATAACGGAGGGAATTCTGTATTTAACGATATCACTGCTATTGGGGGTGGAGGCGGATCTTCTGCTAATCAGCAAAATGGTGGAATTGGAGGCTCGGGCGGTGGCGCCGGACACCACTACCGAGTAACAGATAGATATTATGGAGCAAGTGGAACCAGCGGTCAAGGCAATAAAGGTGGCGATTCAGTAGCGTCATCGGGTTATTCCGGTGCAGCCGGTGGCGGTGGCGCCGGAGCAGCTGGTTCGACTGTTTCAGCTACCCGCAATGGATCAGCCGGTGGAGCAGGTGCTGCTTGTTCCATTACAGGTACTTCCGTTTATTATGCTGGTGGAGGTGGTGGACGAGGATATAGCGCCAGTTACACATCCGGGGCAGGTGGTGTCGGAGGAGGCGGAGACGCTATTCTAAGTGGTCCAGGAGAAGCAGGAACTGATGGCTTGGGTGGCGGTGGAGGTGGAGGGCCGGATGGAAGTGGTGGTATGGGAGGTTCGGGTGTTGTAATAATCCGCTACCCTACTTTTTAAGAGAATTTATTAAATCAGCTTCATCCGTAAGAAGTTTTATTGACTCTTCGGATTTTAATATTACTACCCCATCATTGTAGGATCCTGTGGCAAAAACTTTTTCTAAAAGCGCATTTTGCTTTACAAAGATATCCTTTTCTGTATCATTAAGAGGTTTTTCGAGGCCTTTTGTATTAGTTTCTTTGATGATACTAATTAAATTAGATTTTTGAACATCAAAATTCGAATCTTCCGGGTCCAGCTTGGCTAAATCAACATATGCTGTCCTATTCTTAACAAGATTAGAATAATGAGATGCAATCTTTTTGACTGTTTCCTGATGAGGCTTGAGGTAACCAAAATAGTAACCCGCCAGAACCAAAACTAGAATAGCTAAAACTTTAAGTCCAAATTTTAAATAATTTATCATCATTTCCCTATCTACTACATACGATCTACTAGCTACTATTATAACTCTTGCAAAATGAAATTTATGGTGATATACATTTACTACGATGGACAACGATTATTCGAACTCTCAAGAAGGAAATAAGAAGAAAGGTGGAAAATGGATTCTTACAGTCATTATCGGCTTGGTTATTCTTGCAGCCGGTATCTACGGGGGAACATATTTGGTCAAGCAAAAGCCAACATGGTTTGGATTGCCTATGGGAACTGAGCAAGCTCAAGCTGAAGCAGAGGCAATAATAATTAAGGCATCAAAATTGATAGTTCTTCCCTCAGACGAAGCGCCGACAATTGCCACAGTTACTGATGTTTCAGCCGTTAAGGATCAGGCATTTTTCAAAAATGCACAAAACGGCGACAGAGTTTTAATTTATCAAAACGCCGGGAAAGCTATTCTTTTTAGGGAAAGTGAAAACAAAATAATTGAGGTCGGCGCAGTTAATTTTAATCAAGAGACAACACCCCCTACTGTTACCGAAACATCTTCTCCGACAGCCAAACCAACCCTCACACCAGCCGCTTCCCCAAGCGCTTTGCCTACAGAATAATTATAAAAATAGTACAAGTTTTTAAGCGTGATTTTGTGCCTATTTTCACAACTTTGTACAAGTTTATGCAACTTGCAAAATTCCAGATTTTAAATTCTAGATTCTATTTCTACCACCCCGCTTGGAGTCGCCGAAAGCTCTTCTAAAATTGGGTCTGCCGAAAAGGTACTTTCCGAAACCGAAACCAGATCGAGTAGGAACAAATCGTCCACTTTCAATGGAAATTTTTCTTGATTTGTTCCAAAATATATTTCACCGTTTTTGCTAATTTTGGGCTTTCGGGTCTCCTCTCCCGTCGTTACATCGACAGACTTTTTATCGATCATTGAATAAACGACAGCCCTCCATGTACCGGCACTGTTGCGACGACCATAGGAAATATAATCACCTCCAAACTCCGGATTGATAGCAGTATCTCCAACTGTCAATTGTTGAGTTGAAATGCCGTCAAAGAAAAATACTTGCCAGGTCTCCCCATCCCAACCTTCCCAAATTACTCTCCCATCTTTATCAACTTTGGGATTTACATTATTCCCGGTATATGTAATTTGTGTAGTAACACCTGTGGCGACGTCGTAGAGAAATATTTGCCATGCCCCGTTTACTTGACCTGCCCAAGCAATGTATTTACCGTCTGTCGCAGGACTGCCATTCGTGTAGCGCGTATTTGTAATAATGACTTGGTTTTCACCGGATTTATAATAGATTTGACTAAAGCCTTCCTCATCCGCAGTCGTGCCGACAGAAATATTATCCGAGACTGCAACACTTTGAGCCATAACAGGTCGAATCAATAAAAATAACCCCAAGGCGACTGTTATCGGTAATATCCAATTTTTAATTATTTTCATTTAATTTACCCAGAAAAATCCTTTCTCGACAGAGTTCTGGAAAAAGTTGCCATGACGCATTAAAACACTTGTTCCCGGCGCAGTTGTAATCTTCGGATAGCTATCCGAATTGTATGTATCAAATGCCGTTCCCCCACTTTTTGCCATCCTAAAACAATAAGTTGTGTTCTCGGCAGCACCATTATTTTCCACCGGCCAATCCCATTCAGAATACTGGCTTGGGCTATAGCCTACCGCATTTGGATTTACTGCGCTGGGGTTTATTTCGGAATAATAGCCTTCAACACCTGTAGTTGAGTCAGAAAGATTATTAACCTCCACGGTTGAGTCTCCAATACTTGTTTCATCGTAAAGTCTCCAGATACTCCCTGATGCCTTCGCGCCCACTGCAGTCCAACCACCGGCCGTGGTACAATCCTCAGCAGCAGTATATTCAAGCTGAAATGCCTGGGAAGAAGCAGAAAGATTGGCTGTAGAAACATAAAAGTTCATTTTCATTCTAATCCTGTCCCCGTTTTTAAGAGTTAAATTCTGTGTAGGGAGTTGTGTCAGAACCGCTTTTTCGGCTAAATCTAAAACTGTTGACCACGGATCTGTCAAAGTCACTGAATTCGCAGTGACATAAAAACGGAAATTATTTTGAGTAAAGGATGCCCCCGCAGGGGAACTTGTAGTTCCATCCCCTTCACTGGAAAGAGATGTTTCATCACCATCATAGTTTCTAGCTTTAACCTGAACGCCATACAAAGTGCTTGGTTGCAACCCCTGAATAACAAGACTGTCGAGTTGTGCATCCGTAAGCCAAACAGCTGTATCTGAAGGATTTCCTGTCCCATCTATCCATTTATATAACCAGGTAGAATCGGCAGGGCTGGTTGTTGTCATTTGAGCAGCGAATGTTGTTGTAGGATTGGATAACGGATTACTGCCTTCTGCATTAGTTAAGGTAAGTGTCGAGGCAGTAGGTGTATTAAGAGTTGGGGTTCCCGGTGTTGATGCAGAGGAATATACCACAGCAACACTAGATGCTGTGGTGGTGTTCCCGGCAGTATCTTTTGCCTGAACTTTATAACCATAACACTTATTAACATCAAGTCCTGTATCCGTGTAATTTCTGTCATTTAATTGCCAAGAGCTTGAATCTCCGCCCGTTCCTTCGTGACCTGACGTACAAGCCGTATTGTCATTTGTAAAAAGGTAGCTGATTGCTGACTGTGCTACAAAATTATCGGAGGCTTGAGACGCCACCATGCTAATTTGACCGGAAGCATTGTTATTTGGAGAAGTTGCAAAAGTCATTGGGTTTGGAGTTGGAGCAGAATCGTCAATTGTATATGTAATAATAATGAGTCCGTCGGCACCATTCCCGGCTGTTTTGGGGGCTCTATTGTTCGTTCCTCCGCTTCCACCACCGCCACCACCATAAAGACCTCCATTTCCACCCGCAGCACAGTTATTAGAATTTTTAGTATCAGTTCCACCACCGCCTCCGCCGCCGCCACCGGATCCATGCGAAGAATCGATATTTGTCCCCGTAGCCCCGCTGCCACCAGAAGTGGTTGTATTGCCATTACTTCCCGCTCCCCCACCACCTGTTCCGGCAGTACCCGCTGCCCCGGCTGTAGAACCACCACCAGTACCACTCCATCCCTTTCCGCCCGATCCAAAAGATGAGTCAATTGTGGTACCGCCGGCAGTAGCACTATCTCCCTCCGCTCCGCCTCCGCCGCCGCCACCTAAAGCACTTGATAGAGAGTCTCCCCCATCTTTACCGATACCCGTTGTTGTTTTAATCGGACCAGCAGCCCCACCTCCACCTCCGCCTCCCTTGTAGGAAGCTGTTCCCCCAGCTCCACCCGCATAAGTTACCGACCCGACCCTCGAGGTAGAGCTTCCCCCTCCGTTCGCCAAAACAGTCGATGTCGAACTAAACCAAGTATCACCACCATTGCCGGGAGACGAGCCACCACTCCCCCCTGTACCTACTTGAAAAGAAATCGTACTTCCTGCTGTTGTAGTAATTCCCGATGTTATTTTTGCGTAGCCCCCGCCATCTCCTCCCACTCCTCCATTGCCTCCTTGTACACCTTTAGTTCCGCCTTGCCCCCCTCCAATTACCTCAATTGATACCATTCCTCCCCAGTTGTTGGGAACTGTCCAAGGGGAAGAATCTGCCGTTGTCAAGAAAACCGTAGTGGTTGCGGCCCTTACCGGACTCAGCCAAAAACCGGGGTATCCTGTCAAAAGCCAGGAAGCAACCAGAAGAAAAACAGCCAAACTTTTTATAATCCTTTTGGATCTTTTTTTTAATCGAATTTTGGCCGAATTAATGAACATATTTTATTTTCAATACCTTAAGTTATTCCCGCTAGTTCGTAGTGAAATAATTAAGATTGATTTCCCCCACATCCGTCACTCCACCACTTGCAGCTGCCGTAATATCTATCTGGATAGTCATGTAGCTACCGGCTGTCCAAGTACCGCCGGATATATTAATTCCATTTTGCACCCAGGTATTTGCAGTTCCTGCAACTTCAGTTCCGCCGGAATTATTTAGAGCATTTGCAGTATCGTAAACTTTTATATTTACATGCCCATTTGTGGCGTCACTCCTTTTAGCATACGCTTGAACTGAATTACTGGCATCCCATGCCGAGAAATTATCCGGGATTCTCCATTTCAAATAGATTGAATATGTTTGAGCAGTCCCTTGAGAAGTTGTCCAATTATAATAATTGTGTGTGTCTCCTGAGGTGTTACAAACCGTAGTATTGGTTGCGGTAAGTCCACCAACACCCGCTGATGCTGCACAGAAATCAGATGTCATAGTACCTGTTCCACTACCGGTTAAAACAGCTCCGGGGAATTCGGGAATCAATTCTTCCCGTCTGTCAGGTCTGGCTGCACCTGCATAGGTTGGACCGCTTGCGGGGTTAAATGTAAAAGTATTTCCGCCGCTTCCGATAGTCACAGTACTGGATGCTCCCAGTGTTGTAACACCCGAGACGGCTCCCGAATTAATAATTATTCCATTAATAGTATTTGTAGAAGTCGCACCGCTTATTGCACCTGAGACACCCAGAGTTGATAATGTTCCGACCGAAGTTAAAGAAGAAAGTGTTGAAACATCTGTTGATACAAGTGTTTTTGTGCCCGTCGGAAGAGTGTAAACCCCAGTATCGTCAGCAGACGTAAATGTCATAGATTTTTGAACAGTTAGAGTTTTACCTCCTGTAACAGAAAGTCCCGTAACTGATCCGGCGCTACCTGATACATTAATGGAATAGCTTCCTGTATTAACTACGCCCGAAAAATCCCCCGCTGTCATATTGGATGCTGTTATTCCACTTAAAGTATTGCTTCCCGCGGCGAGGGTAAGACCTGATGCAGTCCCTCCTATTGTCACTCCGCCGATTGATCCTCCAGAAATTGACACCGAATTGGCATTTTGGGTAGACATGGTCCCTAAACCTGATACATCTGTGTTGGCAATGGCAAGGATGGATTTGGCAGTTGAGGCTGAAAGAACCTCAGGAGCACCTGTTCCTGTAGTATTTCTTCCAATAAATGAGGCTGTTGCCATATCTGCAATCTTTCCAAGGGTGACTTTACTGTTTCCAATTGTTGTTGCTCCGGTATTGTCGATAGTTATATCTCCACTCATGGCAACACCAGTGGCAACTCCTGATCCATTACCAACGATTATATTGGCCGAAGCCAAGGATGTTGAGATATAAGGAAGAGATGCAATTCTGGCCGCATTAATAGTACCGGTTGTTGCACTATTTATAGCAGTAATAGCACTCTGTCCTGCGGAATCGGTGTTTGCCAAAGCGTTTGCAGTTGTCGCAGTTGTTGCAGTTGTGGCAGTAGTTGCTGAACTGGCATTTCCAGTTAGTGCCCCTGTAAATGTAGTTGCTGATACAGACGTTAATCCTGACATGCTTCCACCTGTAATTGAGACATTGTTAGCATTTTGAGTGGACATAGTCCCCAAGCCTGATACGTCGGTGTTGGCGATAGAAAGAAGCGATTTAACTTGAGACGCGGTAAGAGCAATTGGAGCTCCACTACTTCCTGAGTTATTTCCTAATATGGTTCCATCTGCGATGTTGGCAATCTTCCCCAGAGTAATTTTGGAATTACCAATTGTTGTCGCTCCTGTGTTGTCAATTGTGATATCCCCACTCATGGCAACACCTGTTGCCACTCCAGACCCATTACCAACAAAGATATTGGCTGAAGTTAAAGAAGTACTAAGCTTTCCTGAAAGAGCTGTATTTAGATCACTTTGATCAGAAAGAGTTCCCGTTATCGCTCCCCAGGCAACACCTGAAGAATTGGTTACCCAGGAAAGATTGGATCCGTCAGTACCCAATACTTTTCCGTTTTGTCCTGTTTGATCAGGAAGGACTTTTGCAGGAGAAAGACTTGTAATCCAGGAAGGGTTGGAATAACTTCCTGTTGTATAAATACCATTTGTAACAGTTCCGGCATTGCCCGTAACCGAACCGGTAATTGCATTTGTCACCGTAAGATCAGTTAAGGTTCCGATTGATGTCAGGGAGGAAAGAGTTGAAACATCTGTCGATACAAGCGTTTTTGTGCCCGTCGGAAGAGTGTAAACCCCAGTATCGTCAGCGGACGTAAATGTCATAGATTTTTGTACGGTAAGAGTTTTGCCTGCCGTAACTGATAGTCCTGTAACTGAGTCTGCACTGGTGGCAGAAGTTGCACTTGTTGCGCTTGTTGCAGTTGTTGCAGTTGATGCATTTCCTGATATATCAATAGAATAAGTTCCGGAATTAATTTTAGAAGAAAAATCTCCTGCCGTTAGGTGACTGGCTGTAAGTCCTGAAATCCAGCTCGGATTGGAATACGAACCACTTGTCAAAACAATATTTCCTGTTGTAACTCCATTAACTGCGGTTGCCGATAAAGAACCACCCGTGATAGTTGCTCCATTAAGTGTGCCTGTAACCGACAAATTACCAGTTGTACCTATGTCAGTTAAAGTTAAAAGTGTATGTGGTGTGCCATTAGAATCTTTGATGGTTAGTACACCTTCAGCATCACCTGTGCCCAAAGTTAAGACCGGAGCAGAATCAGAAAGAGTTAACGGAGAGGCCGAAGAAAGAGTAATACCATCAGAGGTTGACGCTCCTCTGTTTGTAACTGCAGAAAGAGTATCTGCCTCGGTTGCAGAAAGATTGAGAGTTCCCCCAAGTGATAAACTTCCGCCGCCCGACAGGATCCCGCTGGTGTTAATTGTGACTGAAGAATTGGTAAGGCTGGAGTTGCCGATATTTGATAAAGTGTTTGACGATCCTGAAATTGATAACCCCGTAGCGGTTCCTCCAACAGTCACACCACTGATCGATCCACCAGAAATCGAAACACTGTTGGAATTTTGTGCAGCCATGGTTCCAAGACCTGATACATCACCTGTTGATATTCCAAGAACCGATTTAACTTGTGAGGCTGTTAATGCAATTGGTGCTCCTGCACTCCCTGAATTATTTCCAAGAATTGTACTATTTGCAATATTGGCAATCTTTCCTAAAGTTACTTTGCCGTTTCCTATACTTGTAGCTCCGGTGTTGTCAATCGTTACATCCCCGCTCATTGATACACCCGTTGCAACATTGCTTCCATTCCCTACTAATACATTTCCGGAATTTAAGGTTGTTGAAATATATGGGAGAGATGCAATTCTTGAAGCGTTAATCGTTCCGCTTGTAGCTGAATTGATTGCTGTAATAGCAGATTGTCCTGCGGAATCGGTGTTTGCCAAAGCGTTTGCGGTTGTCGCAGTTGTGGCAGTAGTTGCTGAACTGGCATTTCCAGTTAGTGCCCCTGTAAATGTTGTAGCCGAAACGGAAGTAAGACCAGATAATGAACCTCCAGAAATTGAAACATTGTTGGAATTTTGGGTAGACATGGTCCCCAATCCGGAAATATCAGTATTTGCAATGGAAAGAAGAGATTTTACCTGAGTAGCAGTCAGAGCGATTGGTGTTGCCGGGTCTCCCGTGTTATTTCCTATTATTGAGTTTGCGGCAAGGTTAGCCATTTTGCCTAAGGTAACTGCCCCATTGGCAATTGTTGTTGTCAGATCTCCCTGTATAGTTGTCACATCTCCATCAAGAGCCGGGAATGATGTGGCACCAAGTACTCCTGTGATATTACTTGCGGTTCCAGTTGTGTTTTGATTGAATGTCGGGAAATTAGTGAGACTGGCAGCGCTTCCACTCGGTGCTAAATAATCCGTTCCTGCAACAAAATTAGCTGCACGATAATCGGAAGCGTAATTGGAATTTACCGCATTATCACCTGTGTTCGTGCCTGAAATACTTGAGTCGCCCGTCAATGTCAAAGTTCTTGCAGCGTCTCCTGTTGTAATTGTAAGAGCCCGACCTGCCGTCAAGTTTTCGGTATTGTTTATCGTTAAATCAAAAGCACCTGAACCTGATGATCTGATTGAAAATCCTGTCAGTCCGGCGATTGTTCCCCCTGTGACGTTAACTGCATTAGCATTTTGAGAAGAAATTGTCCCAAGACTGGAAGTATTTGCTTTTAGCCCCAATGCGGTATTTAAGTCTGTTTGATCGGATAATGTTCCTGTGATTGCTCCCCAGGCCACACCTGATGAGTTGGTTACCCAAGAAAGATTGGATCCGTCAGTACCCAATACTTTTCCGTTTTGTCCTGTTTGATCAGGAAGGACTTTTGTTGGGGAAAGAGCTGTGATCCAAGAAGGATCTGAATACGAACCATTTGTATAAACTCCATTTGTAACAGTTCCGGCATTACCTGTTAAATCACCGGTAAATGTTGTTGCAGAAACCGATGTAAGACCAGATAATGAGCCGCCTGTGATTGAGACATTGTTGGAGTTTTGGGTAGACATTGTTCCAAGGCCTGAAACATCGGTATTGGCGATAGAAAGAAGGGTCTTAACTTGAGTATTGGTAAGAGCAACAGGTGTTGCAGGACTCCCGGTATTGTTGCCTATGATGGAGTTGGCTGCTAAATTAGCCATTTTGCCTAAAGTGACCGCCCCGGAAGTAATGGCCGTAGTTAAACTTCCTTGTGTGTTTGTAACATCGCCTGACATGGCTGGGAAAGAACTTGCACCCAAAACTCCCGTGATATTTGCAGCAGTACCTGTTGTATTTTGATTAAATGTTGGGAAGTCTGTAAGGCTGGCTGCTGATCCTGTTGTTGAAAGAAGTGTGGCTGTTCCTGTTGGGAATGTGTAGACACCTGTGTCATCGGCTGATGTAAGTGTCATTGATTTTTGGACAGTTAAGGTCTTGCCGCTTGTGACGGAAAGACCTGTAACAGTAGATGCATTGCCCGTCAGAGCACCTGTGAATGTAGTTGCAGCAACTGAAGTAAGACCTGATAAAGATCCACCTGATATAGAAACGCTATTTGCGTTCTGAGTTGCCATACTTCCCAGACCTGAGATATCAGAGGTTGACAACGATAGAATACTTTTAACATCCGACGCAGAAAGTTCGGAGGGTGCTGCCGCACTACCCGATCTATTTCCCAGAATGGTATTATTTGCAATACTTGCAATTTTTCCAAGTGTAACTTTGGAATTTCCAATAGTCGTAGCCCCGGTATTATCAATTGTTACATCTCCACTCATGGAAACTCCTGTCGCAACACCCGATCCGTTACCTACAAAGACGTTGGCAGATGTAAGTCCGGTACCTAATTTGCCTGATAAAGCTGTATTTAAATCTGTCTGGTCTGACAAAGTCCCTGTGATTGCTCCCCAAGCCACACCTGATGAGTTGGTAATCCAGGATAAAGTTGAACCGTTAGTTGAAAGTACTTTTCCATTTTGTCCTGTTTGATCAGGAAGGACTTTTGTCGGTGAAAGCGAAGTAATCCAGCTTGGATCTGAGTAACTGCCGCTTGTATATACCCCGTTTGTAACCGTTCCCGCATTCCCCGTTGTATCTTGGTTGAGAATTGGAAAATTGGTTAGGCTGGCGGCTGATCCTGTAGGAGTTAGATAATTTGTCCCCGCAACAAAATTAGCTGCACGATAATCGGAAGCGTAATTGGAATTTACCGCATTGTCGCCTGTGTTCGTGCCTGAAAGATTGGCAACAGCACCGTTTGCAAGCATTGCATTAGTAATTGCACCATCGGCAATGGATGTTGCATTTCCGATTGAGGTAACAACTCCCGTTAAGTTAGCATTTGTGGCATCATTTCCGTTCAGTTTCTGAATGGCTTGAAGAATTGTGTCGGTGGCGGAAACTGAACCTGCACCACTAATGTAACCTGTCAAAAGTTTTCCCGTAACCGCCGCATCAGTGAATGACGCCGATGGTAATGCATTTGTTGCCAATGTTCCCTGGGCTGAAGTTGCATAGTCGGTACTGGCGGTATAGGCCGCTGTTCCTAAAGTTCCACCTGCTCCCCAGGTTAGAGTTCCAGCATTATTCACTCCTGATCCACCCATGGTTGAAACCAACACTGATGAAAGTCCTGCGGCGGTTCCAGTTGTGTTTTGATTGAATGTCGGGAAATTGGTCAAATTGGCGGCAGATCCAGTTGTTGAAAGTTTTCCTGAAAGGGCTGTATTTAAATCTGTCTGGTCTGACAAAGTCCCTGTGATTGCTCCCCAAGCCACACCTGATGAGTTGGTAATCCAGGATAAAGTTGAACCGTTAGTTGAAAGTACTTTTCCATTTTGTCCTGTTTGATCTGGCAAAACTTTAGTTGGAGATATTGCTGTAATCCAGGAAGGGTCTGAATAGGAACCATTGGTGTAGACTCCGTTTGTAACTGTTGAGGCATTTCCGGTTAATGCACCTGTAAAAGTGGTGGAAGCAACTGAGGTTAGACCCGATAAAGATCCTCCGGAAATGGAAACATTGTTTGAGTTTTGAGTGGCCATCGTTCCAAGACCTGAAATATCACCCGTAGAAAGGGATAGTATTGATTTAGCAGTCGAAATTGATAGAACTTCAGGTGATCCTGTTCCTGCAGTATTTCTTCCGAGGAATGACGCAGTTGCCATATCAGCCATTCTGGCTAAAGTGACTGTTTTATCCGCAATTGTATTTACATTAGTAGTCCCCGCCCAAGTAGAAAGGGCTGTATTTTCAACTAAAGAAAGGCCAACTTGAGATTTGGCAAGTCCTGTTAATAATGATCCATTAATAGTCGGAAGATATCCTGATGTGTCAAGTTTAACCAGTTGGGAAACTCCGTTAAATGTATTTCCCTGGGTTGTAACAGACGAGTTAAGACGTGCTGTGTTAAGGGTGCCCGCAGTAGCCGAATTAATGGCTGTGATTGCGGATTGACCCGCAGAATCTGAATTGGCGAGAGCGTTGGCTGTGGTTGCGGTAGTGGCAGTTGTGGCACTACTTGCATTACCCGTCAATGCACCCGTGAACGTAGTCGCCCCAACTGAGCTAAGCCCAGAGATGCTTCCGCCCGTAATGGATATGTTATTTGCATTTTGGGTAGACATTGTACCCAATCCTGACACATCAGTATTTGCAATTGATAACAAAGACTTAACTTGTGTGGTTGTTAATGCAACCGGTGTTGCCGAGCTTCCCGTATTATTACCGATTATTGAATTTGCCGCCAAACTGGACATCTTACCTAAAGTTACTGCCCCACTGGCAATTGTTGTTGTCAGATCTCCCTGTATAGTTGTCACATCTCCATCAAGAGCCGGAAATGATATGGCACCAAGTACTCCTGTGATATTACTTGCAGTTCCAGTTGTGTTTTGATTGAATGTCGGGAAATTGGTCAAATTGGCGGCAGATCCAGTTGTTGAAAGTTTTCCTGAAAGGGCTGTATTTAAATCTGTCTGGTCTGACAAAGTCCCTGTGATTGCTCCCCAGGCAACCCCTGAAGAATCGGTGATCCAGGACAAAGCCGAACCATTTGTACTAAGGACCTTTCCATTGTTTCCTGTTTGGTCGGGAAGAACTTTTGCAGGAGAAAGACTTGTGATCCAGGAAGGGTTGGAATAACTTCCTGTTGTATAAATACCATTTGTAACAGTTCCGGCATTGCCCGAAATATTAATTGAATAAGTACCGGAATTAATCTTAGTCGAAAAATCACCGGCGGTTAGATTACTTGCTGTAAGACCCGAAATAGTATTTGATCCCGCTGTGATTGTTTTATTGGTCAATATGTCGCTGGTATTTCTGCCTACAAGAGTATCTGTTGAAGTCGGAAGCGTCAGGACTCCAGTATTTGAAATTGTTGAGATAACAGGAGCCGTAGAGAATGTCCAGGTGCCGTTTATTGATTGATTTTGATCACTTCTGACTATTTTGGAGTTAGTGTAGTCAATTGACAAATTACCCTCACCAGTCGGCGAATTTGTTAAATCAAAATCTGAACCCAAAAAATCAATCACAGTTGCTGACGAAACAATGGTCGAGTCGTCAACTTGGAGAGTTGAAACTCCCCCCCCCACTCCTCCGTTGTCTGCAGCACAATCCCAAGAGGAGGTGCTTTCTGTCCATTTCAGAATTTCTCCATCTGCACATTCTCTGTTTAAAGAAATTCCTGACGTGGCCGCTTCCAATCCCCCGCCTGTTTGCGGATTAATCGCCAAGTCAATACTTCCGGTTGTTCCTCCGCCCACCAGACCATCACCGGCTATTACATCGGTTATTGTTCCTCCTCCACCCGAACCGCAAGAACTCCATGTAAAACCTCCTGTAGAACTGTTGTAGGTCAAGCACTGGCCGTCTATGGGGGTATTTGAATGAACGAGTCCTGAGGGATTAACTGATCCGTCATTTACCCCCGATGCTGTAATCCCGGATAGATCAAGTGAAAGAGTTGAGACATTGTTTTCTGTCGATACAGTTAGTTTTGAATTTGCACTTTTTATTTCACTTATACCCTGAACAACATTCTGGACAATTTGCTGTACAACCTGTCCTGCAGAAGGCGATGTCGAAATGGTTTCGGCGATATTTTGAATATAATTCACAACTCCCTGCATTGCAGAGGTTGAAACCGCTCCCCCATCTCCTGACCCAACGAAAGTCCATGTACCTGTTTTTTTATTAAAAACCGGCTTATTTAGCTTCCCTAAATCAGATTTTGATGTAGCAATGGTTGACTCTCCTAAAATGTTGGCATCGCTAGGTGTGGCAAGGTCAGCGGTAACATTTTTAAATAAAGGCAGAACTGAAAGAGCATTTTCTGCTATCGAAATCTGAGCTTCCGTAAGCCTCGGAGCACCGGTGAGTACTGTAGCACTCGTTATTCGACCATCATCCTCAACAAAACCTCCAATATAATATCCTGTATCCAACGTCTGGGCTACAAATTCTCCTGTAAGAGAATTGTTTTTAACGGTTCCTTTTAATATTTTAATTGCATGACTTGTATCCCCATCGTTCAAATTCGCAAGCATCCTGTCTACAATTACCCCCACCGTTTTAGTCCCATCCATTAAATAAAATGGGTTAATGTTTCCGTCTGTGTAATTACTAAGCCCTACATCATCGGAAAAAAATGAAATCCTTACCTCACCGGTAAACTTCGATCCTTTACTTTCTATGTTCCCATCCAGAATCTTATAAGCCGAGTATGATCCGTCCGGCAAAAGTACTGTTCCAACAAGGCCTCCTTCAATGCGTGACTTGTTAAGCTTGGAGGAATCCAAATAATCAGCTTGTTGGCTAATAATATTTCTAAGAGTTGGATCCGTAAAATTTAATATTCCCTTGTTTTTCAAATTATTAAACGTTAATCCACCGGTAAACACCAGGATTGAAGATGTTGCCACTGTTATTAAAACTAAAAGCGGTGTTATTCCCGCTTGATATTTTTCCTTTTTTCCCGCCATTTTATTTTTTAACTTTTGTTTTTCCAATTTATTTGTCGGTTTATTGCTTTCTCTGTGACGAAAATACAAGAATTAAACTTCCTACCCCTGCTGTTACATATATCAGAAACGTGATAAAGACAGTTTTGCTATATGGATTGAATGCCTCATCAACCGGTTGTTGAGCCACTATACCCCAACTGTATTTATTAACTTTTACATAGGCAATTAAAGAAAGTTCTCCCAAAGAATCTTCTCCTTGCAAAGTACCTTTTTCACCCAAAACTACCATCGATGCGGGACTTCCGGCAGAGGCTTTTGCCATTATCTGATCCTTAGTTGGTGGAATGATATATTTACCCAATTGATCTACTAATAAATAACTTCCACTTTGTCCAAATTTAATTTGATTAACTCTTCTTGTAAGTTCATCCAAATCGGTATCTCCCATAACAACTCCCAAAAAATCTCCGCTAGAATCGATTATGGGAACTGAAACCAAAACCACAGGGCTGAGTCCTGATGAGCTTGGTTGCTCGATCCCCGACACGAAAGTTTGACCACCTACCTTAACGCTTTCAAAATAGTCACGTTTACTAATATCTACACCCTGACTTGATGGGTTCAGAGGATATGTATCGAGAATTATCCCGTTCTTATCAACTAACACCACTCTTCGAATCGACCAATTGGACGCTTGGTATAGTTGTTTCAATTTATTATTTGCCAAATTGATATTGTCCCCGGAATAGTTTTCTATAGCACCGATCAACTCCTCGTCGACAGCAAATGCAGAGATCTTTGCGATATTTCCATCCATGAAATTTGTGACAATATCACTAGCGGTATCGACTCTATTAGTCAGTTCTAAGAAGCCATAACTTTGAAATGAACGAAAGATATAGTAAAGCATGAGTGATCCGACCAGGAAAAGACCAAGAAGCCATGCAAAACTGGCAGCCACCTCTTTTTTTGACTTCAGAGTAAATGCTTCAAATTCGTCAGCAAAGGGGAAAATTACGGCAAAAGACGACAAAACAACACAATAAATCGCCTTAGCCCAAAGCCCTTGTGTAAAACTAATCGTTGCATACAAAAGAGATGTTAGAGCTGTTGGAAATGCAAGAAACCAAACAAGGTGTTTATTTTTTCTGATTGCAAAATATGTCATGTAAACATTAAATATCATCAAAAGTGACCATATCGAAAAGAAAATTATTAAGTTTTTTGAATTTACTCCGATTACACCGGCAAGAAAAAACGTATCAGGCCAACCCAAAACTCCTATCCCCAGAAAAACAAGCAATAGGTTTATAAAAAGCAGAAATCTTGTATATTGGCCCATTTTTATAAAAACTGACAATATAACAATAAATGCAACCGCCAAATAACCGACGGTCAAGGGAAAATTGTCCGCAAAAGCAAACACAAGAGCTGTTACCAAGTAGTCAATTCCAACAATTAAATTTATAGATTTGCGTAGGCGGCTGTCATGCATCCTAAACATATCCAAGACCAAGATGAGAAAACCACCAAGCAATAAAATCACCTGAAGCGGAATGACAAACTTATTTAGATCAAAGACCACCCGAACAGCGCTTGGAACAGGAAAGATAAAAATTGAAAACCCTATCGAAATAGATAAAAATGCAACAAACCAATCAAATAAACTAGGGATTCCTCTTATTCCATGTAAATTTTGGTTTTTTGATATGGTTGAATCTTCAGGTAAAGTTTTCCCTCTCTCTTGAAGAAGACGTTCGACTTCTGTCCTGGGAATCCTGAATCGGCCCTCACTCCCAAAACGAACCGACTTAATACTGCCATCATCAAGATACTTGTAAACTGTATTTGTAGAAAATTCCAGAAGATTGGCAACCTCTTTAACTGTATATGTATTTTTGGGCATTTTGGCAGTTTTTACAAAGGATCATGGCTTTGTTTTTACAAGTATTTACAAATACTTAATACTATATATAAAATATTTGGCACATTTTACACCCCCTGTCAATCCCCTTTGAGGCCTAGCACGCTCAAAACTTCTTACAGAAGGAAAAGTAAGATGATATAATCTAGCCAGATTTGGTTCAATACCCAAAAGAATATAGGTTTCGATTCGGGCTCGTAGGCAAACGGTATACCGTATCATTCGCATTGATAAGTTCCGGGTTCAATTCCCGGCGAGTCCACTCACTAAAGTTCGTGCCCTCTTGGGAATCGATAGTGCTCGGGTGTGATATTGTGCACACAATTCCCGGCGAGTCCACTCACTAAAGTTCGTGCCCTCTTGGGAATCGATAGTGCTCGGGTGTGATATTGTGCACACAATTCCCGGCGAGTCCACTCACTAGGACAACAAGTAGCTAGTAGCTAGAAATTAGGAATTAGAATCTAGGCACCAAAAGCTAATAATATTACTCTATTTGAGGTAATTCAGGGGGTTATATCTTACTCCATTAAAGTAAATTTCAAAGTGAAGGTGAGTACCGGTCGAATGTCCCGTATTTCCCATTCTGCCGACGGCCTGTCCTCTACCGATAGTTTGACCCGATATAACCATTACCTGGGAAAGATGTCCGTAACGAGTCTTATATCCGTTACCGTGATCGATAAGAACCATATATCCATAGCCTGTCGAATCCCAACCCGCAAACACAACTCTACCGGAGTCTGCCGCAACAACTGTCGGACCACTTGGATTGGCAATATCAAGTCCGGGATGATACCAAGAGAATCTCTGAGTGATGGATCCATTGGTTGGCCAAACAAATTGTCCCGAAGCAGTTACGGTACCGGCGTTTGGAGTTATCTGCCTGGTTCTGGTGGTTGTCTGGACAGAAGGCATAACGCCATCAGGTACAATTACTGTTTGCCCAATTGCTAATTCAAATGTCTCATCGTTAGTAAAAGTATTGAAAGGAAAATCAACTATCGCCTGTGCCACCGCATCGTACTTTTTAGCTATGGAGTAAACAGTATCCCCTTTTACAACCGTATGAACAACACCCGTCGTCGGTAAAATTTTAAGAGTCTCTCCGATTTTTATTCTGTCTTTTGTTAAATCATTTTTCCAACGGATAGTATCTTCCGAAACACCAAATTTTTCAGCAATTGACGCAACTGTATCACCCTCCTGAACAACATAATCAATAATACTATCCCTTACCTTACTAGATATTTGTGTATCAACTGTCGGATCGTCTGTTGAGGCAGAAAGTACTGATGGAGCAGCGGATATTTCCCATGGATCAACTGATTTTCCGGGAAATTCTTGCGCAATAAGAGGTGCCAACATGACTCCCAGTGCAGCGATCGCCGCCATCCCCGAATGACTCAAGGTTCTGGACAGTTTACCTCTTTTCTTATACAGGGCTGTAACAACAATGCCCTTTCTTTCTTCGATCTTCAGGAAACTAATGTGCAAACTTTTAAAAATAAAATTTATTAACTCAAAAAAGAAGGTTTTTAATTCTTCCCAGATCTCGAGAATAATTTCAAAATTTTTTTCCATAGATTTCAGCACCTAAGACAAAGTACTTTGTACAGAGTCTTGATAATACATTATGAAAATGAGTGAAGCAAACTTAAGCGGGGTTCAAAAAATGTACCCATTTGAATCTTCTTGAATATTCCAATCAATAAGACATAATAAATTATGCCTGATAAAAATGAATCAAAATATTCAAGAGGATTTATTGATCCTTTGAGTTTGATTGGCATTGGATTTCTTTTGATTACTGCTATTGTTGGTACGGTCGTTGCCAACAACAGAAATATCAGCCTAAATTTTGCAGAGAAAGCAATTTGTCTGGATAATGAATGTGAGGTTAATTCTGATTGTGGCACCGGATACAGATGTGCCACATCCGGAGGTTGTAAAGTGTGTGTTGAAATTCCAAGTCCCAGTGCGTCCCCTTCCACCACACCTTGCTCAATTAAAAAATGTAGTGGAGTTTCCTGCATAGCTACTACCGTATATGTTGCAAGGGGCAGTTCTTGTCCATCGTCTCAGTGCGCAGACAACCAAGATTGCGGAGCAGATCCACCCAATGACGATTCATCAGATGACGACAGTGAAGATGATGATAGCGACAACGACATTCTGCCTTGTAACACATGTTCGTCAGGAAGTTGTGTTAAAAAAAGCAGTCATTGTGATCCATACTTAAATGACTGTGAAGATAATTCCGACTGCAATTCCGATCCCCAACCAACAGATCCACCCATAACTGGCGGTAACGATGATGATAGTACAACATGCATAGGAGAAGGTTCCGTTATTGCAAGTGGTATGGGAGACTGTTGTGAGGGGCTTGAAAAGAAAGATTGTACAGCGTCCGGATCATTTTCTTACTGTTATTGTCGCAGGCCGACACCCCCCACTCCCACACCGTCGAGTAGGAATTGTACTGTGAGAAATTGTTCCGGAGTATCATGTGTAGCAACTTCTACAACAGTTCCATATTCTCAAACTTGCCCTACATCATATTGTGCCAGTGATAGTGATTGCAAAATCATGACACCCAGCCCGACACCTACTCCTGTACCAACTTCTGTGCCAATAGTAAATGCAGGGTGTCTTTGTGTTAATAATATTTATGTTGGGGCATGCGGACACTCGTCTGGTTACCCATGTACAACAACTCAAAATGTATGTGAAACAATCACATGTGCCTCCAATTGCGCAAGTCAGGTACCGGGAAATACGGGAACGTGCTTGTCCGGATTTTGTAGCTGTGGATCAATAAAACTCAAGGCAAATGGGTTAACTTGCGGCAGCGACAATGAATGTGAATCAGGTAATTGTTACTCAGGAAGCCAAACTTTAGGTGGAAGTATTTTTGACACAAGCAAAACCTGCAAGGCCAACCCGATTGTCACAATAGACACAACCCAAACAAATCTAAATACGGCGGTTGCTATTGGAGATACTGCAATACTTACCGCTTTGGCAGGCCCAGCGTTAGGAGAGTTGGGTCTGTTGGCGTACTCGTACGGAACGGCATACCTTACCACGCTTCCTGCAAGTGTACAAACTGCTGCTGCCATAACAGGTGCTGTAGTTGGATATGCAGGGGTCGGTGTCGGAACAGCCTCATGTATTAATAATCCATATTCTGATGCCTGTGTTGCATATGTTGCAGCTATTCAAGGAGATCCTATGGCAATGATCCAGCTAACAAATTCTACAAGCAATTTAATAGGTACTGCAACAAAGAAAACAACTTTTTCACTAAATTCAACTGGACAAATCGATATCAACTTATTAAGCCCTCATGAACCAGGTTACAATATGCAAACAGTTCCACAATTAAAGCAAATATTACAAGAGGGTGGAACTTTGGATCCAATCAGAATAACTCAATATGGAGGAAAGATATATACTGTTGATGGCGCAAATAGGGTTACAGCAACCTTACAATCAGGAGAGTCACTAGTTTCTTATAAACTAACCCAATTTGAACAACTTCCACAAATTCAACAAACTATGATTCAGGAAATAAACCAAAATCAGTCCCTATTTAATGTCTATTCTATTCCAACAACTTATAATGAATTCCCAGCTTTTTATAACTACACGCCAACTACAATACGTAAATAATAATCGTCAAGGGGAAAATGCAAAAATGGAAACAATTACCGCCACTACAATTGTCTACCACAGTTTGTAGGAGACGGATACAGTTTTAGTTATCTTAAATACCCCATTCTGAACAGCCAGTTGATTTTGAGAGCCTGTCACAACGTCAGCCTTTGAAGTGGTCGTCGATGTTGTTTCACCTTCATCTTCATAAAGAGCCACCTTTCTCCTAATAAATCTTAAATTTTTCCAGGAAATTTTTGAAATTTGAGTCTTTGCATCTTTGATTGCAGCATCCGATGCCTGTTGTTCCAGTTCGCCTTGGTTCTCAACACTTAAAACCGGTTGGGAAACTAATGTGGCTCCAGCCGAGTATAGATTGGCAATTAGACCATCAATAGTTGAGACATGATCTGTTTTTGCGTCCACTTGTATTGCTGCCTGATAACCTGTTGCACCTGTTGTAACTAATCCTGCAGGATAGGAAGTAATTTGGGATTCTGAAATGTCCGATTCGGCAACTCCATTGTTCATAAGTACGGTTTTAATAGAATTCGACTTGTCTTTAATTGCGTTAATCGCATTTTGGGCTGAATCGGAATTTACTGAAATTGTGGTGGTCACAGTGGCACTCGTCGCAGGAACTGAAACCTCCCCTGTCCCTGTAACTGTTACCACCATAGGAGAACTGATCCACTGCCATAAAACTAAAACCACAAAAACAAATCCAAGAATTGCCAAAACTTTCTTAAAGGTAAAATTTGAACAACAACAACTCTCTTGAGATACGGGAGTTTGGATTTTTTGAGTAAATGTAGGATCCATAAATTAAATATGGATCACCTGAATTAACTTGTCAATCACATTCTGAAGAAATTAAGCAGTTTTTAGGGAGTCTAAAAACTCGTCGTTGGTTTCATACTTCAAAAGCTTGTCGGTAAGAGTAAGAGTTTTTTCATCATCGTTCATCAAGTCAATCATACGGCGCAAAGTATTAACTTTTCTTAACTTCTCCATTCCGAAAAGAAGCTCATCCTGTCTTGTACCAGAACGTGCAATATCTATTGCCGGGAATATCCTTCTTTCAGCCAATTTCCTATCGAGATGAAGCTCCATATTACCAGTTCCTTTAAACTCCTCATAAATAAGATCATCCATTCTGGAGCCCGTATCAACAAGGCATGTTCCGATAATGGTCAAACTTCCCCCGTTTTCAATGTTCCTGGCAGCGCCAAAGAATTTCTTGGCCGGAAAAAGAGCCATCGGGTCAAAACCTCCCGAAAGAGTGCGACCGCTTGTTGGAAGGGCTAAATTGTAAGCCCTGGCCATTCTGGTAATGGAGTCCAGGACTATTACAACATGATGTCCCATTTCAACCATGCGTCGGGCTTTCTCAAGAGCCAATTCTCCTACCCTTGTCTGATCGGATGGTGCTTCATCAAAATTGCTTGCGGCAACTTCTCCGCAACCTCCCGTTACTTCTTTCATTGTCCTTACAATATCAGTTACTTCCTCAGGGCGCTCACCAATAAGGACTGCCATTATGTGAACCGGTCTTTCTTTTCCATTAACTTCTTTTAGTTTCCCTTCCTCAGGATAATTACCAGCAATGCCTTTGATAATGTCTTTTACAAGCCAAGTTTTACCCGCTTTGGGAGGAGAAACGATTAATGCGCGCTGTCCAAAACCGATTGGAGCGACTAAATCTATCATTCTGGTAGTTAATGTATCTTTATCGGTCGAAAGTACAATTTGTGCATCAGGGTATACGGCTGTCATACTGTCAAAATCCGGCCTTTGACCGACTTTTTCAACCAGCTCATCATTCACCTTTTCAACTTTCAGAAGTCCCCAATATCTTTCATTCTCCTTCGGACGTCTTGCTTGTCCGGTAATTGTGTCACCAACCCTAAGGCTAAATCTCCTGATTTGGGATGCTGAAATATAGATATCACGATCACTTGGGGCAAAACTTACAGGTCTTAGAAGTCCGCTTCCCTCATTGGCAATGTCGAGTACTCCGGTGACGCTCTCTGTCGGAAGACCTGCATCAGGAATCATTCTGTCATCAACTATGAGCGGCTTTTCGACTAGAGGTTTTTCTGTAACAGGAGCCATTGCTACCCCACTATCAGCGTCTGCAACATTTTCTGCCACAGCTGAAATCCCCTCGGTCGTGCTCGGGGTTCCAACTAAAGACTGTATATCAGCTTTTTCTTCTCTTTGAATTTTACTAACAGTTTTTCTTGGCATACAAAATAGAATTAGGAATTATGAATCATGAATTATGCAAAAACATAAAAATTGCGAAATCCGGACAGAACTCGAAGATAACAAGTATTAGTATAGCCTACTCTCTTGATATGTCAAGCTCTCCCTTTAATTTCATTATGTATTTAAGTCCGAATTCGATATCTTTCTGATCTGGTGCCCAAGGAGCCATTTCCTTATCTGTTTCGGGATTATAGCCGCCGGCAGGCTGTTTTTTGGCCTCCAAAAGAACAGTCTCATCACTCATCGGTATCACTGTGTGCCACTTCCCCGGCCGTACTGTCACAATTTTTCTTCCATCAGGATCACTATCCATCTCAATTTTATCTTCAACTCTTCCCTCCTCATCAAAAAACACAACTAGGGCTTTTCCTTTAATAATCCGAAATATTTCAGTTTTTTCTAATTCATCATGTTTATGAGGTTGAACATAAGATTCACCTAAAATTGCATTAATCATCAAATGATTTTCATCACTAAGTTTTTCATGAATACGAACAATGGCACGCTTACGTGGATTCTTTTCGGCCAAATTAAGAGCAATTTGAGTCAGGTCGGAATTAAATAAATCGTTTGAAGAAATTCCAGTTTCAGATAGACTGACTGCCTGTGGCCACTCACCATGTGCTTGATGGATGCTGTCCAGTTTGTCCATTGATTTAAGAAGAGTTTATCACAAACTTTATTTTTATTGCTGTGCGGTAGAGTTGTTATTAATTTTTAGATTAATGTCTCTACCGCACTAGCAAACCTTCATGACAACCAATGTCTCTTTATTTCAAAAGCAGCAAGCTGCAATTTATTTCCGGAGTACTGGCGCCAGAAGTGTTCGAACAAAATTACAAGGGTTTGGATGAAATGCAGCCAAAATGCTTGGCGGTAAGCCAAAGAACAGAGTTGACCAAAGCATCTGGTCCAAGCGGAAAATCCGCGAGGGGATAAACACCATCAGGCAAGACCTGATCGTGAGTACCATCTGCTACAGGCACAATCTTGCGCTTAAAAATCGCCACGAAGACTTCGTTGCAGGTCTCAACCCAGGCACGATTGGGATTATGAATCCCGAGAAGTTCGACAGAACCTTCGTCGACTTCAATGCCGGAATCTGCCATCAGTCCTTGGAGAGCTGTTTCAGCCGGATTTGCACCCAGTGATTTTGCCCATTTACCAGTTACACCAATGATAGTCATGCCTTTGACACCCGATCGGTGATCATACATGAATGGACGGACTTCCTTTACCGAGTGAACAAGAAGCGTACCATCATTGGTTCGTTCCAAAACAACTACCATTGCGTTGGGTGTTGCATGACCCCAAGGATCATGAACATTCATTCGACCATCAGTACGTTCCATTTGATCAAAGTCAAAAGCGACGATTTTACCGTCATCATCGACTTGCACCTGGGCAACATGCCGGGTCGCGGAAAACGGGCTAATAAACCCTGCAACTTGGCCATCCGGCGAATAAAACGGGCGATGGCCATTATTTGCCAATTGTTCTTGCTTTGCAACAAGTAGCTCAATTGGAACTTCGTAGAACGGAATTATTTTTGAGGTTGTCATTCTGCACCTCCATGCAGTGTTTCAAAAATTGAATTCTTTTAGATTGTTCGAACACCTCTAAAATGAATTTAGGGTGTGTTTCTGAGGAAAAATTTTAAAGAGCAAATATTCACCTAAGGTTGACATACTATCATTTTTGAGGCTAAAAGTCAAGAATTATGGGGTATTGGGTCAATAGTTAGTTATAATTAGTCAAGTTGGTCCGCTATTGCGGTTAGTCTGCAAACCAACTCTGACTAACTCCTGACTAGCTCTGGCCGAGAGTCTTGGAGAATGCACCTATTTGACGTGCAAGAACTTTGTATGATTCTTGTAATTTATCGGTATTATTTCCATAAACTTTTGTTATCACTTGCAAGTGAGCTACAACTTCATTAGCTGAACCTGAGGCTATTTGTAAGTAATTTTTGAATTGTTTTTTGGATCTTAGATATCCTTCAGCGATATTGGCAACCACAGAAATAGATGCTCTCTTTATTTGATCGCAAAGCGACCAATCTCTAGCAAGTTTTGAATCTTGCTGTATGAGCTTATAGATTTCCAAAACTAAATCCAAAGCTGTTTGATAGATTCTAAGTTTTTCCATAATCCAGTTCCAACCAACTTTGACTAACTTCGACTATTTTTAACCAAAATAAATATTAGTGTAATCACCCCTGCCGCCATTCCTCCCCACTCCAGGGCCTGGGGCCAGAAAAACAAGTAAATAGTTGAAACTGGTTGTAATTGGTCGGCTTTGCCGTTAGTACCAACTCCGACTAACTTTGACCAACTTTGATTATTGTCTACTATCCATCCGTTTGCCCAACTGTTGACCATTTTGTGATCCAGAACCTTGAATTTAGAACCTTGAACTCCGACTGCGATCCAACCGCGCTCGTAGCCTTGCCCTAGGGCCATGAGACCTGCTCCTTCGGTCTCAACCGAGTACCCCCACGTCACGTATTTTTTAACCGATTTAATTTGGAGGTTATTTTGAATCCGACCAATCTCATTAGAAACACTTTCCTCAAGTATTATCTTTGAGCCACTGGTTTTATAGTTCGCCAGGTAAGCATAATCAACAGGATAAAATTCAACTGTAGAAATGAGATTCTCCGAAGCAATTTTCCCATAGGAACGCGTCTCAAAATCAAGAGTGTATCCCGACCCATCCAAAACAGACGGATAAATAAAATATGTTTCATCAAACTTACCTTCCGGCAGCAGTTCTTCTAGATCTGCTCTTTCAGTCTGGTAATTAATTAGATAAATTTTTAAACTCCGACCTTCTTTATTTTCTCCAACTATATGAAGGATATATGCCTGGGAATACTTCAAATCCGGATAATTTGCATAATCACAGGAAACTCCGCCATCCTCCGCCCTATACAATACCCCATCTGTTACATAGTCCCTATAGACACTTCCGATTCCTTTAATATCGCAGTTATGTGCCGTTTCAAAACCGTTGCCACTCTCCAGGCTCGTTTTAATAGTATTTGATATATTTAGATCTACTTTATCATTTGTTTCTATATTTTCAATTGTTAGCTTAGCTGAGCTTGTTGCAGGGTTAGATTCAACAACAAAAATCTTTATATCTCCCCTTTTATCCATATTTACAAATGGAAAACTAATATTTCCATCCTCTATATAATCCCCATAAGTTGCATACAAGGGATCTACTTTTGCATATGTCATGTCCGTATTAATTTCTTTGTATTCACTTGGAGCCCAAACATATTTGTCATAATCACCAAATTTAGTTTCATAAACCGTTAAAAAGTTAAATTTTGCTACTTCATGAATGGAATCGGGATATTCAGCGATCATTTTTTTCAGCTCTTCTGTGTAGAGGATTTTGGAATTCCCTCCCGCATTAATCACAGACTCATCAAGAAGAAAATATTTAATTTGATATTTGTCAAAAACGTTATAGAGTGCCTGGCTATTACCCGAATAAAGAGCGTTTGAAGCCTGATAATAAAAGTCCTCATTGTAAAGACCCCAGCGGTCAAACTCACGATCCATTGTTGCTTGGGGAATTCCAAACCAAGTGAAGCCCGCACCTTGATAACCCCACGAATAATAAACCCAGTTCCAAAAAGACTGAATGGGAAACTTTGCCACACGAGCATTAGAATCCTGCTTCTCAAACCAAGAAAAAACCTGGAAATATTCATTTGGAATATCAACCTTCATGGCCGGATCAATAAAATATCCATTAAAGGCAGGTAGTGTGTAATAGATAAAACAAGCCAAAATTGCCGGAACAACTAGAAATTGCAACTTGATTTTGGCAAAAATTCTTAAAACAAAATGAGAAGAAAATGCTAGAAAAACAGATAAACAGGTGATGAGTAGTATTGAAAATTTAGTAAATGGAAATCTCAGCGCTTCTGCAAAAAGAGGAATATTTTGCCTCAAATATGCAAAAACTACCGTAAATGGAGGATTTTCATTAATCCAGAAAATCACACAAACGGCCAAAATTGGCAAAAATGAAAGGGCATATTTTTGTTTTCGAAAAAGGGCCACAACAATTCCCAAAAGCGACAAACCCATAAAAACATAGCCAATCTCCTTTATATAAGGTTTTCCCAAATGAGAGATCCAAGGAGCCATTTGATCGACAAAAGCATTTTCTGAAAAATCAAACTCCCGCCAGTTAAATGGAAAGTTCTTTAAAAGAGCCAGATTTTGGGAATCTCCAAAAGCGCGACTTTGCAGGAACGCCTCTGTCAAAAAGGTTTTACTAATCTGCGAATTGCTAACTGTCTGAGACTCTTTTGTAACATAATAGACATTTGGTCCCAACCAAAAGAGGTTTAATATTAGAGTTAATCCAACCAAAAATCCTCCTCTCTTAAATCTGCCTTTACTTTTTGTCAAAAGAGCAACCGTTAAAACATATAAGGAAAACAAACCGAAATAAACATAAAAAAGTGTTGCTGTGTGAGAAATGGATGATGAAAGAATCGTAACAACTGAAAACCAAATTATATTTTTCTTTTTACCTTCGCGAAGATATTTAATTGCGAGGAAAAATAGCCACGGAAGTGTAGCAAAATGAACCGTAAACATTTCTAATGGGTCATAATATTGCTGAATTGTCGCGAGGTTTAAAATATAGAAAATTGAGGCTAAAAAAGCCGCCGGTTTTACGGATTTTTCCAAAGAAATTGAAAGTATATATTTTGCATGATAGTAAAGTCCTATCCCCCCAATAGCTAAAGTCAAAAATATAAAAGCGTATCTAACTAAATTAATAGGCAAAACTAAAGATAAAAAATAAGGGAAAGTTATTCTTGTAAGTTCTGCTGCGTGGGATTGGGCGGCAACGGCCCCTACCCCTTGGTGTTCCTGCCAAACACCGGATAAAATTCTATTTAAATAAAGATGAAAATTGAACTCAGGATGGAGTGTGTCCCAACCGGAAAGAAAAGTACCGGGAACATAATTTTTGAAAGCCAAGAAGCCTACCAAAAAAATAATTAATAATGGGTAAAGGAGATTTGAGCAGTATTTTTTCATTTCGTTCGACTTAATTAATAATAAGTGAAATTATTCGCTAAGTCGAACGGCCCTGCAAAAACAAATTACTTAATCAAACACCAAAACGGTGAAAGAAAAAGCAAAATGCTTAAGCAGGGCCTAATCGAGGCAAACATTTGTTACTTTATTACTCTGGCCAGTCCCAGTCAGGATATTGCGCCTTAAACTGGGCGATTTGACCTTCGAACGATTCAGCAGCGTAGATCATCACAACCCGGATTGCTGAAGAGTCAGTGGTCACGAGATTAATCGTGTAGTTTAAATCTGAGGGTGTAGCACCATCAGATTTTATGCCCTTAAAGAGCATCGCTGTTCCCGCTGGGCAATTTACATCGTCAATTGTGGCTTTTGCACCGCAATAGATAAGAGTGCCACCGCCCTCAGGAACAGAAACGAATGCGTCCTTATCGGTCAGAAAATACTCGTGGCCGATGATGTTTTTAGCATCATCCCGTATGACGATTGCTCCCGAAGGAACACCATCATATCTGAAATTGACGCTTGCATACGGCGATTCGGCCGGGGTCAGGAATTTTGCTACGACGACATTGGCCTTCTTTTCGAAGGTTAATGCATTGCCTTTTATGTTATGAGCAAAAATTGTGTTGCATCCCGATCCGCCGCAATTGCTGGGTTCAAACATATTTTTGATACCACCAATCAATGAGTCGTCAGGGTTTTCATACCCGGCGAAAATGACGGTGATACCAACATGCCCAGCGGTATAGCCGGAGATGACAGCCGAGCAACCGCCTACCTCAGCGCAAACATCTGCAAAAATATTGCCTTCAGTTTCGCTGGCGGTGAGTGCTTCGCTGTATTTTCCGATCTCGATCTTGCCGTTGCCAAGAGTGATCATAACGAGCGACTGGTATGGATATTCGGCGGTATACGGATCTTCCTTATTCAGAACGTAGAAGAAACCTTTTACAGCTCCTATCTTTCCATCTATTAAAGGAATCGCGTTCTTGGGTACGGTGTATACAACCGATTCTGTATTTACAGCTGCCGGTTCACTTGTAGCGGGTGCTTCCGTTGCCTCAACAACTTCTGTTAGAACAACGGTTGCTTCCCTGTCAATACCAATATCTGCAACTTGTGTTTTGGTTGCAGATTGAGTGCAGGATGCACTCGAAACCAATACAAGAATTACAAAAATGAAAAAGAGTGTCTTTTTCATCTCACACCTCCTTATTTGTGTGATTGAAATAAAATTTCTCTGGCCAGAGAACCCACCTAACGGTGAGTGTCTGAAAACTAAACACGAAAAATAAAAAATAACTTAAGCTTCTAATTTTCAGAATCTCACCGTCAGATTAATAATCTGCCAAAGAATTTTGTCCCACATATTTTCGCACTCAGCTTTTTGGAACTATTCGTTCACGCTTTGTGCCAAAATTATAGAGGGACTCCGCTTTGCTTTGCCTCGATTTGTTAAAGAACCCTAGTTTTAGTTTTTAGTTAAAACTGGTCGGAGTTGGTTGAAATTGGTTAGAGCAAATCTCTAACTTTGACCAACTTCGACTGATTCTAACTAACTACTTATTCGGTTTTTTTGAATTTTCTTGACAAGTATGCAAGAACGCCGCTGGCGCCAAGAAAACCTGAAGCTATAAGAGGAATGTTGTCTGCAATGCCGGTTTCAACAGGGGTGTGAACTCCACAAACAACTCCGCCCCCGTAATACTGGGTGCAGACGGTAACTGTGTCTTCAGCTTTGACTGTGTTTGCGCCAAGTACTAAGTACATAGTACTAAGTACTATCGCTATTAACTTTTTCATCAGGGCTGCATTGTATCTCATAATTATTATTTTGTCAATACTACAGGACTAAATCAGTTTTGCGTATACAAAAATCCTCTCACTACCACTTAAGCTTTCGCATGTATAAAGAATAAGATCAGCTGAGTAATCGGTAATTTCCTCGCCCTGCTCAGTTTTATAAACACCGTATCTATACTCCCTTTGCTCCCAGGCTATGGTAACAATATCTCCCTCTTTAACTTTTGGTAGGTTGTAAAAAGAGTTATAGTGCCTGTATGAATTAGTCCAAGCCAGATATCCGAACCTGTGAGCAGCTAGAATAATCGGAGCCCCTGTTATGTCAGGTTCACCAAAATTGGATACTCTCCAGACCCCCTTCCTGAGTGCTGTCTCGTAATTGTCGTAGGTCGACTCCTCTATCTCCGTATCCACACCAATTGAAGGGATGGACAAACGGTTGGTTTTGGGCAGAGTTGGGTCCGGAGGCGGCAAGGCTCTTTCTGTGGCGTTTTGAGCCGCCTCGGTAAGCTTATTAACTTCGTTGTTGGAAAGTCTGTATTTAATAAAATTAAATACTATCGGAGCAAAATAAATCAACAAAATAGCAATACCAATTAAAGCCAGCATCTTGGTCAATTTTATTGAAAAACGCTTTTTTTTGGGCTCTGTATCTTCCTTTTTTGAAGCCGCAACAACATTAACCTCTTGGGGAGTTATGCCTTCTATCAAATTTATAAAATTGTATCCAGACATGTTGATTATATTAATTTAATCACAAAAAATCGGCTCCAATGGCGTTCTGGTTAGAACGCCTGTCAGCGTTCAATTCATCCTCGCAATGAATTGCGAGTGCTCTTGAATCCTGTCATAGGATCTATGTAGAATTCCGCAAAAAAAGAGCGCCCATTCTAAGCTTGAGGAGCGGGTAGAATTCCTGCCCTAAATTCCACCCGTCCCTCAAATCCAGAACAAAGCGCTCTCTTTTTTTTGCCCTACAATGAGCGCTATGCGCTCAGTGCCAAGCTTCGCTTATATTCCACCCGTCCCTACCAAAGCCAATTTTGCCACTCAAAGGGGCTTGACAAGCCATGATAATCGTTTTAGTCTGATTACGATTTGTCTTGATTGTTAGTAAAGTTTCCTGTCCGCAAGACAAATCCCATGTCCAGACATTTTTTACGAAAGGTCTGGTTAAGTAATTGAAAGAGCATCTCTACTCGTGGCGAGTTCCGCTAAGGTTATTTTAGAGGAGAACCCAACGATGGCGATGCTCTTTTTTTGAGCAAATTGCCAAAATTAGCTTCAGCAATTTGTGAAACCCTCCTGAAACTGCTCCGTGGGCCGTGTACGAATAGTACCTGAAGGCGAACGGTAAGGTCAGGACGGGTATCCTCCCTTAATTTTCAAGGTTCAAAGAAATGTTACACCCCGCTGTCAAATTTGTCAAACCCTATAACGTAAATATACTATAAAATATACTTCCCCATAGTTTTTTTAACTAGCTTTCATTCCGTATTTTCGGGCAAAAAAATTCCTCAAAAATAAATGTGGATAACTTGTTAATATTGACACTATAGAATATAATACAAGTATGTTTAAAGAGATATTTGGGTTGGAAAACTTATCTTTTGAAAAATCAAAAACAATATCTAAAGAGAAAAAGTTTCTTGCCAATAACATTGTCGGTTCGGCACGAGTTGTACGTGATTCACTTGATTCTCTGCCAAAATTTCATGGCATTAACTTTGCCGTATCTATTACCTGGAAAAATTCAGCATTTATAAAAACTGAGGAAATTGGAGAAAACGTCAGTGAAAGTTCAAAACGCATGGCTTTATTACATGCATATTCGCAGAGGCAGGATCTGGAACGGTGCGATTCACTCAATAAACCGAATAACGAACTTCCAAAGCACGACGGAGCTATACATATTGATGATTTAGTTATCAGCGTTTACGGAGCCGATGAAATGAATTCTGCCATAGCCATAGGAATAGCAGTAGGAACCAAAATAATAAGCTATGACAAAGGTGGAACCTTGGCTCGTGAATATGGATGCTTAAGTGGATACTCAGAAAATGCAGAGGTAATGACTAGATGTTTTTATGACAAAAACACTACTTCAGCAACCGATTCACAACTTGACTAAGATATCCAAAATTTTTTGAGGAAACAGCCTCAGTAAAACCTAAGCGTTTAGCTTCCTTAATGCGTTTTTCCTCTGCAACTACCTCCCGGATTTCTCCCAAAAGCCCTACTTCCCCAACCGCAATAATATTACCGGACAGGGGTTTATCATAAAAAGCAGAGGCAATTGCGATACAAATTGCCAAATCACTCGCGGGCTCCATGATTTTGAAACCTCCCGCAACATTTATAAAAACATCACTATCATAAAGCGGGAGTCCGGAGCGCCTTGTTAATACTGCCAAAAGGAGTTCCAATCGTCTTGAGTCAATTCCTTGCGCAATACGGCGCGGAAAGGCCAGTTTTGTGGGTACAACCAAAGCCTGAATTTCAACTAAAATTGGGCGGGTTCCCTGCAAAACTGACGTCACAATACTTCCGGAAACTTGCTTTTTACCTTTCTCCAAAAAGGCTTTTGATATATTATCCATTGGTTTTAATCCGCTATCTACCATCTCAAATACCCCAACCTCATCTGTGGGGCCAAACCTATTTTTAACGGCCCTCAAAATGCGTGTGGTTAAAGTCTTGTCTCCTTCAAACCAGAGTACTGTGTCAACAATGTGGGCCAGTACCGCAGGGCCGGCCACCGTTCCTTCTTTGGTAACATGCCCTACCAGGAATAAAGGAATGTTTTTCTCTTTGGCGGCTTTAAGCAACCGAAACGCACACTCTCGTACTTGTCCAACACTTCCTGCCATCCCCGTTAAATCACCTGTAGTCATAGTTTGAATAGAATCAACAATAACAGCGGATAGTTGATTGTTAATTGTTGATAGCTGATTGATCACACTATCAACATCAGTCTCTTCTAAAAGTTCTATACTTTCACCTTTTACACCTAGCCTTTTGGCTCTCACAGCAACCTGCGAGGATGATTCTTCACCACAAACATAGAGAACGGTTTTTCGGTTAAAATTAGTCATAGTTGGTCCGCTAGCGCGGTTAGTATCATAGCTAACTTTGGCTAACTTCTGACTAGTTTTAACTAACGGCTCAGCCGACCGACTTTGACTAACTCCGACTGACAACTCTGCTGCTAATTGGGTAAGAAGAGTAGACTTGCCGATCCCCGGTTCTCCTGCAATAAGAACAGCTTGTCCGGGAACTAAACCCCCACCAAGTACCCTATCCAGTTCCGAAATATTGGTCGAAATACGCTTAATTGATGAAGATTTGATATCGGAAAGTTTGATAGTTTGTGATTTGGAATTTGAAAATTTTTTGGAACTTGGAGATTGTGAGTTGGAATTTGTTTCAACTACCGTTTCAACAAGAGAATTCCATGTTCCGCACTCGGGGCATTTGCCCATCCAGCCTGTAGATTCATAACCGCATTGCTGACAAACGTATTTTGAGTGAAATGCCATTAAGGCAATAATACCAATAAATACCAATAAGTACCAATATTAATATTGAATATTTTATCAAGAAATATTATTGTTTTATGCAAGAAGCGTTTTCCTCTATGTAGGTAGCAAGTGATTGGCCGCGGTTGATATTGCGAGGCCTATCTATCTCTGCAAATCCTTTTGAATCATAACCGTGACAGTCAATATTTAATGGACAGGTTCCGCAGTAAATCTTGACATTCCCTTTCTGGGTTCCCTCTGGGAATATTATTCTATCATCATTTATTCGTGGAATTTCGATTCCAGCCATATAGTTTTATACAATTTAGGAAGAAAGAAGTCAAATTTTATTTATTCATTTCTTTCGACTCGTTTATTTTTCTCACAATCGAAGTTAGAACATCCAGGGGGAATTTAAATAATTTTTCAAAAGAATCTATTGACCTGCTTGTATTATCAGGGTGTAAAAATCGAGCAAGTTTTTGTGTTACTTGCATAAACTGCAAAACTAATTGTTTGAATTCATCAATCTCCTCCTGTGGCCGTCTTGATATTTCCAAATAGTGATTATTTACAAAATAATCCAGTCGAGGTGTTTCGTCTTTATTGTTTTCCCCTTCAGTCATCAGGCACATTAAATAATACGAAAAAGGAATTGTCAAATAAATCTTATTTATACCCGAGCGGAATTGAGGTGAGAACTAAACCTAAAGCAATACGTTTGTCTTTTACATTGACTTCTTCTACATTACACTTTACTTCGTCTCCAATCCCAAGCTTCATGGAAGGAGGAACTTGGGTAATATGAATAAGTCCTTCAACTCCAGAGAGAAGTTCAACAAAGTATCCAAAGTCAGAAACTCTGACAATTTTACCGGAAACTTTTTCCTCAGGCCTAAATTTCTTCTCAATTCCCAGCCAAGGATCTTCTTTAGCCTGCTTGATAGAAAACGCCAATTTTCCTTCATGAGCTGCCAATACTTTGACTTTTACCTTATCGCCGACTTTAATGACATCAGACGGAAGATTGACTCGGGAGTATGAAAGCTCTGAAACGTGGACAAGGCCTTCCACGGCAGCTATTTGCTTTTGGCTTTTGGTTTTTAGTTTAACTTCAACAGGGACTTCGATTTTAACAAATGCCCCGAAAGTTGCAACCGTGCTAACTTCGCCCTCAAAAACATCCCCTTCCTTAATCTTCTTTAATGCTTCTTTTGTTAAGGCAATATCCCCTGCTTCTGACACTTCTTTCTCTGAAAGAACTACTTTTTTATCCATTTTATTAACTTCCATAACACGGGCTTTGAAGTACTTTCCAACCAAGTTTTGTGCATTTCCGGTGATTTCCTTGCCCATTTGAGAGGTTGGAATAAATCCTTCAATGCCCATTACTTCAACCACAAACCCGGGGGCTCCAACTCCCTTACCCAAAACAGGAACTGCCTCACCAGACTTTTTGGCTTCTTCAAGTTTGTCCCAAGAAACGTCATGCATGGCATCTTTAAGGCCTAGTACTATTGTTCCATCGCGGGATTCAGGCACTAAAATAGTAACAGAAACTTTATCCCCTATTTTTAGCCCTTCGATAAACTCTTTTGCGTCTGTGTAGCCTTTTTCTTTAACTAAACCTTCACTTTTTCCACCAATATCAAAAATGACCATGGAAGGTGTTTTGGAGAGAACCACTGCCTCAACTCTTTGGCCTTTTGTGAACCTTTGAATTTTGTTCTTGGCACGAGCCAAGAGCTCAGCCATTGTTGGTTCTGTTTTAGAAGTTGATTTTGTTGTCACTGATCATATCCACCTTTCTTATTGGTATGGGTATTATACCCCAGAAGGATTAGAAGGACAAGATGAATTAGGATGATAAAATAAATTATGGCTGAGAGCGGATATAAAGAGCTTATTAGCTATAAACTTTCCCAAATAGCCTTTGATTTGGGCTGGGATTTTACCCCTAAATACTACGGGAGAGTTGAAGATGGAAGACAAAGAGACTAAATTAAACAGGCACTAAGAAGCCTAAAGCAAAATATTGTCGAAGGGTCTTCCGAAAGAAGCTTGAGCCGTAAGCTAAACTTGTATAATGTAGCAAAATCCTCTGGAATGGAGGCACTTGAAGACTTTGAAGATATATTGCGAAGGGAAAAACTACCGCGCTGGAACAAAAATGACAGGCGGCTTTTTAAATTGCGTCGGTTCTTTGAAACGCCTAATCCTCCCTACCCATCTACCACCTCTATTCCTTCTGTTTTAGGATTAGAAGGAAAAGAGGGATTAGAAACCACAGTAAACTACCTGATAGATCTGCTTATTCGCTGTGGCTATCTTCTTGATCGGCAAATGAATGCACTGGAAGAAAAACACACACGGGAGGGCGGCTACAACGAAAATTTACTCATAAAACGGTTGGATTACAAAAGGAAAAACGGCTTTTAAACTCTTTTCCCCCCAAATTCCCCACCCTTACAAAAGTTGTATAATACAAGCATGACTGAAGCAAGTTATGGAGGAGACCGAAGATATGACCGTAAATGGAGCGATAATGTGCTCTTGGGCGATAATGGTCAAGATTTTTTTAATCAACCTGTTGAAAATCAAGTTAATAGAATGGCTTGGTCTGAAGGCTGCATAGTCAAAGATAAAGTTATCCGAAGGAATGGCCCTGAGGAGGCAAGGGATAGATATGGTGACGTCATTATGACTAGGCAAATCTTCAAAATGGAAGCAGCTGAACATAATCCTGAACTTTATTGGCTGATCAACCAACCTTTAGAAAGAGACGAAGGTGAACTTGCTGGTGAACATGAACCGAATTCAACCCCAGAATCTCATCTTACCCAAATTAGCTCAAATGACACACCTTGGGGGTATTCCGTTCCACGAGAGTTGATAGTATTTTTTGGTGATAAAGCAAAAAGAACACAATCCCGAATGCTCGAAGGTTACAACTTACTTGAGCAATCTGTTAAAGAATCAAAAAGCCCGCTCTCCATGATTGCTATTTTGGGTGAAAAAATCGTTAACAGGGATCCAAAATTAATTGACGATGTTCTAAAACAAGCTTTTTCGAAAGGATATCTGAAAGAAGAAAATGTTTATAAATTATACGAACAATTACTAAAAGAGGTTAAGAAACACGCACCAAAACTCTATAAAAGATATAAGGAGCTTTCCTCAGAAGAGAGAAGTACAAAAGGAATAGCAGAAATTTAAGTTCCTCACAGATTAGTTTCTTTAAATATCCAAAAACTTTTTAACCTTGGGGTCGAAATTGGAGGTAAAATAGCTTGGAATTTCTTCCGGCTTTACCCATTTTGGAGTCTCAATTTCAGGATCTGTCGGAGTCATGATTGGGTCTGGTTCAGCTAGCTCGCAGAGCAATATAATACATACAAGGTCAGACCTTGTACGTACCCTAATATTCAATTTCGTGGATAGGACTTTCGGAGGCTACTGGGTGGTTATCTTTCTCTAGCCAATTTTCTTTTCTGACAATTTTTTGCAAAGCCGCATTTACAACGTCTTTTACACAAATAGGTTTAACTTGCACCGAGGCAACAAACTTCTCAGGATCTTTAAAACTCAAAAAATCAGATTCAATTGTCATTAGGGCGATTATAGCATTTTCCCACAAAAAATCCCCCATTTATGAAGATGTTTTTCTCTTTAGTAGGCTTAAATTTGGAAGTATCATTGCTACCAATATCAAAAAACCACCGATAATTTCTGTTGATACCGGAATTTCTTTGAAAGCTAGAAATGCAACTATTGGAGTAAAGAAAAGCTCAGAAGACAATACTATTGTCCCTACCGAAACATCTGAATACTGGAAACCAACAATTGTTAGGTAAATTACTCCCACAAAAAGGACGCCAAAAAGAAATGCTATTAAATAAGTTTTTAACGGTAATGCCGAAAAAATTATCAATTTTTCTCCAGTTCCCACCACCATCACAAGTGACACAACAACAGCAGCCACTCTGGAAACTAAAACTAAAAACATTCTTTCTATTTTTCCCGACAAATCTTTCTTTAAACTGTTAGCAAAAGTGTCCGCTACCCCACTAGCAAGCCCCATCAAAAAACCAAAATTAAAGCTAAATGGGAACGAAAGAAAAGAAAGACCTACAAAAGCAATTAACAGTGCGATTACTTTTAATTTGGATATTTTTTCTTTAAATATAAACTTCCCAACTAAGAAAGAGACGATAAATGAAGCTGCGTAAAGTGCAAAAGTGGCTGTCGCCACCTTAGTATTCATGACTGAAAAGTTATAAAAGATAATAGCTGCAGGCACAACGAGGATAAATAGTGAAAGGTTTCTATAATTTAGACCTTTTTCAAGAATTATTTTCTTTTTCTGGATAAGTACTATTACAAGTGAAATAATTGCTGCAAAAATATTAGCTAGTGCGGTTGTTTGATATGCTCCCAACTCACTTCCAAGTAGTCTCATCCAAATGCCGAAGGTTGAATAAATGATAGCCGCCGCCACCAATGCTAAAAATCCCAAGCTCTTCTTAGACATGAGATTATTATAGTATATTTTTTCACAAAAAATCCCCCACACTGTTTTTACTTGCTCCCAAATACTACGTGTTTGCGTCGCAAGGGCAAAAGTGTCGGGGCAGGCCGCCTTTTTTCCCACTAAAAAACCTCGATTTGATTCGAGGTTTATAGCAATCTGAAGATTTATTTCAAGAAAATGTTCTGGCGGTGACATATTTTCGCGTACAGTTGCCCGTAAACTATCGTCTGCGCTAAAGCGTTTCACTTCTGAGTTCGGAAAGGGATCAGGTGGTGCCACTTCGCACTGACCACCAGAACATTGCCTTGAAACTAGTACATAGTACAAAGTACAAAAGTACAGAGACTAAGACGTTAGATTTTTTGTTTTTCTAAGTACTATGTACTCCTGTACTCTGTACTATTTCGTAGAAAAGGAAGGTCGCGCCCCACATGTGTGGGATCGCAAGAATCAATCTATTCGTACAGGTTACCTTAAACCCTTACAGATCTTCCAGTGCCTGCCGATCAACCCCGTCTTCTACGGGGGATTTAATATGGAATCCTAATCTTGGAGTTGGCTTCCCACTTAGATGCTTTCAGCGGTTATCCGTTAGGAATATAGCTACCCGGCGTTACTGCTGACGCAATAACCGGCACACCAGGGATTCCTCCAGGGAGGTCCTCTCGTACTGTCCCCAGCTCTCCTCAAGATTCCAACGCTTCCACAGGATAGAGTCCGAACTGTCTCACGACGTTCTGAACCCAGCTCGCGTATCACTTTAACGGGCGAACAGACCGACCCTTGGCACCTTCTTCAGCGCCAGGATGTGATGAGCCGACATCGAGGTAGCGAACCGCGCCGTCGCTATGGACGCTCGGGCGCGACTACTCTGTTATCCCCGGGGTAGCTTTTATCCATTAAGCTCCGAGCACACCCATTGTGCTTCGGAGGATCACTAAGACCTACTTTCGTACCTGCTCGGGACATCTCCCTCGCAGTCAAGCTGGCTTAAACCTTTACGCTTAAAACTACCGTTTCCATCGGTAGAAAGCCAACCTTTGCGTCCCTGCGTTACAATTTGGCAGGGTACCGCCCCAGTAAAACTGCCCGGCAAACACGTTCCTCTTCCGAGTTTCCATCGGAATTGAGTTAGCCTCACATTTCTCAACGAGTGGTATTACAAGATCGCCTTGCGGCTCCCACCTATTCTAGACAATCAAAAAATATGAAAGCAATATCTACCTGCAGTAAAGCTCCACGGGGTCTTTTTGTCCATGTGGAAGTAGGCCGCGTCTTCACAGCCATCGCTATTTCGCCGAGTAAACCCTCAAGACAGTTATTAGCTCGTTACGCTATTCATGCGGGCCAGAACTTACCTGGCAAGGAACTTCGCTACCTTAGAACAGTTATAGTTACTGCTGCCGTTCACCGGAGCTTAAATTCAGAGCATCCTGAAACAAGTTCAGAACACCCCTCCTCTTAACTTACCGGCACTGGACAAGCGTCAGCCCGTATACTTCAGCTTTCGCTTTTGCACGGGCCTGTGTTTTTGATAAACAGTCGACCAATAAACTTTAGTTGCAATCCAGCTTGCGCTGGACAACCCATTTCCCTAAGTTACGGGTAGTTTTTTTGCCGAGTTCCTTGAGGATTTGTCTCTCGATCGTCTTAGGGTGCTCCCCCAGTCCACCTGTGTTGGTTTGCGGTACGGCATATGTTAACTCTCGCTACGAATCTTTTCTTGTAAGCTGAAGCGTTTGAAATCGCCCTCCTCGCGGAGAACTTTGCACCATCTTAATTAAACATTCTGACGGATTTTCCAGTCAGAACTACTTCGATTTCTGCACTCTACTTCACGAAAAAGCTTCAAAACTCCTGCTCAGTCAATCCCTAGCTCATCCCTTGCGGGATCTTTCGATTTAACACATATATTGGAATTTTAACCAATTGTCCATCGACTACGCCATTTGGCCTCGCCTTAGGAACCGATTAACCCACTGTGAACGAATCTTGCAGTGGAAACCTTGGACATTCGACGTACTAGATTCTCACTAGTATTGTACGCTACTCAAGCCGACATTCTCACTCCCAACCGCTCCAGCAAACCTTCCGGTTCACCTTCACCGCAATTGGAACGCTCCCCTACCACACCCGCGCTCTGCACGGGAATGACAAATTACAAATAATCCAATTCCAAATTCCCAATTCCAGTTTTAATTGGAGATTGATACTTATTGGTTTATTGGTATTTATTAATCATTCCTGTGCAAGGCACGGATATCTCTAGCTTCGGCATACATCTTATCCTCGATAAATCTTAGGCGCATCCTCTCAATCGACCAGTGAGCTGTTACGCTATCTTTAAAGGGTGGCTGCTTCTGAGCCAACCTCCTGGCTGTCTGAGAAAGAAAACTTCCTTTCAAACTTAGATGTAATTTAGAGGCCTTAACTGAGAGTCAAGGGTTGTTTCCCTTTCGTCGCATCAGCTTAGCCCGATGCGGCTTTTTAGTCCGATAGCTCACACTAGTATTCGGAGTTTGATTAGATTGAATTGCTTGCGCTCTCCAACCCAGCCAGTGCTCTACAACCAGCAGAACGTGACGGACCACGGTCCCCATAGACCTTTCGGGGAGAACCAGCTATCTCTGGGTTCGATAAGTATATTGCCCCTAACCACAAGTCATCCCATGTCATTACAACGACAACGGGTTCGGGCCTCCCTCCGATTTTCATCGGAGCTCACCCTGCTCATGGTTAGCTCACCCAGTTTCGGGTCTTCCAGTTACTCCAAACGCGCTATTCACACTTGGTTTCCCTTCGCCTCCCTCCAAATTGGAGTTAGACATAAGAAGTAACTGAAAACTCGCCGGCTCATTCTTCAATAGGCACGCGATCACCAGTCTTACGACCAGCTCTCACGGTTTGACCGCAAACAGTTTCAGGTTCTATTTCATTGAGTGTCTCACTCAGCTTTTCACCTTTCCCTCACGGTACTTGTTCACTATCGCTCTTTCGTCTTATTTAGTCTTGGAGGATGGTTCCCCCGGATTCCCACAGAATATGTGTTCCGTGGTACTTAGGATACTCCTAGAGCCTATTTTAGTTTTGTATACAAGATTTTCACTTTCTTTGATCAGCCATTCCAGACTGTTCTACTACTAAAATAGAGATCTCACATTAGAGTCCTACAACCCCATCCTGCACAGCGCAGGAAACGCCAAATTTCAAATAAGTACCAATGTGCACCAATGCCCAATTCTAAATGTTTCCATTGTAAATTGGTATTTATTGGTTTATTGGTATTTATTTGTGTGACATTCCTTGTGCTATGCACAATGGTTTAGACTGTTCCGTTTTCGCTCGCCGCTACTGGCGGAATCTCGTTGATTTATATTCCTCACCTTACTTAGATGTTTCAGTTCAGGTGGTTTCCATACTTAAAGTTATATATTAACTTGCGTCAACATTTTGGCCTCAAGATATCCCGCAAAGCGGGATGGGTTTCCCCATTCGGACACCGTCGGGTCAAAGCTTCGTAGCAGCTAACCGGCGACTTTCGTGGCTATGTACGTCCTTCTTCGGAGACGAAAAGCAAGGCATTCACTGTCTGCGTTGTTTACTTGCGATCCCACACAACTCGAATAAATTCGAGTTTGGGACGCGACCTTCCTCTTCTAATAATAGGTAAAAGATAAAGGGTAAAAGATAAAAGAAATATAAAACTTCTTCATCTAAAATTCCCTATCACTTACCTACACATTTTAAAAAAACCTTAAATCTTCAAATTTTAACGTTCTAGAATTCTGCGCTAACAGAATTAATGCGGACTTAGTAGGAATCGAACCTACTTAGTTACCTTTAAGCCCCGTGGCGGTATATTCCACTACTCAAAAATTTTGTGGACTCGGGCGGGGTCGAACCGCCTACCTCCTCATTGCAAATGAGGTGTTCAGCCAGATAAACTTCGAGCCCTCACCTATTAGGGAAAATGCGGAGACAATTTTGTAGACAGTCCCAGTTTTTTCTCTAATTGCGAGATCTCTTCCCTCAGAGAGCGAACAAAATCTTCACGAACCTTAAGCTCGGAAAAATTAAGTTCACCCATGGCTGATTCGTGCGGGACACCTCTGAAGTTTTTCAGACGTTCCCGATATTTAGTTTCAGCCTCATTTATCTTTATGTAAAGTGCTTCCAGTTTTTCTTTGTCGGACAGGTGTTTCATTTTGACAAAAAATAAACCGGCTTTTGAGCCGGTAAATTCAAAAAGAAGATACTAATTTCCGTTAACCACGCAGGGCCGCGCTTTGTTTTTTAGAAATTAAGTTGATTCTCATTAAAAATTCCGAACTCAAAAGATTTACCTTTTTCAAGGTAAGCGTATTATATCCTGAATGGATTTGGGCGTCAAGACCAACAAATTATAAATCTGTGTGATTTCACCCTTCTAATGTAAGAGTAATTTTGCCAAAAAAAGAGCCGGTCTTTTTACAAAGATCGGCTCCCGCCTACTACCCAACAATTTCAATCAAATATCTTTTAGAACAAAAGCAGTGAACCTATCGCACAAAGGGTGAACAAAATCACAACAAACCATGCGATAATCTTTCCGATATTTTTTCTCATCTTTCCTCCTAATTTATCGTTATGGTTGAAAAAACTGGGGCCTTAAAGACATTGGCCAAGACATCCATTAGTTTTTGCCGAACCGAAAGATCACAGTTGGCAATAATAATGATTTTATCTGTTCTTTCTTCGAGAACACCAAAAACCATGGCACCAAGATCATTAACCAAAGCCCACCAATAAAGGTTTGTGTCCCCCGGAAAAGATACCCGTTCGGATTTGCCGAAAGCTGTCTTTGAGTGGTATCCTTCTCCCCAGGAAACATTATTCAGACAACAAATCAGGCTTTCTCTCTTCTTTAATTCGTTTAAATAAACCGTTATTTTTTCCATAATTCTCCTCCTCTAACTTGGATATTTGGACAAGTATTTTTTCCTTTTGATTTTTCAGATATACCGCATATCCCAACATACCCTGCGAAATATCTGGCTCTTGTTCCAGTCTCTGAACGTTTCTGGTAATTTTTCCTAATTTTATTTGCAGGGAAAAAATACCAATCCAGTTTTTTAATTTCGTCAAAAAAGACATTTTTTCTCCTTCTCAGCTAAAACAGCTTGGGGGCAAAATCTTGTCATAATCCTTAGTATTTTTCAGGTCACACTTCCACATTTTTTTTATTTCATCTACTAAAAACCATGTTGATAGAGCCCACAAAATCACACCTAAAAAGACAAATCCTTTTGGAATAGATTCCAGGTGGTTATAAAAACAGAGGTAGAAAGCATCTCCTAAAATAGTTATCAAAATCACCTCCCCAAACAAAAACACAAAAACCATCCAAATTACCCTCATTACTGTTTTCATCTTTCTCCCTCCTCATTCTGAAAAAGAATTGAATATGAATTTGATTGAAAAGTTAAAGTACCTTTCGACTACGCTCAAGGCTATAGCCGATAAATAAAAACAGGAAATAATTCCTGACAATTTTTGTTTCCGCAAATTGAAAACACCCCGATTCTACCCCTAAATTCAAATAGAATCAAACCGACTACTCTAGATTTTACACACCTTACAAGGTCGGACCTTTAAAGGTGTGTATAGTGTTTTTTGCCAAGGAAGAAAGGTACCGCTGAAGAAAACTAATTAAACTAATTGGTGGGTGCGCATGTCATGATCCTGAGCCTGTCGAAAGAGGATCATTCCCCAACCTCGTTCTTTCATTGAGCAAAACGAAATGCCGAACGAGAAGATTTAGTGGGTGCGCATGGGATCGAACCATGGACCTCGTTCTTATCAGGAACGCGCTCTACCACTGAGCCACGCACCCCCATCGACGCATATTTTAACATAAGGTTGATTTGTTAGCCACAGTGTTAAATTCACTGTTCTTTACTTATGTGCATTTTTCAAATTTTGTCTCCGCCTCCTATCTACTAACCACTAGCTACTAACCCAGTTTGACTTCCCTACCCCATAATAGTAAACTTGCAGCAATTTCAAAAAATTTGCTTTTTGGAAGGTACCTAAAAATTAAAAGAGGAGGAGAAAATGGTAGCTATACCCATCAGATCTTGTTGTTGTACAGACACAATCAAATACTGTACAAGAATGAATCCTGGCAATAAAAAATTTTTTAAATTTCATGACGAGAACGGCAACATGGTTGTGCTCAGTCAAGAAAATATTGAATCCCTCGAAAAAACGTTGAACGAGAGATTGCGGAAGTGGCGGGGAAATACCTTCACCTATAAAATTAGCCGTTATGGAATGTGGCTAAATGTCGTGTGCATGGGTTGTCCTACTAATAATAAAGTTCATATCTTTTTTTGAACAAAACAAAGAAAGGTGGGTTGGAAAAGTGTCAGAAATCACATGCGGTTGTAGCTGGAGATTCTGTCAGATCAGGGTCGAGATAACAAAAAGGGATGAGGAAGAACTCAAAAAACACCCTGACTGGGTTGTTGTTTCCGACACATGTTCCCACGGCCCGGAAACGGATGATATTCTAGTAAAAGTCTGCTCGGGTTACAAAATCTACCAAATCAAAACTGGCTGAAAGGAGGAAAAATGGAAGGAAGAATACTCAACCCGGCCGCCGTTTTAATTTCGTTGGCCGCAATTTTTTTTATTGCGTGCCTCATAAAATCACTCAAAAGGTCGGGTGTTTTTTGCATCATATTGGCAATTGTTATCCTGATTGCGGTGATAGCAATTATTTTTTTAACATAGATATTTCCCCCTCCTCATTGTGGAGCCTTGCCAATCAAAAGTATCTAGAAATTAGATATCTATGGTACAGGCTCCACAATCATTCTTTAACCATCAACCATTAACCATTAGCCATTAACCATATATAATAGAAATATGTCCGAGCTTACTACACTTTTTTTGAAGCTTCCAAGAAATCAGGAAGTTACTCCTGAAGCAGCGAAGACTTTTCTTTCTGCTCTAACCCAAATTAATGGCGTCTCCAATTTCCAAAAATTTCTTGGAACAGAATCCTTATCCCTATCTCTTGAAATAGCCTCAGTAAATCAACAAATCAGATTTTTGATAACTTGTGATCCCTCTTTAGTTCCTTTTTTGGAAGCTCAAATCCAAAGCAACTACCCACTTGTCGTTATTGAAAAAGTCGCAGACCCGCTGGCGGAGGCCACAAACTTGGACATTAAAGAGCTGAAGCTTTCGAAAGGAAATTTTTATCCTATTGCTACTTATGATAAGTTTACAGATGTCGACCCTCTTTCTTCCGTCCTCTCAGTTCTATCAAAAGTTGAGCCAACTGATGTTGTTTTGATCCAAATAGCTCTTGAGGCAATCAGTACTAAATGGCAGTCGCAAGGTGCTTCTTATGCCGATTGCGGTACCAAAAATGAGGATGGAACTTATCAGCCAAGATCGGACAAAAACATAATAACTGAGAAAATTTCTTACCCGGGTTTTAAGACATCCATTCGCCTGGTAAACAATACGAAGAAATACCTAACAGAGCTTTGTTCTGCTTTTGGAGTTTTCAACAGAGCAGATGCAAACCATTTTTCCACTATTCATAATTCATTATTCAAGATTCGTAATTCGTCAAATGTTTCAAAGAATACTCTTTTAAGGCGAGTAACCGATAACAATATCCTAAACATATTAGAATTAGCTACCCTATGGCATCTACCTTCCGAAAAAATTAAAACGACAGGAATTGCTTGGGGCACAAAAGTTTTATCCGAACCTCCTGAAAACCTTCCGAACGCAATCACAACCCGTGAAGAAGAACGCGCTCATGTCAATTTCTTTGGCAAGACTGTATTTAAGAACAAGGATACAATTTTCGGTATAAAAGATATTGACAGGCGCCGTCACATTTGGGCAATCGGAAAAACGGGTACAGGTAAATCCACTCTTATTGCCAATATGGCTATCGATGATCTTAAGAAAGATCGCGGTTTGGCCATAATCGATCCTCACGGAGATCTTTGCGACATTATTTTAAACTATATTCCCAAGCATAGAATTAATGACGTTATTTATTTTAACCCCGCAGATATCAACTACCCCGTTGTAATTAACCCCCTGGAGGTAACCAACAAAGAAGAGGCGGAGCTTGTGGTTTCCGGAATTGTTTCAATTTTCAATAAAATATTCGGCTTCTCCTGGGGCCCGAGACTGGAATATGTGCTTCGCAATTCCCTTTCAACTCTTGCACAAGTTCCGAATTCAACACTGAAAGATGTTCCTTTAATCCTAACTAATAAAGCTTTCAGAACCAAAGTGGAAATGGAGCTTAAAGATGAAGTTTTGAAAAATTTCTGGGTTAACGAGTTTGACAAAATGCCGGAGAAATTACAACAAGAGGCAATTTCCCCTATTTTAAATAAAGTCGGGCAGTTTGTTGCCTCACCTCTCATCAGAAGCGTCATAGGTCAGCCCAAAAGCTCAATTAAACTGGATGATGTTATGAACGGCGGGAAAATCTTACTTGCCAATCTTTCTCAGGGTCGGCTTGGAGAGGACAATGCGGCTCTTCTTGGCGCCATGCTTATTACCAAATTCCAGCTTGCAGCTATGCACAGAGTTTCTATGGATGAGGAAAAGAGGCGGGATTTTTATCTTTATGTCGACGAGTTCCAAAACTTTGCCACAGGATCTTTTATCAAAATCATGAGTGAGGCCAGAAAGTACAGACTCGATATCATGCTTGCCAATCAATACATGGCTCAGATTCCTGAGGAAGTGACAAGGGCAATTTTGGGAAATGCGGGTACTGTTATGACTTTTGCTGTTGGAGCAAACGACGCGGACGTTTTAAATAAAGAATTTGCCGAAGTTTTCACTGCACAGGATTTGATCAATCTTGGAAAATACCAGATTGCTACCAAGATGACGATTGACGGACAGATTACCAGACCTTTTGTTTCCACCACCCTCCCCTTGCCTATATCAAGTAATCAAAATAAAGAAAAAGTTATTGCAGCCAGTAGACAGCATTGGGCAAGAAAAGGGGTTTGAGCCAAGAAAAAAGGCCAACCTTAAATTTCAAAGTTGGCCTTTTGGGGGCAAAAAACTAATACTACAAAACTGACAATTCATCGAAAATTACACCGCGGTGAGCTCGTCAGAGGTTGCAACCAAAACGTCTCCAATTTTGTAATTGGTTGCCGCTCCCTGGCTTACGATTTGATCGATCTTCACCTTACACTTCTCTTCCTCATACAGTATTTCCACGACCGTCACTTCGGCCGCAGCGAGCGCAGCTCCGTAACCGCGTTTAAAAAGAAGTGTAGTTCCGGGTATTAAACCCCAAAACCCAGTCGAGCATAAGCCTCCCGCAATAGTAACTTTATCGAATATTCCCATTTCTTCCTCCTTAAGTTTTATGGATTTAATTTGATTTAATCGGAATCGTTTTATTAATAATGTTAAAGAGAATTGCCGAATGCATTTATTGGAATTCTCCACTAGGCAACGATATTATCACAAACTCTCTCCGAAAGAAAATTTGAATGCTTTAACGATGTATTAATGCATAATAAATTTAGCTTCAGATTTTTGTATTTGTATTCCAATTCCGCCTATAAAATTTACTTTTGTTCACCAAATCCCATTTACTTTTTAGATTCGAATGAAATGAGTGAATACATATCAAGAAACAAAAGATGTTTGACGAGGGCTTGTCCCGAAGAAGTTCTTTTGTATTGTATGAACGAATGGAGTGACTACCTAAAAAGTATCATGGGGCTCTTTCTTTCTCCAATTTCTTGGAGAAGCAAGAAATTGGATTTACATTCTTTGGACGAGCAAAGAATATATGATAGATTGCTTCTTGGGATATAAGAAATGTATATGAATAAATAGCCCATAATTTTGTAAAATTTGACTTCTTAGTCTATAATTCCAATCAGAAAATATATAAATCCACAGCGGATTTATTTAATTTATTGTTAGTTAATTAGCCCTTTTAAAACAAAAGAGATTTAAAAAAGGACAAACCTATTTTAGTTCCCCCAAAGGAGGAGATTATGAAAAAGATAGTGTTCGTGTTTGTGGCCGTTTTGGCCATCACATGTCTCACGGCGGGTTTACTCAATACCACGTCAGTAAGTGCTCAAGGGGCGGGTAATTGTTTAAACCCCAGTTCGGATGGTTACATCAAAGAAGATTCGGGTGGAACGTCTGTTACCATTAATGCCGACCCAGGTTTTGTGATCAATTCGGTCATAGTAAAGGCAGGGTCAGAAATGTCAACTGGTGGCAATGAGTGCATCACTCTCACCGGAAGCAACAGCTGTTATTCTGTGAGTGGTCTTGGAACCAACTCTGTCACAGTGACGAAAGTTGGAAGCGGTTCTGATTGTAAAGACATCAGCCACTTGGAGGCAATTCAGCAACAAGTGCCAACTGATGAACCAACACAAGAACCAACCGATGAGCCTACCGAGGACCCAACTCAGGAACCTACTGGCACTCCGGAACCTACTGAAGAACCCACCGACGAACCAACCGATGAACCAACGGTTGAGCCGTCCGAAACTCCGGAACCATATGATCCTCCGGCTGAAACCGCGGCTGCCGCTCTGATACCTGTCACGGGTGTCGATCGACAGATTTCTTGGCCTTTCCCGGCACTGGGCATTGTTGGCCTCTGCCTTATTGCGACGGGGATCATCAAAAAAATTCGTAAACAATAAATCTCTTTTTGTTTCATTGCTCTTGGCGGGCTTTTTGATATTAATCAAACAAAAAAGCCCGCCAAAGAACTTACACTTCAATATCCCAGCTCCTCACTCTCCTATTTTTATATTTTTCCTCAAAGATACTGAGTGAAATCGAAGGACACAAAAAATCCCGCGTTGTAGCGGGATTTCTCGTTGACTCTCCAAAGATTTAGATTAATTTATTTGGAACTCCAAATGTGATTGAAAGCTATGTTTATAGTTTTTTAACCAAAAAACCCTTAACTTAAAATGGGGGTGAAACAGTCCCGCCAATTTGGCGGGAAAGTCATCTCCTTAGAAAGGAGGTGATCCATCCGCACCTTCCAGTACGGATACCTTGTTACGACTTAGTGCTTATCGCTGTCTCTACCTTGATCCCGTACAACGGGATTTAAGGTATATACAACTTTACTCACTTGACGGGCGGTGTGTACAAGACCCGAGAACGTATTCACCGCGACATGCTGATTCGCGATTACTACCAATTCCAAGTTCATGGGGGCGAGTTGCAGCCCCCAATCCCCACTGAGAAGCCGTTTATGGGATTAGCTCCATGTTGCCACTTGGCAACCCTCTGTCGGCTCCATTGTAGTATGTGTGTTGCCCCAGCTATAAGGGCCATGCTGACCTGACGTCGTCCTCACTTCCCCCTAAAATAAATTTAGGGAGTCCCGCAAGAATATTCAACTTGCGGCAAGGGTTGCGCTCGTTACCCCACTGAAGGGAACACCCTACGGCACGAGCTGACGACGGCCATGCAGCACCTGTGGTACCATCAAAATTTCTTAAGATCAGCTCCTATTTCTAGGTGCTTAAACGGTATCATGTCAAGGCTGGGTGAGGTCTTTCGTTTCGTCTCGAATTAAACCACATGCTCCACTGGTTGTGCGGGTCCCCGTCAATTCCTTTGAGTTTTAGTCTTGCGACCGTACTCCCCAGGCGGCTCGCTTAACGCGTTAGCTTACGAGGCTCACCCTTACGGGCAAACCTCTAGCGAGCAAAGTTTACGGCTAGGACTACAGGGGTCTCTAATCCCTTTCGCTCCCCTAGCTGTCGTTCCTCAGTGTCAAAAAATGGTTAGCTTCCTGCCTTCGCCCTCGGAGTTCCTGATGATATCAACGTATTTCACTACTACACCATCAGTTCCAGAAGCCCCACCATATTTCAATCCAGATAGTATTACTCCCCTTCCCCCGGTTGAGCCGTGGTCTTTGAAGAATAACTTACCTAGAAACCTACGAAACGCTTTACGCCCAATAAATCCGGATAACGCTTGCACCCTCTGTATTACCGCGGCTGCTGGCACAGAGTTAGCAGGTGCTTATTCTCAATAACATCTCTATTACTGTAAAAGGAGTTTACGACCCGAAGGCCTTCATCCTCCACGCGGCATTGCGACATCAGACTTTCGTCCATTGTGTACGATTCCCTGTTGCTGCCACCCGTAGGTGTATGGGCCGTGTCTCAGTCCCATTCTGGGGGAACGCGCTCTCACGCCCCCTACCCGTCATAGCCTTGGTAGGCAATTACCCTACCAACAAGCTGATGGGAGATAGGCTCATCTTTCGGTGCCCGGTAAAGGGCTTTCATCTTGCGATCTTATGTGGTATTAGCTCATCTTTCGATGAGGTATTCCGCGCCAAAAGGGAGATTCCTATCCATTACTCAGCCGTTCGCAACTACCCTCGCGTCCTACGCGAGAAATGCCAAATTCCAAATATATACCAATGCCAAATTCCCAACTTCTTTTGTTTCCATTGGAAATTGGTAGTATTGGTACTCATTGGTAGTATTTGTGTGACATTCCTTGTGTAGAACACAAGGATCGTTCTACTTGCATGCATTAGGCATGCCGCCAGCGTTAATCCTGAGCCAGGATCAAACCCTCAAATAGTTCCCAATTTGGATAGCTTACGCATCCAATGGGATAATCCTGCTTTCAATCACGTTTTGAATTCCAAAACGTTTTCTTTCCAGACTTCGCACTGAGGTCTGGAAAATTGTATTAACCTGTCATCTTTGGATATTAAAGTGCAGATAATTTAAGTAACAAACGACAGTCGTAAATACTAACGGACTAACTTAAAATAAACTAATTCGGGTCCCTATTATTCAAAACTGTATTCTGTCGCCTAAATGTAAGTGTACCAACTAAAAAATGAAGTTGTTAATCCTGAGCGACTTTGGAGTCGAACGGAAAGTTAACCTCTATATTACTGAAGACGAACCTGTCCCGTTAGAAGCTTTAGCTTTCTAATTGGGATCAACTTATTCCTTCAGTGTATGGGTATTATATATTAGAATCGTATTTTGGTCAATGCCCCACTTCAATTTTTCTGAAATTAACTAATCATCATAGAAATGGTAAATTTAATTAATGCCAAAAACTTCAAAGAAAAAACTAACTGCCAAATCTCTTGCAAAACTTGGCGTTCCAGCAGTTTTAATTGCAGGAATATTAACTACCCAAGCACTGGGATGGAATGCAAAAGCTTTTGAAAAGGTAAAAAACTACTATGAACTCAAAACCCTTTTTCCAAAAAGTGGTGTAGTTACAAAGATTGAGGATGGCGATACTTTTGTGCTCAAAAATGGTGTAAAAGTCCGTCTTCTGGGCATTGATGCTGAGGCGGGAAAGACGCCTGCCAAGGCCTATTTAGAGGAAAATCTAACTAATAAAAAAGTTTACTTAGAATACGACAGATACCAGGATGACAAGTATGGCAGGGTCCTTGCATGGGTTTGGATAGACTGCGAAACCACTCCCCAATTCTTACCGAGTGACTATATGCACAAAAGTGATAATGAAAGTAATGAAGGTTTAATAGATAATCCTGAAGGATGTAAAAAAGGAAAACTAGTGAATGCGGAGCTGGTCAAAAAAGATTGTGCAGACGTTGTTGCATATCAAGACAGAGGAAAATTGAAATATGAAGACTTACTCAAAAGTCTGAAATAATCAGCGACGTGGTGAGTCATATCGAACCAAGGAACTTGTCACCCTCCACCTCGCCGAACCAGTTGTTTACAAAGACAGAGGTGAGCTCAAGTATCAAAAAAGAATTTCTCAAGCTTAATAAACTTGAGCGAATGGTGAGCATGGCCGAATCCAGAGCTAAAATATGAAAAACGCATAGAGTTCATGCTAGATATTCAGAGTTCTAAGAATCCTATATAACCTCTTCACCCTTCCATAGCCTTGGCACAGGAGGGCAAAGCACCTTAAAACCATAGATTACTTTACTGTTTGTGGAGTAAAGTTTTCAAGTACACCAAGGAATAAAAAGATAAAAGCTAAAATAAAGGCAAAATTTTGTATAGTAGATAACCAGAAAATTATTCCCCTGTTGAGCTTATAAAAATAGTCTCCTGAATATTTACCAAACTTTTTTAGGAACCAGTTTTTATTTTTTCTCCCTTTAAGAATCACATTACCTAAAGAGTATTTAACTCCAAAAAGATAGATCTGCGCTCCTATGGAGATAGCAATCCAAAAGAGTACCCACGAAAAGATAAAAAATGTTAACTTCGGTGCTACGCTTCTAGAATTAATTAGAAGGAGAGATAGCGCGAGGGCAGAGGCTGACACTGTCATTAATATTTTATCCATATCAAATATTCTGCTCTCGACAATGTCCCAGTCCCTTGAGGACAATGCTCTAAAGGAAATTCCAAAAATCCCCCTTTTAACTATTTTGTATATGAAATCTTCTAATTTTGTTACTAATTTTTCAAACATTGTGGTATTTCGCCAAATCTTACTCCTCTTTTTCCAATAATTCCACCAAAATTCCCTTATAATTAGCCTGCAAATATGTTATAATAAGAGTATAGCGGTTCAGCTATTTTGTAGCTTAACCGTCCTGCACAATAGTTAGAAACGTAAGTTATAGCTGCTGAGCCGAACCGCCAATTTAGGGCGGTTTTTTGTTGGGAAAAATACCTATTGTCTTGAACTAATTCTACTAATCATAGTTTGAATGTGAGGTTTCCAGGTCTTGAAAAGGTGCAGCTCTTTAACATACCTAAGAAGAAAACAAAAGATCGCTAGCTAAGCTGGCAAGAGATTGGGAGGAAACCCGGTATGTGATGTTCTCCGGAACTGTCCTAAAAACGGTTGATGTGTTAAAGCACATCCGAGGGTTTAAATCCCTCTTCCTCCGCATAACAACAGCATCTCTTGCCAACCTAACTAGCGATTAAAAGAGCTTGAACATTATAGGCTTGCATCATTCAATTAGCAAGCGCTCGATACTTTCATAATGACTCGTGGAAAAGGCGTTGTCAACGCTTGAGGCCAAATTTCCCAAATTTTTACTTTCTCCTATATTTCATCCACATCTTTTTGAAGAAAGGGAGCGTGAGGGTGGAAAGAAGAAATCCAAAAGCTGGAACGATAGCATTTAACCAGGGGTTTGCTATTTTTATCGCATTTAAATAAATTCCGATTGAAAGATATGTAAAAACAACAAGAAGCGCTCTCCTGACGAGGCTCACTTCCCAAGCCTTATCCACCTCTACCCGCCTATTCCTCTCCTCAATTTTTTTGACTCTTTCCTCAAGGCTCATACTGCAATTTTACTTCCCGAGTCACATAGACGCAAACTACCGGTTTTTTATCTCCCTTGAAGTCGCTCTATTCCCAAAAACCCATCTGAATACGCTCCTGAAATTTGAAGTGATTCTGGTGTTCAAATCTCCATTGAAGTCGCACCTAGAAATTTTATATATCCTATAACTTGATTATTCGCACCTAAAAGTGTATTATTCCCCTATTGATTGCGATTCGGCGATCAAATTCCACTCACTGATCTTGAGACCACTCAGGACAGAAAGAAGAAAGGATCTTTAAAATGTCTAGTTGGAGATATGCTAACGGTCGGCTTTTGGAAAACGGAATTAATCCATTGCCCGGAGATGAAGTAAGCTACATCGATGTTATTCACCATGTGCTGCCTAAAAAATATATGCCAATCATCAACATTCATTCCAAAAACGCTAAACTGAAAGCTGCACATTGCGCAAATCCATGGGATGCCTATTTCATCGAGGCAAAAGGTCAATACAAAGAGGTGTTGATTCTAATTGATCAAATTGAAAAATACCTTGGCGCTATTGACCTAACACCAATGTCAATTCTACCTTTCCGGTTTCCGGAAAACATTGTCGGCAAATGGAACAGATTTAAATATCTGATCCGCTTTTTTGCAATATTCATCGAGACCGGGAAAAACCTGGAAACAAACTAGCAATAAATAGACAAAGAAAGAGTGGAAAACCGCCTAGGTGCAATTTAGACCTCGGCGGTTTTTTATTGGCAAAATTACTATTTTGAGGTTAAAAAATTAAATATGTGTTTTTTGACGTCTTCGATGTCTTTGTAGACGCTGAGATGAAAATTTGGATATTTTGGGCATTCTTTGCCACTTATCATCCAGGAAAGTTTACCAGCTCTTTCTTCACTCACCAGACAAAGAATTTGGACATTTTCTCCCTTAAACTCATATCTATCTATTGCCCTTTGTATCTCATTCCCCACTCCATGACTTGGTCCATCAACAAAAGCAATTACGTGGGTTGCCTGATCAACTTGTGCAATATCAGAGGACTCGATCGCAGTCTTAGGGTTTTTGGAAAGTTTGTAATCAAATCCATTGTCTTCAATAAAAAGTAGGTCTTTTTCTTCCGAGGTCCTCCCAGCAACATGTTTATCTAAAACATGGGCCCCATTTTCTATCATATAGTTAACTATCTGCCATCCAAACTCTGGGTCTTGGTTTAATACACCCACGATTGAATTAGAAAAGTATATTTCGCTACCCACGAACGGTTTCTCAATTTCATTCAATTTTCTATCTGGAGTCATATGGAAGAAAGATATAAAAAAAGACAGAGAAAGTCAATTAAATCTACTTAAGTTTCCAGGTCTTAATAACATTGAGTTTTTTAAGGACTGCATTGGCAGTTACTAAACTCACAGAATCAACTTCATAGGGTTCAAATTTTAAGGAATTAGAAATCTCCTCTACTCTCTTTTTGAATTCAGAGCTTGTTGGTTTTGAGAATCTTGCCAGAGTAATATTACTGAAAAACACTTTTGAATCTATATATGTCTTATCGTCTTTCAGGCCGGCCAGATTCATCTTTTCATCCAAATCCAAAATTATTCTTCCATATTCCTCATCTGTCGTACCTATTATGGCTAAATTATTTTGGAAAAGCATTAATCTGTAATAATAAACACTAAATTTCAGGTGATTTGGAATAACACTCGAAAATATTTCCCTGGCTTTTTTGATATCACCTTCATTAAAATGTGGGGGTTTATTGATTACACGAACGTTTTTTATTGTTATATGTGTCGATTCAGGTTCGTAATAATAATGATCGGGGTATTTGTCTTTCAAAGGCGTGGTCAATCTTTGGATCTTTTCCTTAAACTCGTTTGACGGCAAGTGCACGCTTGTCAGACATATTCTTTCATCATTCTCAAAGTCGGTTACAGGAGTAACTACACTAAAATTTCCACTATTATTTTTTATTTTATCTTCAATTTTGGAAATAATCTGAAACTGTTTATCTTGATAGTCCCCCATCAGAAGTAATTATACCAACTTAATTTTGTATCAATGATTCAAATCACCAGTACAAACTTTTCAAGAATATTATATATCGATATATCATAGTTTTTAGCCTCAAGTTATCGCGTTTTTCCCAAAAGAAAAGACCACTCTTTTTTTGCTTTCGCAAGAGTGGTCTTTAACTATTATTCAATTGTTTTTAAAGCTTAATCCCCAGTTCTTTTTCCCAACAAGTTTTACACACGCCGTCATATTGACAGTCGTCGCACGTTAATCCACCGCATTTGATGCATGTGTATAAATCCCCCGGTTGGGTCCAGTCAGGAGCCATATGGTTATTTCCATATTGGATAACAGGAACCATCTTTGGCTTACTTGCCGGTTTATCACAAATATGGCATTTAAACTTTTTCAAACCCTCACGGTTTGTTTCTACCTGAGCAGTTTGCCTAGCACTCTCTTCTTCCTCTTCCCGTTTCTTTTTTTCAGATACAATCCTTTGAACATCGCCTTTCCAAGCCATCACTGCCTCCTTTTTGGTTTTTTTTAAGAGCAACTTAAATATTAGTTAGCTGCAATTAGCTAATCAGGCAATTATTATACACTATCGGTCAATCTGAAGCTATTTCCCCACCCCACCAAATTCCCATCCAGTGCTACTTGTCCTAATGATTCGAATCATTAGGACACTCCCAATTATCATGCATCAATGCATGATAATTCTTGAAGCTAAATTCACCCACTTTTCCAAGAGTTTAATAATTTAATTTATTAAAGTGTTTATGTGTTACTTTTATATTTGCATAAAAAGTCCGCATAAAGGAAGACAAGAAATTTGACTTTTGGGGATTTTATTATATATTTGTCTCAGTGGGACAGGTTGAAACCGCAGTAAACATTGGAATAGTTGAATCTGCCGACAACAAAAGTGTTCCTGTTGTTCAAATCTCCGGAACAGACGCATTTGATTTCAGACAAAAAGCAACCGAGGCTACAGCTATTTTCCTCTCTGATTTCCTAGTAGCACAAACCGGCAGCAGTATTGTTCTTGTTTATATTGGCCGCTCCGGGGACAGAGGCATAAAAAATTACTCTAAAAATCTAGGGGAAGCTGTTGAGAAGGCCGACAAAATACTCAAAAATGATTCTGACAGTCCTAAATTCAGCCTACACTCCGATACAAGAGTCAGTGCCAATATTGACTGCAGAGGTTTGGGACTTAGTTTAAAAGGAAAGCCTTCAAAATATGCAATCGAGGAATTTAACGAAATTTTTGGATGTGATTCACCTAACGATTTTCTGCAATCTTTAGGCGTCCAAGTACAAACACAGCTCCACAAATAACACTTACCGTTTTTATGCTTTGATAAACGGAATTTCCCTGTCCTAAATAACCAGCAGTCTCAAAACATCTTTACTATCAAAACGCTATGGATATTTAACAACACGAACGTTTTTGATTGTTATGCGAATTAATTCCGGTTTGTAATAACAATCTGAAGCTGTTTTTCCTGATAATTCTTGAGGCTAGATTTACTCCGAATTCTCATTCCCAACTTTTTTTATCTCCTTTTTTCCAAAAAAAAGGCACAGCTTTTTAGTAAAAGTTGTGCCTCCTGGCCTTAACTGCAACAATGTTATAGATCAGAAAAAAACAAAAGTTCGATGTTTGGAACCACTAGTAAATCTCCATCCAGGGTAGTGTTATCTTCTCCTTTCTCCAGGATCTCAATCACCCTTACTTCGGAGGCTTGATGACCTGCCATCTTGATTATCACTTTTGCTCTGAGAGCCAATCTACCTACGTAATGGCTTTCGTAAAGCACCACCTGCCCTACCACGAACAAAGCATTATTCACTAGCGGTAAAACCATTTTTCCCTCCTTATCTGATTTCTGATTTTATTTTGTTAAACACCAGACGATTCCTATTATTACCACAGGAACCAAAATTTTGACCAACAGTGCCGTCAGTGCAGCTTCAAGTGCTTCCTTCCCATACACCCCAAAAATTCCGGGGATCATAGCACCTGTCGGGAAAAAGAAGATTTTAAACCACTGCAAAAAGCCAATAAATCTCATTATATCCCTCCAATTTTGTAATTAGCTTGTTAAAAGGCCGCAATTGGCCTCGCGATGGCATATATTAGCACAAATTGCCAAAAATTATTTTTCACCCCTAATCAATTGGAGAATACTTTGATTGTAAGGAATTGTCTCATTCGGAACACCCTGAGAAGAAGAACCCTTTTTGTCGGGAATAACTTTCGCATCATCAATAAAAGGACACATCAAATCATTTTTGCAAATTTCGCGGCAGTTTATCCTGCCACGTATCTTTACGGCTCGCTCAAGAATTTCGCACTCAACACTCATCTATATAAATGGTACGCTGATTATCCAAAAAATCTAACCTGCTCCTCCTCCGCCCCCGCCTCCTCCTCCACCCCCTCCGCCGGAAAAACCTCCGGAACTCCCAACACCCGAGGCGCCATAACTACCGAATGAGTTGGAGAGTGCTGAAAATGAAGAGGCAAAATTTTGCATTCCGGACATCCCTGCTCCATGATAAAAAGCCGTATATATTGCCGAGCTTTTCTCTACCGCTTTTGAAAAGTTGACGGGAAGTTGTGAAAGCGCCTTAGCAGAAATTCCTAAAACCGTTCCGTAAACCAAATATTTCTCCCAAAGGATTACGGAGTCTATCGGATAATTTTTTGTAACCGAATAATCTTTCAACCATTTTTTAAATGCCTTCCATCCGGCCAATTCCATATCTCCCCATTTGCTTTTCTTGCGCATCGAACCTATAAAAATAACCAGGAGAATATCACAGATGATAATAATCAGTATTCCTAAAGGCCAAGCGGAAGCCACAAGAATAAAGTATAAAAAATTAATAACTGTCAAAAGTGACAATTCAACAAGTCCGCGTGTTTGCATATCTAAACTTTTCTTTTCATAAAAATCCATATCCTTCAAATTCTTTTTAGCATCCTCTATCCACTCGGTCCAAAAACTCCGGGTAACTGTGGGGCTGGATTGAGATTTGTTTTTTATTTCATCAAAATCTATTTTCAGGTCAGTTTTTATGCTCCCGATCAAATAATCGGAAAAAAGAAAATCAATTAAATCTTTCTCCATTTTCGAAGTTTTATTTTTATAACTGACGTCTTTAAGGGCCAAAAAGTACTTATCTTTTGAACCAAAAAATGTCTTTTTGCCGCCTTTTACAAATTCTATCGCCAAAATTTTGCGACGAGTCAGTTCTAAAATAGTAGCAACGATGGATTTGCCTGTCGGAGTCTGATTCAGCATAGTTTCAACCAAAACCGGAGCCAGATCACTCGGAGGTTCATGCAAGGTCCCGGCCAAATTCACTTCGGGCAATTCCTCGTCGTTTCCATATTTACTCCAGTTTATAATCCAAACTATAGTTCTCCATAAAATTACAGCAATAAAAAAGCACGCCAGAACGAATTTCCATACCTGTTTTGCCCTAGTTTTATCAATGAAGCCTTTTTCCTCTTCTAAAATCGAATTTAGAGTTTCATTGCCATTTCTGGCCATGACAAATGTCGTATTAGTAGGAAATAGAACCCTCACTTCAAAAAATGTTTCGGGAGGAAAATCTGTTGCACGGAAATACACCTCGTTTCCCGATACTATATTTACAGTCCCGTTTAGAGGCCCATGTCCGAAAGCCCATATTTGGTCATCAGGCGCTATATACGGCAAAATTATTTTTGCATCTACCTCCCCCACCCCTTTTGCCCATCCATCACCGATCAATTGCCAGTAGAATTCGGAGATATCTTTGTGATTAACAACGGCATTTTTAACTGTGTAAGAAAGTTTAAAAGTCTTTGTCTCATCCGTAGCGGTATAAAACCATTTAACATAGACATTGTCCCCCTCATCGGTCACGGAATACGTTCCTGCTGCCCCTGAGTCATCTTGTTTATATTTTAGTGTTCCCTCCCACAATTCATAATTCGTGATTCCATATTCTTCTTTCGGTATCCATTCATCCGCCCAGGAAAAACTACCGGAAAAATTGTATGTACGCGTTTCAGTAATATTGGCCGATCCGTCGGGTGTTATTTCTGCAACAATGTTTGCTTTATCTATTGTATAGTCTTTAGCCAAAACTGTTGCCGGAAGTGTTAAAAGCAGAAAAAGGGAAATTAGCCCCGGAAAAATTTTTTTCATAATAATCTTATATACGTCACTTATTTAACTGTCTAAAACCAGCAATTAATTTTACCAAACTTATATGGACAAAGGGCAGGGTTATCAAAAAATATCTGGTAAAAGGAACGCCTGTTCCTATCAGCAGTAAATAGGTAAACGGTAAAAGATAAAGGACAGATTCCGCAGATTTTAGTTTAGATTTTATTACCAAAATAATCGAGCTGACTAGCCCCAGTGGCCAAAGAAAACTCCAATCCAGGGCTCTTTCAACCCCTTCTTCCCACCAGGGTGAGAAAAATCCTGTCAAAAATAAAAGAATAGATCCTCCAACAGTTCCTGCAGAATTATGAGAAAGCATGAATTTCAAAATCCTTCCCTGAATTTCAATAAAACCGACTATCCCTCCCCCATCTATGAAGAACTTAATGTAAGTTAAAACGAAAACAAAAAATGCGATCCCAAAAGTAAAAATTAGATTTTTGAAGTTTATTTTTTCCTTCCTAATAAACTTATATGCCGTCACTACAATAATATATATTATTGTAGTGCTCCAGAATTTTGATGTCGCAAAAAGTCCAAGAGCAATCCCAGTCAAAAGCCATTTTTTGGGGTAATACAATACCAAAATTATAAACACTAGAGCAAAAACCGCCTGTCCTAAATCCAAATAAGCACCATTCATCATTTCTCCAAAAACAGGGTCAAAAAGCAGAAGTCCGACAGGGATCAAAGACAAAAATTTGTTTTTAATCAACTTTGCAGACAAAAAATAAGTTAAAAATAGAAATATCAAACCAAAAAACATCTGCACCCATAAAGGATTTCCTGTTAAAAGAGTCGAAAAGCCAAACAAATATTTTATAAATGGAGGGTGCTGAAAATTATATTTGGCAGGGTTCTCGCCTATGGTATAAAGATATCCCGATGCAATATAAATATCACTGTCGCTTATTATTACCCTGTCTTTTATCTCCCCCCTCAAGTCTTCAATGTCCTGGCTTCTTAAATAATTACGGATTAGATTTTGATCAAATCGGTAACTGAAAGAGTCTTTGTGGGTAATCAACAGCATCATTGCAAAAACAAAGAATATCAAAACGTAAGGAAGAATCTTTTTCATTTTATATTTAATTATATATCGTCAAATCTTAAGGAAATCCTCAGGTTTCAAATTTAGACTCGTAAGTATCCGGTTAAAATATGCAATTTATTAAAAAGGCAAACAAAAAAACGGCCAAGTGGTTGTTTCGAACTTCTCTGAAAGAGAAAGCTGTCGATATTAAGAAATATTATCATGATCTTTCTCTGACAAAAAAGATAATTTTCCCTTTAATTCCTGTCTTGTTGGCTGCCGGAATTTGGATTTTCATTGATAAAATTCAAAAACCCAAAACTACCTACGAAACAGAGGCGGCAGTAAAAGGAACTCTTATTGTTTCAACTTCAGGATCAGGAACTATTACTTCAGGCAATTACACCAACATTACAACCAAGGTTTCCGGTACTGTTAAAACAGTATATGTAACCAATGGTGATACTGTCACCAAAGGTCAAAAATTAGCAGAGGTTACTCTTGATGAGTATGCTGTTAAACGCCAAGCTGATGCTTGGGCAAGTTATCTTGACGCTGTCGAAGCAGTTAACACTGCCAAAATCGCGCAGATAAACTCAGATAAAGATATGTGGACTTCCCGTCAAACATGGCTCGATACGGAAGAAGAATACAACAACATGATTGCAGGAGCCTGGAATCCCGATACAAATGCGGAATACACATATAACGAAAAGGCTATCTTGACCAAAGAATATGAAGCCGCAAAATTAACATTCGAGGCAAATCAGACAAAATACACAAACTCAACTGCCGATATAGCCAAAGCGCAGGCAGGCATAACTTCAGCTCTCCGTGATTACCAGGAAAATTCTGCAACTATTTACGCACCGGCATCCGGAACCGTCTCGGATCTTGCATTGTTTGAGGGATTGTCCGTATCCGCAAACTCTTCAACCAGTTCTACTACTGGCTCTACTATTATCTCATCGCAGACTGTAGGCAAAATCAACGACCCGGATGGACAGCTTATTGCTACAGTAAGCATGTCCGAAACGGACGTATTAAATATTAAGGCAAATCAAAAAGTGGTCATTACAATAGATGCGTATTCGGATATGACATTCACCGGAAAAGTTCTTGCAGTAAACACCAGCGGAAGTGTCACATCAAGCGTTACTTCTTACCCTGTCACAATACTGCTTGACTCATCCAGTGTTGATATCTATCCAAACATGGCAATTAATGTTGAGATTATTACCAACTCCGTTGCAGACGCTGTCATGGTGCCCTCAAACGCAATAAACACAGCAGGCGGTGTCTCAACCGTTCAAATAATGAAAGATGGTAAACCCGTTACCACAACCGTAGAAGTTGGAACATCTAACGATTTTTATACCGTAATTACTTCTGGAATAAATGAAGGAGAAATTGTCGTTACATCAATTATTGTTGTTGACAACAGCACCGAAGATGACGACTCCTCTCTCTTCACTGGAAACACAACCACTTCCGGCACAAAGAGCTCTTCTTCGGGCAGTTCTAATATGGGAGGTGGAATGCCGGGAGGTGGTATGCCGGGAGGCTTCTAAAGTTATGTCCAAACCTATTATTGAGATTTCTCATCTTGTGAAATCTTATAAAACCGATGATCTGGAAACCATGGTTCTTCAAGATATTTCCCTGACAATTAACGAGGGTGAATTTGTAGCCATAATGGGCCCATCCGGAAGCGGAAAATCTACTCTTATGCACATCCTCGGCGCGCTTGATCAGCCTACAAGCGGAACATATCTGCTTAACGGCAAAGATGTGGGGAAGCTCTCCGACGATGAGCTTGCGGAAATAAGAAATAAGGAAATCGGATTTATTTTCCAAGCTTATAATTTACTGCCAAGAACTTCCGCAATCGATAATGTTGTTGTCCCTATGGAATATGCCGGTATCCCTGAAGATGAAGCCAGGGCGAAGGCAAAACAACTTCTCTCTGTTGTCGGACTGCAGGAAAGAATTAATTTTCCTCCCAACAAACTTTCCGGAGGCCAACAGCAAAGAGTGGCCATCGCACGGAGTCTTACTATGGACCCTGCCATGCTTTTGGCAGACGAGCCAACCGGTAACATTGCATCAGCTCAGGCTGAAGAAGTTATGTCAATCTTCCAAAAATTAAACAAACAGGGCAGAACGATAATAATGATTACCCACGAACCGGACATAGCAGAGCATGCCAAACGCATAATTCATATCAAGGACGGGAAAATTATCGAAGGCAATGGGCATAAGCAACGTCTAATACAAAAAATTGCAAATGATACTCGTCAAATTACTTAAAACCGGCATTAAAAATTTAGGTATGAACAAGACCAGAACAGGTCTTGCAATGCTTGGGATTATTATTAGCATAGGAAGTGTCATTGCCCTTATGTCTATGGGTGAATCCAGTAAAAGATCTGTACAAGATCAGATACAATCAATTGGCTCAAATTTACTAACCGTTTCCCCTACCAGGAGTACAACCGCCGGGGTTCGCAGTGCGTCCAGTGTTCAAACCCTGACTTACGATGACGCTTTGGCAATTCTTGATTCGACTTCCGTAACTACGATCAAAAATGTGTCACCGGAATATTCCAGCCGTTCTCAGGTAACCGCAGGCGGTAATAATACAAACACAACAATCATCGGAGTCACACCAAGCTATACTGAAGTCAGAAAGTTGGAAATTGATTCAGGGTCATTTATCACCGATGAGAATGTTGAAGCCATTTCCAAAGTGGCAGTACTCGGACCGACTACTGCCGAAGATCTTTTTGGAACCGGTGCAAATCCGGTAGGTCAATCGATTCGAATTAATGGAAAAACTTTTCTTGTAATTGGCGTTACCGAAAGCAAAGGTGGAAGTGGTATGGACAACGCCGATGACAGAATATATATTCCTTTGACGACCGCCCAAAAGCAAGTTTTTGGTGTCAAATATTTATCTACAATTGCGGTTGAGGCAAAAAGCGATACTTTGATGAACAAGGCAGCAAATCAGGTTGGATATCTACTGCTCAAAAGACATAACATCAGCGAAATTGCTAATGCAGATTTCACAATAATGTCCCAATCGGATATATTAGAAACCGCTACTGCTGTCACTGGTACATTTACTTCCATGTTGGCCGGGGTTGCAGCCATTTCCCTACTCGTTGGAGGAATTGGAATTATGAATATTATGCTTATGTCAGTCACCGAAAGAACCCGCGAAATCGGTCTTAGGAAAGCGCTTGGCGCCAAGAAAAAAACAATTATCGCTCAATTTTTAGCAGAATCGGTTATTCTAACTTTTGCGGGCGGAATATTGGGAGTCATTTTCGGACTTGCCGGTTTTTATATCTACACAAAACTAAACGATTCTTCGTTTTTTGTTTCAATCAGTTCAGTTCTTTTAGCTTTTACTGTTTCTGCAGGAATTGGAATAGTATTTGGGTGGTATCCTGCAAGAAAAGCGGCAAACCTTCAGCCAATTGAAGCGTTACGCTATGAGTAAACACTTATAATTCTCAGTATTTTTTAAGATGAAAATCTTATCGTTGTAAGATCCCAGTGAGATAGGCTTTACCATCTCACGGGATCCCGTTGGATGCCCAAAGGGCTATCCAACTGGGAGGGGGTGATTATTATGAATGAGGTAAAAGAAGTAAAAAGAAACAATAAAAAAGCAATAGCAATTATTATTGCTGCTTTAATATGTCTCGGAGCCGGATTTTTTGCCGGCATGAAATATCAAGGCAGCCAGAAGTCTAAAGACATGCCGGATAACGTTCAGCAAAACACTCTTCCCAACGGAAAAGGGTCTACCAACGGAAGAGCCGGGTCTGCAGGCAACCAGCCCGTTAGCGGTGAAATAACAAGTATTGATGACGGCAGTATTACTATAAAGACTCAAGATGGAGGGAGCAAAATAGTAACTCTTTCAAGCTCAACTGCCATCAAGATTGCCAACGAAGGCTCAATCTCTGACCTTACTGAAGGCGATACTGTTGTCGTCAACGGAACAACTGGTTCTGACGGCACAGTTAGTGCAGTTACTATTACTATTGGAGGAGAATTGATGCAGCTTGGCGGAACAGCTCCACAAGGGCAAGGACCGCAAGGTAATTAATTCTCCCACTTTGGGCACAAAAATCCCCTGTCATAAGGGGATTTTTGGGCATCGGCTTATAATTTCAAAAAACCAAGCAGTTTATAAACAACAAAAGCCGGCCAGACAATAGCTTTTAGCACACCTAAAACTCCCTCGCCAAAAGTACTGGCATTTTGAATAAAGTAAATCAAAGCACCAATGAATCCGACTCCATACACTCCGCAAGCTTCTCCTTTCATACTTTTATTTTTCCACCTCCTTACCATAAATTAATATTAATACAAATTGCCGGGATACTCAAAACTCTCCCCCATAAAAAGAAGCTTTATACCAATCCCTTTTAACTCACCTTCGTACTTACTGTAAGCTTCCGTAACATACCCAAAAGTACTTTCCTCAAGTTCCTCCCTGCTATGAATAAATTTATAAAGATGGAGAGGCACAAAAACTTTCGGGCTCACATTCTTGGCATCATTTGGATGATTCTTCCTGTTGGCCAAATAGATATCAATATCATATTTGCCGCCCATATTTTCTTTATCTTTTGCATTTTTTAGGTTCATTCCGTCTCCCGTATGCAAAAGAGTAAACCCGTCAATTTTAACCAGATACCAGGCATTTGGCTCTTCAAAATTTCTATCTCCCCTGTGATCCGTCTGGAAAGCTGTAATTTTAACTCCGTCAACTTCTGTTTCCGTATCATACTCCAAATGATACAAATTGGCTTGACTATCTCCATACAAAAATCCCATACCTTCGGGTAAAACTACGCTGTTTCCCGAAGCCAGCGCTTTATTAAGAAGTGTGGGGCCATAATGATCTCCGTCGCTATGCGTTACCAAAAAAATATCCACAACTTCCGCCAGTTCCCTTTGGGCGGAAGATAAAGCCATATCAGAAATATCAAATGCAATCACTCTTTTTTCGGTTTTTATGACAGCACCCATATTAATAGTGCTCCAAATCCTGATACTTCCTTGGCCAACTTCCGTATTTTTAATTTCTTCTATCGCCTTCTTAATCCTCAAGTCCACAAGCTTTCTTTGATTGCCAATAAAAAGATGCAAAATTGTCGGAGTTTTACCGGGATTTTTGGGAAGCCCTTTAGCCAAATAGTCTGCCAGATCCTCGGAGAGCTTCATCCTCCCCTCATTCAAAATTTCAGGATCAGATATGTCGATCCTTTCATTCATAACCTTGACGGATTTGGGAATGTAGAAGTAATAGGCAGCGCAGACTGCGACTATAAAAATCAACGGAAGAATTTGTTTGAGAATTCTCACTAATAAAATAGTACTCCAACCTTTAAAGATGAAGCAAATTGAATAGCGAAGAGAACTAAAAAAAATCCGGTCACTTAGAGGTTTGTATTTGTAGATACAATTAACATAAGTGACCGGTTGAGGATCGGATCTCAAGGCTATGAGTCAAAATCCTCCGGGCAGGTTGCGTCTGAATCGTTCGGATCGCTGTCCGTATAGGTACCATTCGGATCCGGATCTTCAGCAAAACTAAATAAATGTAACTTTGGACCCATTTTAAGTCTCCTCTCAATCTATAAGCTTTGCGGGCACCGAGTATTTCAAGATGCTTCGCTCCGGCTTCTTCCTTGAAGCAGCAAAATTGTTTCAAGGGTTTTATTAAGCTACATAATAATCAAGTCGTGCTGATTATATGGAGCAATTGTAGTACTTTGCAGACTATAAGTCAAAAGTTGTGTTTGAGAGCCTGGATTCACTAATCTATGATTTCTTCAATAAACTTAAATCTCCACCTATTAACGCCTCTTTTTTAGCTTTCGTCCACTTTTTAAGTTGAGACTCCCTCCTCATAGCTTCGGTTCTAGTTTTATATTCTTCTTGGTAAACCAAACTAACTGAATCAAAATATCTAACATATTTTGCAGATTTTGAATTTTTAGTTTGGTGCTCCTTTAATCTTCTCTCCAAGTTATTTGTTTGACCAATATATAGAGTGTTAGAGGTGGTACGGAGAATATAAAGGTAATAGGACATTCTGGGCTTCCTTCGATTCGCCTTGCTCACTCAGGACATTCGACATTATTTATAGGGCCGAAGGCCATGAGCGACTGCAAGGAGTCGAATGGCTGAGCGGGACGGTCACGGACCTTCTTATCCCTATAACTGATTGTCTCATATCAAGGCTAAATGAGACAAATGAGACACTATAAAAAGGGCGTCTCACAAATTTGAGACTGATGTAGTTTGACATACTTGATTGTGGCATGGAAACTAGTTAAGTTCTATACTTAAGTAAGAATATGGCAAAGAAGAAACAAGTCTCAAAAAGAAGATTAGTATCCTATCTTGTTTTTGCCTTAGTAGTCCTCGGATTGGGATTCGGTATATGGTATAAAAACTGGCAAAACAAATTTGAGGCACCAAGACAAAACACGCAATTAATAGGATATACAATTAAGAAAGATACTACCTTAATGGCTATAGTCGGTGATCTTCATTACTACGGATTCATTAAGGATGAGAATGCATTTAAATTCGCTTTAGAGCACACACAAGATACAACCAAAGGTGGAACAAATTTTATCAAAGTGGGTAGAGGTAGTAAGACAATAGAAAGAGAAGCCAGATATAAGATCTCCCAAAGTATGACTGCTTGGCAAATAGCGAATGTGCTCCTTAACCAAGGTGAACTCAGTACCTGCGACCACGGCTGTCCTGATAGTAATTTTGATCCAGAGCTTCTTCCAGGTGGCGACTTAGCACCCACTTTGAAAGAAAAGTACTCTTGGGTTAAAACTTACGAAGATTGCACAAAAGCAATTGGACACGACGGTGGACAGCTCTCTTCAGAGCAGTATTACCAAAGAACTGGAATAAAAAGATGTGTCGCTCCCGACGGTAGAGAATTTACTCAAGGCAAAGACGGTTGGTCAGACGTTCCGACGCCTTAGGTGATACCGTTCTTATCTACAGCGGCAATAGCACTTCTAAAATCTTCTCCAATGGTTTTCACGAGCTCTTTTATAGAATTGTCTAGTTTTAAGTTGTAACCACCGTCATTCTCGACCCAGAACTTTGGTTCATCTTCAAAAGAATAGAATATAAGCTCCGAACCTTTCCAAAGAGTTAAAAGTAAATAATTAAGCAACGAGAAGTTAAAAAGTACTCTATGAGAGAGATGATCGGTATATCCACCGCCGATTATTATTGAACCAGTTCGCTCATTATAATTATTGCCAGTAGTCTTTTTGGATGGATGGGTAACCTCACTTAATAATCCGTAAATTTGGCCGATTTCCTTTAGTGCCTTTTTTGCAATGCCTATACAATCTTTTCCACTTAATTTCATATTTTTGTATTGTGAGTATGATCTTTCGTCAAAATGAAAACTTATTGCTAAAGACAGGCTTTCAATAGCTACCCTCATAAGGAATTGTGGCTCTAATGGGTATCCCTGCCTAATTAATTGGATTGCTGCGAGCATACTATTACACGCTTGCCAAATTAGTATCTGAGAATCAAAAAGTTCATCTGTCACTTCATTTTGTTTTGGATGGTCGGCAACTGACTTGAGTAATACATAAATATGGGTAAGCAGAAGAATACTGTGAGCAAGTTGTATTTTGAATTTTTCATCAACCTCTCTTTCTGAATTTAGCGAATAGTTTTTAATAACATTAGTTATTGTTGTAGCAATTTCCTTGTAATTATCACTTAATGCCATATATGTTATTTAACCAACGAAAAAACAGTACTTTTAAAATGTGAGCCCCCAAATGTCTTACTCCATGCCTCTTTATCGTCTATATAAAATCTAGAGATACTTTTACCTCGTAATTTCTTCTTGTAATACAAAAGTGTACTTGCTCTTATGTTATTCAATAATGAACATACAAAGATACACTTAACAAAAATTCTACCAATCTTAAAACTCAATGAATGTTCAAAGATAATTGGGGTGCCGTTTATGGTCTCCTTAGAAAAATAGATAATCGTGCTATCCGATTCATTCAATTTAAAATGTTGACCACTATTTGTGACAATCGAGAGGATTGCTTGGTCATGTTTAGCTTTAATTCGGTAACCATGTTTATATGCATTTAGTAGATCAAAATCATCGAGATAATCTTTAGCCACTTCCTTTAATAGGTTTGAGTATAAGGAATACCTTTCTTTAAAGTTACTATCACCTTTCGTTGGAGTAAAAACAGGATTTAACAGAAACCACGTAGAAAATTGTGTTGTAGATTTAAAATTTTCGTCAATAAACTTTCTAAGATTCGTCGAATTAATAAAAAGTGCCGAAGGAAAACGATCCACACTGACTGATAATGCATGGGCGTTTATAAAAAGTATTTCAGTGATTTGCAGGTACAGTGTGTATAGATCGAGCACTGCACTATTTTGTTTTTGCTTATCTTTAAGTTTTTCAAATCTTTTATACAAGCTAATTGTTTTCTTGGTTAAACTGTCAAAATAGGCATTCTCGTAGTGCGATAACTTAAACTTATTAAGCTCATCTTCCAAATTAGTTAAAGTTTTATCTGCCATAATTATTTTTTCTGCTCTTCCTTTTCCTTAATTTGTTTACGCTTTTTGTCCATCCATTCCACCATTTTATCGATTCTCTTTTTGGTTTCGAGTTCTACTAAGCCATAAACTCCACCCTCTGTTAGATTTAGGTTGAGAGTGCACAGGTTGATGGATAGATCCTCTAAAGTTACCGCGTATTTATTTTTTAAAGAATCAAAACGATCAAATAAATCATAAGGGTCGAGATCGAATCTAGTGAAAGGTAAAACATAGTAGCCCTGTTTCATGATTCCCTTAAAAAGAGAAATTTCTTTATCACTAAATTTATCTTTTAATGTAGTGAACGCAATAAATGGTTTATTTTTAAACATTTTGGCGATAGCCAAAGTTTTCTTAACATCCTTAGGTTTAAAATCTATATAGTTTCTGGCCTCTCCCAACACAACCTCAATATTTTGCGAATAACTGTCTACTGTAAAGAAAAAATAATCTAGCTCTTTATCAAAGTTAGCGACGGTTTTATCTCCTAATTCAAAGCTCGTAACGAAGTGGTTATTTCCCATTCGGCTTTGATGGCTGAGTCTCCACAACGATAAAATCACAGGTAAACTCCCTCGCCCTTCATCGGAAATAGCGACAAGCCCTTCAGTTTGATAAAACCAGTTAACATCATCTATCCGTGGAATATCTTGAATGAAGCCACAATGAACACATTTAAAAGTTTCGGAAAAAGAGCCTATCTTATACCATTCTTCACAAGAGCAACTTTTACACTTAAATTTTCTCCCTGGACTTATAAGCTTCTTATTAACAAGATAGTCAAAAACTATTTCCGGTGTAAGCGGCTTAGCCTGGCCAGCATATAGAACTAAATCCTTATACAAATCTGGTATCCAGTTTTTTGACCCGAAACTGTCTTCAGAAGTATTTTTAATTATATCGCGAATAGCTGAGCCCAACATTGGTCGAGCCTTAGAAACTTCTCCACGAAGTTTTTTCCCATCAATAACGACTTCACCTTCATCCTTATTCATTGACGAAAGAGCCTCACGAACCCCCTTAATTTTAAAGACACGACATGATTCTAGTCCACCCATCACTTGAAGTATCTTGTTAGAGAATATACCGGGGGTACTCAATTTTCTTTTTTGACCAATCTTATCGAAGATGGCATTAACAACACTTTCAACAGGAACTGGACTGATTGTAATAGTGTCATCTTTTGAATCAGGGTAAAAGATAAGTCCTTGATCAGATATCCTGACATGATCCCAACCTCCAAAGATTAGTTCTCTTTTGGCCAAGTCTTGCATTCCTTCCTGATTTGGCAAATCGATAGTATAGTCATTCTCATAAAATCCAATAAAGGATAGGCCAATTGCCCATGCGTTGTCTTTATGAAAGAAGTCGTCAACAAATTTGGGTGAGCTCGCCGTAAACGGTGTAACTTCGTCTTTAGAATAGGAAATGGCAAGTTTTTCTCTAGAATATATAGGTGTAATACAGTTAATGTCAGGAGACACTCGCTTACTTCTTCTACCCCAATTTGCCAACCACATTCTTCTTGGTGGGTTTGTATTTAAGTCCGTTTTGATCCAGTCAGCTATAGATTCAAATTTTTTTGAATCGCTAATCAAGGAGGGCGAAATCTGCAAATCTAAATCTATTCTATTAAACCTTTCGTCAACATGCGAACCATCAATAAAATCTTTTAAAGAATCCTTAAATGATTCATGACTTTGAACGGGTAAGAAGTAAACATCTCGACCTGATGCTCTTAAATTCCAATATTCGATTAAGTCATCTTTATTTTTACAGTTACCAACATAAATGAGACTACTTGAAAAGCCTCCACCCCCACCAAATGGTTTTAACTGGCTAGTTGTTATTGCTATTGGCCCAACGAGGTCGGAATCTGTAGTTTTTGAGTACTGGTCAAAATTAAGAGTAGCTTTTTTCAGTTGTAGCTTATTCTTGGTAAACTCTACTAAATCAGGGCTAATGGTCTTATCTAAAAGCCCAAATCTAACAGCATAAAATAGTTCAAGTTCTCCTTTTGGCGACCTAACCGAACGAAGTCTATTTTTGGTCTCGTCAGTTAATTCCGATTCGGGAATTTCGTCCAAAAAAGCAGCATATGCCCTGAGTCCAATCCTATATCCCTTATTAATGTCTGCCGCATCACTAAAGAAGAAGTCCTCTGGTTTTAGAATTGAGTGCGATATATCTTTTTTAATTTCATCAGGTATACCTCCAGATAAATCGAGAATATAATCGGGGTCAAATTCTTTTATTAATCCAAGATTCCTCCTAATATTCAACCTATCTGTCTTCTTAAAGCTAATAATTGGATTATAGACACCACCCCAAAGAGTAGTATTAATCGCAATTGCTTTGAGAAAAGATTTTTTACTTCTACCAACCACAAAACACAACCTTAACGGCCTTAGTTCTTGAGTAACATACAAAGTATTCATACTTTTATTTTTGATTTAATAAAGCGATAACATCGTCCTTTTTATATCTTCTATCTCTCCTGGCACCAAATCTTACAGCCTTCAGGATTCCCTTTTTATCCCACTGCCGAAGGGTGTTGGCATGAACTTTGAGAAGCTCACACGTCTCCTTCATGGTTAAGAGTTCTGGTATTTTCTCGTCAGTTTTCATTTGTTTGGCAACTTACTATTTGCTACCATTACCTTACTAAATTTAGATCGAAATTACAATGTATATCAAAAAAAGAGGATTTGAATCAATTCGGTTTGCATTGTTCGTCAGATCATATGCTGGCTATTACTTTGCGCAGCAAGTTAAGGTCTCAAATGATTCAAATTCTCTGATACGGAAACTTGCAAAGATTCTCCTATTTAATGAGCGCTTTCTGGGTTTCTACTTGTGTCCTAAATATTCCAAGTCGGATGTTGACCGGATTATCAAAAATGTCGATTCTGATAAAGAGAAGGTAAAAATTTATCTCGAAATTGAAAAGCAGTTAACTATATTAATTCAAGATAAGGGACAGAAGGAAAGTTATGTACCTGAGGAATACGATAACGCATTACTTGCTCCCGCCATAGAACGAGTAGCTGGTGATTCAGTTTCCAACATACAAAGCGACTCTTTATTTGAAAAGAAATTGGTTGAGCGTAAACGAATTTATACTCTCTGGTATTACTCAATCGTTCGTAATTACCGACTGCCAACTTTGAGGATTATTCCATTCTTAGTTAGACTTCTAAAAATAAACGACACAAAGAACTATAATACGAAGTGAATTTAGACTCGTCCAATTATGAAAAATGAGTATATCCAAAAAGCCAGTTCAAGATTAAAGCAAGCAATAAAGGTGCTTGTTAATAAACCCAGTTTTCTTGACGCAGTTTTGAATCTTCGCAAAAAGTGGGAAATCCCAAATGAGGGATTTAAGTTGCAAGCAGATCTAGACAAGTGGTATCAAAAGATTAATGAAGATACCGAGGAATACTTTAACCAGTTCTTGCCGTCAAAAAGACAGGAATTAGTTGAATTAAGAAGTAAGGGTAACCTCACAGAGCGTAAAAAAACTCAAGACGAATTTAATAACAAAGCACCTCGAAATGCTTTTTTATTTGACGTAAACAGATTGACTCACGAACAAAAACTTTCACCTCGATGGATTGAAGGAATCAAACAATTTCTGCTTTTTAATAATCCAGACAATATGGGAATGTTTGTTGGACCAGTCATTAGTACAAAATTTGATTTGGAGTTTGGAACAGAAACGATCTCTTTAGATATTGAGGCAAATACAACTCTCGAAGATGTAAAAGCGATCTGGCCAGAGATAAAAGAAATGCAAGCAAGGCTTCCGTATACTAAGCAAAAGAAATTCCAACCGCTTCGTAAGTTTGATAGAAATAAAAAAGCGTATGAATTACATCAAACAGGTAAGAAATATCGAGAAATTGCTGATGAATTTTCTAAAGATGGCAACACAATTGGTGAAGAAGACGTTGCCAAGATGATTGAAAGATACAAAAAGAAAACTGACATTAATTAAGCTTAGTTAATGACTTACTAAACAACTCCACGTCCATGTAATTTGAATACATGGATAAGAAATCACTCAAGATTCAAACAGTTGGAGTTCCTGTCAATGATTTAATCCCTGCCGATTACAATCCTCGAAAACATGACGAGGCTGCTACCGAACAATTAAAACAGAGTATAAAACGTTTCGGTTTGGTGGACCCAGTGATAGCAAATTCTTCTCCAAATCGTAAAAACATTATTATTGGTGGCCATTTCCGTTGGGAAGTTGCAAAAGGACTAGGATACAAGACGATCCCTGTTGTTTACGTCGACATTCCAGATTTAGCAAAAGAAAAAGAACTTAACCTAAGATTGAACAAAAATACCGGAGAGTTTGATTGGGATTTGCTAGCCAAGTTTGACGAGTCGTTTCTTGCCGATGTTGGCTTTTCAAGTAACGAGCTTGATGGGATCTTCGACGTTGATGTTCCGGAAGAATTTGATCTCCAAAAAGAGCTTCAAAAACTTAATATACAGCAGATTAACACTAAGAAAGGCGACATATACGCTTTAGGTGAAAGTCGACTGATGTGTGGGGATTCAACCGTTGAAGAAGATATGTTAAAGCTCATGGGTGGCGAGAAAGCTGATATGTGTTTTACGGACCCGCCCTATATTCTGGATTATCTCAATGGCAAGAAAAAGCATGGTAAACCAATAACTGGTTTTGGTGCAAAAAGGGACAGACGATATCTAGAAACAGAATCACTTCCTCCTGACTTTACAGAAAAGTGGATGGCAAATATTGCCAAAGCACAAAAAGAACATTTCAGCATTATTGTTTATGAAAATTGGAAGAACCTTCGCACTATTTGGGGTGAGATGGAGAAATACTGGAAAGTAAAAAATATGATTGTATGGCACCTGCCCAATCGCCATCAGGGATTCTCGGCTAAGTATAAATTCTTTTCAAAACACGATATTGCCATGGTCGGAGCCTCACCTACAAAAGACGTTGAATTTAATTGGGAGAATGAAAAAGACGGTTTGCAGGAAGAATATGAAACAGCCCTTTATGCAATTGCTGGTAAACCACACTGGGAAGGCTACCAGAAGGGCCAAAAGAACCAGCCAACTGATTTTATCGAATATGTCGCCTCTGACGAAAAGCATTCTGGTCAAGGTGTCATCTTCGGTACAAAGCCGGTAGAAATTCTTACCCCTTACATTAAGGTTCTCACTAAACGGGGTGATCTTATCATCGAACCCTTTTCTGGTAGCGGAAGTACCCTAATCGCTTCAACCAAAATGAAACGTAGGTGTTACGGAATGGAAAAGTCACCCGTGTACACAGAAGTCATTATCAAACGCTGGGAAAAACTGACTGGACAGAAAGCCAAAAAAATCTATGGATAAAACTATTGAGAAAAGACAATCAAAGAATAAAAAATTGCTACTCGAATTATTGAGAAAGACTCCTATCGTCCAAATCGCCTGTGAAAAAGTTGGAATTGGCAGAGCAACTTATTATCGTTGGCGCAAAGATAGTCCTGAATTTACCAAGCAGAGCGACCAAGCATTACTTGATGGAAATTTATTAGTAAATGATATGGCTGAATCTCAACTCATGAGTGCTATTAAAGACAAAAACATGACAGGAATAATGTTCTGGCTTAAACATCACCACCCTACATATGCCACCAAGGTTGAAGTAACAACCAGTAACAAAAACAAAGATATTGAACTTACCGATGAACAAAAAGAATTACTAAACAAAGCATTAGAAATGGTGGCGCTAGCTCCGCCAGAAAAAGAAGAACATGAATGACCAACAAGAAATAATTAGTTTAATCCAAATTGATCCTAATTTTAGGAGAGCATTAACTAGAGAAAGTTTCTCGTGGTTTTTTGTTACCTATTTTACCCATTACATAACTTGCCCAACCGCTCTCTTTCAAAAAGAAATATTTAATCTTCTCCAAAATGACGGTCTATTAAAGATTGCCATTACAGCTTTCAGAGGTTCAGCTAAGTCGACCATTGCCACACTTGCATACCCAATCTGGGCGATGGTAGGTAGACCGTCTAAACGATTCACGCTGGTCGTAAGCCAAACTCAGGATTTATCAAAACAAATCTTAACCAACATTAAACAGGAGCTTTCTTCTAACGAATTGCTCATTAGAGATTTTGGACCATTTACTGAAGTCGCCGAGGAGTGGCGATCAAATTCTTTTGTTATTCCTCAATTCAATGCCAGAATCTCAGCAATTTCCCAAAGCGAAAGTATCCGAGGGTTAAGACATTATCAATATCGACCAGACCTGATCGTCATAGACGACGTAGAGGACCTGGAATCGGTCAAAACAAGAGAAGGGAGAGATAAGCTCTGGAATTGGTTTACCGGAGAGGTTATGCCTATTGGAGATATAAATACAAAAATCGTTATCGTTGGCAACCTCTTGCACGAAGACTCACTTATGATGCGGCTTAAGGAAAGCATTAATTCTGGCAAGATGGATGGCATTTACAAAGAATATCCATTAATTGATAAAGATGACAACATAGCTTGGGTCGGGAAATATCCGTCCATGATGCATATAGATATTAAAAGACGACAGGTAGCCGATGAATCTGCGTGGTATCGAGAATATTTATTGAAATTCATTTCTGATGATAAACGTATTGTCCAAAGAAACTGGCCAAAATTCTATGACGAATTACCTGATTTAAAACGATCCCCTCCGCGCTTCATTGGCATTGGAGTTGATTTGGCGATCTCTGAAAAGACTACTGCCGATTACACGTCTCTCGTTCCTTTTATTGCCATCGGTGGCGGAGATAATTTGAAGGCATATGTTTTGCCATATATTGTAAATAGAAGGTTAAATTTCACCGACACCATTAGCGAAATTAAAAGACTTTGTGATTTGATGCAAAAAGATTTTCAAAGGGTACCGATTGTTTATGTAGAAAACGTCGGATATCAGTTGGCGGTAGTTCAACACCTTAATGTTCAGCAAGTAGTTGCGGAGGCAATTTCCATATCTGGATTAAATAAACAAACCAGACTAGAAACAGCTACACCATATATTCGGTTGGGTAAAATACTTTTTCCTCAGAAAGGAGCAGAAGAATTAGTGAGCCAAATTGTAAACTTTGGCATCGAAAAACATGATGATCTAGTAGATGCATTTACTATTATTTGTTTGAAAATTCTGGCATCAGATTACCCAACATATAAATCTCATGGGCCAACCGAGCCACCAAAAGACCACTGGGGTTTTGATGAATTAGGAGAATATCGCAACCTCTCAGCTCCCATTACTGCTGGGATGCTTGATATGGTCTTCTAAGGTTACAAACCCAAGATCTGTTTTTTCTTGGCTTTGAATTCAGCGTCCGTAATAACTCCTTTTTCTTTCAAATCGTTTAGCTTAGTAAGCTCATCTGCATCGCTTGACTGTTGGTGAACATTCCCCGAAAAATGAGTTTGTGCATCATAAATAGCTTTTTGCACCTCCTTCTTTTTCGAAGTAGGTATGGCGTACTTTTTACCACCTGTTGTTTCTAAGGTTATTTTCCAGATACCCATCATTGGCAACTGTACACTCGCGATTTGATTTATTGGTATGCTTTGTGAACCAACTCCTGCTTTGAAATCAACTCTGTTCAGATAGACCTTAATCCAAAAGCCAACATAACTGGTTTCGTAAAGCGGTTTTTCTTCTGTTTGTTTATTTCCAAATAATCCCATATGTTTCACCTCCTTTCAGAAGCTCTCTTGATATTAATTACTTTTTCTCGAGTAGCTTCATACAATCAATTTGAGTTAACCTCGGGCTGGTAGTTGGCGCAGCAGCACATTCGTTATCAGCATTTACTTCTGCGTTGTATCGAGCCGTCTCTTTACAGACTGGGTTTGTATAATCTTGGATACAATCGATTCCATCGGTGTAACCTTTAGCCACCAATTTGTCATTAGAGCACTTTTTAAGTTGTGCTTCCTGTTCTTCTATCTGTTTAAGGCACTCGTTATACCCTGAGCTTTCCTGCTGTTTAGCCACATCTGTCCTTAAATCTTCAACTTTTTCTGCTGGCGACTTGGGCTTTAGGAGGTAAAAACCTCCACCAATGAGGAGTAGAGCGACGATGGTCATAATTGTCAGTTTTTGTTTGTTCATATCTTTGCTTCACCTCCTTTCGTTAATTAATGCTTAGCCTAACTTAGCATAATATGTGGTCGTTTTCAAGGCTATATGCTAAGTGTGGCTAAGTGGTGTATTGCATGAACATTTTAGACAATATGTTCATGCGAAAGAATGCCAAGCTTCCAAAGGTTCTGGGGAAGAAAATTCAGAAACGTAGAAATGACGTAGGTTATACCCAAGAGGAATTGGGTGATAAGGTTGGCATTAGTCGTGCCTATATGGGCTATATTGAGCAAGGTAGATACGCGCCTTCTTTAGAGGTTTTAGAAAAGATTGCCAAAGCACTTAAATCTCCTATTAGTGATTTTTTCCGCTAAATCTGCAAATTCCCCACATTAAATTAAACCCTTAAGGTTTTTGTCGCAATTTCGTATAATAAAAGGGGTGTTTTTACAAAGCGTAGAAATTAAGCCAATTCAAGCGTATATTAATTTGTATGAAAAATCTAAAAAATTATCTTGGAATTTTTCAAAATAAGAAATTTATATATCTGTTGATCGCATTTTTAACAGTTATTCCTTTCGAGATTTTATCATTTTTCTCAATACACCTACCTAGATGGGTAGAATTGCCGCTTTTCACAATTCTCATTATTATTTTTGGTAAAAACGTATTTATCAGCGGAATTCGTAGCCTAATAAAACTTCGTTTCTCAGACATAAATCTCCTAATGACTATTGCTATTATTGGAGCGGTATACCTTCAAGAATGGGAGGAAGCGGTTATCATTGTTATCCTTTTTGCTTTAGGGAACGCATTGGAAGATTATGGGATAGAGCGAAGCCAGTCTGCCTTGAAAGAATTGATTGACAACACTCCCAAAACTGCTCAGATAAAAGGAAAGACCGGGAGGACACCTGTTGGAGATATAGAAATAGGCAATGTCATCGTAGTGAAACCTGGTGACCAAATTCCACTTGATGGCAAAGTTGTTATGGGCATGTCTTTAGTTGATGAAGCAACAATTACTGGAGAACCTTTACCACATAATAAACACGAAGGAGATTTGGTCTTTGCGGGAACAATCAATGGCAATGGCTACATGGAAATAAAAGTTACTAAGACAGCAGAAGATAGTACCCTCTCCAAAATCATAGATTTAACCTATAAATCGGCAGAAAAGAAATCACATTCCCAGAAGTTCATTGAAAAGTTTGCTCAATATTACACTCCAACTGTTGTGGTTGCTTCCTTTTTAATGGTTGCTGTTCCAGTAGGACTATTGGGTCAAGCATTTACCCCCTGGTTTACCCAGGCCTTAACCCTTCTTATAATTGCTTGTCCATGTGCCTTGGTTATTTCAACACCGATAACAATATTTTCTGCCATTGGAAACGCTACGAAACGAGGTGTCATTATTAAAGGAGGAAGGTTCGTTGAGGAATTGGGGAAAATACAAGCAATTGCTTTTGATAAAACAAGAACATTAACTAAGGGTGAGCCTGTTGTATCTGATATTGTGCCTTTCAATGGATTTACCCAGAATGATGTTTTGGCTTGTGCTTATGGCATCGAATCGTTTTCTGAACACCCTTTGGCCTTAAGTATCATGAGTGAAGCTAAAAAGCACAACCTAAATCCTCATAAGTTTACAAACTTTGAAGCGGTTTTAGGGAAGGGATTAAAAGGTGATTGTTTGGTGTGTTCGGATAAACATCATTGTATGGGTAATATCAAATTTATTACCGAGGAACATAAGGTTGAAGACAATGTGATACGTCAAGTTGAAGCTTTTGAAAAACAAGGGAAGACTACAATGATTATGAGTGATAATAAAAAGGTAACGGGAGTTATTGGAATTACCGACGAAATCAGAGAAGATAGCAAGTCCATGATAAATCTCTTACGTCAAATGAAAATTAAACCAGTAATACTTACTGGCGACAATGAAACGTCAGCATCTTTTGTTGCTGAACAAATAGGTGTGGCGCATGTTAAGGCGGGATTGCTTCCAGATCAAAAGGTAACAGAATTATCTAAGCTTATTTGTCAATATAAACATGTAGCAATGATTGGAGACGGTGTCAATGATGCGCCCTCTCTTGTAACTGCTCCTGTTGGAATTGCGATGGGGGCAATTGGTTCAGATGTAGCGATTGAAAATGCTGATGTAGCACTGATGAACAATAACATGATGCTTATTCCATTTCTTATTGAACTAGGAAAAAGATCGATTCAAACAATTCGCACCAATACTACTGCCGCAATTGGCGTTAAGCTTCTTTTCCTGACATTGGCACTAACAGGCAGAAGCAGTTTGACTTTAGCAATATTTGCTGATGTGGGAGTAACAATTCTTGTAGTATTAAATAGTTTGCGATTATTTCAATTTCAGAAACAAATATGACAACGCTGGTACAAGGAAAACTAGAAACAGTAGTAATGAAAATTATTTGGGAACGGAAGGACTGTTCGCCAAAAGAAGTGCTTGATGAATTAGACAACAAATTTGCATTAACGACTGTTTCAACGATTCTTGAAAGACTATTCACAAAAGGGCTGCTTAAAAAAAGTAAGGTTGGCGGTAGAGTCCGCTACGCTTCTAAAATTTCTCAAGAGTTATATAGCCAAAAATTGGTAAAACAATTTATGAGCAAAATGGTTAGTTCTTTTGGTGATCTTGCCGTCACCTACTTTGCCAAAGGTGTTGAACATCTTCCCAAAGAAAAAAAAGAGGAGATAACTAAGTTGCTTAAAGAGTATGAAGAGAAATAACGTAAACATCATTTATGGAGTTATTCTGGGCGGACTGTTGCTTTATTTTGTCTATTTAATGAACGTTATATATCCACAATTGGTTGGTAGTAATTTTTTTGTTTGTGACAGTTGTTTAAGTTTTGTTTTGCCATTTATTCAAAAGATAATGTTCTCCCTTGCAGTTCTTGCTTTTGGGAACTTAATAATAAATACTGTCAAGACATTACGTTTCAAAAATAGTCTTTTTCCTGTTTGCCCTCGTCCTAAATTTATTAAATCGTTAGCAGAAAAATATTTATTACAAGATAAAATTATCATTTTTGATAATTCTAGACTTATGGCTTTTTGCCTAGGCGTTCTTAATCCTAAAATCTACCTTTCAAACCAACTTCTTAAGAGCATGTCTCATTCTGAGATCGAGGCAATTATTCTTCACGAAAAGCAACATATATTAGGGAAGGATAATCTTTTATTACTATTTCTTAATCTTATTAAAACCGCTTTCTTCTTCTTTCCCATTATTGGAGATTTTGTAAACAGCATAGAAATTCAAAAGGAAATTATAGCTGACAAGGTCGTGGTTGAAGAAACAGGTAGAAGAATCAACATTATTTCTGCACTTAGAAAGGTTATCGAATCAAAACCCAGTTTTATGTATGCAACTGCCTTTTCAGAGGATCTGAGTATTGAACCAAGAATCCGTTCCCTGGTCGGCAAAAAAAATAGATTGCTTTCAATTAAATACAGCAGTGTGATTATTAGCCTAAGCGTTTTGCTGTTTTTGGTAAACATCACATTGAATCGTATAGAAATACATCCCCAAACAAATAGTTCGACAATGCTCTGTTTGGATAAGGGCACTTGCAGCAATATTTGTCAGTAATTCTTCAACAAATCTCTTGACATTATGTTAACTAATCTTCTACAATGTGTAGAAGACATAAATTATAATAATTATGATTACTAAAGAAAAATCTTCATTAAACTTAAACACTGGTGTTGCCGTGTTTCTTTTCATTGGAATTATCAGCCTAGCCTTTTTTAGTGGAACGTTGTATAGCAAGGTCAAACTTTTGGAAAAAGGTGGCACAGCCAATAATGCACCAGCTCAGCCTGATACCGCACAACAAGCACAGCGTCCGGCGCAACCTCAGATATCACTCGATACTATTAAAGGACTATTTGCTAAGAATGTGGTTAAATTTGGGAATGGTGATAAGAAATTATTGATGGTGATGGTATCAGATCCAAGTTGCCCCTACTGCCATGTTGCCTCCGGAGTAAACAAAGAAATTGGTGCCAAAATGGGACCTCAATTTGCATCAGGAACTTATGTTGCTCCACTACCAGAAATGAAAAAACTTGTTGATCAGGGAAAGGCTGATCTTGTATGGCTTTATACTAATGGTCATGGAAACGGCGAACTGGCGACGAAAGCTATTTATTGTGCTTTCGATCAGGGAAAATTCTGGCAAGCACACGATCTGTTATTGTCCGCCGAGGGCTATACCTTAATCAATGATGTAGTTAAGAATGATGCTTCCAAATCACAACAAGTAGCTGATTTCTTAGCATCTGCGGTTAACAAGAATGAATTAAAGAGTTGCCTTGATAGCGGAAAGTATGATTCTCGACTTAAAGAAGATTCAGCCATAGCTTCTTCTTTGGGGGTGAGTGGGACTCCTGGATTTTATTTAAACACGACTAACTTTGCGGGAGCCTACAGTTGGACAGATATGAAATCAGCAGCAGATGCAGCATTAAAATAATATGTTGTTGAACACTGAAATAGATTATGAAAATAGACCAATTACGGAAAGATTTCTCAATCTTAGCTAACAATAAATGGATCTATTTTGATAACGCCTGCCAAAGCCTCCGTCCCCAATCTGTAATCAATGCTGTAACTGAATATTACCAGGAATACCCAGCCTGTAGTGGCCGTAGTATGCACTCCCTTGCAGCTAAGGTAACCCAGAAGTGTGATGAAGCCAGAACTATTATTTCTAAGTTTATCGGAGCCAAACGAAAAGAAGAAATTGTTTTTACTCGTAACACCACCGAAGGAATAAACCTAATCGCCCACTCGCTTGGACTACGGAAGGGTGACATTGTTATTACTTCCGATAGAGAACATAACTCCAACTTAATTCCCTGGCAAATGTTAGTCAAAAAAATAGGTATTGTTCATAAAATTATTTCTTCAAATCCGGATAACACCTTTAATCTAGAGACTTTCGAAAAGGAAATGAACAAGAAAGTTAAGTTGGTATCAATGGGTTTTACTTCAAATCTAGACGGGGTTACTATACCAGCTCGAGAAATAATTCAGATCGCCCACAGATACGGAAGCCTAGTGCTTCTTGATGCAGCCCAAACGGCGCCCCATCAAAGAATAAATGTTTCTCATCTTGATGTTGATTTTTTAGCTTTTTCTGGGCATAAAATGCTTGGGCCTTCAGGTACAGGAGTTCTCTACGGTAAGTACAAATTACTAGAAAAACTGTCTCCCTTTATGGTTGGTGGTGATACTGTAGCTTCGTCAACTTACACCTCTCATGAGTTCTTACCACCTCCGGAAAAATTTGAAGCAGGTTTACAAGATTATGCCGGAATTATTGGCTTGGGCGAGGCGGTATCATTTATTGAAAAAACAGGATTTGCCGAAATTCAGAAACAGGAGTATCTATTAAACAAATACATAACTGGAGAACTGCAAAAAATTCCGAACATTGTCATTATTGGTCCGACTGATCCAAAAGCAAGAGGTGGGATTGTCTCGTTTTATATTCCTGGTAAAGACCACCACCAGATCGCACTTATGCTTGATTCCTCAGCAAGCATTATGGTTCGTTCAGGACAACATTGTATTCACTCATGGTTTACAGATCGTAAGATTCCAGGCTCACTCAGAGTATCCGTCTATTTTTACAACACCCTTGAAGAAGCAGAAATGTTTGTTAAGAGTTTAAAGAAAGTGTTACAAGTATTAAGCTAAATATATGATATGCATCATTGCACTTATTGTTTTTTCAATATTAGGTATCTTTAGTGCCACTCATCGAGCGTTGGCAAAAGAGGCCTTTGATTGTGTATTAAGGCGAGTTACCTTTAGACCTTGTACAACTGGATTTAATGAAAAAATTAAGGGGAAAATTATAGGTAAGTTACTAACAAGATCGGTAGTTATTGCAAAGATTTTTAACAAGCATTTTGAAATCATTTCATGGGTTTTTGTAATTTTGACTATCGGAAGCACATTCTTCGTAATTAAAGGCGGATATAATTTCTACCTTTATGGAAGCTGCAATGGATTAAATAAAAGCGGATTTTGTGTATTTGATCCAGCTGGGTCAAATAACAAAGTGACCACGATAAACAATTCCTGCTCGACAAATACAACGTCAGAAAAAACGGTTACCATAAAAGGGTTAAATCTTAGTATCTTCCCCCAACTTAGGCCGACTGCTGATAAAAAAATCGTGTTTATGGGTTGTTATGCTTGTGAGTATACTCGAAAAACATATCCGCTAATAAAAAAATTAGCTGATGCGACAAAAAGCAATTTAGTGTTTATCCATGTTCCCGCCAAAGAAAAAACTGATTTTATTTCCAAATACGTATTTTGTGCTAATAAAGAAGATAGCAACAGGTTTTGGATATTTAACGACAATTTATTTGCTCCAAATTTGACTAATATTGAGAATGAAGAAAAAATACAAGAGATTGTAAGGAATAGTGGCTATGATTTGCAAAAAATAATGGCTTGTACCTCAAATAGCTATACTCAACAAATGGCAGATCAACAAATCAGCTCCATAAATCTAACCGGAATATATGGCACACCAACCGTGTTTATTGATGATAAGGTCTTTGTCGGTCCAAAACCGTATAGAGTGTACGAACGAGCCCTTAAGGGATGGCGGTTCTGGTAGGTCGATTGTTATAGTATTCTCCGACTAGACTTCCACCGTTTTTGCGGTACCTTGTACCCTTGATATGGGTACTACCCCTACAAATAGTGAAAACCCGAAGATCGAATATTGCCTTTACGCGCGTAAATCGTCCGAAGATGATGAACGGCAAGCCATGTCAATTGACTCCCAAATCAAAGAAATGACCGACTTGGCTACGAAAGATGGGATTGTCATTAAGGAAGTAAGAAAAGAAAGCCATTCAGCCAAGATATCTGGACAAAGGCCAGTATTCATGGGGCTTCTAAATGATCTTCGCATTGGAAGATTTACCGGGGTTCTGACTTGGGCGCCTGACAGATTGAGTCGAAATGCAGGAGACTTGGGAATGTTGGTCGATTTAATGGATCAAGGGAAATTGGTACAAATAAGGACGCCCTCACAAGTATTTTCAAATAATCCAAACGAAAAATTTCTCCTCATGATTTTATGTAGTCAAGCAAAACTTGAAAATGACCAAAAGGGGTTAAACGTAAAGCGAGGAATCCGGGCAAAATGTGAGATGGGCTTTCGTCCGGGGATGGCACCACTTGGATACTTCAATCGAGCGTTTAATGGCATAAAGGACGTGATTGTCGATCCAGAACGAGGGCCAATAGTCACTGAAGCATTCCAAAAAGTAGCGGATAGTGGAACTTCAGGAAGAACTTTAAAAAAGTGGTTAGTTGAGAAAGGTTTTACTAATAGATCGGGATCAGCAGTGAGCTTGAGCCAAATTTATCTAATGTTGAAAAATCCTTTTTACTATGGAGAATTTGAATACCCCATCGGTGGGGGCAATTGGTACAAAGGGTCGTATCAGCCACTTATTACAAAAGAGATATACGATAAAGTTCAAAAACAGTTATATGTTCCTCCCAAATCAAAATGGGGTAGTAAAACATTCACATTTAAAGGATTATTTAAATGTGCCTCATGCGGATCAAACTTAGTCGGCGAAGATAAATACAGACAAAGAAAATTTAGAGATCCTGTGTACCACGTCTATTATCACTGTAGTCGGCAAATAGATTACGACTGTCCGGAAGATTATATTAGCGAGGAAGGATTAGCTAAAGCATTCTTCAGATTTATCAACTTTACTTATATGGCTCATCCCCAAATCATTAATCTGACTCCGGAGATTCGGGAAGGAATAAACGAGTACAAGAAGGTCAGGGATGACGTCTTGTTAAGGCAAGACATCAATCCAGATGAGAAAACAATGGATGTGAGAGACTACGCAAGGCATGTGTTGAGTAACGGAGATGTGGAGCGAAAACGTCAACTAATTCAGCTTTTCAACGAACAGTTGTATCTTCACGACCGAAAGGTCGTGTCTTCGAGAGTAAAAAAGACCGCTGAATAACAAGGGTACGGTCCGAAACTTCCTAAAATAAAATGACACTTAGCAAGCAGAATCGGGCTTTTTTAGAGCTTACGGTCGCTTGGTGTCCAATCTTGCTGGGGAGCTAGGATTCGAACCTAGAATAGCCACCTCCAAAGGGTGGAGTCCTACCATTAGACGACTCCCCAATACTTAATCTACAAACAACGAGTCGGAAAATGGCAAGATCCTTCTTACCATTAGACGACTCCCCATTATATGGGAACAGTCTAATGGCCAAGCTTGGCTTACCATTAGACGACTCCCCAATATTTACTCTAACCATGCGTATTCTACCATGCTTGACCTTGATTATTCCAGATAATGACAGTATATTTCGCGTATGGGAAAAGAATCTCTTCAATTTATTTTCTTTTTGGGTAAGGGCGGAGCCGGTAAGGATACACAAATGGGTCTACTAATAAATAAACTTTCCAGCAATGATATTTTTATTATCCCAACCGGAGATATTTTCCGCGATGCTCTAAATAATTCAGGTAAATATGCAAAGTATCACGGGCTATTAAAAGATTGTCTGGAAGATGTTAAGGCTGGTGGTTATATTCCGGACAAGGAGATCTCCGAAATTGTCAGTGCCGAAACAAAAGAAGGTATATTTCTCGGAAAAAGTATTTTTATATTCCCCGGTTTTCCGAGAACTGTAAGGCAAGTTGACATCATTGACGAAGTCCAATTGGATCTATCGAAGAATTTTAATGTCTTTTCAAATTTTATTTATTACCATATCTCTGATGAGATAACTAAGGAAAGATCGAAAGAAAGAGCAAGAATAGCGCTCGAAAATGGTCAAAATCCGAGAAATGAAGATAGGCCCGAATCTGTAGAAAGAAAGCTTTGTGAATTTTATGATAAAACCTGGCCAGTAGTACAAAGGCTTTCGACTGAGGGTAGATTAATAAAAATTAACGGCGAGAGAACAATTTCTGAGATTGAAATGGAAACCACTATCCGTCTCCTTGGGGTAGGAGGAAAAGAAAGAAAATAGACTTTAACCAAGTTTTGTTTTATTTTTCCAAATTACATAAGGATGGTCACAAGTGGGGCCCCAATAACTAAAGTGAGAGAAAGAGTCACACCCCCATCCCCGACCAATAATGCAACTCCACCAGTAGCTAATAATATTATGTATATGCTCAAAATAATCTTTGAAGTTTATTCACACTTGTATGTTATGTCATGTACAAAATTGCGAACGCAATTTTGAAAGGAGGAGCCAACCGTAAATAGTGAAGTTTCTGAACCTTCAGAAACGAAACATAAAGGTTGTGCTCTGACGCAGTGACCCCATTGGGATTCGAACCCAAGAATTTTCGGGATGAAAACCCGACGTCCTAGACCACTAGACGATGGGGCCGCGTATACTCGTTTCACTCGCACGCGGCGAGCCTTTTTTGGAAAGATAATTTGTTAGCTGTCTGGTTAAGAACTTTCTTCCAGCTCCGCTTTTAAGGAATTTTTCCCTTCCTAAAGCATCGCTTCTCTCTAAATACGCTTCGTAATAAATTATTCTCCAAGGAACCTTGCGCTTTGTGTAATAAACCAAAGACGCATTATGTTTTTCAAGCCTTATATCTGGACTGTTTGGTGTATAACCAATATACCAACTTTTGTCTTGTAAACTCTCTAAGAGATATACAAAGTACATCTTGGCTTGCAACGTGATTGACCAAAGGTCAATTTTACGTTGTGAGCCCTCTGGGACTCGAACCCAGAACCGCTTCCTTAAAAGGGAATTGCTCTACCATTGAGCTAAGGGCCCTTGAACTATTGTGAAAGGGCATCTTAGAAAAATGGCAAGATTCTCTTACCATTGAGCTAAGGGCCCGTAGAATTACTCAGTATTATACCTCACCCCAAGCTCAGTTGCCACCCATTCTTTATTTAATCCTATCTAAACCCGCCCCTGAAGTCTGACCCCAAAATCCCACTTAATTTTCAGAAAGGTTTTATTCCGTAAATATTTCCTCTTTTTTGGCCCTTACGAAGTGAACCCACTCTTCCACCACTTCCAGAAACGCCTTAAGTGGTGCCTCAATTATGAAGTCCAGTATAAATCCCAAAACATTCAATTTTGCAATTTGTCCCGAAAGCCACTGCCCTACTTTGAGCATTGGGAGGAAAAGAAAATCGACCAATGAAGATAAAATGCCTTCGCGGGATTCCTGGTAAAGATATTCTTTTGACATGCTTTTGACTCTGTAGGCAAAAAATGAGACCACGCAAACGAAGAAAATAAATATTGCCTGACTGACGGGATTAAAGTGAAGCTTTCCCAAACCCCAGACAATAAAAGCAAAAACGCTAATAAAGAAAATTCCATATACCGCCCAAAAGATTGTGCCGATTATTGTCACCGCTTTTTGTCTTCTCTTTATTTCAATTACAACAGGACTCTTATCGGAATAAATATATTCATGAACTTTTTTTAAAATTCGCCCGCTGTTTTCACTATCGGGATTCACTATGCCGGTGTTTAACAGAAACATCAATGCCGGCGGAAAAATCATATTAATAAACAGGGCTAAATAGTTAGTTCTTCCAATAATTAAATCAAACGGCAACTCCAAGGACATACCCAATATCATTTTTGTTAAAAAGATATAAATAATGCTTCTCGTTGAAGCTTTAACGGATTTTTTTCTGGTCTCAGAATAAAGCTTTTCCAAAAGATCCGTTGCATTTTTATCGAACTCTTCCTGTGATGTTGCGGCTTTAATGAACCCTTCAGGATCTTTGACAATCATCTCACGAATTAAGTTAAACGGAGGCGTCATTTTAGATACTTCTTTTTTAACTTCAGGAGCAAGAAAGTAACCAAGATGCCCATCTGTCTCTTTTTTAGCCTCCAAAAGCTTTGATAAAAGATCTCCGGCTTTTTCATTTCTTGCCCCAAACCATTCCGGACAAAACCCTTTAAGCAGGTGGTAAGTGATATAAATTTCACTGTTTTTAGCAAAAGCCCTCTCAACTGCAATATAAACCTGAATATCTTTAAACTTTTCTTCTGTGTTTCCCGAAATTTCAATTCTGGGCTGTAAGCTTTCGGCTACAAAATTAATTAAAAGCTGTGGGTATGGATTAAAAACCAAAGACTCTTCAATTTCACAGCTGGCTAACCCCACAAGCCAGTCACGAACTTCACCGTTATTTGATAATGAGATCGCTCTATTATATTTATCAATAATATTTTCAATCTCATCAACCTTACTTACAGGTACGGAGTCGTTTTTCAAATAATGCGCCCAAATAAGCTCACGTATCAGAAGCGGAGCAACGCGTTTACTGGATTCCTTAAGTAGTAGTCTGCGTTTAAAGATTCTAACAATGGCAGCCTGTCTGATTAAATGTTCACTTCTGAATTCAACAGCGTTTCTGGCTGTTTCATAGGCAACTGCCAAAGATGAGGCTGCTTTTGAAGTCTTGATGGTTTCCTCGGAAGATTCAAGTTTCTTTAATGCGTAGTTTAAGCCTTTAACCAGATCGCTCCCATTTGCGTTGAGGCTGTCCATATTCCTCAAAGGATAGTGGTAAAGGTATTAAAAGTCAAAGACTATCCTGATATAATTCGCATATGGAAAAATACAAATTGGGAGCAAAAGCTTTAAGAAAAACTAAGCCCACTCCCGAAACTTATGCAACAATAAAAAGAAACCCCATCTACCTAGTTTTAGACAGAGTAATAGATACCTACAATATTGGCTCTTTGTTCCGTCTTTCCGACGCAATTGCTGCTGAAAAAATGTACATCTGTGGAGAAAGCGAATATCCCCCAAACAGCCGAATCCATAAAGCAGCTGTCGGGACAGAAGAATGGGTTCCTTGGAAAAAGTGTGATAAAACCACAGACGCAATAAAGGAATTAAGAGAGAAGGGTGTGCAAATAATTTGCGTTGAGCAATCCCCCCTATCTACTAGCTACCAGCTACTATCTACTAAAGTCCGCTTTCCATGTGCCATAGTCATCGGAAACGAAACAGAGGGAATTTCCGAAGAAGTGTTGGACTTGGCAGATATTGTGGTTGAGCTTCCAATGTTTGGAGTTAATAAATCCTTAAATGTTTGGGGCAGTGCCGCCATAATGGCTTACAAAGTATTAGAGAGCTTATAGACTTGACTTACAGGATACATAAATCAATAATGAAGGCGTGACAAAAATCCTAATTATAGGTGCTTCTGGTTTTTTAGGCTCTCACTTACTTCAAAAAATGCAATCATGCGCCGGAGTCGAAATAATCGGTACATACAATCGACATCCTAAAAACGGTCTTGAACATTTAGACATATCTGACGGTAAATCTGTAGAATCATTTTTTCGGAAAAGCCAACCGGATATTGTTATAAATGCTGGCAACATCAATAGCTCCGAATATGTTAAAAATAATCCCGAAAAAGCATTTCAAACTAATCTAATTGGAAATGAAAATGTGGTAAATGCAATGAAAAAATATCAAGGTAAACTTGTTTTCATTTCATCAACAAAAGTCTATGGAACAAAAGATGGAGACGGTCGTAAATACGATGAAACGAGTACCCCTAACCCACCAGACTTATACAGCACTTTAAAACTGCAATCAGAAACATATGTTTCACAGCTTCCAAACCACCTAATAATCAGGCCGTCTAATATTTACGGTTCGGGAGGATGGTTTTTAAATGCAATTAAGGAAGGAGGAAAAATGAAAACAATAAAGGCACAACCCGTTTTTGTTGAGGACATTGTAGAAGGAGTTCACCAACTGATTGAAAAAGACGTATCCGGCATTTTTAATTTTGCGGGACCTGAGGTTCTATCAAATTTTGACCTTGCTCAAATAATAGAAAAGGATACTTTTAAAAGATGTTATTCGAAAATTTCCCCACTTGAAATAGGTTATGGAAATCTTCCGTACATAGATACGACTAAAGCCCAAGAAATGGGTGTCGTTTTTACTCCTGCAGTTGAAGCAGCAAAACAAATGTGTGAACGAAAATCCGTAAGTTTGGAAAAAGAATACTAATAATTAAGAAAGGTAATCCTTATAAATCCTTTCTCTCCCCTCCTCTTTTAAGAATGATTTAACGTGGATATATTTGGAAAGCCCTGAGGTTTCCAATTTTTCTTCAACAAAATCATCAAGTTGGAATACTCCGGCCTCAGTCGTCATTACAATTTTTATTTCAACGGGCTTAGGTGATGAGCTTGTTGAATCCATTTTTTTCCCTTCCGCAACAATTACGCTTTCAATCGCATTTGCCGAGACACTATGTATATCAATTTGCCCCATTTGATATGGAATACGACTTCTACCTTTACTCATATCAAGCGCATCAGCAATTCTCACAATTCCGCCTTCAATTGTTGAGGTTTTTCCTGCACTTCCATGACTATGACTGATAATTGCATGTAGGGTTTCTGAAGTCACCACAGTTCTTTCCTCAATAGGTAAGAAGCTTAATATTTCCTTCAAAAAATCTCTGGCAATAAATAAACTGAATTGTTCATGATTAACCCTATGAATGCTCATTCCGAGATCATGCATAATTGAAGCTAAAAATATGACAACTTCCGCATATTCGTAACTTAAACCAAAATCCTTGGTGATTGACATCTTCACGCCCTTTTTATTTAAAATCCTAGCAATTTGAAGCCCGTAATTGGCAACCACATTGAAATGCATGGGGCCGTGGTCCGTATAGCCAAGCCGTTCAATTGCATTTACATTCATTATTCTCCAAAGAGTTTTTATTTCGCGGTTTGAATTTATCTCATCAAGAACCCTTTTCAATAATAGATTTTTCTCAACCGGAACACCTATCTTTACATGAGAAGTGGAGATCTCATTAATTTTACTTCCTTGCCTACTCCTCGAGGCTTTAGCGAAGTGGGGTTTATTCATGTCCATATTGTATTGTTACACCCGTAATACCTTTGTGAAGTTTATTTTAAAGCTGCATCAACAATCGACTCCATGTCAGAGTAGCTGTAAGCACCCATGAAGTTTGTGTCGTTTACATAAAAATTTGGAGTTCCCTGGATTCCTAACTCAACAGCAATTTGGGAATCCGCCTCAAGTCTTTCATCATATTTGCCGCTATCAAGACAGGATTTCATTGTATTGTAGTCTGTCACTGACTTAAGGAATTCCGCAACAACATCCGACTTTGTGGAATCATTTTTAACGGTTTCATTCCAAAGGCTATATCCTGCACTGCTTGTAATAAGTTTTCTGGCCTCCCAGAACTTACCCTGTTCATAAGCACAGTACAGTGCCTTCGTTCCCATTTCTCCATTGCCGTGTCCGGGATAATAAATAAATATATAAGAAGCCTTGCCTTCTGCAACTAATTTTTCTATTTCCGTCCCGGGAGGAACATAGCTCCCCCCTTCGGAAAGATATGTAAACCTATCTCCTGCGCTTGCACTAAGCTCAGGGTTGTGTCCATCGGCTATGGAACAATAAGGACAAGAGGGATCCGACATTTCAACAAAAATAACTTCATCATTTGCATCGCCAAATTTGACTAAGTCTTTATCAAAAAGCCCCTTTATAGTATCCAGAGACACAGAAGTCGTTTCGGCAGTTGCCTCTTCACCTGTTTTGGTGTTTTTGTCGACACCCACATTCCTGACTTTTTGCCATAAAGTACCCGAGAAGAAAGCCAGACCTATCGCGACCACCACTAAGATCGGAATAAAAAACTGTTTTATATCTATTGGAGTTTTTTCTTTCCCTGACATGTGATAATTCTGCACCAAAACGCGCTTATTGTCAACCTAGATCCCAAATTCTAGCCACTAGATTCTAAGTATCTTAGAGTCTCCATTGCAGCAATGCAACCCATGCCTGAGGCAACAATTGCTTGTTTGAAGTGCTTATCCATAACGTCCCCCGCCGCAAAAATTCCTTTTACGTTTGTACCACAGTGCCAGTTCGTCTGAGCAATATATCCTTTCTCATCACGATCTATAATTCCGTTAAAAATATCACTTGCAGGCTTATGCCCGATTGCAATAAAAAGACCGTCAAAGGGAACATCTGCAGTTTCTCCGGTTTCGTTATTTTTTAGGCTCAAACTTTCCAATTTTGTTTCCCCGTTGGCTTTAACTACCTCCGTATTCCACATTATTTTAATTTTAGGGTTCTCTTTCACTTTTTCCTGCATCGCAGCCGAGGCTCTGAATTCATTTCTCCTATGAATTATTGTGACTTCAGAGGCATATTTTGTTAAAACATGAGCTTCCTCCATTGCAGAGTCCCCCCCTCCGACAACAGCTACTTTTTTATCTCTGAAAAACGGAGCGTCGCATGGAGCACAAGATGAGATTCCCTTACCAACAAGTTCTTTAACTCCGGGGGCATCAAGCCAAAGCGTTTGTGCGCCTGTTGCAATAATGATGGATCGTGCAGTATAGACTTTTCCGCCTGCTTTTATCTCAAAAGGAGACTTGCCTGAATCTATCCCCTCAATGTTGACGGGAACAAACTCCGCTCCGAAGCGTTCAGCCTGATCCTTCATATTGCTCATCAAATCCGATCCTAAAATGCCCCCCGGAAACCCCGGGAAATTATCGATATTGGATGTCAGCATAAGCTGTCCTCCCCAAACCTCTCCGCCAAAAATAATAGTCGAAGCTGCTCCGCGAGTCATATAAATAGCAGCTGTAAAACCTGCAGGGCCGGAACCTATTACTGCAACATCCCAAGGTCCCTCATTTTTTTCAGGCTTTTTTGCAAAGATTTGTTTTTCCATATTTGTTTTTACTACCAAGAAAGAATCCTTCGACAAGCTCAGGATTATAATCCCGAGTGTAATCGAGGGACTCCTTCTTACAAATTCCTAACCTATTACACTGTATAGGGAGGCGTGGTTGGAGGTGTTTGTTCTCCACCTACATCTCCACCTTGTGGTGCAACTGGTTCAGGCATATTGGGTGCAACTGGTGTTTCCACTACAGGTGCTATCGGTTCCTCTACTACCGGCACGGTTGGTTCCGGAACGGGAGTAGTAACCGGTTCAGGCATAACAGGTGAAACGGGTGTTTCAGCTACAGGTGCCTGTGTAGGAACCTGGCCCGCCATCGGATCAACAGCTGGTGTTTGGACAGCTGGATCTATTGGGGCTGTTGGATTCATTGTTGGATCTTGTGTTTGATTATTGTCCATTAATTATCACCTCCATTCATTTCTTGACTCATTACTTTTATACTCAAATCTTATAGACTTTTTTTAATCAACTCTTCAAAAACTTCTTTTCCAGAAAAACCAACCTCACGGCCAACTTCGGCTCCCCCTTTAAAGAGAATCGTCGTTGGAATAGACATTACTCCATATTTCTGAGGGTTGGCCTGATTTTGATCAACATTAAGCTTGACTATTGCCACTTTGTCTTTGTAAAGTTCGGAGAGCTCCTCAAGAACAGGTCCGGCCATTTTGCATGGCCCGCACCAAGGAGCCCAAAAATCAACAAGGACTGGAATACTACTTTGAAGTACTTTAGTGTCAAAATCTTGATCTGTTATATCAATACATGCCATATTTTTGAACTACAACTAAAGATCAATATACCTTCTATGTGTCGGTTGCGTCAAGAACTAAAGAATGTTGACAAACAATTTAAATCAATTATAATGAATACATATTCAATAAGGGAGGTGATAAAAATATGCCAAATTTTGACGGAACAGGGCCAGGAAGAATGGGTAACAGAACCGGTAGAGGCTTTGGGCCTTGCGGTTTGGGTCTCGGATGGCGCCGAAAATTCGGTACAAGACGAGGCTTGGGAAGATACTTTGGTTCGTGGGCTGACCCTGCAACTAAAGAGGAAAAACTAGTTGCCCTCTCGGAGTACAAAAAGGCTCTCAAAGAAGAACTCGAAGATATCACAAGCGAGGAAAAGGAGCTTGGTAAGGAGTAATATTACTAAAGTATGCCAAAACACAAAATTCCACGGTGTGTTCGTTTTAGTCCTGGAGTTTTCTATTTTAAGCCCCAGGGTATTCCCCTGCGTCAGCTTGAGGAAATTAACCTAAAGTCGGACGAACTTGAAGCATTAAAGCTTTATGAAATTGATAATCTTGAACAAGTTGCGGCCGCAGGGAAAATGAAAATTTCCCAACCGACATTTGCAAGGATTTTGGGAAGCGCAAATAAAAAGATTGCTGAAGCTATAGTTATGGGGAAAGCCATCAGAATTGAGGGTAAACATGATTTTAATAAACTTGACGAAATCGTAAAGAAATCCGGCTGTTCTATTTTGCCCGATTGATTGATTACGTCATTGGTTTATTGGTATTTATTGGTATTATTATTTAAGGTATGTGTCCCGTTTGTACAGTAACTGTTGTTGCAGGCCTGAGTCTATCCAGACTTCTGGGAATAGATGATGTGGTCATCTCAATCTGGATTGGAGCACTTATTCTTTCTTTATCCTACATTACCTACAATTGGATTTCTAAAAAATGGTCCAAATTCCACTCTACTTACTATTTACTACTTACTACCGTCTTAATGTATCTACTGACGATTATTCCACTGAAACTAAATGGTTCAATCGGAGCTTTAACAAATTGTCTTTGGGGAATAGATAAGATTATTTTAGGAATTGCAATCGGGTCAATCACCTTTCTAATTGGTGTGTGGGCAGACAAAAAGGAAAGAAAAATTCGTGGTAAACAACTTTTTCCCTACCAAAAAGTTGTCTTTCCTGTTCTTTTCCTTATAATAGTCTCACTGATATTTTATTTTGTCACCCAAGAATCTTGCGGCTTAATATGAACACAATAAAAACATACAAAGATCTGGTTAAAAGAGTTGAAAATTTTAAAATTGAGCAAAACCTGGATCTTTCCTCAGGAGAGGATCTTTCGATTGGAATAATGAATCTTATCTCAATTGAGGAACATCTTTTTTTCACTTACGGAAAACTAAAAAAACATAAGTACCTAGACCTCCTAAATGAAGTCAGAATCATGCGCACAGAGCTTTTGAAAGGAATCATTAAGGATTATGAAGGTGAAGTTTGGTGTATAGGAAAACACCTTCTAGCATCGAGCATGAGAGTTATGGAAGTTGGGACCAAGGAACTTAAGAAAGCCGAGGCTTTGCGAGGTCGCGAGAGACTAAAAGGAATCGAACGAGCAGAAAATTTATTCCAAAAGTCTTACAAGCTTTACACACTGTTTTGGGGACTTGTACTTTCGGATAAATCCAAGTCTTCAAAATTTGAGGACGGAATCAAGATCAAAGGAGGAGCAAGCGTCTTTTCAAAACTAAACGATATTATTCAAAAATCCCTCGACTGTTGCAGAGAGTAATTAAACTCTTCTTTAACGATATATTAATGCATGATAAAAGAATGTCGCACCATTCTTTTTTTTTTGGAAATTGACGATAAAAAAGCTAATTTGCAAATTAATAAACCAGGCAATAGAATATGCGCATGGCTGAGAGAAAAGAAGATGGACAAGATCAAAATTTAGGTGATTTACCTGCAGTAAGAATAGCAAAGGTTCTCGCCTATCAAGGATGCTTAAAAGAGATTAAAAAACACTCTCCGGGTAGACATATCCCAACCCAACAGGAATTTGAACACTATCAAGATGTCGTTGTCAAACCTTTACAAGAATTAGCTGAATTAGTAAGCAAAAATGAGAGATCTGGTCAAGATTAATCCTAAACTCTCCCCCGAAGTATCATTGCATCAATTATTCTTTTGAGGCTTATGTAATTAGCGGCACGCCTATATGAAATTCTTTTTTCCTTTTTAACTGTATCTATATCGTTAAACGCCTTTGTTATTGTCCTTTTTAACTCCTCATTTACTTTTTCTTTTGTCCAATAGTACCCATTCAGGTTCTGAACCCATTCAAAATAACTAACTGTTACCCCTCCGGAATTGCTCAAAATATCAGGAATCACATCTATTCCCCTTTCATATAAATAATGATCAGCCTCTGTTGTAGTCGGTCCGTTTGCCATTTCAAGAACTGCTCTTGCAGAAATCTTCTCCATATTGTCTTTAGTAATAGCGTTTTCCAAGGCTGCCGGAACAAGTACTGTTACCGAAAGACCCAAAAGCTCTGAGTTTGTAATAAGCTTCATTCCTTTTTTGACAGGATAATCTTTGAAAGCTCCGCCTTCATCTTTAAATTTTGCAAGAGCTTTTATGTCCAATCCTTTTTCTGAATATATTCCACTTGAGGAATCAGAGACCGCAACAATTTTATATCCCATCTCGCTTGCGATTTTCACAAAGTAGTATCCTACATTCCCAAATCCTTGAATGGCAATTGTGAATTTGGAATTTGGAATGCTTCGTGACCCTTGGTCGTGGAATTTGGAATTTCGCTTCAAGTATGCTTGAAGCGTATATACTCCACCCTGACCTGTTGCCTCTGTTCTTCCAAGGGACCCCCCAAGTTCAACCGGTTTACCTGTAAAAGTTGCTGGAGCCTGATATCCAACTTTTTTCTCATATGCTTCGAGCATCCAACTCATGATTTGTCCATTTGTATTCACGTCTGGTGCCGGAACGTCACGCCAAGAACCTATATAGGGAGTAACAAACTTTGCATAGGTGGTAGACAGGCTTTTTAGTTCATCTTTTGTAAGTTTGTTTGGATCAACCACCACTCCACCCTTAGCACCCCCATACGGGATACCGGCAACAGCACATTTAAGACTCATTAACGTAGCCAGTGCCTGAACTTCATCAAGACATACTTTAGGATGAAATCTGATTCCACCCTTGAAAGGACCTCTTGCATCGTTGTGTTGAATTCTAAAAGCATCAAAAGATATTTTCTTACCTCTCTTACTAATTATCGAAATTCTGCCTTTAATTATTTTTTGAGGAACTAGAATTTTCGCAATTGCTTTTTTAAAAACTTTTTTATCCAAATAGTCCTCAGAGAGAAGGGTTGAAGTTTCTTTAATTTGATTTAGTGCCGCCGCAAGCATTGCGTTCATAGTGATGATCGTATAACAAGAAAAATATTTTGCCAATATCTAAAAACGGATCACTTTTCAGATTAAAACTCCCAAAAGAAAAATTATCACAAACGAAGAAGCAATGTACCAGGCCGGGTATTTTTCTTTAATTTCAGATGAAATAAGATTACCCCAATTATCCAGGTTTTTTATATCAATAATGTCCGCCAACTGGTCAACAGAAAGATGAATTGAGAAAGAAAGAACAATACCCATGGCAAGAGAGGATGTTGAAGAGGATAAAATCAAAAATGTTAATATCAAAAATATTATTTGGGAAATAAATGTATGAAATACCAAATTTTTCCTATCATGTCTTGTTTCATAAAGAAGACTAATTGTTCGAAAAACATTTTTTTTCCTTAATAGATACCCCACTCTTTGAGAAGTTAGTTCTTGAGGATCCAGGAAAAAGGCATAAATAAAATGGTCAAGATCCGGCAATATTATTCCAATTATTCCTCCGACCCAAAAAGGCCAATAATTCAATGATAAATAACCCCGAAAAATAGAAATCAAGATGAAGAAAGAAAACCAAAAGGCAAAATGAATAAAAAATTCTCGTTTCATAATCAATAAATACCAATGAACACCAATTTTAAATATATACCAATTTCCAATTAAGACCTAGAATTAGTAATAATTTTACTTACAATCGCAACGATTTCTCCACATTCCTGAATCAATCTATTACCTTCAACGGCGACTTTTTGATTCAATTCGACAATTAATCTTAACCAAAATAATGTTTCTTTAGATTCTTTTCTGACTATTGTCATACAATGCAAAAAATCTTTTTTAGTAGACACACCATCTGCTTCCTGTGAATTTGCCCCTATTGAAGTTACCGATCTTAAAATCTGTTTGATAATTACCAGGTTTTCTTCTGTTTTGGGAACCAAACGGATCAATTTAATAACATTAAGTACAAATTTAAATATTCTTTCATAAATATCGTATTTATTATTGGGCATTAGTAGTATTGGTACTTATTTGGAATTGGTACTTATTTTCTCAGCCTTCAACTGAGAAAGTTTCCACATGAACAAGCGTCCTTTACTCTTTGCATTAGTCGCATCTTTTACAAAACTTCTTGCTTTTTCAAGGAGAATTCTGGGGGTTTCTTTCGCAAGCTTCATATAGAGGGATTTATGCGGCAAATCCCCAAGTTCGACAGCTAAATCGTAAGCATATTTTTGGAACTCGCGGCTTACATATTTGTCTTTGTCGTCAATTTTATATTTGTCTAAAATTGATCCTATTGAAGTTAATTGTTTTTTTTGTGTATGATATTTGGCATTGGTATTTATTGGATTATTGGTGTTCATTTGGAATTTAATTGTGTCTTCAATTTTTTGCATGCTTGCTTGATAGTTCTGTCCAAAATCTGTTTTTCATCATCGCTGAAATTTTGAAGTACATATTCTTCCCCCATCGGCCGGCCGTCAAGAGGTCTATTATCTATTCCAATCCTTACATGCCAATATTGATCGGTTCCCAAAGCTTCGTCTATAGATTTCAGACCATTATGATCCTTTGGTCCTTTTCCGAGTTGAATTTTAAAATCCCCGAGAGGAATATCAAGGTCATCATGTACTACATAAAGATTAGTACTTAGTACAGAGTACTTAGTACAGAGTTCGCTAACAAACTCCCCTGACTCATTCATAAATTTGTTAGACTTGAGAATTTTTATTTGTTCCCTGCCTGCTACTTGCTTCCTACTACGTGCAACTTTCTGGAATTCATCCACAAAAATATACCCGACATTATGCCGAGTGCTAAAATACCTGCTTCCAGGATTGCCCAAGCCAATGACTAATCTCATTGACATATGTTATCACACAAAAAGTCCTAGATCTTTTTTAATAGATTTCTGGAAATCTTACCTAAAACCGGTGCTTCCCATTCTTCTCCCTGCCAGGCTTTGTAAATCAAAATCAACCACAAAACAAACATTACTAACCAAACTAAAGCTGCCAAAGGAAGAAAGACAAATGTGATTGCCAAAAACCACCTCAAAACAAACAATATCCCCAATACTACAGTCGACTGCATAGCGTGGAACCTGACAAAAGGATCCTTACTTGTTACCAAAAAGAAAATACCTGTAACGGGTCCCAAAACATAAGCGAGTGCTCCTGCTGTCTCTTTTTTAAAACTTAAATCTTTTTTCTTTGTTTTTTCTGTCATCGTTTTTCACCCCCTATTCTTCCCCTATCTTTTCACAAAAGCTCCAGTTAGGTCAATATGAAATTAATTTTTCTGAAGTTTGAAAATTTCTTTAAATTCTTCAAGTGTTGTAATCTGGTCTCCCCCCTTATCATCCCTGAATTTCACCAGTCTCGGAAACCTTAGGGCCAAGCCTGCAGTGTGTTTTGGACTTACTGTTATTTCATCGGCAGCTAACTCAATAACCACTGATGGCAAAACCCAAAAATCAGGATATAAACCTTTATCTACCACATACTCTTTAGGTTTTTTCTTGGTCTGAACTTTACTCAATCTGACTTTTAATTCTCTAAATTGATCGTCGGTTAGCCCAGTACCAACTTTTGTTATTGTTTTGAAAGTGTCTCCGTCTTTGATTCCAGCCAGGAATTGGCCTACTCCAAAACCGACTCTCTTACCTTTTCCTGTTGTATAACCCATAACCACACAGTCAATAGTGTCCGAGAGTTTACCGCGAGTTCCCTCAACTTCTTTCATTTTTACCCAATTCCAACCGGTTCTACCCGAAACATATCCCCCGTTTGCTTTTTTAACTACCACTCCTTCGAGCCCCATCTTCAGATATTTTTGATGCAGAGTTTTAATTACTTCAGGATCTTTTGTAATTGTATTGTCATCAATTCTTAACAGTTTTCCACTGACAACTGTTTTTTCAAGCTCTGCCCTTCTTTCAATATACGGCTTATCAATAAAGCTTTTTCCATCTTTCAAAAGTATGTCAAAAACCTGAAATTGCAAAGGAATTTCTGAAGCATTTTTCGTAACCTCATGTTTTCTTCTTCTTTGAATTGTTTTTTGAAAATCCAAAAACATCTCGCGTTTTTCGTCAACTCCAATGGCCTCAGAATCCAACATAGCTTCATTCGCCTTAATAAACTTCCCGACTTCTTTTAATTCCGGAAAAGTTTCGAGAGGAATTGTATTCATATTACGGGTGAAAATCCGGATGAAATCCTGTCCTGAGCGACTGGAAGGAGTCGAAGGATTTGTTTCTTTCCTATAATGAATAAAGATTCGAAGTCCGTCAAATTTAGGTTCGACCGACACTTCTCCCATTTTTTTAATCATCTCTGTTGTTGAATTTAGTCTTGCCGCAAGCATCGGAACAACAGGTACTCCAATTTCCGGCTTGGCAGACTCAAGTTTTCCTTCCTTAACAAGACAGGCAAGATATCCGATGTCAGGCCGTATGTTATACGCAGCCTCTATCTCTATCTCAAGTCTCTTATCTCCTGCCGCCAAAGCGGCGATTATCGTTTTTTCCGAAAAACCTAAACGTAGCCTTCCAACAGGAATCCTTGCTACAAACCTGACAGATAATGAGTCTAAGTTTTTTAAAAGCTCTGCCATTTTTTCAATCTTCCTGTCTTGGCTCCCTGCCCCCCCGTCTTCCGCAATCGCTCGAAGTTTTTCGTATACTTCTGTCACTGAAAGGTTTTGATTTTCAAGTTTTAATTTTTGAGTTTGAGCGTAATTGGAAGCCACTTCACCCAAATCCCCATATTTTTTATATGAATCATATACATCAACTTCACTAATCAAATAGGCTTTTGCAATCACACGAATCATCATCTTTTCAGCTAAATTTAGAATAATTCCTTCATAATTTGGAGCCAAAACTCCAAGAGATAGGTATATAACTTTGTTGATTTCGGATGCGTCTGATTCCTTAATGAGATCGGATAAGACACTGGTGATTTCAAGTCTGGAAGAAGTTTTCTCCAACTTTTCTAAGTATTGAGCAAATCTAGCTAGCTTCATGCTAATTCCGATTATATTGCTATACACCCATATTTGTCACGAGGTAGCTTGAGAAGAAAAAGTAAGCAAAAATAACAAGACCGATAAACAAGAATCCAAAAATGATAGAAACAATCCCGTTAACCTCTTCACGAACCAACTTGCTTATCCCCTCACCAACTAAAGTTAGTCCGAAAAGGCACGGTACGACCAAAATCATATATAAGATTTGTGGATCGTTAGCGTTCATTTACGTTTATAACGAAATTATTTGTTCGCAATCACATACTTACTCGCCTTTGTACTACCTTGCTTTTTGATTATCTTCTTACCAAGAAGATCCCTAAGCTCTCTTAAAATTGTATCTTCGGATACCATCGACAAAACCTTTTTCAGTTCCGCCATTCCTGCCGACCCCTGGTCGGAAATATATTCAATTAATCTCATTTGCCTTTCGGTTAAAGCTATCTGTTCCCCAAATTTTACTTTAAGTCGCGAGTCTACCGAAAGCTTTCTGACTTTATCTTTAATCTTTTCAAGCTCAATTGCCACAACCCCGGTAAAATATTCCAGCCAGGGAGTAACATCCCGATTCCCAATATTGGGTGACTGTTTATCAACTGCCCCCAAGGCTTCATAATAGGCTCTCGGATCCTCGTCAAAATGTTCTTCGAAAGCAAAAAACTTTTTAGTGTCATAATTTTCCCTCATTAGAACCAATGTAGAAAATGCTCTAATCGTTCTACCATTACCTTCAACAAAAGGGTGTATTGCAACTAAAATATAGTGAGCTATTCCTGAACGTATAATTGGATGTATATCTAAAGCTTCCGTATCGTTTAACCATTCAAAAAAATCATCCAGAAGAAAAGGGACTTCATGGGAAGGGGGTGGTTGAAAAATTATTTTACCGGTACCTTCTTCTTTTATTACAACTTCAGAAGTTCTGAACACCCCAATCTTTTCAGGAATCACTATTCTATCCACAGTAGCTCTATGGATATCTTTCAACATTTCTTTTTCGTATCCACCCCTTTTTACGGACAATTCATCAAGAAGTTGCATCACGTTTCGATAATTAATTACTTCCTGAATGTCCCGCGCCCGTGCGTAGACCTCTGCTCCCTCAAGGATTTTCTTTGTCTGGTAAAGCGTCAAATCATTTCCTTCTATGTGAGTGCCATGATGAATTGTACGAACCTGAGCATCACTTTGAAACTGTTTGGCAAAAGATGGCACCAAAGGCGCATTTAAAATAACCTCGCGACTGGCTTCAATTGAGCCAATATTTTTCAAAATTTTATTGTTGATTACGTATTTTGGAAAATACATGTTTAATCTATATTAACGCAAAAATTGCGGTAAAAGAAGTGGTATTTCTTTTGCCAAGTCATCGGCATTGTAGGCTGTTCCGACCTTTTCAAAAAGTTTATCCGCCGCCTTTTTAACAATAAATGACGCCACAGAAGCCGCCAAAAAAGGATCGTTTTGGGCAAGAAGCCCGACAGTCAGCCCCGCCTGGACATCCCCTGTTCCACCTTTAGTCAGCCCCGCATTCCCTCCATCAATCAATACGCATTCATTTGGAGAGCAAACAGCCGTTTGAGGCCTTTTAAAAACAATTATGCAGTTGTATTTTTTTGCTGCAGTTTGTGGGTCTGCTTTTCCGAACAAACCATCATATTCCTTTTTGTTTGGAGTCAGAACAGATCCTTCAGGTATCCAATCCGTGTTAAGAGACTGAAGGCTCCCTCCGTCTATCACCCATTTTTTATCCGGAAATTTTTTCAACAGTCTTTCCGTAATCTTGGCAGATTCACGGCACGCCTCATCACAGGAAAGTCTTTCTTCCTCCGTAACCTTCTCACTTCTAAAACGCATAAAGCCGGGTCCTATCAAGACCGCATCTGATTTCTGAATGTAACTTTCCACTTCGCTCCACGGCACCCAAATAAATGAAAATAATTTGGATTTTATGGAATTAGCTACTTCTCCTACACTTTTCTCGGGAGAAGTGAAGTAAGCCATATCTACAAATCTGGAAGCAGCAGTTAAAGCCAAAAGAGGGGCACCATGGAAGAGCTTTGAGCCTCCGACAATAGTCACCTGCCCATTTTGGCCCTTGGTCGAACCACCTTGAGGTAAAACCAGATTTTTAAGCAATTCGGGTTCAAATTTGTCCATAATGTTATAATAGTTTAAGTATATGCCAAAATACGCCCACAAAAAGATCAAAAAGGATGTGGAACAAACAAAAAAAGAGGTTCTCAAACAGATGTTGGCCTTGGCGACAAGCGGATTTGGGTTAGTGGCAGCTCTTGCCTGGAATGAACTAATTACTGAGGTTGTTGAATCATATATCAAACCCTTGATCGGAGGATCCTCGGGAATATTCTCTCTCCTTATTTATGCAGTCTTGGTAACGGTTCTTGCCGTAGTTGTCACTTCCAATCTCAGCAAGCTTGCGAGAAAAAGTTAGAATTTTCTTTATCTTTCGCGTTCTTCCAAGGCATCTGCAACATGAGATGCAAAGGTTCCTCCTCCGGAAGAAAACGGTAATTTGTGCTCCCCTAATTGTTTTGTGGTAGTTTTACGGGAGAATTCTGTTCTTGCATCATCGATAATCTGGGTAATATCCTGTCCTGAGCTGGCCATTTCAAAAATTTCCAACCTTCTCTTGGTTGAAATATCCACTGAGCCCGGCCTTTTTGGATCAAATTGCTTCTTCCTTTCTGCGAAAAGTAATTTGTGATATCTTTCTTGTGTTGAGTCACTCGCGCCATCAAGATTGCTGTTCAATGTTCTTAAAAGCTCAAGTTCCTCTGAACGTTTTTCGGCTAAACCCTCCGGCATGATTCCTTTATTCTACTTCATTAATTCAATTCTCTCCACTTTTTTCAAATCTTTTGTAAATTCATCATTCACCGAGGTAATTATTGTCTGTTGTTTATTTGCCACCTCCATCGCAATTTTTTTGTGGTCTTCATCCAATTCCGAAAAAATGTCGTCCAAAAGAAGTGTGGGACGCTCACCACTAGCCATTTCGATATAGTCCAGTTCGGCTATTTTCAGCCACAAAACACCCATTCTTTGTTCCCCCCTGGACCCAAAACTGGATAAACTTCTTTCTCCTTTGTTAAAAATGAAATCATCCCTATGTGGTCCGACTAAAGTTGTTGCCGATGCAATTTCTTCATCTTTATATTGTTCTAAACGTCCTTCGGAAATGACACTTTTATCGTAATAAAGATTCAATTTTAGACTATTAATTTTAAAACCTAAGGAATTTACAAATTCAATAAATTCTTCCCTTTTCTTGGTAATATAATTTCCATTTTTGACAAGAAGCTGATTCCAAAACATAAGTCTATCGCGCCCAACACCGGATTCCCGTATTCCCCAAAGTACTCTATTCCTCTGCCTAAGACCTTTTTCGTAAGAAAGAATTGATCTTCTATATTCCCTATCTGCCTGAGCCAATACCATATCCAAAAATTTCCTTCTTGTTGATGGAGATTCTGTCACAATATCCATATCCCAGGGACCAAAGAGAACTGTTTTAAAATTTCCGGCAAAATCAATCATCCGTCTGGGAATACCATTGACCAATAGTTTTTTCCTGGGAGCTTTTTCTGGCCTGTCTCCACCGATGTCAATTAATCCTCTAGTTAAAATAGCCTCAAGTTTTATATCACTTGTTACACCAACAATACGTGCGATACTCGATTCGTAGCGAACCACTTCTTCTTCCAATTTTGCCTTAAAACTTTTTCCTGTTGAAAGAAGGACGAGACTTTCCAGAATGTTTGTTTTACCCGAAGCGTTTGGGCCTAGAATTAAAGTAATTCCGGTAGAAAATTCTATAGATTTTGATTTGAAGTTCCTGAAATTTGTTAATTTAACACTATTAATCATTTTTGACATTTCGGGCACCAATATGTCCCTCTCCCTCCCAGGAAAAACTTTTCTATTCTGGCTTTATGGCATTTTTCACAAGGCTCTCCCTCATGTCCATAAACCAAAGTGTGATTTTGATAACTACCCTCCGTTCCATCTGGCGTAACAAAGGCAAGTTCCGAAGCCCCGCCGTACTTTATTCCTTCTTTTAGAACATGTAGTATCGCCTTGTAGAGTTCACCAACTTCTGACAAACTTAGACTAACCGCGCGTCTACGCGGACTAATTTTAGCCAACCACAGGGCGTCATTAGCATAAATATTCCCCACTCCCCCAATTTTGGTTTGGTCCATTAAAACAACTTTAATAGCCCTTGAAGTCTTGGAAAGGATTTGTCGAAAATACTCAAGTGTTAACAACTTGGGGCCATGGCCCTGAGCGGAGCCGAAGGGTTCCGGCCCCAATTTTTTTATAAAACTTTCATCTTCTACCTCTTGCCTTTTAACTAGTCTTATCCAGCCAAAACGCCTAACATCATTGTAATAAAGGACTCCATCACCATTTAATCTAAATGTAACTAACGTATGCGGTCCAGGAACTCCTCCCGTGACTTTAATTGATAATTTACCGGGATTTTTTAAATGCGGTCCCCTATAAATATACTGCCCCGTGAGTTTTACATGAGTGAGAATTGAATAGCCATTATCCAAGTCAATCACAGAGACTTTTCCAAATCGTCTGACGCCGGTTACTCTTCCCCCAATAATTTTTTCTTCATCTCCCTGAAATGTTTTACGGTTTTTTACCTCAACTGAAAGAATTTTATGCCCCACGAGGAATTTTTGTAATTGAAGTCTCATTGTCTCAACCTCTGGTAGTTCCGGCATGAGCCAATATTATCACATTTTATTCTCGACAAACTCTTTTATCTCTTCCTCAAACCTTTCTTTTGAAAACTTTTTCGCCTGAGCGACACAATTCTCCGAAGTTATGTCCTGATGATTCGAATCATCGAAGCGCTTGATAGCGTTTGATAAACTTTCCACTGTCAATTCATCAAAAAATATTCCAGTTTTGTCTTCCACCACCGACTCTAAATATCCCCCACCTCTATAAGCGATAATCGGGGTCCCTTGGCCCATAGCCTCAACTGGAGTAATTCCGAAATCTTCATCTTTTTGAGCCACAATATATCCTTTAGAGATTTTGTAAAGTTTGGTAATTTCATCATCCGTCAGCTCTCCAACCAGTTTAATATTTTGCCCCGCCAAGCTTTTTAGATAATCTATTTGGGGTCCATCGCCATAAACAATAAGATTAAATCCAAGATTGTTAAATGCTTTTATTACTAAATCAAAATTCTTGGCAGCGGTAAGTCTTCCTCCGGTTAAAAAGAAGTTTTCTTTCTTTAAATTTTCCTGAGGTTTAATTTCTACAGGTGGGTAAATAACAGCAGAATCTCTCTTATAAAACTTTTGAATTCTCCCAGCCACTTCTTTTGAATTTGCAATGAAAAAATCTACCTTTTGAGAACGTTTAAAGTCAAATTCTCTCAAATTTTTATTTACCAAACCGCCATATATTTTGACAAGTTTGCCAAAAAATCCGGTAAACTTTCTAGAGGTATCATAGCCGTATAAATATCTCGGTGGTGTGTGACAATAGCAAATTTCTTTTGCACCAGTCTTTTTGTCAAAGCCTTTGGTAATTGCCCAACTAGCGGAGGAAATAATCAGATCACAATCTTTAAGATTTACACTTTTCCAAATAAAGGGAATTAAAAATCTAAGAGGAGAAATTAATTTTTCTGCTCCGGGAATTTTTCCAAACCATGTTTGAATTACTTTTGCATCATCAAATTTATTTGAAAAATGCCCTAAGATTTTTCTTCTATCAATCAAGACATAAATTGGAGCATTGGGGTAAATCTCATGAAGAGCCAAAAGGACTCTTTCCGCTCCCCCAAAATCTATTAGATAATCATGTACTATTGCTACTCGAAACTTAGAATTATGAATCATGAATTATGTATTATGCAGCTTGACTACTCCTTTTATCAAACCATTTACTAACTTGTGAGTCAATATTAACTGTTCACTACAGCCCAGCGCTTCTTTATCGTTTATATAACCAATTCCTTTTGCTATTAATATTTGATTTTGTAATTCAGTAATAGAACCTAGAGACATTGAATAAAATAAAACTTTTTCTTTGATTCCTCGTCTACTAAAGCCTTCAGCAATATTACTAGACACTGAAACGGCGGCACGACGCATTTGACTGGTTAATGTAAAATTCTCCTTTGGAGGAAATTTATCTTTAATTTTATAAATTTGAAGTACCAAGCTGTAGTCTTCTTTCCATGTGTTTAAATCCGAAAACGTTTTAATTGTTCCCATACTTAATTCATAATTCTTAATACATAATACTTAAAAGAGTGCTCCTTGTTTATCTTCTTCTATTTTTTTCCCAACATCTTGCACTCTTTTTGTAAGTGTTTTAAAACCATATTCCTCAAATAATTTTAATACTTCCGGGCTATCAATTTTCCAGTTTTCCATTTGCGGGAAATCGATTTTTATTGGGACGTCCCGGACCACAGTTGCGAGCCTGTGGAAAAGTTTAGCCTCATCCTTACCCGTCTCCAACTTTTGCCTTATTTTCGGCTCAATATCCTCTAAATGAGCATAAATTGTATCTACGCTCTTATATTTCTCAAGTAATTTTTCCGCAGTTTTTGGACCAATTCCCATTACTCCCGGATAGTTATCCGAGGGGTCTCCGACAAGCGCTTTTAAGTCCGGGATCTCGTCAGCAGGAACCCCCATTCTTTCCTTGGCAGCCGTTTCGTCATACATCTTTGCATTCGATAAACCAACTACCGGCATGTAGAGTTTTATCCCTTTTTTATCGTCAACTAACTGGAGTAAATCTCTGTCCCCCGTTACAACGATGGTTTCTTTGTACTCTGTATTTTGTACTGTGTACTTCGTTGCAATCGTACCAATCACATCATCCGCTTCATATCCGGGTTTTGAATATATTGGAACGCCAATCGCTTTAAAAAAATCTCTTGCTTTAGGAAACTGAGAAGAAAGATCATCATGTGTCGGTGGACGCTGCGACTGATAATTCTCAAACTCCTTATGTCTAAATGTTTTCTCTTTCTCATCAAAGGCCACAACGATTGCTTCAGGCTTTAAATCAGTAACTATACGTAAAAACATAGAGATAAGCCCGTAGACGGCGTTGATGGGTGTTCCCTCTCTTGTAGTTAGTGGTGGCATTGCATGGAAAGCTCTATGAAGAATTGCGTTTCCATCAATAATAACTAACTTGCTCATGTGCCTATTGTATCTCATGGAGCTTTCCTTTGGAAATTGTGTTTGTATCGCATAAAACCCATCTGAACACGCCCCTGAAATTTGAAGTGATTTGGGCGAAGGGAAAACCGGAACTGACCGAAGGGAATTCCGAAAGGGAGTCTATTCCCCGACAAATCACGCCACAAATTTCAGGTAAATGTTCACTGGGGCTCTTTTCTTCACAATACTTCTTTGGAGAAGCAAAGAAGTATTGAAACTTGTGTCTTTGGACGAGCAAAGAATATATGATGAATTATTTCTTCCCCACAATCTTTTCGAAGTCGTCACGGTCCAGGGTTTCCTTTTCAAGTAGAGCTTTACTCAATTTATCAAGAAGCTTTCTTTTAGCTTTAAGGATTTTAGCAGCTTCCTTCATGCCGGCATCCAGGAATTTTTTAGTTTCCGTATCAATTTTTTCCATAAAGGCAGGGCTATTTTGTGCCTGTTCATACCACTCCATTTGTCCAAAATCCCCCATTCCCATATCTGGTCCAAAATTGATTGGTCCAATATCACTCATTCCAAATTCAACCACCATTGCTTTGGCTATTTTGGTGGCTTGAGAAATATCACTAGCAGCACCACTTGTCATTTCATTAAATACGATTTCTTCTGCAGCCCGGCCTCCAAGCATAGCTGCAATCTGTTCCAAAAGACGTGATTTTGTCTCATGAGTTCTATCTCCGACGGGCGGAATTAAGGTGTGTCCCAAGCTCATTCCACGGGCTACTATTGAGATTTGATGAACAGGATCAGTCTGTTTCAAAAAGTGTGTAACAAGTGCGTGTCCAGCTTCATGGTAGGCGGTGAGTTTCTTATCTTCATCGCTTTGAAGCCTCTTTTTTGCAGGCCCCAATTTGACTTTGGTTGAAGATTCTTCAATATCTTCCATTGAAATTTCACCGTGTCCTTCTCTGGCAGCTCCAATGGCAGCCTCGTTAAGCATATTTTCAAGATCCGCCCCGGAAAAACCAATTGTGCGATCGGCAACCTTGCTCCAGGAAACTCCCTTGGCAAATTTTTTACCATTTGCGTGGATTTTAAGAATTGCCAAACGGCCTTCTTTGTCCGGCATATCTAGAACTATTCTTCTATCAAAACGTCCAGGTCTTAGAAGAGCCGGGTCAAGAAGATCTCCGCGGTTGGTGGCTGCAATAACTATTACATTATCATTTGGGGTAAATCCATCCATTTCAACTAATATTTGGTTTAGTGTTTGCTCCCTCTCATCATGTCCTCCCATCATTCCTCTTCCTCTTTGTCTCCCAATAGCGTCAATTTCGTCTATGAAAATAATTGATGGAGCACTGGCTTTAGCTTGTGCAAAAAGGTCGCGGGCACGGGAAGCCCCAACTCCAACGAGCATTTCCATGAATTCACTTCCTGCCATTGAAAAGAATGGAACCCCAGCTTCCCCGGCAACAGCCTTGGCAAGTAACGTTTTTCCTACTCCTGAAGGGCCAACCAAAAGTGCTCCTTTAGGTGTTCTTGCACCAATTTTTCTATACTTAAGTGGATTTTTAAGAAAATCTACAAGTTCTTCAAGCTCTTTTTTGGCATCATCTACTCCCGCTACATCCTTAAAAGTTACATCCTGCTTGCCCTTGGCGAAAATTTTAGCTTTGCTCCTACCGAAAGAGAATATATCCTGAGCTCCCTTATTTTGGGCGCGCATTATATAGTAGAAAAATGCCACCATCAAAATAATTGGCAAAACGATACCCAAAATATCAACCAATACATTCGACCATGATTGATCAACAATTTCATAATTAACGCTTCCGGGATCAATATTATAGTTTTTCAGAAGATCGGAAAAACTTTCAGTATCTTCTTTTATGGAGATCTTCATTGACTCGTCTTTATAAGTAACCAAAAGTTTGGATCCTTCAACATTTATTTTCTCCACCTTCCCCTCTTTTATATCCGACATCACCTGAGAAACATCTTTTTTCGAAGAGTCACCAAACGATTGGATTGCGGTTATAAAGCCGGGGATAATAAAAAAAATAATAAATATTGCTCCCAAAATCGTCCAGAGATTTATTCGAAGTTTTAACTTAACCTGTTTTTGACCTTTTTTGGACTTTTTATTGGCAGATAAATTTTGATTCAGAAAATCATTTGGGTTCATACGATCGTTAATTGTACACCTTTAGCGTACTTTTGTCCCGTCTGCCACCTTTTCCTTAAGCTCAAAAAGTGCAGGTGCAACATCTTCATCTGAGACAGCCTGCCCGCCAGACTGCGAAGCTGTCGGCGCGGCCATAATCATCATTGCCTCAGACAATTCTTTGTCTGGTCCAATTTTTCTTGGTTCCAGGTTTACCACAAATGGAAATTGTTTTCCCACTAAATCTTCCGGCTTAAAAAACTTCATTATGCCGGAGAAACATTGTTTTTGTCCTATTTCAGAACCAAGATCAACTTTCAGCCTCATTACCCAATGGCTCCACTCGGGAACCGTCGCCTGAGTCACGGTTCCAATCCTAATGTCTACTTTTTCGAAATCTGTGTAGTCAATTGTGTCCATTTATTTATAAAGTCCTATTTTATTTCTAACCTCTTCAATTGTTTCTCCTGCAATTTTATGGGCTTTTTTTGCACCCTCTTTGATTATTTTATCCACTTCTTTTGGATTATCTTCATAGTATTTTCTTTTTTCTTGAATTGGAGCTAATTCCTTGTAAATAGCTTCAGCTAGTTCAGCTTTCAAGTCTCCATAACGTATTCCCTCTCCAAGATACTTTGCTTCATACTCGCTCCTTTTACCAGTTCCTTCAAAAAGTTCAACAAACTTTAAAAGAGCATCTACCCCCTTTGCTTCAGTACCATCCTCGTTTAGAACCATTTTATAGGCAGCAAATTTATTATTTTTTTCAAACTCTTTAAACGATCCCTTTCCTGAATTAGTTGGTGCTTTTGCTAATTTACTAGATATCTCATCTAATGAATCAGTTAAGTTTATAAAACTTCCCTCTACACTTTTACTCATCTTTCCTTCCCCAGTTAAACTTGGAACATATTCTCCCTTTGTGGCAAACCTTTGGGGCTCAGGAAAACCTATTCCAAATTTATCATTCATTTTTCTTGCAATCTCACGGGCAACCTCCAAATGAGGCTCCTGATCAATCCCAACGGGAACCAATGAGGCTTTGTAAAGAAGAATATCGGAAGCCATGAGTACAGGATAGTTAAGAAGCGCCATTGTTACATTGTCTGGGTGTTGGGCTACTTTTTCTTTAAATGTTGGTAAATGCTGCATTCTAGCTACAGTAATTTCAGAGGCTAAAATGTTTGCCAAATATGTATGCTCCGGTACCAAAGATTGTGCTGTAATTATTGATTTTTCAGGGTCCAGTCCACAAGCTAAATAATCCATAATTACATTTCTAGTATTCTCTGCAAGTTTATCTTTATCATACGGTGTTGTTATTGCATGCAAATCCATCACCATATAAATGGTTTCATACTCAGGGTTATCGGAAAGCTCCATATAACCCTTGACCGCGCCTAGGTAATTGCCTAAATGCAGTCTTCCTGTTGCTCTTGTTCCTGAAAATACTCTTTTCTTCATATTTTTAGTTTATCAGAAATTCCACAAAAAAATCCGTCCCTTATATCTAAGGACGGAATTACCGTGGTGCCACCTTAATTGCTTCTTAATTCAATCTTAAAGCTCCGGAGTTCCAACCTTCTCCATCACTGCTTTATCTGACTCGTATTATACTACTTTTGTGTCAAGGGTGGGATTCGAACCCACGACCTCAGCGTTATCACATTCGAAGAACGTGACAAGCCGAACATTGTGTCAAGGGTGGGATTCGAACCCACGACCTCAGCGTTATCACATTCGAAGAACGTGACAAGCCGAACATTGTGTCAAGGGTGGGATTCGAACCCACGACCTCAGCGTTATGATTGCCGTGCTCTAACCAACTGAGCTACCTTGACATGTGCGTATTTTACCATTTTTAAACCTGCAATCTCAAACCTTCAATAAATCCGTATATTTTTCTCAGAAAATCTCTACTTTTTCTAACTTTTACCCTCATTACGCCAAAATACTCATCGGGGTTATCATATACTTTCTTCCATTTAAAATTTTGATAGAAAGGTTTTTGAAATTGATTTAATGAAACTCCCAGTTCCCTTGACCAAAACCCTTGGATCTCCGAAATGCGATTTTTATGGCTAATATTAACGGTGACCCTAAAGGATAAGTCTTTATTTTTGTATCCAAAACATATCTCCAACCATCTAATAAAAAATTTAATCATTGTTGGATCTAAACTTGCCAAACCAGCTTGACTATCCTTTTTAAAACCTTCAGCCCAATACAGGGCGGCACCCGCTAAAAACATCTCCCTTTCATTCAGCTTCCCAATATGTTTTATTCCCAATATTTTCAACTTTTCAGTTTTTTGTTCCGTCCGTTTCTTCAAATTTGTCAAATAGACACCCCTACCTTCATAATATGGATCTCGTGTAATTTTTTCTAAGTTTTCCTTCTGTTTTGAGGTTAATTTGATATTTTTACACCAATTACTGACACAACTCGCAGAAATTTCTAGTTTTTTAGCTATCTTTCGATAACTGTTTCCCTCCTTTCTAAGCTTAATGGCAATTTTTTTTTGAACAGAGCTATCCATAACTTATTGTACCATACAACACCGTCCATATACCTAGATTTGTCAAATATGTTATAATCTGGACTGTTAGTTATATGCGGGGTAGTGTACAGTGCACGTGAGGCTAGTAGAAATGGGCCCTTTTATGAGTAATTGTAAAAGAGAACTTAGCTGTATCGGTGGACACCCTTAAATTTAAGGCCAATACCGAGGCAATCCCCTTTTTTGGGGCGAGTCCGTAGAGACTAAACGCTAGGCTCCAACTAGATGTAAACGCATTTAATTGGATGAAGATATAGTCCGACACTCTAAGTAATTAGAGATTACAGATTGCATAATCTCACAGGTTGGGCGCAACTCCCAACCCCGCAACCGATTCGACAAACACAAACAATATTTGTGTTTGCTCACGGCTATAGCCGGGAAATCATCCTGAGCGTAGCCGAAGGAACACTTAAATAAATAACTTCATCCATTTTTTCCAATTGGGATCAAGGAAGATTTTCTCTTCCATTTCCATATTTGGTGCCATACTTTTAACAATCTCTTCATCCGGTAATACAACAATCGTCTCCCCATCCTTAATTAGGCCCAATCTATCTCTTATTTGTTTATCTATAAATTCCTGGCTTTGAGCTTCAAGAATTTGATCCTGAAGTTCCTTGTTTTCCACCCGCATTTTTTCTACTTTTGCTTTTTCCTGAGACACTTGGTTTCTGATAGCAATTACTCTGTTTACGTTTTTGATCGTAGAAACAACAAGTATTACAACCAAAATCCAAGCTGCATAAATCAAGATTTTTTTAACTTTATGCCTAACAATACCCAATTTCTTATCCATTTATAATGTATTATATCCTGTAATGCATTGACTATTTTAAAAATTCGACTATAATTGCAGAGCAATTAGATGAAAGATGCTTACAGATCTTGAATCATAATCGCAAAGCAATTGGACAAAATAAGTTTAAACAAACTGTCAATAATTAATTATGTCACAAGAACCAGTTAAAAACCTGCTTCCCAAGTTTATAGATTCTTTAAACGAAAAAGGTCGCTCTCCAGCCACTATTTTGGCTTACCGAAGCGATTTGACTCAGCTTGTGGATTTTCTTATAAGACGCGAGAAAGTCTTACCTGACCAGGTCAGACCGGACGACCTTGATAGCTTCCGTGATACTCTTTTGTCGGACAAATATACCCCAAAATCCGTAAGTAGAAAGCTGAATGCTGTCAAAACTTTTTTCCGTTGGATGATTTCAGAAAATTTTGTTTCTTCCGATGTTTCCGCATCTGTAGCTCATCCAAAGATTGAGGGTACTCTTCCAAAATTTTTGTCCCCCTTGGAATATAGAGCTCTTAGAGATGTTGTCAGAGGCGATGTAAGAATTGCTGCAATTATTGAGCTAATTCTTCAAACAGGTCTTAGAATTTCAGAGGTCGCCAGCTTAAAATCTGAAAATATTAAGGGCGATTCTCTAAAAATAGAGGCTTACGCAACCCAACCCGAAAGAAACGTCCCTCTTAATAAACCGGCTTCCGATATCTTAAACGCTTACATAGACATCCGTCCAAAAGCAGAATCCCCATATGTTTTTATCAGTAAGAATGGAAAACCACTAGCTGTTAGAAATATTAGAGCTTCTATTGCCAGATATGTCCAAAGGGCAGAACTCCCCAATTATTCAGTAAATGATCTTAGAACCACATTTATTGTTGAGAATCTTAAAGCCGGAGTTGATATCGTCCTTCTTTCTCAAGTTTCGGGCCATAAGCGCCTTTCTACAACCGAAAGGTATCTTGAGCTTGCCCAAATTACCGAACCCGGCAAGAAACAAACCTTAATCGAGCTTTAATCTTCGATTACTTTTTAAATTAGTTTGAATGACTTTGCTAACCTTAGCGAATCTTTTGGGCTGATTTGGTGAGTTAACTGTCGATATTCACTATTTGAATTTATTGCAATGCCATACTGACCTTTTAAGGTAAACAGAGTTATGTGGGTTGGTGGATAGACAAGGCTATATCCGAAATGTTTATTAACAGCAGTAATTAATTTCTTTAATCCTTTGAGGTGGATACGAACTATTATTGATTGATTATTCTCCTGTATTACTAATCGATAAACCCCAGTCATTCTTTTTAGCACTACTGGGTATTTTTTGGCAAAATTTAAGATCTTTTCTTGATTGGGTTTCGGCAGATTTTCGAGACAAATCAAACTTACATGGTATCCTTTTTTAGGGAAAAACGTTTTGTTTTCAATTTCTATTTTTGAAGAAATATTTAAATTTAGAGGAAGCATTAAGTAACCATAACCCAGGTAGATTCCTGAATTGGTGTTAAGAATATTTCTATTCATATTCTACTTGGTGGTCCCGGATAGAATCGAACTATCGTGTCGACTTTATCGCATTTGTAAAACGCGTCTCAATGCAAAACTTTGACATAAGAGACCCCTTGTGGGCTCGGATGGAGTCGAACCATCTGTATTTACTTTATAAGAGTAATGTCTTACCGGTAAACGACGAGCCCAGATGAGGCTATTATACCAGTTTGGGCTTATTTTTTCTTGAAAGCTTGAGGCATTTCTTCCCAATCCCTATTTTTTCTAATCTTCAGGTTTTTATCCCAAACTGCTTGGAGCGCACTCATATCAACACCCAGTTTTTTGGCTAAACCCAAAATACCAATCGTGTCTTTTGGAAAACATGCTCCTCCAAAACCTCTATCGCCATCGGAACCCGGAACCCCGAGATGTGTTCCGATCCTAGGATCAGCCTCAACCCCTTTTTGCACATCCACATAATTTGCTCCAACTTTTTGAGACAATTCATAAAATTCGTTTGCCAGAAGAACTTTGCTTGCCAAAATGAGATTACTCATATACTTGATTACCTCGGCACTGACAGTGTCGGTAATTATATATCTTTGGTTGGAAGGTAGAATTGTTTCGTAAAGACTTTTAACTTTCTCCCCCACATCAGGCTTTTCGCACCCAATCACTGTTCTATATGGTTTTAAAAAATCCTCGTCTGCTTTGGCTTGAGTTAAAAATTCCGGATTCATGGCAAAATCAACATGTGGGTATTTTTCTACCATCTTTCTTGTAGTTCCCGGGAGAGAAGTTGATTTAATAATAATTATCTTCCCCTGTGTTTTAATTTTTTCCGCTACTTCTCCGATCACTTCCTCGACTATACTCATGTCCATTCCCGAATAATCGGAAAAAATTGGTGTTGGAACACAAATAAAAATAAATTCTGAATTTTCAATTACTTCATCGAGAGTGTTTGGGCTTTCCTTGAATTTGTCGTAGATGAAAAGTTTATTTTCCGGGTTGGTCGCAAAACCTGCTCCTGTTGCATGACCTACATAACCGTTGCCAACAATTCCGATATTCATATTTTTTAGAATCTAGTAACTAGAATCTAGATGTTAGGGAAAAAACTTCTGAAATGCAATACTAACTTCCAGCGACTAGTTACTGTCTTTATAGATTGCTTCTTCTTGTTATCTCCGCTTCAACCAATTTTTCATCTCTACCATATTTAAGTCTGCTCATTTCTTTAATTATCTCCGCCACACGCTCATTTTCTTCGGCTTTTTGCTTATTCATGTCCTTACTCATATCCATGGAGAATGGCGGAACAGGTTCGTTATTAACAATAGTTTTACAATAAGAATGATAACGCTCTACATTTAATAAATCATCTTCACCAAAAGTTGGTGTAAATTCATGTTGTAAGTAGTTCGCATCTGTTACACCTACTCTAAAGGAGATCAGAGTTCCGACATTTCCGAAAACTGCATTTTTAACCTCTTCCTCAACCTGACCGATAAACTGATTAGCAACACAAAGTCCTAACCCATACTTTCTAGCTTCAGACAAAATTACTGCAAAATCGGGTGTGGCAAAATTCTGGAACTCGTCAACATAAAAGTAAAAATCTTTTCTTTGTTCTTTTGCCAAGTTTGACCTACTCATAGCTGCCATCAATATTCTTGGAACAAGAAGGAGCCCCAAAAAGTTGCTATTCTCCTCTCCCAAAGATCCTTTGGCTAGATTAATAAGTAAAATTTTTCCTTCATCCATAACTTTTCTCATGTCAAAAGAACTTTGAGATTGTCCTATTATGTTTCTTATAAGCTTGTTTGTAACAAAACGCCCAAATTTGGAAACTGTGTAGTCTAAAACTTCTGATTTGTGGAAATCGGAAGTTTGAGCAATCTGATCAGTCCAATAGCGCCTGACAATTGGGTCAGTAACTTTGGGAAGAAGTTTTTGAACATACGAAGAATCCGTCATGGCTCTCATAATTTCCACAAAAGTATTTCCAGGCTCACTCATGACTGTCAACATGGCATTTCTAACTCCATGCTCAAAACGTGGCCCGACTATTCCGGTTTTATAAGGATCAAAAAGTTTGTACATGAGGTTTATTATTGATGTCGCAGCAAAATGTTTTTCATCTTCGGTTCTCGCCTCCAAAAGATTCATTCCAATAGGACGTTCGACATCACTTGGATTGAAGTAGATAACATCTTCTGCCCTTTCGGGAGGGATAAGTTTTAAAATATCTTCCACTGCATCACCATGGGGATCCATAAAACAGACTCCCTTACCTGCCCTAATATCTTGCAATATCAAATCCTTAAGAAGCTCTGATTTTCCAACTCCCGTCTTTCCAATAATGTAGATATGCTGCATTCTATCTTTGTTGCTTAAATAAACTGGTCTTTTAATTCCCCTGTAATTACTCATTCCAAGATAAAGGCCTTCTGTTGGAATTTGACTTGGCGCAGGAGCGGTTTTAGCATTCAACCAAAAAATATGCGGCGTGGTAACCTGCTTATTCGGAAAATGATAGATTGAAGCCAACTCTTCTGAATTTAATATTGACACATGATTTTTAAAAATATTAAACATCGGTTGATATCGATAAAGAAATTCCTCCATAAACGAAGCTTTCCTATAAATCTTTCTACTTTTAAGACTGTTTAGGTCTCCCGCAAATTGAGCAAAAGAGCTACTGATATTGGCTACTGTGCTTTTTGCAGTTTCCTCGTCTTCCGAAACGGCCAATATTCTTATTGATGTTTCAAACCCTGGTTTGGAGACTTTTCCTTCAATCGCGTCCAAAGTTTTGCCGGATGTTGAGAATTTTGCATGTTCAGCATCACTCTCTTGTTTTTTGATATCAGATATAAATTTCCCGCCTGCCTTTTGCCAATCGCTTTCAGTCGGAGTTAAAACAATTTGGATAACGGCTGCGTCCGACTCTCCCATTTTGGCTAAGGCAGAAGTAATTCCAAGCATCGGATCGGTAGCCAGATCTTTAAAAGTTTTTAATGGGTAAAAATTGCTTTTCCCTAATTGAAATGACTTGTAAGCAACTTTGCCTTTTTCGTCAAAAATATTGTATTCATCAACTTCTAAAATTTCAGCTTCTGGGTATGCACCATTTATTTGTTTTTCAACCAAATCCTTAAGCTTTGTTGGAGCCCAAACATAGAAACGTATGTCCTCACGTTTAGCTACTATTTCAAAGGAAATTGTTGGCTGAATGGAGAACTTTTGCTTCCATCCTCCTTTTTTAATTGAATAAATACTGGCAAAAAGTTGTTCCATCACATCGATTTTTGTTTCGTTATTTCTGGGAAGAGCAACCTGTAAAAGTACCGAATCTAAAGATCTTTTTTCCCTATCTCTGTTTTTAAAATAAATAAAAAGTGAATAGCCCAAAAGAACCAAGGAGAAAACTGCGGCAGTCACCAAAACAACAGCCACAATAATGCCTGAATAATTTACTTCTGCGGTTAACATTATTTATTCTTTTGTACTCTGATTACCTATCACTTTCCAGCCAAAAAACGTCGCTCTTTTAATAATTCTTATCCAAAATGCCGCAAGCCAGGTTAAAGATGATAGTGTTGAACCTTTGGACCATCCTGCCAGGGTTGTATCATCTGCCGGCGGTGTTATGGTGATAACTTGAGTCGGTGGGGTTTGAATCAAAGGCTGTCCACTGTCATTTTTAATCTGATTTTTAAAGTTTTTTTGAACAACTTGTACCCCAGTAGTTTTTTGAAGTGTTTCAGGGATCACAAATTCTTCCTTTCTCTCAATAATCTGCGATTCTGGCTTTTGTATTTCCGGTGTGGTGGGCATATATCAACCATTGTATAGCAGTTAACTATCTGTTCCAAGCCTTTTCTGAAATTTTAGCTTTGAAGTTTGCTTCCCTACCTTTTATATAAAGGTAATCTGAAAGCCTGTTTATATAAGCCAATATTGAGTCGGAAATTTTAAATTGTGAATCAGACAAAGATACAAGTGAACATTCGGCACGACGGCAAACACTTCTTGCATAAAAAAACATTGCAGCCTTCGGGTCCCCACCATAAAGAATAAAGTTCTTTTGTTTAGGTAAGACTATTTCCAAAGAATCGATTTCTTTTTCTAATTTTGTGATTTTTGGTTTAGTAAACTTGAGTTTACTGCCTGCCAAAATGGCATTTATAGTGAATAGTTCAAATTGTACATTTTCCAATCCGCCTATAATTCCCAAGAGTGAGTTCAACTCATCAATGGATCCGATTGCGTTAATTAATTTTGAAGATTTGGAAATGACTTTACCCTCTAAAGTTCTCGTCTCTCCTTTGTCCCCCATTTTTGTATAAATAGACATATAAAATTACCAATTTACAATTACCAATTTACAATAAAATTACAATTACGCCATGTTTGAAAATTACGAACGTTTTTAACATTCAGAGTGACCGCAGGCGTGACACTTGGAGCAACCTTCTTGAAAAACAAGAGCAGGAGATCCACAAGAGGGACAGATATCTCCAACAACTTTAGTGTCGTCTCCGCCAACCTGTCCTATGTTAGATTGTGTTTCAGTATCATGATTGACATTATTAAATCCAAAGTGCATTGAAATTGCCTTAGCAACCGCATCGGGAAGAGACCTTATTTTATTTGGTCCAAATCCCACAGATCGTCCCCCACCTATACCTCTAAGTTGATCAACTATCTCACGGGCGCGTTCAAGCGCCGGTTTATGATTTCCAAATCTTAAAGTTGTAGAAATCATGCGCCCTAAAGCTTCTGCCATCGCTGCGACCTCACTCCCTGCTTTACCAATAGTTATAAAAACCTCAAAAGGATTACCTTGAGAATCCTGATTAACTGTAATAAAGGAAACCCCCAAAGGGGTCGGGATTCTGTAAGTTGCACCTTCGACTTTCATCGGTCTTTCCAATACAACCTGTGTTGCTGCTGCTTCAACTTCTTTTATTTCTTCTTTTTTGTTCAAGCCAAGATTTAAAACTTGTTCACCCTTACTCCCGTCCCTGAAAATAGTAATTCCCTTGCAACAACCTTCCCAGGCAGCAAGATAGGATTTTTTAACATCTTCTATTGTAGCGTCATGTCTAAGATTTATCGTTTTACTGACAGCGTTGTTAGTGTATTTCTGGAATGATTCCTGCATTTTAATATGCCAATCGATATCAATTTCGTGTGCGGTTCCAAATATCTTTCTTACATCTCCAGGTATCTCCGTAATTTCTCTGACAACTCCCTTCTCTGCAACTTTATCCATCAAACTTTCTGTCCAAAAACCCCTGTCTTTTGCTATTTTTTCGAATTCAGGATTAATAAAAGAAAGCTTTCTATCTAAATGTTTGTCGCGAACAATATGTTGGTAAGCAATGGCAAACATAGGTTCAATGCCGGAACTTGCACCTGCAATTATGGAAATTGATCCTGTTGGAGCAATTGTTGTAATTGCCGCATTTCTTCTGGGAGTCTCATTGCGATATATTGATACCGGCCAAAGGAAAAATGGCCCGCGTGTTTTAGCCAATTCTTCAGAAGCAAGAGTGGCCTCGTCGTTAATAAATTTCATTACTTTCTCGGCCAAGGCAAGTGCCTCATTGCTGTCATACGGAATTCCCAAAGAAATAAGCATATCACTCCAACCTCCGACTCCAAGGCCAATCCTTCGGATATTGAAAGCCATTTTTCTTATTTGAGGAAGCGGAAAAGGATTAACTTCGATAACATCATCCAAAAACCTTACAGCCTGATGAGTTACATATTTTAATTTCTCCCAATCAACGTCTTTTTTGCCACCCTCATCTTTAATAAAATACGTCAGAAAAATACTACCAAGGTTGCAAACATCGTACGGATATAAAGGCTGTTCGCCACAAGGGTTTGTGGATTCTATCGGACCTAACGCCGGAATCGGGTTGGCGGCTCCATTATTTATCCTATCTATAAAAATAAGCCCGGGATCCCCGGTTTTCCAAGCAAGCTCGGCAATTTCATCAAAAACCTTCTTAGCAGAAAGTTTGCCAATTACCGTTTTCGTTTTAGGGCTAATAAGTTCGTATTCTTCATTTTTGTAATAAGCATCCATAAAATTATCTGTAATTGCCACAGAGATATTAAAATTTGTTATTCCCCCACTCTCTTTGCAGTGAATAAACTCCAAAATATCCGGATGATCAACTCTGAGGATCCCCATATTTGCGCCTCTTCTCTTACCACCTTGTTTAACTTCGTTTGTAGCCGCATCAAAAATTCTCATAAACGAAACGGGTCCGGAGGCAATACCGGAAGAAGTTTTTACACGCGACCCATTTTCTCTAAGCCTACTAAACGAAAAACCTGTTCCGCCGCCCGTTTTATGAATTATTGCCTGATATTTTATAGCATCAAATATACCCTCCATCGAATCATCCACCGGCAAAACAAAACATCCTGAATACTGAAGTCCATTTCTTGTACCGGCGTTCATTAACGTTGGAGAGTTTGGCAAAAATTGCCTGGAAACTATCAGTCTATAAAAATCTTTTGCAGTCTCCTCTACATCCTTCTTCTTTGCTCCCCACCGAACTTCGGCAGAAGCCATTTCCCAAGCGACCCTCCAAGCCAAATCTTCAGGTTCTTCAGTGGGCTTTAAATCCTCATCCTTTCTGAGATATCTTTCTGTCAGTACCTTCATTGACTGCTCCGTCCAAACTCCTTTTGGTAAGCTTTTATCCATTGCCGGTCTTTCTCCTACCTTCTTTTTAACTTCTGTCATTATTTCTTCATAGCTTGGAGCAATTAAACCATCAAGGGTAATTTTTGTCTCACCGTTTTTGTAGATAGGTTTAACCGGTAACTTATGCTTGGTAATTGTTTTTTTTATTTTCGTTGTTTGTAATGCCATTTTTATTTTTCTTACTTTTCAATAAGTTTTTCAAAATCGCTCAAGTCTTCAAATTCCAAATAAACACTTGTAAAGAACAATATCGAGGCGGTACTTTTGAGAAAGCTATCGCAGACCGCTTAGGATTTTTTCGTTTTTAATAAAAATATTATGGCGGTCGAGATCGCAAGCACCGGCAGACAAAACAATCATTTAAAGAAAACACCGGATGCTGGTTTCGAAAAAGTATTACCGAGTAAATTGTTCTTTTAAAGTTCTTTTCACTTTTCAATAAGTTTTTCAAAATCGCTCAAGTCTTCAAATTCCAAATAAACACTTGCAAATCTGAGCCAGGCAACTTTATCTATTTTTTTCAATCTTTTCAAGACTGCACTTCCGATCGTTCTGGTGGTAATTTCCTGTTTGTCACTTCTGAGCATCTCTTTTTCCACCTGATCGACTATGTCATCAACCAATTCCAAGGAAACCGGTCTTTTCTCAATGGCTCTGAGTATTCCCCTTTTTATCTTTTCTTTTTCAAAAACCTCACGTCTACCATCTTTTTTGATTACCCACAAAAAACTTTTTTTAACTGCCTCTATTGTTGTAAAACGTTTTCCGCATTTCGCACACTCCCTACGTCTTCTAATAGCACTGTCTTCAACCGTCCTGCTTTCTAAAACGCTTGTGTCGGCCTTGCCGCAAAAAGGACATTTCATGCTTTTTAATATTTCACACATGTAAAGTAAATACTCTACAGTTAGTGACGATTTCGATTGTCCGACACTACAGCTGGACTGTCAACTGGCAAGTTTTTAATCAAAATGTATCAACCTAAGCATGAGCCACGCCTGGGTATTTAATAATTCCTGAAGTTTTTGCGGAGATATTTTTTTGGACTTTTTTGACCAGTAAAAAACAGTACAAAAAAATACAGCAATAGAAGCTTTTATTCCCTTTCAAACGGGTTTTTTGGGGCCGGGATTCCTCTTGAATTTAAGGCATTTCTGGCCATTTCATAAGCATTATCTGCACATGTTCCCGTAGATATTATAAAGGGTCTGGCATTTTCCGGTGCTAAGTATATCAAATCCTCCGCAACCTCTTTATGTTTTAAGGCTGCCGTGGCTAGTTGTACCAAAAAATCATCGGTATTTATCCCCTGGCTTCTGGCAATCGATTCTTCCTCGACTGCTATCGGTAAATATTTTTCTGCCTTAGTAAAAGTTGATGTTGCAATTTCAGGCCTTCCTTTTTCAAAAAGTTTCTGAGACATAACAAGTCTTTTATCTGCAAAAAGAAGCGCCAGCTGTGCCCTTCTAATATGAGATGTCGTTATTCCAAACCAGACCTTGTCTCTTAAAGCTTTGAGCGGCCACAATGGGCTATCGGGTAAAACTTTGCCTGCATAAGGAAGAGTGTAATTAATTGTTGGTTCTCCCGACTCAGGGTTTGTTTGCGGAAGAGTATCGGAAACCGGATAAATAATCGCCGATGAATAAAAAATTGAGATTAGGAGGACAACGAAGGCGATGGCAAAAACTCCCAAGGCTAGAATATATTTTTTCATTGATATCAATTTAACGGAAAAGGATGATGGGCCACTCCCAAAGTACATGCAAAAGAACCGAACCAAAGACATTTTTCGTTCTTCCGAAAACAAAAGCAGATCCTATTCCAAATACTGCAGTAAGAAGTAAATACAGAAGCCCTGATGTTAAGTTGAGCTTCCAAACAAAAAAGGCAATAGGAATATGCACCACCGTCCAAATAAGTGAGCTGGCAATATTTGCTGCCCATTCATCCTTGAGAAAATACCAAAGCCGACCAAAAATATAACCTCTGAAGGCTGTTTCTTCCGAAAAAGCAGTAGCAAACGATATTCCAAGCGATGCAAATATCGGTAAATCACCTATATTTGCGGCAAAATTTAGATGCCCATATTTAAAATAATTTGTCAAAACAGCCTCAAATACAAATATCGCACCAAGACCTAAAGAAATATAAATAGATGGAAATAGATTTTTAAATGTGATTCCGAAAGAAGATATTGGAAGTTTCTCCTTAAATGTCAACCAAAAAATAGGAATAAGCCAAATAACGGGTTTTATAACAAGCTCCTCAACCTGATCGGAGAGATTGAAGACCAAACGATACAGACTCCACACTAAAAGGAGATAAATCGAATAAAAAGCTACATGTTTTACCACTCTTGTTTTGGCAACAATCATCTTCATTATATTTTACACCCTTCAAATGCTTCGTCGATCGCATTTACCACCATCTCTATTCTTTGCTTAGCCTCTAAAAGGGTAATCGTATTTTTTTCATTGGGAAACCAGTGAAAAAGTAAATTACGGGAAAGCCTCCATGTTTCCCAAAGATTATCTGCAAGAGCCTTCCCATGGCAAAAATCGACGATTTTATCGTAAACACCTTCATCTCTGAGTGCTTTTTCAAGCGATGGATTCAATGCCTTGCCAATTCTAAACCGCTTACCATAATAATCCTCCTGCGTAATAAACCCCAAATCCAAAAACAGCTTTTTTAAAAAACCTTCATAGGCCTTTGCTGCAGGAAAAACTACAAATGAATAATCATGAAACTTATTATCGTCCTCCGGAAAATCAGTTTCCCATTCTTGTACAATTCTATAAAGAAATTCTGAAGTCGATAGAAGTTTCTGTATATCTTCTCCCAGGTAGCCCCACCAGGGTCTGGATTTAATTTGTTCAAGTGTTTCCATTTATATAATTTATTGTATCAAAATGTTTAATATATACTCTATATAATATAATTGTATTTCGAAAATTAAAATGAAAAAATTTGCAATCATAGTTGGTAAAAAGATAAATCTCTTATTAAGTACCAAGCGTGGTATTAAGGCTATTTTCTTCTGGGGAACAATATTAACGGTTTGTCTTTATCTTTTTTGGGGAATTCCGATCTTTACCTGGGCAATATCTGAGTCACTTCCGGTATCGACAAAGATTTTTGATCGCAACGGGACACTGATTTACGAGATATACACGGATGAAAAAAGAACCCCAATAGACATAAATGAAGTGCCTGAATATTTAAAATGGGCAACAATTTCAATTGAAGACAAAAATTTTTATAAGCATCAGGGTGTGGACATTTTAGGAATAGTGAGAGGATTATCAAAAACAATTACTCAAGGGCGTGCAGAGGGTGGTTCAACTTTGACTCAGCAACTGGTTAAAAATTCACTCCTATCCAATGAGCGAACCATTAGAAGAAAGGCTCAAGAATTGGTATTAACAGTAGTAATTGAATCAATATACTCCAAAGATCAAATTTTAGAAATGTATCTCAACTCTATCCCCTATGGTGGCACTGCTTACGGTATTGAAGCAGCCAGCGAAACTTATTTTGGAAAATCTACAAAAGATTTAGATCTTGCCGAAAGCGCACTACTGGCCGGATTGCCCCAAAGACCTTCTACATATTCTCCATTCGGTGCCCACCCGGAACTTGCCAAAAACCGACAACAAGAGGTCTTTAAGCAAATGGTTGCCAATGGTTATATTTCCCAGGAAGAAGCAGATATTGCATATGACAAAGAACTGAAATATGTTACAGCAGGATCCGATCAGGCAACACATTTTGCCCTTTGGATTAAAGAGCAGCTCGCGAACGAATACGGAGAAAAAATGGTAGAACAGGGAGGTTTAAGAGTTTATACAACGCTCGATTTGGAAATCCAAAATTTAGCACAGCAGACTGTTGCCTCCGAAGTAGCTAAACTTAAGAAGCAAAAAGTCGGAAATGGGGCGGCTATAGTAACCAGGCCGTCGACAGGAGAAATTCTGGCCATGGTTGGTTCAAAGGATTACTTTGCTACCGATGAGGACGGAAAAGTTAATGTCGTGCTGGCCCAAAGACAACCAGGCAGTTCAATAAAACCTCTAAATTATGCGCTGGCTCTGAGAGACCAAAAAATTACACCGGCAACAACCTTCGCTGATGTTCCGACCTGTTTTCAAGTTGCAGGTCAAACTAATTATTGCCCGGTAAATTACGATGGAATATATCATGGGCTAGTACAAACAAGATTCGCCCTTGGAAACTCTTACAACATTCCTGCTGTCAAAATACTAGCCTTGAATGGTGTGAAGAATTTTATTGAATTTACCAAGGAAATGGGTCTTACTACCATTACCGACGCATCTGACTACGGTCTTTCCGCAACTCTTGGTGGACTTTTAGTTACACCATATGACATGGCAGTCTCTTACGGGGTTTTTGCAAACAGTGGTGTCAGACAACCGCTTGTAGCCATAACCAAAGTCACTGATTGGAAAGGAAACACCATCTTGGAATATAATCCATCTGAAAATAGCCTGACTGGAACAAGAGTTTTGGATCCCAGTGTTACGTTTCTAGTCTCTCACATACTTTACGACAACAATGCCAGATCATCTGCCTTTGGATCAAGCTCTTATTTAAATGTATCAGGACACTCTGAAGTTTCCGTCAAAACAGGGACAACAAACGACAGACGCGACAATTGGACCGTTGGTTATACATCTAACGCTGTTGTTGTGTCCTGGGTGGGAAATAACGATAATTCTTCGATGGGTGGAGCCGTATCAGGAATATCCGGTGCATCACCAATTTGGAACAAAATTATGAAAGCAGTTTTAGATAAAGCAGAGAGCGGCGCTTATGACGAAAATGAAAAAGGTCATTCCTGGCCGAAGCAACCTGATGGTGTTGTTGGTGCAACAATATGCGCGGACACGGGTGGTGCTTCTCCATCGCAAGATCCTGCCAATCCTGGCTGTGCAACAAGATTTGAATACTTTTTGGAGGGAACTGTTCCATCAGCGGTTAACGTAATTAATCAAGATATTTCTATCAACAATGCCACAGGACAGATAGCTTCCCCTACTGATCCTGCCGACCAGATACATACAGAAAATAAAACCATATATACAGACCCAAATGGAACCATATTTTGCTTGTCATGCCCAATTGCTTCTGCCTCAGCTACTCTACATTACTAATTTGGCTCTATGTATTGAATTGAAAAGGCTCCGGAGGTACAATTCGCGAAACAATGATTAAGACGGTAAAACGGGTATTGGCATTGATTGGAAAACCTATATATTTTCTTCTTTTTGGTTTAACCATTTTACCCGTTTTGACTATTAAAAAACTCAGTTTAATTAAACTCAAACCAGGGCATAAAAAGAAATCAGATAAATTACAAAAAAATAAAAAACCTCTGCTTAAAAAAGGTAAGGAAAGAAAGAAACTTTATCCAAGGCGCAAATATGGATTTGCCATTTTTTGTGCCGTACTTTTGTTAATTTGTTCCTTATTTTACTTTTTTATTCTAAAAGATATGCCATCACCAAAAGAGCTTGCATCAAGAATTCCTGAAGTATCGACAAAAATTTATGATAGGAATGGAGAACTGCTTTATAAGATCTACAAAGATGAGAACAGGACAATTATCCCAATTGCACAAATTCCGCAGACAATACGTTTAGCTACCCTAGCCGCCGAGGATGCCGAATTTTATACACATCCGGGTTTTTCTGTAAGAGGAATATTTCGAGCAATGGTACAGGATATTAAAACAGGTTCTTTACAGGGAGGCTCAACAATTACCCAACAGTTGGTTAAAAATACTTTACTAACCCCCGAAAAGACAATAATAAGAAAGGTTAGGGAAATAATTTTATCTATCGAAATCGAAGCCTTATATACCAAAGACGAAATATTCGAAATGTATCTAAATGAGGTCAGTTATGGAGGAACTGCGTATGGTATAAAAGAAGCTGCAGATTATTATTTTGGAAAGAATGTAGAAGATCTTGATTTAGCTGAATCAGCACTTTTGGCAGGTCTTCCTAAAAGTCCAACCACATACTCTCCTTTTGGTTCAAATCCGGAATTAGCCTTTGAAAGACAAAGGGAAATATTAAATCTCATGGTAATTAATAAATACATAACCAGAGATCAGGCGATTGAATCTGCGAATAAGGAGATTTATTTTACGTCCAAAAAAACCGAAATTAAAGCTCCTCATTTTGTAATGTACGTAAGACAAATTCTTGTCGATAAATACGGTGAAGATATTGTGGAAAAAGGGGGCTTAGAAGTGACCACCAGTCTTGATTTATCTATCCAGGAAATAGGGCAGGAAATAGTTGCCGATGAAATTAAAAAGCTGGAAAAACTAAATGTAGGAAACGGGGCTGCGCTCGTAGTTAATCCGCAGACAGGTGAAATCCTGGCAATGGTAGGTTCCAAAGACTATTTTGATATAGAAAATGACGGAAATGTAAATGTGTTGAATAGTCTCAGACAACCCGGAAGTTCTATAAAAATAGTAAATTACACATACGCCTTATCAAACGGGTATACTTCGGCTTCAATTATTGATGACTCACCAATAACTTTTTATGCAGCAGGTACAACCCCCTATTCTCCCGTTAACTACGATGGTAAGTATCGCGGCAATATCAGTCTGAGAAACGCTCTGGCAGAAAGCCGCAATATTCCTGCTGTAAAAGTCCTGGCTTCGTATGGTGTTAACAAGATGATTGAACAAGGCCAGAGTATGGGAATAACAACATGGGGAGACCCAAGTAACTACGGTTTGTCTCTAACCCTCGGTGGTGGAGCTGTTAAGGCGCTCGAATTATCTAAAGTTTATGCTACATTAGCAAACTCAGGCAAGACACCGGAGCTCATGCCAATTTTGGAGGTAAAAAACTATAAAGGAGAAATTTTGGAAAAAAATAATCCTTATGTACAGCAAACAATCGACCCCCGAATTGCTTTTCTTCTGACTGATATTTTAAAAGACAACTTTGCCCGCACACCGGAATTTGGAAGCAACTCTTATCTTGTTGTTAAAAATCACCCGGAAGTTGCCGTAAAAACCGGAACCAGCAATGATCTTAGAGATAATTGGACGATTGGCTACAACCAAAATTATTTGGTATTAGCTTGGGTTGGAAACAATGATAACTCTCCCATGTCACGAATTGCTTCCGGAGTAACCGGCGCTTCACCTATTTGGAATAAAATCATGTCGACACTACTAAATGGTCAAACCTCTATTGACTGGGAGATTCCGGAAGGTGTGAGTAAAGTTAACATTTGTTCTATAACAGGAACCCTTCCATGTAACGGATGTATCACTAAACAAGAATGGTTTCTGGATGAAAATATTCCAAACAAACACTGCATCATAAAGCAAGATACTTTAAACTCAAATCAAAAAAACAAAAACCAAATTTTAGATTCAGGAGTCAGTACAGAATTCAACCGTTAAACTATTTCGTTTTTTGAAGGCTCTTTACCCGAAAGGATCTCTCTGTAAAGAAGATATTGCGGAATCAGGAAAAAACCACTCAAAAGCCTTAGGGCAACATCCCCGATTCCTAGAGGTAACATTCCAAAAGTGATTTCCATACATAAGGAAAAAATTCCAAAAACAAGAAGTCTCGCAAAAACTTTCCAGAAAATTCCCTTAACCATTTTTTTACTCTCCAGAAGCGAAGATTTAATTCCGGTTCCATTCTCTACAAATATAAACCTGCCAAAGGCAAACCAGGTTAAAAATAATATTAGAGGGAACACTAGTAAAATCGAACCAAATACATATATCAGACCGGTAACAAACACTAGAAGAAAATATTTCCAGAATTTTGAAGTAGCTTGTTTAAAAACTTTCTTTACCTGAACGCTTTTACCATTAGTAATCTCGATAATTGCAATTATCCCGGCAAGTCCAACAAAAACAGATACCACAGCAAAAAGAAGATCTAATGCGACAACAACAGTGTTTCCATTGTCGGTTTTTAAAAAATCAGATAAAAACGGGATTTTAACAAACAATAACGATATTAGCGACACTAATCCTAATGGTAAATACAATTGTACTAAGGTAACTAAGTTTTTTTTAATCGAAAAAATTTCCCAGGATTTTTTAATCAAAACAAAGGGGCTTGCAAGTTTTCTCATTTGTCTAATCTGTTTTTTCAATCACTATTGTCTCACCTTTAAAAATATTTATCGAGTCCAGGTTAATTTTCGGTATTTGAAAATTATTTTTTTTATGTCCTGTGCCTAAAGAGTTCTTGAGCAAAAGTATTGCCGAAAAAACTGTTGTTATAAGAAGAATTATAAGTACAATCATTCTCTCTTTTTTTCCCCACGGTTTAGGAGGTTCTTTTCTTTTTTTCTTATTTTCAGGTTTTAAATCCTTAAACTTCTTTGTAAATTTTCTATTTCCCGATTCCCCCTCTTCAAATTCGTCTTCATCTTCAAAATCTTCATTTTTATTTTTAAATATCGACATAGCCAATTTTACACGAGAGACTCACCGCCTGCAAAAGCTGACGCTTTAGCGTCTGCGGGCAGGCCATACTTTTTCGTCAACAATATTTTGAGGTTTATTACCGGAAAAAATATCAATAATTGCAGAGACAGCCTGCTGCCCCATTTTATTTCTGGCTTCCCATGTAGCAGAGGCTATGTGGGGTGTTGTTACGACTCTTTGGTTACCCGTAAGTTCGGGTGAAATATTCGGTTCATTATCAAAAACATCTAAAGCCGCTCCGGCAATTTGGGCATTGCCAAGCGCTTCGATTAAGGCTCTTTCATCGACAACCGGGCCCCGCGCGGTATTGACCAGATATGATCCTTTTTTCATTTTTGCAAAAGCATCCTTGTTCATCATATGGTATGTTTCGGAAGTAAGTGGAACATGGAGAGTTACAAAATCACTCTGAGCCAGCAGTTCGTCTACTGAAGCAAATTTAATTCCTAAAGCTTTTTCCGCTTCTGGATCCGGATTGCGTTTGTTGTAAAGCACATTCATTTTGTAACCCGCCGCCCTTCTGGCAACCATGGATCCTATTCTACCCATTCCGATTATTCCCAAAGTTTTGCCAATCAAGTTTATACCCAAAAATATGTCCGGCTCCCAACCTTTATATGCTCCATGACGGGTTGCCTCATCAGCCTCAACAATACGCCTCGAAAGAGCTAGAATAAGCGCCCATGTGTGCTCAGCCACTGCTTCATTAACCTCATCTGAGGGGGTATTCGTAACAACTATCCCCCTTTTAGTTGCTGCATCCACATCAATATTGTCAAAACCTACTGCATAGTTTGAAATTATTTTTAAACCTGGGCCTGCCGCATCCATTACATCACCGTCGATCTTATCCGTCAAAAGACTCAAGATAGCGTCGGTACCTCTAATACCTTCCAAAAGTTCTTCGTTTGTCAAAACACGATTAAACTCTGAAACTGATATATCAAACCCCGCTTCCTTAAGCTTTTCAAGATGCTCACCTGGTATCTTTCTGGTTACAAATACTTTCATAAGTTAAATTTATTTAAGTAATATAAAATTCATCCTTGGAGATTCTTTGAATCGCTTAATTTCTCCTGATAGAATTTTATATAATCACTAAAATTGTACAACATTAATCCCACTTGTCTTGGCGCGGGTTAGCCACATATCAAGATCTTCAAGTTTTAAAAGTCCCTTTTGTGAGCCTATAAACCCAATTACAGAAGCAGAATTGCATGTACCCCAAAGGAGTGCTTCTGCAAGAGGTTTTCCATAAATTAGTGCAGAGAGAACTCCGGCCCCAAAGGCATCCCCCGCCCCGGTTCTTTCATAGGCTTCAATCGGAAAAGCTCCTACTTTCAAAAACAAACCATTAACCGAATCATAAGCAAAAGCTCCATTCTCTCCATCTGTAACGACACAAATTTTTGGACCCAAATTTTTTAGGCCAATTAATAAATCTCTTTCTTTATCTTTGCTGCTGCCGTCAAACTTTGTCAATTTTTCTGCTTCCTCCCTATTCACAAAAATTAAATAAGTTAAACTCATTATGTCCTGAATATCTTCAAAATTACTGCGCATTTGCCAGCTTCCGGGGTTAAACACGAGCTTAATTTGGGGATTCTTCTTTATCCAATCGACTGTGTGCATATAAAATGGCCTAAAACTTTCACCCATACTGGTGAGGTAAACCCAAGGTGCAGCCGGAAGATTGACCGGAAATTCGTACGATCTTGGAGCATGGTGTACAAAAATCGTCCGCTCTCCAGAATAATTTATTATTGTTGAAAAATTTGAAGACGTTGACGGCTGTTGAACAACATAGGTTACATCCACTCCTTCATCTTTTAGTTTTTTAATTATCGTTTCTCCGACACTATCATCCCCTAAAGTCAAAGCCACTGCTGTAGAAATTCCGAGACGTCTGGCGCCTATAGAATTATTGGCAGCATTTCCCCCGATTGTAAACTCCAAGTTTTTTACAGGTATCTTGTCACCATAGGAAAAAGATATCAAACACTCCTTAGTGTCCAACTTACAAACAGTTTCACCTTCTAACGGAGTCATAAAGGCGTCCATTCCTGCATCTCCGATGGATAGCAGATTAAAGTTTTCCATATCGTGCTTTTGAGACTTTTTCTAATCGTCTAATGAATACCTCTTGAGCATCGGCTATGTTTTCGGCCTCTCCGCACCATACAGCCATTGTTTCCTCCTGTAATGCTCTTGCAAAAGAAAAGGATGTTTCCCAGGATTCATCTTCTTTCAGCTTAACTATTTCATTTAGATTACTTGTAGCCTCATCCGGTGTTTGTCCGCCGGAAAGGAAAACTATACCGGGAACTCCGTCCGGTACTGATTTTCTTAAAGCCCTAAGTGTAGAATTAGCTACTTCCAAAGGCAAGGCCTTAACTCCGGATTCGGGTCCGGGAAGAGCCATGCTTGTTTTTACAAGAAGTTTCGTGATATCAACGTTCATTTCAACAAGCTTTTTAAAAAGAATTGTTAAGGTTTCATCTATTGTTTCGCTACAGCGTGTAGTTGTGTGGTTCCCTTCAAGTAAAATCTCGGGCTCAACAATCGGTACTAAGCCCACATCTTGAGAAATTTTTGCGAACTTAGCCATTCTTTTCAGATTTTCATCATAAAACGCATCTGATGGATATTTATCGTTTATTTTGAATACTCCCCTCCATTTAGTGAACTTAAGTCCCATACCGGCATATTTTTTAATCCTCACCTCTAAATCCTCAAGTCCTTTAGTAATTTGTTCTTCAGTTTCATTAAATGGCTCCAACCCTCCGTCAACTTTAATACCCGGGATAATTCCTTTTTCCTGAAGCAACTGGACAGGGAACTTACCCTGCATCTCCTGGTCCAGCGTTTCTTCAAAGAGAATAACCCCACTTAGATAATTTTCTATTCCCGGTGTAGTAAAAAGCATTTCTCTGTATTTTCTGCGAGACTCGGGAGTAGATTCGATTCCAAAAAACTCAAACCTTTTATTAATCGTTTTATTGCTTTCGTCGGCAGCAAGTATTCCCTTACCTTGAGTCAATAACTTTTGGATAGTCTCTTTCATAGTATTGTTAAATATTATCTATCAGTTTAAAACCAAACTATTCATGAGTAAAGCGGATTATGCTAGAATTCAAAAATATGGACCATATATATCAGGGTGTTAACGAAACAATTCCGACAAAAAATGGTCACAAAAATTCCTCCGGAAATTTTATAACTATTATTTGTGTTGCTCTGTTTGTAATTCTCTCCCTTGGAATGATTATTTTTTTGTATAACCAAAATCAATCGCTAAAAGATAAATTATCCCAATACGAATCACTTCCTTCCCCAACGCCGATTGTAATTATTGCCACCCCGTCTCCGATTGCTACGTCTTCAGCTTCTCCTGTCGGTAAAGCCTTAAAATATTCATGTCCGGAAAACGGATATGTCGATTGTATGCCAGGCACTGATATAAAATCCGAGTGTTCAACTGAGGCAATAAATTGGTATCAAGAAAACTGTCCGGATTTTAAAGGGGTTGCTTCTTGACATCCAAAATTATAAACTTCAGAATCTAAACATGGATCCTCAAGTCCCTGCACAAAATACTCCAATCACACCACCCACTGAACCTATTACCCCTTCAATTCCTGTACAATCTAAAAATAATTGGTTGATTTTGGTCATATTTCTTGTTGTTGGAATATTAGTTGGGATTGGAGGTCTTTTGGTATACCAAAAGTATTTTGCAGTTAAACCGATTGCTGTGGCTTCCCCCACACCAGTAGTTACAGCTGATCCCACAGCCGATTGGAAAACATATACAAATACAAAATATAATTACTCTTTTAAATATCCTGAAAACTACAGCGTTGGCCAAAATGGTTTTGGTAGTGATACTCCTGAAATTGAATCACACATAGTTGCTTATAATTCTGACTCTCAAGATTCAACATTGGAACCAAGAATTGCGGTTAGTATTACAGACAAAACACTCGAAAGTTTAACTACACAGGCTCAAAGACATTTTAACAAGGTTTCCACCTATAAGTTGCCTGCGAACAGCAATAAAGAACAACTTTCTGAAATAGCTAAGTCCGAAATTGAAGACAACCAAGTGATTGAAAAGTTTACAGAAACAGTTTTTTTAGGAACAAAGGCCTATACCTACACCATCAAGGGAAATTACGTTGAAGATGGAAGTGCAGAATCTTTGTATCCGCTAATGGAATATAAATACCTCTGGTTTGAAAATGAAAATAACATATTCCAAATTACACTTAGCAATATTGATGCTATAAATCAAATTCTTTCCACTTTTAAGTTTGGTTCGACAACAACCTCGTCAACCTTAGAGTCTGCTAAAACTGCATGCATAGGTATATTTGGTTCATCAAAACATTGGGATGATGATTATAAAGAGTGTCAAGATTCTTCCGGCAATTCAACTTTAACTCAAAAATTGCAGACCCTATGTCAAACTTATCAAGGAAAGTTTGATGCACAATCAAATACTTGCAGACATGCATTGCCAGGAGAAATTTGTGGTCCTAATATTGCAGTTGTTTGTACATTTTAAAAAGTGGGAAACCAAATTAACCAAGCCCCAATTCAAGAACCTGTTCAAAATCAGGTTCCACCGCTCGAAATTCCGACAGGTATAGCTAATACTCCCCTCATTCAACCGGTAACGTCTCAACCTGTTTTATCTGAACTTCCAGTAACAAAAAGTAAGTTAATACCGGTTTTATTAATTATTTTGGCTTTTGCGATTTTGGGGACTGGTGGATATTTTGTATACCAACGTTATTTCGCGAAAGAACCTGTAGCAACTAGGTCTCCTTCCCCCACCCCTCAAGTCACAGCCGATCCAACTGCAGATTGGAAAAAATATGTTTCGCAAAACAAAAATTTGGAGTTCCAATACCCTAAAAACTGGACAGTAATAACTGATCAAAGTAGCTATATATCTGTGGGTGAAAATTCCAAAATTACCAACCACGTAGACGACAACGTCACAGTAATCACAAATACAAATAAAACACTGGAGGAAATGAAGCGATACGCTGTCGATTATTACATGGGTTCAACAGCTGGTTTAGCAGACGAGGAACCAAAAATTATTTTTCAGGATAATATTACCTTCAACGGCAAACCTGCTTATAAGTTTGTATATGAATTAACAAAACCATACGATAGTAGATCCAATTCTGTTACTGAAATTTTAGTACCGGATTCCGGTTTTATTATCGATATGAGGTTTCGCATACCCGATAAAAATTTGCTGAACCAAATCCTTTCCACTTTTAAGTTTACTAATCAAAACCAGGATTTAGATTTCGACAGTTTAAATTCAGCAGCCAAGTCTGCGCTAATAAGTCGTTTGGGTAGAACACCCACAACAGAATATGGTGTTTCTCAACAGGATACTAAAACCTCCGATAATTGGGCTTTTGGCATAATTACAATATATGCCACAGGTGAAGGAGGTCCTGACTTATATCATTTTTTAGGAAAAAAGGTTGATTCTAAATGGCAAGTTGAGATCGAAGTAAGTCAAACTTTTAAAGAATGGGTATCCGAAACCCCAGAAGGTTTAATCAATCCCGAGTTGAAGAAAATTTGGGTAAGTAACTAGGAATTTTTACGAAGGATTACTTTTTTGACTGCTTCTATAATATTTTCTTTTGTTAATCCAAACTTTTTCCAAAGTTCCTGATATGTTTTAGCAGATTCTCCGAAGGAATCTTTCACTCCCACAAATTCCATCGGAACCTGATGGCCCTGAACCACAACTTCAGCGATTGCACTCCCTAATCCTCCCATTATCTGATGCTCTTCAATCGTTACAATGCCGCCGCAAATCCTAGCCGCATTTGTGATTGCAATATCGTCAATGGGTTTCACTGTGTGGCAATTAATTACCATTGTTTCAATTCCAATATCAGATAATTCCTCCGCAGCTTTTAATCCTTCCGCCAGAATTGGCCCTGCTCCGATTATTGCAACTTGAGGATCCTTTCCTTCCCTTAAGGTAACTACCTTACCTGTTTCAAAATTTCCTTTAGATAAAACTTCTGATTCCTGCCTGGCCAGTCTCAAATAGCTTGGTTTTCCATTTTCAGCTAATGCGAATGTGGCCTTTTTAGCCTCTTCAAAGTCGGCGGGAACTTCAACAACCATATTGGGAATTGTTCTCATCAAAGCTATATCTTCCAGACTCTGGTGTGTTGCCCCATACATTGAAGCCCCGAACCCTGCATGGGCTCCGATGATTTTTATCGGTAGATTACTCAATGCTGCAACTTTTATAAATTCAAGGGTTCTTCCCGGAGAAAAAACCGCATAGGAAGTTGTAAAAGGAATTTTGCCTGCGGCGGCCATTCCCATGGCAACGGTGACAAGCGATTGCTCTGCCACTCCGACCTGGAAAAATCGATCTGGAAATTTATCAGCAAAATCAGCAACTTTTGTTGACTGAGCCAAATCTGCCGTCAATACAACAACGTCGGGATTTTTCTCACCAAGCTCAACCAGTGCTTCTCCAAATCCATCCCTCATACTTTTTAATTTGGAATTTGTATTTATTGGTGACATTGGTATTATTGGTATTTATTTTAGCTCCGACATTGCTTTTTCAAATTCCTCTTTGTTGGGTGCTTTTGCATGCCAATTAGGATTGCCCTCCATAAAAGAAATGCCTTTGCCAAAAATAGTTTTGGCCAGGATGACAGTCGGTTTACCGCCGTTTTCCTTGGCTTTTTCAAAAGCATCGATAATTTCCTCAAAATTATGTCCGTCAATTTCGATGACGTTCCAATCACTAGCCTCATATTTCTCTTTTAGGTTTCCAAGGGGCATTATTTCCTCCACCGTTCCTTCAATTTGAATCCCGTTTTTATCGACTATTTGGATTAGGTTTCCGAGATGATATTTTGCAGCAAAATTAACAGCCTCCCAATGACTTCCTTCATCATGCTCGCCATCGCTGGTCATGCAATAAACAGTTGAGTCTTTTTCTACAACGGCAAACCCTGCCGCTTGTCCCAAACCCATCCCCAAAGACCCCGATGTGTTTTCAATCTCGGGCAATTTTCCTTTTTCAGGATGTCCTTGTAAAGAAGAGTTGAGAGATGTGTATTGAGATAAGGAATCGCGAGACAATAATCCTTTTTCAATAAAAACTGAATATAAAGCGGGGCAGATATGACCATTTGAAAGAAAAAATTTATCTTCCTCCCCCAACACCTCAAAATACAGGGCGACCAAAATTTCAACTGCGGAAAGAGATCCTCCGGGATGTCCGCTCCCGGCTTTATAAATCATCTCCAATATGTCCCGTCTTACTTGTAGCGATATGTTTTTTAGGCCTTCTTGTGTATTTTTCATACCTAGATTCTAGATTCTAAATTCCAGAATCTAGTTAAACTTTAAAAGCTCCATCAATCGAGTCATCATTGCTCAATAAGCAGCCCCTGTCATTTATCTTTTTTTCAAATCTTTCAATAGCATTCAAAACCTCATCGCGAGTTGTACAAATCTCAAAAACGCTCATTTCAGTACTGTCTATATTCATATTTTTTCTGAAAACATCCAAAATCTCTGCCCAAAAATCGCCATAAAGAATAATCGGTTTGTGGTGACCAAAATATAATTTTGCCAAAACCCAGGCCGTGCCGAATTCCGAAACTGTTCCGCTGCCACCTTTAAAAATAATAAAGACATCTCCATATTCCAGAAGCTTGAACATGCGTTCTATATAATTTGTGGTCACCACTTCCGTATCGGTAACATTTTTGATATAGCGCCCTTCATATCCGGTAGCTCCTACCGGATCGAAAGTTATCGAAATTGTTTTTCCTCCTCCCTTTCTTGCACCACTTGTTGCTGCTTCCATTACTCCGGGACCTCCCCCATCAACAATGACATATTCCTTTTGTCCTAAAGCTTCTGCCACCTCAAATGCGTCTTTATATGCTTCGTCAGTTTCGGAAATATTCGCATCGCCAAAAAAAGCAATATTTTTAATACATCTAACACCGGAGTATTTTTTTGCTTCTTCCATAATGTTTGTAAAACAAATGTTATATGAAGTTCATCCTTGGAGATTCTCCGAATCGTCTACGATTTTTAAATCGCACTATTTCTCCTGAGAGAATTTCATATAATTACACTGTTTTAAATGATAAAGATATTGGATCTGTTGGCACGGTTTTACTTTCCAGATTCCTGCCAACTCTAATTACCTGTTCAATAAGCCTATTGGCATATCCCCATTCATTGTCATACCAGGCAAAAACCTTGACAAGATTTCCACCAATTACTTGAGTAAGAGGTAAGTCAACTATGGAACTCTCGCTTCTTCCTATAATATCGCTTGATACTAATTCTTCCTCAGAAACTGCCAATATTCCCTTATATATGGAATTTTTAGATGCCTGTCTAAAAGCATCGTTTACTTCCTCCACTGTCGTATTTCTCTTTAGAATTACCGCAAAATCTGTAATGGATCCTGTTGCAACCGGAACCCTCAAAGACCTCCCATCAAACACTCCTTTAAGAGATGGTATTGTTTCTGTTGTAGCAATAGCTGCTCCGGTGGACGTGGGAACAATATTTTGTCCGGCGGCGCGTGCACGTCGTAAATCTTTGTGCGATCCATCCTGTAAATTTTGGTCGTCTGTATATGCGTGTACCGTTGTCATTGCCGCTTTTTCAATCCCAAACACTGATTCAAGCACCGCCATGACCGGAGCGACACAATTAGTTGTACAACTGGCATTAGAAATAACTTCTGCAGAACCCTCGACTTCTTTAACTCCAACTACATAAGTTCCGACATTCTCTCCTTTTGCTGGAGCGGACAAAACTATTCTTTTTGCTCCCCCTCTTGCATGTTTAACCGCATCTTCTCTTTTAGTAAAAATGCCTGTTGCCTCAATTACCACATCAACACCGTATTTTCCCCAGGGAATTTTGGCAGGATCTCTTTGTGCAAGAACCGGAACCTTTACATTTCTCTCGGAAATTAATATCTCTCCTATTTGAGGTTCTTCGTCAGTTATCTCTTTCGGGTCTCTAATATCCTTTGCTTGAACTTTATACTGAAAGGTGCGATACATCGTGTCATAATTCACCAAATGAGCCCATGATGAAGTATCCATTGAGCCAGAAGTGTTGATTGCAGCAAACTCAATTTCATCGAGATGTTTAAGAACTCCGATTCTGAGCGCTAGACGCCCAATTCTACCAAAACCATTAATTCCAACTTTTATCTTTGACATACGAGCAGGTTATCATTCATTATACATTTTTGATGTGGATTATTTAAGAAGCGCCTCAATACCGGGTAATGTTTTTTGTGCTAAAAACTCAAGCATTGCTCCTCCCCCAACTGAAACCCAGTCAAATTTGTCTTTCAAAGAATATAAACTAAGAACAGAAAGACTGTCGCCTCCTCCAACGACTTTATATGCACTGGAAGCCGCAACTGCTTTAAAAACTCTTTCGGTTCCCTGCCTATGACCTTCGTCCTCATACCTACCCATTGGTCCGGCCAGGACAATTGTTCCGGCTTTGACTATTTCTTCTTCAAACCGCTCAATTGAATTTAAAGTAATATCCTCCTTGTCCTGAATTAAATTTGCCAAAACTATTTTATCCTCTTCTCCGATATTTCTCACACTTTCCAATGCCAAATCTCCATAATATTCAGGCAGGCGTCCACCAACAAGAATTTTGTCGACAAAATTTTCCAGACTTTTTATATATTCCTTTTTGTCATCTTTCGATCCCCCAACTACTAACACAACAGGCTTTTTTGGATTCTCAAAAACCTTTGAAAGATTTTCCACTTCTTTTTCAAATCTAAAACCTACCGCGTGCGGCAAAAGTTTCGGTAGTGTGGTTATTGAAGCGGAATTTCTATGGGAAGATGCGAAGGCTTCATTTACATATACATCGCCCTGTATCGCAAGACTTTCAGCAAATTTCATATCACTTGCTTCCTCTCCGGGGTTAAATCTTAGGTTTTCCAAAACCTCAAATTCGATACCTTTTGCAACTTTTCTTAAAGCCTCTTCTACTGGTTTTATTTTCAGTTCTTCAACAACTTTTCCACACGGCCTGCCTAAATGCCCCATTATTGTTATATTTGCAGATTTGGAGGACAGATATTCAAGAGTGGGCAAAATTGCCTCCAGTCTGTAATTTTCCCCAATATCAATATCCAGATCGGCACGAACCAAAACTCTTTTTCTGGACACATCAATATCAGTAAGTTTGGGCAGGCTCATTGTCAGTTATTTGCTTCTATTTCCTCAATTTCCTGAAGTCTTCTTTCATATCTCGCCTTCCCTGAGAATTTTGTCTCAAGAAAAGAAATCAACATAGCTTTTGCTTCTTTTTCCTCGGTAAAGTCCGCCGCAATTACCAAAATATTCATATCATCATCATTTCTACCGGCCTCAACCTGAAAAACATCTTTTCCTATCGAAGCTCTAATCCCATCAAATTTATTGGCCATCACATCAACACCGACACCGCTTCCACAAAGCAATACCCCGCGAGCACCTTCAGTTTTGGCAACAAGCGAAGCAACTTGAGTAGCATATTTTGTATAGTCGTCTTTCGGATCAAAATGTGTAGCCCCAAGATCTTGATATGGATATTCCATATCAAAAAGCCATTTAACTATCTTTTCTTTTAGCCTATATCCTCTATGATCAGATCCTATGTAAATTTTCATCTTTCTATTTAAACCCCTCCACTAATTCCAGTAGTTTCACTTTAGGGTCATTAGCTTTTACAACTGCTGTAGCTAGCGCTACACCAACTGCCCCCAATTCCAAACTCTTTTTAACATCTTCCATCGACGAAACTCCGGCACCAACTATTAGAGGTTCACCCGCTGCCCTGGCAATTTCGGCGGCCTGAGAGATAATTTCAGGTTGAGATCTGGCAACTGAAGTATCGGTAGACCCGACAAGTTCCGGGGGCTCGTAAGCAATAAATGTTGGTTTAAGAGTTGCTATGTTCTTTAACTCTTCGATACTTCCGGCAAAAATCAGAGTTTTAAGATTTACCTCTTTTGCTTTTTCATTGGCTATACGAAGCGACTCAAAATCGCTGAATTTATGCTCTGAATGGTTCAGAAAGACACCGGAGATTCCGATTTTTGCTACCTCTTCAGGTATCACCCAACCTGTGTGTGCCCCGAAGTTAAAAGGGTCTATGTGTTGCACCCACACTTCTAAGGTGGTGGAAGAAAGAACCATCTCAGCATCAATTGTCTGAACGATAGGTATTATTTTTACCTGTGATTCGTGGGCAACTTCCTCAAGTTTTTTTGTTAACAGGAGCGCTTTCTCACCGGAGCTTTCTTCAAAAGTCTTGTAATTAACAAAAATCATATATCAAACTATATTAACTCAAATTGAGTATCTAAATCTACTTCAGAATGAACCCTCGAGTATACGTTCCTGACCCCTTGTAATAAAAATTGTGTCGTACCCCGGATATTTTGAAAGGTTGTATTCTAAAATATAACCACCTTTCGATTGTCTTAAGCTACCTAAAGCAATTGTATTTAATCCATTAGTAATCAATACCTGATAAATTTCTCCCGTTTTCAAGTCAGGAAGATCAGCGTATATTCCCTCTTTGGTTGCAACACCTATCGCCATCTCTCCCGAAACATTTTTAAGTTCAATTTTTTCCACATCATCAGGTATAACCAGGCCGTTGAACTTTTCTTCAATCCGATCCTCTGCTGAAGGTGTTGCCGGAGGCAAGCTTTCAACTTGTTTGTCTTTTTTTAATCTTGGTAAAATGAAGAAGAAAACTATCAATATCAACGCAAACAGGACGGAGATAACTATGATTTTCTTTAAACTCATTCTGAGCGAAAGATAACACCCTCTTTTATTTTTGTCAATTCCGTCTGTACTCGATGTCTTAACACCTTATCGCTTTTATATAGTCTCTAATTTCCGCAAAATTAACGCGTTATTTCCGCCAGGTTCATTTTTTTAAATAAACACTGAACAAAGCTAATACTGCCGCCACTATCAACCACTGCGTTGAGGCCAACCAAATATCACTTGCTATCCAACCCGAAAACGAAAACAAGACTCCAACAATTGCACCAAACATAAACAGTTTTGAAAAAAACTCCTGATTCTTCCTAAAAAATTTCAACTTTTTCACCTCCCCTCAGTGAGATAGCTTTTAAACATCTCACAAACCCCATTGAATGCGCCCTAGCACTATCCAGCAGGGACTTATTATATAATACCACTTGACCGGAAATTATTTTGAAAGTACATTGGAGCAATTGAATGAAAAAATATACAAAAATACTTCTTGCCGCAATTATAATAATCCTCCTCGGAATTGGATTTTGGCAGTTTTCGGCTTTTAACCTCAAAAATAACAATCAAACTAATAATGTGGTTCAGGAAGCTTCAACAACGCTGGAAATCAAAACGACAGATTCCGTTTCTTTTGATATTGCAGATTTTATTGGTAAAACTGCACTTCAAGCAACCGCGTCTAAAACTAAACTTGTTACCAATGGCGAAGCTGAAAATGCTTTTGTTACATCAATAAACGGATACGCGGCAGATAGCGATAATCATGAATTTTGGGAACTTGTCATTAATGGATCCGAAGCCCAAGTCGGAGCCGGAAGCTACATTATTCAAAAAGGAGATTCAATCTTATGGCAAATAGATACTTATTAAAACATAAAGAGTTGATAGGCAAATTGGCTATGCCTGTGACTTTTATTCTCATCGGCGTCGTGGCAAGAATAATTCCACATCTACCCAATTTTGCCCCAATCGGAGCAATGGCTCTTTTTGGAGGAGCTAACCTGACTAAAAAACAGGCTTTGACGTTGCCACTTTTGGCCATGATCTTTTCCGATTTCGTAATCGGATTTGACTCGCTACCTATGAGATTTGCTGTTTACGGGTGTTTTCTTGTTTCCGTCTTTATTGGATTTTGGATCAAAAATCACAAAAACTATAAAAATATCGTAATGGCTTCACTTGCATCATCTTTTATATTTTTTATCGTTACAAATGTCGCTGTTTGGTTTTTTGGATCAATGTACGCAAAAACACCTACTGGTCTTATCGAATGTTTTACATTAGCTATTCCGTTCTTTAGAAACACTATTCTTGGAGACTTATTCTATATCGGAGTTTTCTTCGGAGGCTATGAGCTTGCTCTCAAAAATCTTTCAAGGTTTTCTGTAGCCAAATCCTAGCTACTATCTACCGGTTATTGGCTGCTTGTTGTTAATAGCGCTCCCCTTTAGGCTTTGGAACGAATTCATGAATATTGTCCATTTCTTTAGGACGTTGTTTATAAGTAAAAAGGATTTTGTCTATATAGTTACCTAGGTCTTTGTATAAATAAACATCATTGATTTCTATGTCATCAACTGTAATTATCGAATGTGGAGATTCCATGACTGTAACACTTGATCTTGCATGCACCACAACATTTCCCAAAGCCAATTCTTTCCAAAGAAAATTCGGCGGGTAGGTTTTAACCTTGACTGCTTCTTCCCAAGTCAGAGATCTGGAGTTCGTTGAAACTAAAGTCGTCGGCTCAAAACGAATCAATCTTCTGTCGGTAATATATGCCAAGTCCCTCTTTTGATAATTAATCACCACTTTCGTTCCAACAATTGCAATTATTGCAGCTATTACCATTCCGACAATAAACAAAGTCCCAGCCGATAAAAGTACTGTCCCCAAAACAAAGAACGCAATAAAAACAATTAGGGCAAGTATATATATTTTTACGAGCTTAAAAATAAGGGCCAAGGGGTGAGGTTTGGCAACATAGAGAATTCTTTCCCCATCCTGTTTACCGTAAAAATCCTTATCTGTGTTTTGCATAGTCATATTTCGATTATATTACCATCAAAATACAATCATTCCCACAAGACCAACTAACCCAAGACAAATTAAACAAGGCACTATTACGCCCTTTATAACTTCTCTTTCTTTGTGTTTTATGCCAACAACAGCTTCGGCAACCAGAATATCCGCCAGGGCGACCATATTACCAATCGCTCCCCCAACCAGAGCCAGGGCCAGAATACTGTTGATGTTAAAACTTAAATCTTTCGCCGCAGTAGCTAAAAGGTTACCAAACATTAAATTGGAAATAGTAACACTTCCGGTCAAAAAACTTCCAAAAGCCCCTGCAATAGGTGCCCAAAGCGGTAAAAATACATTTTTTACATTAACTGCCAGAAGATCAATCATAGAAACAAGTCCTACACTATTGTGAAATGAGTTAACCATAATCTGAGCCATGGAAGACATAAAGGCAATTACCAGAAACGGGTTTAGTGATTTTTTAAATGCAAGTTTTAAAGATCTTTTGCAAATATCCGATCTGACCCTGTAGATAAAGGACACAACAAGACCCGTCAGAACAAAAACAAAACCGGGATTAAAGAACGCAAAAGTGTGTTTAACCGGTATTGGTATGTCAATACCATTTGAGCCAAGAATGAATTTTCCGGCAATCAAAAGAATTACCAGCAAAACGTAAGGGAAGAGTACTCTTTTAAGGGGTAAACCGGCATTGGAACTTTTTCTATCGATAAAGTCAGTTTCACTTTTAGGAACTAAAAAACCGGTTTTTATTGAGATAAGTACTATAACAAAACCCAAGATTGAGCCTAAAATGGAAGGGAATTCCTGACCAAAAGGTACAACCAAAATCGATGGAATAATAAATGCAGCCCCGGACCAGAGTGCAAAAGGTAGCGCACCAAAAAAACTTTTCCTGCCATCAATTTTGTTTTTTGTCAAAAACCAAAGCATAAAAACAGGTATTAAAATTCCTACGGAATTGATCAGTGATGCCGTCAGAGGAAGGCCGGCTCCTGCAAGTTCACCAAATCCGATTTTAATAGGTGCTCCTGCCGCACCAAAAATTCCCGCGGAGCTATTACCTAAAAGGGAAATAATGACAGCGTTTATAGGAGTTATGCCAAGCCCAACCAAAAGTGGAGCAACTACTGTTGCAGGAGTCCCAAACCCCGCTGTCCCTTCCAAAAGATTTTCAAAAAACCAGGCTAAAAGTATTACCTGAACCCGTAGATCTTTTGAAATTGATTCCAGATAAAAACCTATGTTCTCTACTATTTTGATTTCTTTCAGGATTTCCAGGAAAAATATCGCTCCGAAAATTATAAAAAATATATCCAAGGCTACAAAAAAACCCTTTTCAATTGAACCCAGAATAAAAAACGGATACATTTTCCAATAAAATCCTGCCACAATTCCAACAAAGGTGAGTAAAATCAAAGATACCCAAACTAACTTTTTCTTTCCCCAAAAAAGAAGGATTATTAAAAGGAGAAAAGGGATTATAACCAAAATTGTCGGCAAGAGCGTCATTGATTACTATTCTAGCTGAAATGTTGCACAACCTGAAGACTATTCTTATTTAACTCTGTTCAGATATATCCCCGTTTCCGTGTCTAGCTGAACTTTTTCCCCAACTTTAATAAAAAGCGGGACTTGAGCTTCAATTCCTGTCTCAAGTTTAACTGTCTTTTTGGGAGCATTAACACGGTTGCCTGCCACATCATCAGGAGATTCTATTACTTTAAGTGTTACATGTGCCGGCAAATTAGCACCTATGGGACTACCTTTGTACCAAACAAGCCAACACTTAAGGTTTGGTGTAAGATATCCAAATTGTTCATCAACTAAGGCAAGCGGAATGCTAACTTGATCGTAAGTTTTAGGATTCATAAAGAAAAGTTCATCTCCATCTCTGTATAAATATTCCATTTCCTTTTTCTCAATTTCAGCTACTTCGACTTGCTCACTTGTTTTGTAAGTAAATTCTCCTGCGCTTCCGGTCTGAACATTTTTGAATTTAATCCTCATAACAGGAGAGCCTTTTCCGGGTGACATAAATTCAGCCTTGGTTATAAAAACAGGTGCTCCTTTAAAAAGAATGAAGCTGCCTTTTGAAATGTTTCCTGCACTAATTGTATTTGCCATATCTGCGTATTTTAATCCCAGACGAATTGGTTTGACAAGAAGAAGAAGAATTAGACTAATCCAAATGGATATTTAATTTCAAAGGCCGAATAATTCCTTTCCAGGAAAAAAAAGTGTTTCTTCAATTGAAACCGTGTTAGCGGCTAGCATGATAAGTCTATCTACCCCCACGGCAATTCCGGAAACTGTAGGTATTCCGCTTTTGAGAGCTTCAACTAAATCCATATCAATCGGATAATCTTCCTTGTGCTGAGCCTGCCGAAACCTTTTGTCTTCTTTAAATCTCTCAAGTTGAGTATTCGCGTCAGTAAGTTCTGAAAAGCAATTCCCAAGCTCCAATCCTCCCAAAAAAACCTCAAATCTTTCCGCAAATCTAGGGTCTTTTGAGGGTTTTGATAAAGATGCCTGAGAAATCGGATAGTCATAAATAAAATAAGGCTTGCCCATCTTTAAAAGTTCAGGTTCTATTTCGTTGAAATAAATTTTATAAAAATCTTCATCATTTACGTTTAGGACATCTTTACCCGCATATTTTTCAAAGGCATCGGGTATTCTAATTCTTGGCCAAGGAAGAGTTATATCAAAGATCCTTCCCTGATATTCCCAGCTCTTTAAATCAACTTTAGGGTTTGTCTTTTTAATTATTTCAACAAAAAGCTTTTCAAAATCACCCATTACATCAAAATAATTTGCGCCAACTCTGTACCATTCAAGCATTGTAAATTCAGGGTTATGAAGAACACTCACCTCTTCTTCATTTCTGAAGCATTTTGTAATTTCAAAACAACTGCCTATTCCCGCTGCCAAAAGTTTTTTAATTGAGAACTCGGGACTCATTATTAAATAAGCATCACGCCTTACACCCTTCGATGTTCGCAGTTCCGTCTTAAAAACTTCCAAATTAGGCTCAATTGATGGAATCGGAACCAAGACGGGTGTAAAAACTTCATGGAAACCTTGGTCTTTAAAAAATAATCTAATCGCGTCGACTACTTTTTCCCGGACCAAATATAGTTCTAGTAGATTCGGATTATTTTTAATCTTTTTCCAGGTCTGCATACGAGCAATATTATACTGCATTAGGTTTATTCGAGATAGCATGCTACAATGATTCACTATGGGAAACTTTGGAAGAGATAACAGAGGCGGTGGAAGAAACTTCGGCAGACGTGATTTTGACGCTGGCCGAGGCGGATTTAGTGGTGATCGTGGAGGACGCGGTGGATTTAGTAGAGGTGGAGACAGACACGAAATGTTTAGCGCAGTCTGTAGCGAATGTGGCAAAGAATGCCAAGTTCCTTTCAGACCCACAAACGGCAAACCGGTTTATTGCAGTAATTGTTTTGAAAAAATTAATGGTGGAAGATCTGATTCCAGAAGACCGGAAAGACCAGATTTCAGGCCTCAAACTTCAGGTTTTGATCAAAATAAGGCCCAGTTTGATGTAATTAATGTAAAATTAGACAAAATTTTAAGCATTCTATCCCCGGCTCCGGTTGTTAAAGAAAAAGTAGTTGAGCCCGCCCCCATCAAGGATTCCGGCAAAAGCGAAAAAGTTAAACAGGAAAAGGCCAAAAAAACAGTCAAAAAAGCAGCTTCAATTAAGAAAAAGTAAGTCTTCTCAAATAAAAACCTCTTGACAAATTAGCACTCTTTGTTTTAGACTGCTAATATACAGAAAGGGGGTGACAGATAAATGGCTATTGTTAAATTCAATCCTTTCAGCCCATGGCTAAACGATCGGTTCTTTTCTTCTTTTGATGAAGATGACAACTGGCCAATGGTTAAAGTAACCGAGGGTCTTGATGTCTACGAAACAGACACTGATGTTGTTATAAAAGCCGCTGTTCCCGGAATTCCAGCTGATCGGGTTGATGTTACTTTCGAAGATGGAGTCTTAAGAATTAAGGCCGAATCCAAAGAAACCGAAGAAGAGAAAAAAGCTAAGAAAGTAGTTTATCGACAACAAAAGATGAGCTACTTTGATTACACCACTACTCTTCCTAGGGCAGTTAAGGGTGATAAAATTTCAGCGGAAGTGAATGATGGAGTTGTTATCATTAAAGCTCCCATTGCCGAAGCTGCAAAACCCAAGAAAATTGCTGTTAAGGCAAATAAATAAAGGTTGCTGAAAAAAGACCTTTTCCCCGCCCCAAACCGGCGGGGTTTTTATTTATTGAAGTGTTCAACTGCGGTCTTAATTACCAAAATAAGCGGCACTGCCAGAATTGCACCCACTGGACCAAAAAAGATTGTTCCAAGAATAACCGCTAAAATTATGATTAAGGGATTAACTTTAGTGGTTTTTCCTAAAAAAATGGGCATCAATATCCAATCAACAATTTTGTTCAATACAATAAAAATCAAAAGTATAATGACTCCCTCAAAGAATGGCGCCACGTTGGGCATAAACACTGCTTGATCAAAAATTGCCACCAGGCTCGCTGTCAGGGTTGAAACAATCATTCCAAACCCTGGGATAATTGACAAGGTTCCTGTAACTATACCTAAAATTACTGCATATTTAACGTGAAGGGCATTCAAAATCGCCCATGAAGCCACTCCAACTAAAATCATTAGAACAAACTGTGTTGTGAGGTAACTGATTAAAACTTTCCCGATTTTTTTTCCCAAACCCAATTGGGGTGTTTTTTTAATCTTCGTTTTGGGCATATATTCATTATCGTTAAATCCCAACAAAAACGCAAGACTTGTTAATCATCAATTCCATATCGCCAGAAGAAGGCGGTAATGTTAGTTCCCCCATTTACAAGGTTTATTGCCTTTGAAAGCTCATACTGGCTAATCACTGCATTTAAAGGTTCTCTATCGGGAATATTGCCAGTATAGTAACTTTGTAATACAGGCAGGGCTTTTGCATCCCCCAATTGTCCTAAGGCCCAGATTGCCGAATTTCTGTCCTTAAAACCTCTGTCTTCATCTTTAAGGAGTGTTACCAATGCTTCCGTACAATTTCCTTCGTATTGACTCTTTGCATCTAAACACCTTTGTTTAACATCGTAACCTATCCAGATACAGGCAATTACAAAAAACAATATAAAAATACTTATACCGATAATGACAATATATAAAAGTTTTTGAATAATGTTTTTAATTTTCATATTTTTAGTCAAAAAAGATGTCTTCAATTTTTACCTTAAACAATTTGGCTATTTTGAAAGCTAAACCTAAAGACGGTAAATATTTATTGCTTTCTATGGCAATTACAGTTTGCCTGGTTACTCCGATTTTCTCCGCAAATTCTTCCTGTGTAAAATTATGCATTGCTCTTTGAACTTTTAAATTATTTTTCATCACTACCTCCTCCGTATTTTTTATTGAGAAAATAAAAAGAAATGGAATATACGGAAATCAAAAACAAGGTCAAATAAGCAAATATCACACCTAAGGACTCCAGAAATAAAAATTCACCTTTAGAAAAAACCGATAACTTACTTAGGGACGGAAATAAAAGTAAAAATGCCCCGATTCCAACAGTAGGAGTAAAAATAGCATAAGTCATTTGGGCGGCTTTTTCTCGAATGGTGTTTTCCCTTTCGTCTACAACTATTTTTGTCTTTGATCTAACCAAGGCCAAAAATAGCATTCCTGTTAGTACTCCAGCTGTAGCCAGGAGATAACTATTTAAGTTTACCGCTACTGACACAATTGCCCCAACGAAAAAGGCAACTAAAACACGCGCTTGTTTATATTTTTTTATGTTCATAAATATAATGTAAAGTATTTTTTACAATATGTCAAGTATTTATGACACAAGGTAGATCATTATTATAAAACTTGATATAATACAGTCTGATGTATAGAAATAGTAATAAAGCTTTTGTAGTGGTCAGACGTCTTTCAGATGTCTGACTTGTCGCGCCATAATTAGTAATACTTCAATTGGAACTAGGAATCGCAATCACTGTCCACTTTGCTTGTGGTCTAGACATCTTGACAACGCTCCCGGTGACAGAAGATCTAATTGTAGGGCAAGAATGGAACCAATAGGACTTACTCTGAAGAAGGATGGTGAACTTATGATAGTTCACAAGTGTCTGGGTTGTAGCAAAATATCTCGTAATAGAATTGCTGGGGATGATAATACCTATGCCATAGCATCCTTATTGGAAACAGACGTCACTAAAACTAACAATTACAGCGTTGAATTATTAACAAATAATGACAGGGATGAGGTGTTTATTATCCTTTACGGTTATAATTATCAGGATAGAATATGAAACTCTCAGTAATTGCTCATCCTAACGCAAAAAAACCCAGAATTGAAAATGATCTATTGGGAACTATACATGTCTATGTTTCCGCTCCCCCACTTGAAGGAAAGGCAAACCGTGCAGTTATTGAGGCCTTGGCCACCCATTTTAATGTAAATCGTGGAAAAGTAATTCTTCTAAACGGAAATAAGTCAAAAAATAAATTATTTGAAATAAAAAACTAGTCAACCTGGGCAAATGCTATGCAGTAATTATGTCCGTATTTTTTGGCACACTTGGGACAGTATGCATAATGGAAATAATACTTTTTGGCTTTTTGCCCATGACTGGCTAAATAAGTATCCATGTCTTTGATCCAGGCGGGAACTTCGTTATATTGTCCATCATAAACTTTACTAACGAATTTTCCCGTCAATTTTGCCATTTTTCCTCCCGGAATATTTTTATTTACTGTCATATATATTTCAGATTTCCAGGGGGATGGATCATAACAAAGAACTAAAAATTCGTTTGTGGGAGGAGCTGCCTGAGCCTCTTCAACCTTTTTAAACATTCTTGTAATCACAGCTCCCATATTTATAGGCATATGCATTACTTGTTTAACCTCGTCTTGAAGGAATAGTTTGTCTTTCCAAACATGAGTTTTATTTTGATAACTTTCAGGCTTAAATTTCGTGCAACATTCGTCTTTTACTTTTGTCATACAGAAAATTGTATCATTAAGCAAAATATTGTTCTACTATAAATGTATGAGGAATAAAAAGCTTGTCATCTTCCTTACCGTATTATTCGCAATCCCCGCAGCATTCTTCCTATTTTTTATGTTTGGAGAAGTAATTGGCGGAGATTTAAGCGGACTAACACACCTCCTACAAGTTCTGCCATTCATAATTCTCATTATTCTCGTCTGGAAATGTCCTATCGGGAAGAAATGATCTTTATCGGAAATGCCTTATTTTTTATTCTTTTCTTTCGAATACAGCCAATACGAATATATTGATGTCCCAACAACAATTAATCCGACACCTGACAAGAAAAGCGTTAAAGCCAACTGATAAGACAAATGCGGGGCAGCGACAATAATTAGACCAAATATCACAAACATCCAACCTCCAAAACGGTGTGTTTTATTCCAGACGTTCTCCGATTGAAGAGTCCAGGGTGTTCTTATACCCAAATAACTGTTCCTTTTGATTTTGCCCATAAAATTGCCGGCAATCATTATAAAAATTCCAATTACGGCGGCTACGATCGGACCAACTTCAATGAAAATGCCCAAATTTAAAAGACCCATGATAATGAAAGCAATTAGAAGAACCACCATAATTGCAGATCTTAATATATGAAAGGTCTTTTCGAACTCCGAATAACGATCCCTTTTGGGATCAAGTGACGGAAGTACTAAAAATAAAATATACATTAAAGCAAGCATTAAAGGCATTGCAAACGCTCCCGTAAAACGCCCGCTATATCCATCCGGGACACCCTGGAAATTCCAGTGTACCATTACCGTCTCTGGGAAATGAAAGTAAAAATAAACCCCAAGGATAATTGAGGCAATCACTATGGAAATTGGCAGAAATTCGGTTTTCTTGGTAATTTTTATTGGATATTTCATATTATTGTTTTACTTTCAATAGTTTGACTATTTTCTCGCTAATTTCTTCCAAAATACTCAGGTTAAGAGAATAAAATATTTTTTGCCCTTCTCTCCTGCCCGAAATCAAATCTGCTCTTTTTAATATATCTAGGTGATGTGACAAAGTGGCCATTGTAATATCCAGTCCACCAAGTATCTCCGTAACTGACATCTCCCTTTTTTTTAAGAGCTCTAATATTTTTTGTCTATTAGGGTCTGAAAGGGCAGAAAATGTGTTTGATAATATTAACATTCATTTAGATATTTCGACAACTATCTAATTATATATTAATATTTCCTTTTGTCAAGTGTATTGGCATTGGTTAAATTGTCTCTTTATTCATATAATAAAACATGGTTAAAAAAATCGTTTTAATATTACTGTTTTTAATTATTGTAAGCCTCGTTTTTGCTTACATACAATTTAGTCGGATGGTTGATAAAGAGGTTAAAACACTTTATTCCGAAAGTTTAACGGATGAAAAAATTATCACAGAAGAGATGCTTCAGGGGTTGCCATCCCCTGTCCAAAGATACTTGCGATATTCCGGAGTAATCGGCAAACCGTGGACAAATACCGTATACCTTAAACAGGTCGGACAAATGAAAACAACCCCTGAAGGAAAATGGTTTCCGATCGTAGCCGAAGAATATTATTCCACTAACCCGCCTGCATTTATTTGGCATGTTTGGGGTCCAAAACAATGGCTACCGGTTATTCAAGGAAGAGATAAATATCAAAACGGAGAAGGAGAGCTTTTTATAAAGCTCATTTCAATTTTTCCTGTAGCCAATGCTAAGAGTGAAGAGCTCGATCAGGGAGCTATGATGCGTTATTTAAACGAAATGATGTGGTTCCCTACCGCCTTTTTGGGTGACAATGTTACCTGGAAATATATTGATGAAAATTCAGCAGAAGTAACATTATTTGCATCCGATAAAAGTGTAAGTGCCGTAATATATTTTGATAATGAGGGAAAATTAGTCAACTTTGTCGCTCAGCGATATTATTCAGCAAATAGCGGATTTTCTTTGGAAAAATGGGAAACACCGATATCCGAATATGGCCAAATTAACGGATTTAATCTTCCCACTAAAGGCAGTGCCGTTTGGAAGCTAAACAGCGGAGATTGCAAATATATTGACATATCTGTGGATGAAATTATCTATAACCAAAAATAATAATTACTTAGTATGAAAATATTAAAATGGATCAAAAGAATATGTATCGGGGGAATTGTAATATTTCTCGTAGTCCTTTTATCCGGATTCATTTATGAAAAGATAAGTGAATATTTTGATGGCAAAAAATACACACCTCCGGGAAAGATAATTGAAATTAACGGACATAAAATGCATATTTATACGGAAGGAGGCGGAAACTCAACTGTCGTTTTTGCTTCCGGCTTTGGGATTCCCTGCCCTTATACCGATTTTTATCCGCTGTATAGCAAAATATCAGGGCAGGCAAAAATTGCAGTTTATGATAGACCCGGATATGGTTGGAGTAACACTTCCCCAACACCCAGAGATGCAGACACAATGGCTAAAGAATTGCATGAATTGCTGGAAAAATCTGGCCAAAAACCTCCTTACATTCTTGTGGGGCATTCTCTCGAATCACTTGAAATAATAAGGTTTGCCCAAATTTATAAAGATGATGTAAAAGGAATTGTCACAATTGATGCAGGTAATCCTGAATTTTATGCAAATGAAACTCTAACCGACAGCGCGCTATCCTCCCTCAGACTGAAATCAATTTTGAATAACTTTGGAATCTTTAGACTTCTATTCAATTACTCCCCCAGCTTCTATTCATCCGCATACGCCGCAAGAAATCATCTACTGTTAATTCCTGAAGAATTGCGAGAAATAGATAAGGCAATGTACCTAAAAAATATGGTAAACAATAATAAAATTGACGAAACTAACAATATTAGACTAAATGCAGAAGCGGTAGTTAAAGCGGGGCAATTAGGTGATATCCCTTTTAGGATATTAACATCCGGAGATGAATCAAAAGATGAAAAATGGAAAGTTAGTCAGGAAACATTTAAAAATTGGTCATCCAACAGTAGTCAAAAGATTGTTGAGGGGGTAAATCACAACATACATCAGTATTTTCCTGATATAGTTATTGCCGAAATACTTTCACTTGTAGATTAAATGCCTTATGAAAAAAAATATTAATTGGAAAATATTTATAATCTTGATTGTTTCAAGTCTGGCAAGCATTGCCTGTGTGTTTCCGTATATTGTGACCGTACAAGGTGAACTGTTGAAAATGTCGGGGGTATCGCTTGTTTATATATTCCTTGTACAAATTATCCAAAGTGCTGTTCTTTTTTCTATAGCAATATTCATAGGCCTGTTTTTATCGGAAAAGACGGGTTTTCAACTGCCTCTTCTAACCGCGATTGTCAATAAAAATAGCCCAAAAAAAATTATCAAAAATATTGTTGGAGCGTCTCTTTTCTGGGGTGCGGTCTCGGGAATACTTATCTATGCCGCGGACTTTTTATTTGTAATACCCGGGATATCCACACACCAAACTATCGCGCCTGTATGGCAAACGCTTCTGGCCTCATTTTATGGAGGTATCACTGAAGAAATTCTGATGAGGCTTTTTCTGATGACGCTTTTTGTCTGGTTGGGAATGAAAATATTTAAGCAAAAAAAGCCGTCAAATGTAATTGTTATTTTTTCTATTATCTTAGCTGCCGCTATTTTTGGTTTGGGACATTTGCCCATTACAGCATCACTGACAAAAATTACTCCCCTTGTCGTAATGCGTGCGATTATTCTTAACGGCATCGGCGGTATTATTTTCGGATATCTATATTGGAAAAAGGGTTTGGAATCCGCAATTATTTCTCATTTCGCAACGGACATTTTTCTTCTCACATTACTGCCGCTTTTAATTAAATGTCTGCACCCAACAAATGAAGGGTTCTTATAAACTATCCGCAAGATTGTTTTTCTTATTCAAAACATCCTTACATAATATTTCTTGCATCTTTTCTGGTTCTTCAAACATTGGGCTGTGCGCTGATTTTTTAAATGTATAAAAGCCTTTTGTAGGAGCTTTGATGCGCATAAAATAAGATAAGGCACCTTTGTAAGAAACCGTGTAATCATATTTGCCGTGGAAAAAATAAATAGGTAAATCCACTTTCTTAACTTTTGTATTAAGGTCTGTTGTCATTATTGTGTCCGAAAGTACGCTTATTCCAGATCCAAATTTACCGCGCCATAAGTTTATTTTTTCCTTCAGTGTATATTCCCGAGACATTAATGACGGCAAAAAAATACCGGTTATTACAGAGTTCATATCATGCGTTGTACCAATACCCAATCTGTGCATTGCTTGGTCACGGATCTTGAGATACCCTTGGAATATTTTGCGGTTCAGTACGACGGGGTTCCTCATTAGTTTTCTTACCATTCCGGTATTTTCCTTTTTCTTGTATTGTCCCAGCATGTAATCATACGCCTCCACCTCCGATTCAAATTGATTTGACATTTGAGCTACTCCTATATAGGCCTCGTATAATTCAGGCGTCCTTGCGGCTGTTTGTATGCCAATAAATGTTCCTCCCGAATGACCCATTAAATATATTTTTTTCTTTTCAAATCTCCGACGGAGATAATTGGTTAACTCTAAGGTGTCTGAAATCAGCTTTTCCTGTGTAATTGAAGATAATGGTTCCTTGGAATTGTAAGAAATTCCGCTCCCCCGCTGTTCCCACCAGACAACAACAAAGTCGTCTTCCAATTTTGTGGGGTATTTTTGTTTTAAAAAGTAATCGGGCATACCTCCATGAAGATAAAGTAAAACCGGGTTGTTTTTGTTTTTTCCTTTTATAAACATTCCCTGTTTGACTCCGTTTATTTCTACAGAAATTTTTTTTGAAATACCCTGCGAATCAAGATTTTTGCTAAGCATAATTAAATATACCAGAGCAATGTATTCAACTAAAATTTTTATTCAAAAAAGATTCATAAAAAAGGGGGTGAAAGTAATGCGTCTTGAATGATATTGTATAATGGCTCAATTGATAATGAAAAACGATAAGATGGTCATTTTGATCAGAACTCTACATGGGGTCATAACTTTTGTCTTTTTGAGTTGTATTTTTTATATATATTATTCAGGAATTACCAATAAAGTTGGTTTTTTAACATATATCGCAATCGGTCTAATTATCTTGGAAGGTGCCGTGGTCTCTCTTAATGGCGGAAATTGTCCTCTAGGAGCAGTTCATCATAAATACGGAGACGATAAGGCATTCTTTGAATTGTTTCTTCCAATAAAAGTGGCAAAAAAAGCTGTCCCCTTCCTGGGGATTGTTGCAGCAATTGGTGTACTTTTTGTAATTTTTTGACGCTGGATGATGGCTTATACGGAAAAATATTAATATGATATAAATATGACCCGTTTTGACAAAGTATTCCTTTTTGTAATACTTGCCCCGATACTGCTGATCCTTCTTTTTCTTGCCGGTTGGTGGATTAGTCTTTTATTCATCCCTGAAAACCGTGTGTTTATTGTCGCCCTGGTTGGATTGATAATCGGAATCCTGTTGGATGTCTTATTTCTCAAAAAATGGATAAAGAAAGCCTACCGGATAAATAAATATTTACTACTTTTAATTTACATTTTTTATTCAATCGGTTTCTTTGGTTTTTTCATGGGGGTGCCTGTTTTTAATTTGTTTTTGGGCATTCCCGTCGGGGTATTTATTGCCAGACAGACAAAGATACTTAAATTTTCAGAGGAAAAAATAAAAAAAGGAATTGAGAAAGCTTGCTTAATAAGTGTTATTTTTATGCTTTTAATATGTATTTCCTCGGCAGCAATTGCCCTATCCGATCCTTATACCGCAGGTAGCCTCGAAGGAATGCTAAGGCTTCCGTTTGAGGTAACTCGGGAAATGATTATTGGTCTGATTATTATTGGTGGAGTCGCACTTCTTGCCTTTCAATATGCCATCACAAAATTCTCTGCTCATCTAACACTTACCAAATCTTAAGTAAAACTAGTATTTATTTTTTAACAAAAAGTATCGCATTGGGAATATTCCTTCCGGGCCCGGATTTATATCCGCCGTACCAAAGAGCAGTTGATCCGCCCGAATCCAGGTTTAGCGCATTTTCCAATCCCATTGCTTTTAATACCTCCGCCATTTCGGCAACTGTTACGTTTCTTACCACCCCTATATAGGCGGTTGATCCTTTATTCCCGATAAAACTTCTCGAACCTTTCGATCCTTGTTTAGGATCCCCGTTTCCTGTAAAAGTAATATTTCCTCCCGAAAGTAGTAGTGGTTGATTTGCCAAAACCCCATCTACACCTGTATCCCTACCCCACTCCTGAGATTGACTAACAAATCTCATAGAACCGCTTTGAAAAATTACAGCAGGAATTGTGCTGTAAACATTATTATCGGAGTTAAAGTAAACTTTATTTTTGTTCATGAGAAGAGTATCGAAAGAGTTTGTTTTTCCGGCACATGTTGGATATTCCGCCGGGCAAAAATAGGATCCGTTTATTCCCGCAAACGCTCCGTTTCTTGCCACATAATCGCCAAGTGACAGTACCGGACAATTATCCCTGCAATCGCTCTCGCTTGCCGTATCTACAATTATTTTGGTAGAAGACATATCTGCTGCGACAATGTCAACTACGTATGAAGAATCGAGAGCTGACACTGATTGCCGCGAGTATCCTGAATTCGGAGGAATATTGCTTTGCGTCAGAGAAGAAGTATCAATTGTATTTTTCGAAGATGAATTTGAAAGCAAGGAAATTCTCGATTTTTCTTTTTGTATAGATTCTGTCAGAACAATCAAGTCAGCACTTGCCGAAGCATAATTTCTTTCGGCAAGATAGGTTAAAACCTGTGCAAAAGTTTTTTTAATATCACCTGTTTGCCCTTTTTGTACGTCAAGGTCAGTGATATCTTGATAGATATCCTTTGCTTCAATAAAAACTTTATTTATATTTGCAATTTCTGCTTTAAGTTCCTGATTGGTTTTATACGGATCTTCACTTTGCAAGCTAACCAAATTTGCATTTGCAACCTCAAATTTTGAATATAAATCTTTATTTTTTTGATAAAGACTGTTTATAAAAAAAGCTCCCACCAACGCCACTACAATAAAAACTGATATAGGAATTAAGATCGATCTTTTGTTTACCAAAAAAACTTTAATTTTATGAAGTATCTTAATCACTTTTTAAGTATATCAAGATTTTTTCACCTCCCCATGTCCAATTTGGGTTTGGTTTAATTTCTGTCATTTGATTGCTGTGAGAAAAGTCTGAACAAAACCATTCCATTTCTCGTTATTCAAACTTACTTCTTTAAACTGTCCCTTTGTGTACCCCTCAATCACCTTTCTCCAAAATTTTTGAGCGGGGATATTGTTCCTCATTTCTCTTATTTCCCACTTCCCGGGAAACATTTCAAAAGCTTTTATTGCAACGGTCCTGCCAATACCCTGCCCCCTAGATTTCTTATCAACATAAAATTCGGCAATATTCTTAGCGTCTTTTTCAATGATGTTGTAACTATTCATTAATACAAAACCGACAACAGTACCATCAACTTTGATAAAATATGGCCATCTATCTTCTTTTTCCCAATAGCTGTCTAGATATTTGTATTCCTCAACAGAATCAGATTTCAGTATTTCTTTTTGATAATCATTAATTAGATCCTCCAATCGTTCTCTTTCATCAATAACTACCAACTCCAGTTTTATATCCATATTCGAAGTATATCAGAAGCCTCAAAATCTGAAAAAGTCCGTAGAAATTAGCTCCCCAGACTAAATCCGAACAAATCCAAACAACATTTTATTTTCCTTTACTAGCTTCAATGGCTTTGGTAAAAGCATTACCTGGCTTTTTTAAACCAATTTCAACCACCGAATTGCCGATGTGCTTTTCGTGCATCTTTTTACCATTTTCTTCATATCTGCGGGTGTCAAAAGTTAGCCAACCAACTTTTGGAGCGACTGATACCGGAAAAAAGTATTTTTGATCATAATTTCCACCACTTTTGTCAATTAACTGTATATAAACCCCCTGACCCCTACCTTTAATTTCATAGGCGCTATTATTACTGTTGATTTCATTTCCTTCTTTATTGGTTACCAAAATTGTTTTGCCGGGGCGTGTAAAATCCAACAATACTCTTTCGTAAGTATTTTGATCATTAATCCCTTTTTCTTGTAAATATTTAGACCAATATTCTTGACCCTTTAACGACTCATAAGGAGGAATAAATACCAAAACATCTTGAGGAGCCATTACTTCACCAGTCGCCTTTTTGAATCTCTGTATCTTTCCGTCTATCAAATACTTATATTCTGAACCTTTGGAGGTAGTTATTTTATCTATGTTCTTATTTGGATTTTCAATTTCAACTGAAACACCAAATTCCGAAGAAGAAGCGTCGGCCATTAGAAGATTATACAACAAAAATAATTGGTTAAATCATCCTCCCCAAAATGCTCCCCCAGGAGGACTCCCTTCGGTAAACTCAGGGTAAACTCCTCATCCGCCCAAAAGAGCTTTGGCAATCTCAGTACAAGTATTAACACCTAATTCTCCATTTATCAACTTTTGCTTCTTTGCTCTACTCCAACCTTTTATTTGTTTTTCTCTTTTTGCAACATCAAATTTGCTTCGATATTTTTCGCAATAAACCAGTTTCAGATCAGAAAACTTTTTAGTAAAAAACGACAGCTTGTCCCCATGTTTTCTCATTCTTTCTAATAAATCTGGAGTAATCCCAACATAAAAAGTTTTCTGATCACAAAGAAGCATATAAACATACCAGTCCTTGTTCATTGTCAAAAATTGTGCTTGCACTGAGCTTGCCGAAGTGCTCCCCGGGCTGGATTCGGACCAGCGACCTTATTCTTACTCGCTCCCCCACATTTCTGTGGGACGCGGAACTATATCTTGCACTTGTTTACAGAATAAACGAGGTGTCTGGGTACATAGTTTCTGAACCTTCCCTAATTTTTATTAGGGCTCGGCTGCGGGTTACCTCGTCAAAATGACAGGGGCTTCACGCAATTCTCCCAGTTTTCATCTTAAAGTTTCCTTTAAGAGCTGCTAAGAAATCACAGGAATCCGCTCTACCGCTGAGCTACCGGGGATTATTAATGAACGACTGATTATATCAAACATTGAGCTTAACTGGAAGCTTTATTAATCCCCCATGGATTTCCCTGTGACAATTTTCACAAACCAATATACATTTATTGACTTCTTCTTTTGTTTTTTCCCAACTTCTTGTTAAACCTTTTGTTGATAAATCAAATGATTTACTTTTTTCATCTAAATGATGAAAAGACAACGCCCCAACATATTTATTGTATCCACAAATTTGGCATTTACCCCCTTTTAATTCCACCGCCATGGATTTTAACTTTCGTCTTCTTTTGGCAACTGCAAGAACTAAATAATGCGCCCTATCACGATAGGTTCTAGTATCTTTTGTTCGGGTTTTATTGGGCATAATTCATATTAGAATGTAATTGAGCTTGTGTCAATTCGCCTATATACTGATATTTATATGTCTGAACACCCAGTTAACCAAGAAAAATTGTCTTATCCCTCAATGATTTTTATTCCGGAGACAGATTCTTTTGGTGAAACAATAAAGGCCGACGGAGCTCAAATACGCTTGAATCCAAATCAAGAATGGTCTGATATTTTAGTAATGAGAGGAAAAGAAGTTACTAGTTTGGGAATTCTAAGGCCAGGGGGAACGGAAGAATCAGCCTCAGGAAACACGTTTTTTATATATGGAGACACTGAATCCGGCAATATTCATATAGCTCCAACCGAAGGCAGTTTTGACGCTCCCAAAAGAACTATCTTGATAGGAGCAAACGTCCCAGCAAGCATTATTTCCTTTAAACCAGAGGTCAAACCCGATTATAAGTTAAAAGATAAAAGCCTACAGCCGATTGCTTTAGTTTCAAAAGATCACAATGGTCAATTTATAATATCCAGAAAATTTAACGAAAGAGCCGATGTCTCCCCAACCACCAACGCCATTAGTTTTACACCTTCCAAATTTGAATTAACCTATCCTAACGCTACGTTAGATCATGCAGTTGCCGCATTCACTGCAGATTTAAGAAAAGAACAAAAGGAAGAGGAAGTAAGACACAAAACAATCCGGGAAATAAAAGATTTAGCCAGAATTGCTTCTCTACGTCTTGCTCATAAAAATAAACACCTGCCGGAAGAACTCAAACCCAACTGTAATTACGATCCTGAAAGCAAAACTTACGAAGTTACTTTGTATGTTTCTCCGAACGGCAGAGATAAGATAATGGGGAGAGAAAATTTAGATGAAGACCTGTCCCAGGTCGGCGATGATTATGGTTTTGGAAGTAAATTATTGATTACTCAAAACAAGGAGTCTTCTAATGACGGGCCAGAAATAAAATGGTCTGTCCAAATTAGCGAATATAATGAAAACCAAGAAAGAGCACTGAGAACCCTGGTTGACAACTTGGTAATAGAAAACACGGATAGAAGCCTCTCCGAAAACTTGTTGCATGATAAATTACTAGACCCGGTATATAGCGTAAATTTTTCGTCACACCGCCCCGATGATGTTATCAATGTTTTGGCTGGAATTGACCGTGGACTTAAACCCAGATATTTGCCTCCAGGAGAGCTGGGAGCTACATAAGTTCATAATGGTGTTATAATCATCTCATGGCTACGGATTGGATAAAAAAGCAGGTTGAAGACCTCAAGGAACAAAATTTATACAACAACATTCTCACCATCGAAAGTCCCATCGGCCCCGAAATAGTAATTGACGGCAAAAAACTTCTAAACTTCTGCTCAAATAATTATCTGGGATTGGCCAATAATTCCGAGATGAAAGAAGCTGCCAAGAAAGCAATTGATGAGTACGGAATCGGACCTGCCGCCGTAAGAACCATTGCAGGAACTACAACTCTTCACAAAAAACTTGAAGAAAAACTTGCCAAGTTTAAAAAATCTGAAGCTGTAATTACTTTTCAAACCGGGTTTGTCGCCAATCTTGCAGTTATCCCCGCTCTTGTGGGTGAAAACGATCTTATTTTCTCCGATGAGCTTAATCATGCAAGCATTATTGATGGTTGCCGATTAAGCAAGGCTACTGTTATTAGGTTTGCCCATGCTGATCCAAAAGATCTGGATGCCAAACTGAAAGCTGTCGGGGACAAAGAATGTAAGAAGTTAGTAATTACTGACGGAGTATTTTCGATGGACGGTGATATTGCGCCCCTAGATAAACTGTATGAAGTAACTTCAAAATATGAGGCCATGCTTATGGTTGACGATGCACATGGTGAAGGAGTTTTGGGTGAAAATGGCCGAGGAATAGTGGACCATTTTAACCTTCACGGAAAAGTTGATGTTGAAGTCGGCACCATGAGCAAAGCTTTTGGAGTTATGGGTGGACTTGCTGCAGGTAAAAAAGAGGTAATCGAATGGCTTTCCCAGCGCGGCCGACCATTTTTATTCTCCTCTGCAATGACTATACCGGACGTTGCAGCTTGCATCGCAGCCGTCGAACTTTTGGAAAAAAGCGGAGACTTGGTTAAAAAACTTTGGGAAAATGCAGATTATCTTCGAGCCGGGCTTAAAAAACTTGGTTTTGACACCGGTATCTCCACTACCCCAATAGTTCCTATTATGCTTGGAGAAAACAAAATGGCACAGGATTTCAGCCGCGAGTTATTTAATGAAGGTTTGTTTGCCAAAGCAATCGTTTATCCAACAGTCCCCCAGGGAAAGGCCAGGGTTCGAGTTATGAACTCTGCAGGTCATACTAAAGAGCAATTAGACAAAGCATTAGAGATCTTCAAGAATGTTGGTGAGAAGTTGAACGTAGTGAAGTCTTGAGCGAGCTTTAGCGAGTCGAAAGAAAAAATGAACAAAAAAATATTAGTAACCGGAGCTTTTGGGCTTGTGGGAAGTGATCTTGTTCCCGAACTTCAAAAAAGATTCGGTAAAGAAAATGTTTTCGCACTAGGAAATCGCACAATTCCTGCTGATTTTGACGGAAATTTAGTCAAAGGGGATGTGACAGATATTTCCACTCTTGAAACAATTATTAAAAATAACGGAATCACTGACGTTTACCACCTGGCAGGTCTTTTGTCTGTCGGAAGCGAGAAAGACCCGGATTTGGCCTGGAAAGTAAACTTCGGGGGATTAAAAAACATTTTAGACTTAGCAAAAACTTATAAATTCAAAGTCTTTTGGCCAAGCTCAATTGCAGCCTTTGGCCCAACTACCCCAAAAATAGATACTCCTCAGCACACAAGCCTTGAGCCAACAACAATTTACGGAGTCGGAAAAGTTACGGGAGAACTCATGTGCCAATATTACTGGAAACGCTGGGGCGTTGACGCCAGATCTATTCGATATCCGGGACTTACCGGATACAAAGCTCCTCCGGGAGACGGAACAACTGAATACTCAGTTCATATATTTTATGGTCTTTTGAACGAGGGGAAATATAGTTGTTTCCTCAAAGAAGGAACGAGACTTCCCATGATGTATATTGATGACGCCATCAAAGGAACTATTGATCTAATGGAAGCCCCAGCCGAAAATATTACAGTTAGAACAAGCTACAATTTCGGAGCAATTAATTTTACACCGGAGGAAATTGCTGCAGAAATCAAAAAGCTCTACCCGAATTTTATTTTTACATATGATGTCGATCCTGTAAAACAGGCAATTGCCGAATCCTGGCCGGAATCAATTGATGATTCAGTCGCTAGAGCTGATTGGGGCTGGAAACCTGAATTTAATTTACCCAAAATGACCTCCACAATGATTGATGGTCTGCGAAAGAAGCTAGGCACTAGAAACTAGAAATTAGTTTTGTTTTTCCTAGATTCTGACTTCTAGATTCCAGTTACTAATCTAAGTAGTCCTGTAATTTCTTTCTCCTTGAGGGGTGCTTTAATTTTCTCAAGGCTTTAGCCTCAATCTGGCGGATACGTTCACGGGTAACCCCAAAAACTTTTCCGACTTCTTCCAAAGTCATTGCTTTGCTGCCCTCCAATCCGAACCTAAGCTTCAAAACTTTTGCCTCCCTTTCGGAAAGTGTTCCAAGAACTTCCTCCAAATGATCTTTTAAAAGTTGTTTGCTGGCTTGGTCCACTGGTGAAAGAGTGCTCTCGTCTGGAATAAAATCTCCCAGAAAGCTTTCCTGATCCTCACCAACCGGAGCTTCCAATGAAGTAGTTTCTTGAGCAATTTTAAAAATCTCACGAATTCTATCACCATCCATTTCGAGCTCTCCGCCTATTTCCTCAGGAGTCGGTTCACGCCCCAGTTCCTGCATAAGTCTTCTGCTCGTTCTGTAAATTTTATTGATTGTTTCAACCATGTGCACCGGAATTCTGATAGTTCTTGCCTGATCGGCAATCGCACGGGTGATAGCCTGTCTTATCCACCAGGTAGCGTAAGTTGAGAATTTGAAACCTTTTCTCCAATCATATTTTTCGACAGCGCGGATCAAGCCCTGATTTCCTTCTTGGATAAGATCGAGAAGTGATAAACCGCGACCGATGTATTTCTTGGCAATGGAAACAACAAGTCTCAAATTGCTTTCTGTTAATTTATCTTTTGCGCGCTTATCACCCTTTTCATATCTTTTTGCATATTCTATTTCGTCTTCGGCTAAAAGAAGCGGAACCCTTCCAATCTCCCTCAAATATTGTCTGACAGGATCCGTTGACTCTATTCCCTCAAGTTTTGTAAGAAGCTCTATTTCACGATCAAGTTTTTCTCTGGCTTTTTCATCGGTTTCGATTTCACCAGGGGTTACCGATTCAAAAACATCAATCCCTTCAGCCAAAAGTTTTTCATAAAGGTCATCTAATTCCACTATTCTCTCTTCCGCGTCCGGAAAAACTTCCATGATTTCTTCTTGAGTGACAAACCCTTGATCACGGCCTTTTTTAATTAAATCGAGTACTGGTTTACGTATCATTGTTCGTTTAGAATTATACCGCTTTCTTCGTCCTTTTCGTAGGTGGAGCGTAATTTGGCGAGTTTGTTAAATTCGGTTTGAGCTTTAAGAAGCTTTTGATCTTCGCCTTTTTCTTCCATCTCACGTATCTGAGATTCTAAATCTTCTAATTTTTCTTTTACTGCTAGTATTTTAAGCTCTTTTTCAACTAATTCCAACTCCCTTTTTAATTCTTCCGAATTTTCATCTAAATCACGCTCTTCGGCAAGCACAATTTTTGAAAAACCTGAAAATAATTCCTTGGGTAAATTTTGGCCAAATTGTGAAATATTAAATTTTTTATGCTTATCCATAAATACCTTATATTCCTCAATTAGTTTTAAATTAAACGGCATCTTAATTAGCTCCGTTGCCACTTTTGAAGATAAGGACTTTAAATCTACAGCGAAAGTCAATTTTAGAAAGTTTTCTTCCAAAACATCTCTCTTGGTTTTATCCTTTGTTACTTTTTCTTCCTGAACAATCGGCTTTGTGGAAGGCCTTTCGATTTTTGAAATCTGTTCGGAAACTGCTTCCAAAGGAACACTGAGTTTCCTGGCCACAACATTTGCATAATGAGACTGGACAATCTTATCCCCTATTTCAGAAAGGATGGGAATAATTTCTTTAGAAATTTTTGATTTACCGGAGCCGGTTGACGCGTCGTTGCGGGCAAAAACGGAGTCGATTAAAAAATCCCAAATGACTTTTGATCCTATCAAATCTTTTTTGTAGCTTTCGATATTATTCCGGGCAGCTTCATCGGGATCTTTGTACCCCCCGGAAAGTTCGACCACTTTTATTTCTACTCCCATATCAGCTGCCACTTTTATTCCCCTCCTGGTTGCAGCATCACCTGCCATGTCACTATCAAGAGCTAAAATAAATTTTTGAGCAAAGCGTGAAAGAAGTTTAACTTGCTCCTCGGTCAAAGCAGAACCTTTAATAGCTACCACATTTTTTATTCCCGCCTGCCATGATGAAATAAGGTCAAGTTCCCCTTCTACAACTATCGCTGTTTTTTTCTTCTTAATAAAAGAGCGTGATAAATTCAGGCCATAAAGAACATTACTTTTGTGATATAGCGGAGTTTCGGGAGAATTAATATACTTTCCCGTCTCGCGTTTATCCCAAGGCAAAATTCTGCCGGAAAAACCAATGGGGTTTCCTCTGTGATCAAAGAGAGGAAAGATAATTCTGCCGTTAAACCTGTCATAAAGCCCGCTTCCTCTGACGATCCCTATTCCTGCCCGTTCGACTTCGTTTAAAGTAAACTTTTTCTTATCAACAAGATATTTTTTTAATGAATATGAACTGTCCGGAGAATATCCCAACTGAAATTCTTTAATTACTTCTAGACTTAATCCGCGTGTTTCCGTTAAATAATTTAAAGCCTTTTTACCAGCGGGATGCTCGACAAGCAGGTAACTATAAAAGCGCAGAGCCTCGCGATTTAGATCTATAAGTTTTTCCTTTTCAGACGCCTGCCCACCGCCAAATTTTTGCAATTTGATTCCTGCGCGCTCTGCCAAATACTTCAGTGCTTCGGGAAATTCCATCCCTTCATATTTTTCCAGGAAAGCAAAAACATCTCCAGCCTCGCCACAACCAAAACATTTAAAAATCTGGAGTTCGGGAGAAACCATAAATGAAGGAGTTTTTTCTCCGTGGAAAGGACAATTTGTTTTATAGTTGCGTCCCGCCTTTTTAAGTTCGATTCTTTCGCCGATTATCGAAACTATGTCTGTCTTATTTTTGACCTCTTCGATTTGGTTATCCACTTCAGGGGTAGTGTATCATAAAAAGACTACAAAAAACCCGAAAATCTATCTTAAATATAAGATCAAATCTCAATCTCTAAAATTAACGGTAGATGGTCCGAAATTTCATTGTATGGAACTTCAAATTTTTTAACTTTTACATCGGGCGAAACGAATACATAATCAGCAAAATATTGTTTGACAAATTTCGGATCATTGCTAAAGTTTGTCCAACTCAGCTCATTTCTTGTATTTTGAATGCCAAATTCTTTAATTAAATTCCTGTATCCCGCTTTCTCAAACATTTTTATGCTTTCTGTTTCAGGGTTTAAATTAAAATCTCCCCCAATTATCTTTGGTCCGCTTGTCTGCCCAAAAAAATCAATAATTTTTTTTGATTGACCTAGGCGTTTTGGAGTATCGAATTTATCACCGGGTTTGGATATTCCATGTACACTTACAATCATCAAATCTCTGTTGCCAAATCTAAGCAGAACATACTGGGCAACTCCAGTCTCATTTTTGACTGGTGTTTTTGTATTAAAACTCCCCGAATCAACAATTGAATATTCTTTTCTCGAGAAAATCACATTCTTATCCTGGAATCCAAGCAATTCTAAAAATGTACCTCTATGGCTAAATTTATTCCAATCATTGGAACTGAAAATCTTTTTCACTGAATCTTCATTAAATTCTGTTAAACAAAAAACGTCGGTCTTTTCTTTTTCTCTTTCAATAAAATCAAAGAATGGTTTACCGGCTTTTCCAAACCAGGAATTTAAAAAAATTATTCTCATGTGTTCTTGTGTCAACAAAATTGCTAAGCAATTTTGAGAGGAAGAGCAGACTAAAAGCAGCGAACATTCCGACATGGTCGGAATGAAGCGACAAAGTCTTGCTCTGACGAGCGGAGGAAGTGAGATTCGCCGTACACACTTATACCCCAGTACCGAATCGCAGATCCAACGCAAATTTTATTTGCGGAGGAGGTGAGATTCGAACTCACGAGACTCTTGCGAGTCCGGGTTTTCCAAACCCGTGCCATAGGCCACTAGGCGACTCCTCCAATTGTAGGCATATTATAACAGAAGCTACTTGATTGGATTAATGAGGTAATAATTTGTAAGCGTTACTTAAAACTTCTCTTTCCTTATCAAAAGACAACTTTTTCGATGCATTTTCAAACGGAAGCCAGTCAATTTCTGACGTTTCTCCGTCAAAACCTTCAGGTAAATCACGGGTCCATTCCATAAGATAAAATGTAACAAATTTTAATATTCTCCCTCTCTGTGGATGAGTGTAAAAATATTTTGCTGTTTCGATTTTGCCTACAATTTTCGCATTAACACCCGTTTCTTCCTCGACTTCTCTTATTGCTGTTTTCTGGAGTGTTTTTTCATCCGCTTTTTTCCTGCCTGAAGCCATTGGGCCAGGCATTCCGTCTCCGGCATCATCCAACCAGCCCTTGGGCAGCATCCAATAACACTCAGGAAATAAGTCACTCACCATTGTTTTTCGAATCAACCAAAATATTTTATTTCCTGATCTTTTGTACACCACGCCTCCGGAAGAGAACTCACGGGTTAGTATGTTTTTACCTTGTGTGTTGTTTCCCACTCTTTTAATACGTCACGCGCCGACTTAAACATTTCTTTCTCTTTTTTCGAATCCAGTTTTTTGTTTACGTTAACCGCGTCCATCCACTTAAAATTCTGGAAGCCTATCAATTCGCTTGATCCCCCCTTTTGAAGCATTAAATAATAATAATGTTTTTGAGGCATGGAGTTTCCGTTGATAATGGCATTTCCGGAATATCTTCCCGCTTCTTCTAATACTCTGGCAGTAATTCCACCTTGTTCTCCTGTAAGTCTTATAACGGCACGCACAGAAGATTCTCCACGTCTAACGGTAACTTTGGGAATTTCCCAATCCCCATCTTCTTTTGTTTTCACCAAAAGAAATTGGCGTTTGCCACGATTGTCTTTAAAAACAATGGCTCCACCTATTAAAATTTGCTGATTATTTTTACTATTCATACTTTTAATTCTTAGCGGTGGGTACAAGAGTCGAACTTGTTATCCCTTGCGAGAATTGGTTTTCGAAACCAACGCGTTACCGTCCCGCCCACCCACCTTGAGTGCGCCTGCCCAGAGTTGAACTGGGACCTAAGCCTCCGCAAGGCTCAACTCTATCCATTAAGCTACAGGCGCTAATACTTTGCAGAGTAAGACTCTCAATCGTTCTCAGGTAGTTTTTTAACAATCCAGTTTAAAATTTTGTCTAAAAAGGAGGGTGGAATTTCCTCGTATGGAATATACGCGGAGATTTCCTTTCTGAGACTTTCTTTAATTTCAGACTTTACGACAAGTTCCATTCTACCGGGAAGTGGAATCATCTCAAATACCAAAACATCACTCCCGGATTTCTGTGAGAAGCAAAATTTGACCAAACTTTGCCAAGGTGTTTCTCTACCTGCAATTTTAACCCCTCTGTTTGTTATCTTATATTCAATATTTTCAGGCTGAACAGTAGACAAAACATAAAATAAAAAGGTTAGGGAAATTAAAAGTATCACTGGCATAATGCCTTCAGCTATAAAAAAAATTATACCGATAATTCCGATTATGGAAAAAACGGTGACATAAAATTTTCTACCATACCTTTTAAAAGGTCTTGCTGGAGCTACCCAGGTGATAATATCACGTTCTGCTTCTCTTCTTACGACCACTGCCTGTGGTTCCCCATTTAATGTGCTATCGGCAGGATTGGAGGCAGATTCCATATGCGTATTATAACAGAAGTTGATAAAACAAAGAAGTGCGGTGGGCACAGGGGTCGAACCTGTTAGGGATTGCTCCCACGGGTTTTCAAGACCCGCGCATTACCGTCCTGCCCGCCCACCATGGGCGGAGGATACAGGAGTCGAACCTGTCGGTCGCTTGCGCGACATTGTTTAGCGAACAATTGCCTTAACCGCTCGGCATATCCTCCAAGCTCGATCATTATATCAAAAATGGAACGTAATTACTGCTTAATTGGAGAGAAAGAGGGTGGAGCTGGAAAACGTGATCGGGTATTTTTTTATAATTTCTTAAAACTAAAGGGGGTAGTATTTCATTGACGGCTCCTTTGTGACCTTCATCACACTATCATAGCCTCCCACCTATTCTGCGCGTCTTTAGAAAACCCTCTTCACCCTACAAGGAATCGAACCTTGAGCTTGTTCCATCACTTTAAATATATGTACTGACGCAATTGTCAGACAAGGCGTGATGATCAAACTAGCCACCTCTCAGGGTTTTCCGAATTTCCAGCTCTGGAAGGGATTATATCATTATATAAATCGATTTCAATTCATCTTGCAATTGTCAGTCCCCACACCTTATCTGCCCCTCCTCTTTTTAGAACTTTTGTTGCCTCAAACATTGTAGAACCTGTGGTAAAAACATCATCAAATAGCAAGTATCTAGAATCTAGTAGTTGGTAGCTGGGGTTAACTGCAAAAACACCTTTTAAATTCTGCATTCTCTCCTTACCTGAAAGATTTGCTTGCGGAATTGTATTAACCTTTTTAATCAACAAGTCAGGAACAAAATTTAACCGCAAATTCTCCGCAATATTTCCGCCAAGCTCAATTGATTGATTAAATCCTCTAATATTTTGTTTATGCCAATAAATAGGAACCGGGCATAAATTGTGCACAGGAGGTAAAATCAAATTCCCAAGTGAACTAATTACATATTCAGAAATTTCCCTGCCTACTTCCGTCGCGTATTTGTATTTCAAAGCTAATATTGCCTTTCTGACAATCCCCTCGTATCTCCAGATGGAAGTTAGACCATCGATTCCAAGCTTTCTTTGACAATTAACATGAGTTACTCCATCCATTGAAGGGTGTTTGCAATAAGGGCAAATTGCTTTTGCACGGGGAACTTTATCTATACATATTGGGCAAAGATATTTTCCTTCTCTGCCGCAGCCGAGACAATTTTTAGGAAAAACCAAATCCAAAAATCCCATTGAGCTATAATTGATTCTAGTACATAGTACTTAATACACAGTACCAGGAAAATAAATACAAATGAAAATAGTTAACAAAAAGGCTAAATTTGAATACGAACTTACAGGTGAGGGTGTTGAAGCAGGCGTTTCTCTTTTAGGAGCCGAGGCCAAATCTGTGCGTGAAGGAAGAGCTGATATTTCTCAGGCAGCAATTAGAATTTTGAAAGACGAAGCCTACCTGATTAATGCAAATATACCTGCACAGGGCATCCAAAAGTATGACTCGACACGCATGAGAAAACTCCTTTTACACCGATCTGAAATATTATCACTAATCACAAAAATGAAGCAGAAAAAATTGCAGATCGTTCCTCTTAGAGTGTATAATAAAGGCCGTCTAATTAAGATTTATCTTGAGCTTGGTAAAGGCAAGCGCAAGTTCCAAAAGAAGGAAAGTATTAGACGCCACGATATCAATCGTGATATTGAAAGAGAGTTGAAAATAAGTACCAATAAGTACAAATAATCCAATAAATACCAATGCCCAATTGGAAATTTGTATTTATTTGGAATTTGAAATTGGTAATATTTTTTGGGGACGATCGGTTTCGACGGAGAGCTCTTTACAATACAGCAAGCCAAGTTTGATCATCACTTGTCAAAAGGGATTAAAAAATAAAAGCTAGGAATTTATTCCAAGCCCAACCTAACTACGCAGTAGCGTACGCTTAAGTTGCGTCCTTAGATCTGAATCTCGGCCGGATCAAAAGGGTGTAAACCAATCCGGGATATAACTAATAGCTAACGGCTGATAGCTAGTAGCTGAAACTAAATTAGCCTTACTTTTGATTGTTTGTAGATCGACTTAAATTAAAAGAAAATAAAAAAAGATCTAATAAGCTTGTAGAAGTATTGTTTATAGTATTTTCGGACGCGGGTTCGATTCCCGCCGTCTCCACTTCTTCACTCCAACCTTGTTGGAGTTTCGAAGCGCGCAGCACTCCTATCGAAGAAGTGCTCTTCGAAGCTCTAGCGAAGTAGAGCCATAGTCTTGTGCATTACGTCTATATTCTTAAACTTAAAAACAAATCCTATTATGTTGGATATTCTGATAATTTAAAACAACGGATATTGGAACATAGTAGAGGCACAGTTAAAACTACCAAAAATCTCCTACCTATCAAATTGTTATTCTATTGTGCTTTTGTAACGAAAAATAAGGCTACTAAATTTGAAAGGTATCTGAAAGAAGGCTCCGGTTTTGACTTCAGAAACAAATATTTACTGTGATTAAGAACAACAAGTAGGAATTACTACAAGTTCTTCATCTCAATGGAATAAAGCTTATTTCCTGTTAAAAGAATTATTTTCCCTTCCGCTTCAGACACCACCATTTTCGTGGCATTTCCAATCTGATCACTCAAATACTGAGCCTTATACTTTCCATTTTTATCAATAACCACAACGCGACTGCCTGCTCTGTCTAAAAGATAGACATATTCATTATCTGAATCGGCGCACAAAGAATCAATACTGCCTATTTCGGGAAATACACCGGAGATGGAAAAGTTTTGAGGGGAACCGAGACTATACTTCAAAACTTTTGAGTTTGGATAAAGTACATATACAGCTCCATTCATTCCCCATTCAAGGACATCCGAGAAATTTGCAGTAGTCGAGCTAGACAGCCAATTTTGTTGGCTACCAAAAATGTTACCTGACTGTCCCGTATACCTATATATTTGATTTCCACCTTTATCAAGAACGTAAAGATTGCCGGCAAAAGCATAGATCAAAGCATCTCCACCCCAGGTTTTTTCTATAACCCTGGTTTTTTTATTTTCCACGAGATAAATGCCGTCAGGCAATAAAACAAAAACATTACCTTCGTAAGAGGCCAATCCTGCCGGATTTTCAATAACGTCAGGCCCCGAAACAACTTCACTCTTTTTTGTATCTATTGCAATACTGACAACCTTTGCTCCACTTTTATCCAAAACGTAAACATTTCCTCCCGAAAAAGAAATTTCATTACCTATAAACCCGGACGAAAGTAAGCCCAAATCCAAAAACGATTCCATATTTACAGAATATTCTCCCAAAACTGCAGCTCGGCTATCCTCAATTTTTTTCTGCAATTCTGATACCTCAGTATCTTTAACTTTTAATTCCAAAATCTGATCCAGTTTCTGTTCACTACTCAAAAAAAGTTGTCGCGATTCTTCCGGATTGGTACTTGCCAGACTTATTGCTTGATCCACTTCACTATTAGCTTCTGTCAAAAGAGTCTGATATTGTTCCTTCCTGTCATTAACTTTTCTCTGTCTTATGCCAAAACCAATACTAACGGCTAAAATAACCAAAAGAATTATTCCCACAGAAAGAGTTAGTTTACGGCTATGAGATACCGCCTCATCCTGAAATGTAGGCTTAATGTAGATATTTCTTCTTGGTATTTTTTTTCCAAAACCGGAGAAAATCGTGGATAGCTTTTTTTTCAGATCAACTCCTTGGTTATCATCACTTCGTATTTCAATCGGAGAAGGGAGCGCAACTTCCGGCATATTTTGTACAAGATTTTTTTGTGTCGATGGTACTTCCGATGTTTGCACAAATTCCAAATCTTGCTCAAATTTTATTATTAAAGCTCCCGCGGTTCCTTCCTCTCCTCCCTCATAAATAAGTGGGGCTAACTCTTCTGCTGAAGATTCCGGATTTTTATTATTCAGGGTGTTACCCAATTCAGAATTGCTTACTTTATTAAAAAAAGATTTTGTCCCAATTATAATAATGTCGTTCTCTTTTGGAAAACCGGATGCCGTAATTACCTCTTCGCCACTTTCCAAAATTGGGGCCAGAACTCCACCTCTATTTATGACAACCCTACCTCCCCCAAAAGAAGACGTGTAAACAACATTATTTATGTAAACACAACAAGATAATTCAAGATTTGATACTTTTTCTATAAAACTATCAATCGTTTTTTGAATAGCGTATTTTAGGGCATCAAATGGCTTTCCCTGGAGAGAGTTGTAATATTCCCCACGTAATTTCCCGGCAATTTCTCTTTCAAGGGATATTGCCTCAACACCTTCCTTTCCGTCTTTGGAAGCAGCAATCACAAAAAGCTGGCCTTTACCTTGTGCTTTTTCCGGCTCTGAGGGGGAAAAACAATGAATTTGTACCCAACCGGATCCTCCGGGAGAAGCTGTAACTTTTGCACTTATTATTTTGAGCATCGCTTAGAGAACCGCTAAGGCAGTAATAAAAACCAGAACAGCAAAAAGCAAATGGATAAAAGCTAAAAACTTGGCGAAAAATTCGGAACCTAACGTTAGTGTACTGGTCATAATTTTTACTTGTCTTGTAATTACAAAGGCAAAAATAATATAAATACCCAAAGCTACCAATACCAAAATTTTAATGACTGCCCAAATTCCAAAATTTAATCCTGTAATATTTTCCATAAGTATTATTTATACATTGCTCTCAAATCATCCAAAATGTCCGCGGCTTTGTCGGGATGTGGCACATTTTCAAAAGCAATTTCCCGTGATTCTCCGGATGTTTGAATTGAAATTTCTCCATAATTAAATATTGTTCCTATAGGACCGCTATTTGTGTAAGTGACATCCTGAATCTTGTCTATTTCAGCATCCGTAACTCTCTTACTGATAATATTAAAGAAATCTACATCGATAACCCTTCTTTTTGTAATGAAATAAACATTAAAATACCAATGGAAAAAACCTTCGACCGCATAAATAAAAGTAACCAGATACCATACCATCTTAATAATTAATGGATAACCTTCAGGTAGAAGAGAAAAGAAATTGGTCTTTTCCACAAAGGACAAACACAAAAGAAGCACTATGGTAATTGCAATCCATTTTAAATTAATAATCGGATGCTGTCTAAGCATCAGTATTATTTCCTCGTCCTGGTCTTTTGTTTCAAAATTAATGTGTTTTGGGTGAAGATAATAAGATGAAAGGCGTCTACGTCTATGACCATGTTCAATATTTTCCTTAACTGGCTTTTCCTCTATCTTCTCCGGAGAAACAAAAATGTCTGGCATAGTAAACCGATTATACTATTTCTTCTCAATATTAAAAAAGGCAAAACCCTTTTGAGGAATCATTAAGTACCCTGGAGCTCTTAAGTTAAATGCCTGTTTAAATTCCGCACCTGTCAGGTGAATCGAGCCGTTAATTATTACTTCGTTGGTAGTGCCGGTTCCTTGAATAACTGAAACACTTGTTACCGAATTCACCCCACCTTTGGAACGAAGCTCTGCATAACTGTAAGGATTGCCACCCCAGCAAGCGGTTGAGGTGGAAGTGACCCTATCGTCGGATCCATTTTTAAGAACAATTGCCGCATTAACTATATCAGTAAACTCTTCGTTGTTAAGCCAAGGGTCACCCTGTCCGCAAGTCTCACCGCTTGCTGTATAACCTTTTCTGTACCAAGCTTTATATGCCCAAGGTGAGCCTCCGATTTTCTCATAACTTTTATCAAAAAAGTTTGACCCCCCACCACCATCGGTTGTGTCCCAACCGGAAGTTGTCGAATAGCCACCAGATGTAGAAGAGTAGTATGTAACAACATCCTCCAAGACTTGACCTCGGGTTTCTTCAACAGCCTGTTTCCAAGCTGAGGGAGGACTATCTGCCTTTGATTTTCTAAAAACCTGACAACTTTCTGTAACACAAATTTGTTTTCCTTCAACCTTATATCTATAGGCATATGTTCTTGCGGCGACCGCTTGAGCTTTGAGTGCATTCATATCCCAACTTGATGGCATTTCAGCAATACCCATCAAGTAATAACTCTCAAAATCCACATTCCCTACACCCGCCACATTAATAGTTCCGCCGGTATCTTTACCTACCGGTTCTTTTCCATAATATGCTTTCAATATCTGTTTATAATCCTGTCCCTTTATTGCTCTTCCTCTAGCACCATACTGGCTCATACCTTTTCTGTGGGTGTATGCACCAAATGAAAAGATGGCAAAAGATCCAGAAGGAGCTGCTTCCCTAAACCCTTTTATCGAAGCATTGTAGTCATCTGCAAGTTCACTATCGCCCACACTGGCGATAAAACTGCCGCTTTTAGCCGCTAAGAGTTCTTGCTGTTTAGCTGAAAGGCTTGAAAGATAAGTATCCACTTTGGCAACCTCACTCGCTAAAAACTTTTGTTTTTCGGTAACTTGGGATTGAAGTGAGGAAACACTTGTTTTGTTCTTTTCCAAATTTTCCTTATCGTTTTTAAGTGAAGTCAGTTCTTTAGCATAATCTTCCATTGTCTGTCTATCAGCATCAGTAACTTTCTGTCTTAATGCGATTTCCTGAAAAGCGTCTGAGGCACTATCGGAAAAAAGAAAGGGGGTAATGGGATCATAAAGCCTTAAGAATGTATAAAGATCTCTTGCTTTTTCATCAAAAACTGTTTTTGCATAGGCGAGGTCTTTTTCTCTACCGGCAATTTCCAGTTCCAAAGATTTTAATTGTGAGGTCAAATTTGCAATTTTGGCATTTAGTTGAGTAATTTGAGTATTCAAAGCCGCTAAATCCTGCTTGTTTTTCTCTTGAGCAGGAGAAAGCGCATCAATTTCTTTCTGAATTTGAGCAATCTGACAATCAAGATCGGATCCGCAATTTTGAGCATAGACAGTACTTAGTACACAGTACATAGTACTCATAAAAACAATAATAGTCAGGATAACTTTCAAAAACTTAGGTTTAATTTTGAACTTTGAGATTTGAGATTTGGGATTAAATGGCATGTGCCATTTATTGTACCATCCCTCATCTTTTACTTTCTTCACATTTGCTTTAAAATGAGAGAGTGAAGAAAAAAATAACTGTTTTAACGGCTTTTCTGGCATTAATTGCGATTTCTTCCACTTTATTAGCCAAAGATGTTTCTGCATGTTCATGTACACTACAAAGCGATTCTGTGGTCGCAGTTGGTTGCGATGATGATGAAATAGGCAAATGTACTTGGCCGGAAGGGACAAAAAACAGTCAAAAGGACGCACGCAAAAATCTTAACTTGATGATCTGTTCATGCGAAGCAGAAATTCCCGGCGAAAATTGTGCTCATGAAGGAGAAACTCCAACAGTATCAAAACCCTGCTGCAGCGGGCTTAAAGCCCACAACTACGGCTATGGTTCTACGTGTATAGATGAGAACATTGATCCTTATCAATATCAAGAAGGAGAAGATCAAACCGAAGACGGCACCAGTCTGAAATGTGATGGTGGAACCGGTATAAACACCGCCATAGGTTGTATTCATATTTTTAATAGTGAAAATGCATTCCTATCGGATCTTCTGAGATGGGCTACGGGAATTGGTGGTGGTATTGCTTTTGCCCTCATGCTTTATGCCGGATTTATGATTATGACGGCGTCGGGAAATCCGGAAAGAATCAAGGCCGGTCAGGAACTTTTGACCTCAGCAATTGCAGGGCTTATTTTACTTGTCTTATCTATTGTTATACTCAAATTCATCGGAGTTGATATACTGGGATTGGATAAATTTGGGTTTAACCAATAAAAATAATGCTTACTCAAAACTTGGAACAGATTCAGCAGGAAGCCTTTCCCAACTCGGGATCTATTGAAACAATGACGATCGGCAGTTTGATTAGTAAAATACTCCCCTATATATTTGGTGCTGCAGGAATTGCCCTTTTAATCTATCTGATTATTGGAGGTCTACAGATGATGGTGTCCCGCGGGGATCCTAAAGCCATGCAATCAGCTCAGGCAAAGATCACAAACGCACTGATTGGTTTTGTTATCGTTTTTTTTGCATTCACTCTTGTTCAGATATTAGGTCAGATTCTCGGCCTTGAAGGTACCCTTTTTAGCCAAGTTTTCGGAGGAAAGTAACTAGGCAAACTTGTGTCGCCGACAGCATTATTATAAAATGGCTCTATGAACCAAAATCTTGCTTTTGATATAGGCAGTACTTTTTTTGGCGGTTCGGATGCCACATCTTTTCGTGAAATTTCCGGAGTAAGCAATATTGTTTCGCTTTTTCTAAATATAGCTTTCGTGGTTGCGGGAATAATTCTTCTTTTCTTTTTTATCATGGGTGGAATAGGTCTTATTAGTTCTGCCGGCAGAAACGATCCTCAAAAGAATGAACAAGCCAAAAAGACTATTACCTCTGCTGTAATCGGCCTTGTTGTTGTGTTTGCATCCTATTGGATAGTAAAATTGATCGGACAACTGTTAGGAATGCCTGATATTATCTAAACAAATGAAAATAACAACCAAATTCCTTTATATACTTTTAAGTTTTGGCTTTTTCCTATTACTGCAGACTAATAGTATTCGGGCGGCATGTTATCCATACGAATGCAGCACTTCTTCTGAGTGTGGCTCCGGATATTATTGTAGTGCACATTGTTGTATATCAAACACTGGCTCAGGCGGCACCAGCAACAACCCATTTGGAAAAATTGACACCCCAGCGGCATTATCCAAATATGGGGATAATCCGGGTACGGCTATTGGGACAGTAATCCAGTATGCTATTTGGATCTTAATAGCCGGCGCCGGAGTCTATGCACTTATTAATTTTATTCTTGCAGGATACTCTTTCCTCTCTGCAGGTGATGATCCCAAAAAAGTCGCCGGAGCTTGGGCAAAAATCTGGCAAACGGCAGTTGGTCTATTGGTTGCAGCAGGAGCGTTAGTCTTGGCAGCTATTTTTGGACGATTAATTTTTGGCGACGCAACATATATACTTAACCCGACAATACCGGAACTATGAAAACACTAGCTTTATCAATTGCACCAAAAGACGGTTTTGTGGGAATCGGAACTTTGGGAGAAAATGTTGGTGATGGTGTTAGTAAGCTTTCTTCTATTATTTCTATGGCAATCGGGGTAATGACTGTTGTTGCAATTATCTGGTTTTTGTTTGTATTTATAACAGGAGCCATCAGCATGATCGGTGCGGGCGGAGACAAACAGGCTTTGGAAGGGTCGAGGAAAAGAATAACAACAGGTATCATTGGTTTGATTGTCGTACTTTTGGCTGTTTTGATAGTAAGTTTGATCGGAAAGATCCTGGGTATAGCGGATATCTTGAATCTTACCAGCCTATTTGGCAATATTACTAATTTAAACAAATAAATATGGGAGGCAGTACAATAATTAATCCAATAACATCAGATCTGGGTTCTGATGGTGTAACTTTTTTCCAAAACTTTGTCCCCAAACTTATAACCCTAGCCTTAATCATCGGTGTAGTGATTTTCTTTTTTACATTAGTTATGGGAGCAATCAAATGGATCACTTCCGGTGGAGACAAGCAAGCTGTCGAAGCCGCACGCGGGAAAATAACCAGCGCTTTGGTTGGACTTATTATTCTTTTCGCATCGTTTGCAGTACTTGAATTGTTGGAGCATTTCTTTAATATTGACCTACTGGCTCTTGACATCAGTAAACTATTTATTCGATAATACTTGTATACAAATGCAAAAATTACTTTTAGCAGCCGATACAATTGAACTTCAACCAAGTGATTCCAATTTTGAGAAATTAGGAGATTTGACCATTCCTGAAATTATTTCGGGTGGTATCAGGTTGATTGTCATAGTTGCTGCAATTATTTTCTTTTTCATTTTGGTTATTGGTGGTATCAAATGGATTGCGTCAGGTGGAGATAAAGTCAAAACTGAAACTGCCAGAAACCAAATTACAGCAGCTCTTGTCGGCCTTGTAATAGTCTTCGCCGCATGGGCAATTGTAGCCCTTATCAATACCTTCTTCGGTGTTGACATATTCTCTTTGGCTATCCCCTCAATTTAACCGTCTTATTGCCCGCTAACTTTTTTTAGTTTAGAATGTGCTTATGGCTAGTGATTCTATTGCTACAATCGCCGACCTGGGAGATGTTTTTAAAAACATAATTGGCTATGCGTTAGGTTTGGCAGGAATAGTTCTGTTCTTTCTTCTAATAATTAGTGGCTTTAAATTTATTACATCAGGAGGAGACCCGAAAGCTGCGGAGGGAGCCAAAAAAACATTAACTTCTGCGATTACAGGGCTTGTTATTATCCTTGTCTCTTATTTAATTCTTTTACTTATAAAGAATCTGACCGGAGCAAATGTTACCGATTTTAACGTCGTACTCCCCAATTAACTTCTACTGTTATAATGAATTGTCATGAATAAACTGCATGTTCTCTTTCTAATTCCCTTGTTTCTTTTTCTATCCCTGTTTGATCCAACATCTGTTCACTCCCAGATTCCGTCAAATACAAATATAAAGTGCGATGAAACAACCGATAGCACACTGGCCGACGATGAAGAGTTTCACTCTCTTAGACCCTATCAAGCAAACACACAATGTTCCAGCAGCGTCTCAGACTATGCAACATACTGTGGAACTGATTTAACGCTTACCAATACCATTGATATTTACTATCCCGGAACTCCCGGTGACTGCACGACCAAAAACGGCAAAATTTACTGCACATACAATATAGACGTAAACAAAAGCGTGACTATCAACCTAAGCGGAGCTGAGTTGCCTATTATGGGCAATACTGAGGATGTTATCAATTCGCAAAGTTCCGAGGAGAGTTTTGATGACGCTCAAAAAATGAATGAATATGTCAGCTGGTACTTAAACGGTGTCACAAACCGCACTGAATATGGCAGTGCCAATGACACTGATCAGAATTTTGTAAATTATTCCGGGCCACTAAAAAAACTTCTGCCTCAAGCTATCCAACAAGCTCAGCAAATTGAAATGATAGAATCAGCTAAGGAGACGCAGCACGATAAAGTTGTCGTCTGTACTTCATTAAGTGGAGATCCTGTTGGGTGTCATGATGAAAATAGTGTCATTTCCAATACATATCGCCTTACAGAATGGGAAAGTGGCGGTCTTGGTATCACCAGAGGTATTTCCAATATTTTAAAGAGAGCCATCCTAAATCTTTTACCGAATGCTACATCCGAAGAAATCAATCGATATGTTGGTGTAGCTTGGAACAAAAGAACCCCTCCTCTCCCCTGGAATGAACAATTTGAAAATGAAAAAGAATATCTTAAAGCATATAGAGAATGGCAGGGAGACACATGTGCCCTAATACCTGTTATCAATCAACTCATTTGTGTAAAAAATCCTCTTGTTAAAAGCAAATATGCGGAACTTTTTCCATATATTTCCCTCTCATCAACAGAAGATGTGGAGGGAAATATTAAAATAGATAACGTTTCCTCATCAACCAATCTAAATACTACCGGGGTTACGGTTAAAAACATCACTTTTTCCAACCAATTGCCTTCCACTCTATTTCTGCCTCACATGGTCGAAGCCGATGAGTTAGGTTCGCTTTTACAGGATACTTATATACCGCAAGGAGAGGAGAAAGTAAGTAGTCCTACGAATATTTCAGATACATCGTGCAGCACCGTGGAAGTACGTTCAAATGCAGGAGACGACCTCTTTGCCAATCAACTAACAGGAGACCTTTCTTATACCGCCGGCTTTACCTGCATATTTAACGAACCTACCACGGAAGATGACCCTCTCGACTGTATGTGCATTAACGGAAATTATGTCGGCGAACGCTGTGGTTCTCTGATAGACAAACCTTGCGATACCGAGCCTCTTGATTGCATGTGCTATAACGGTCATTATGTCGGCGAACGTTGTGGTTCGCTTATAGACAAGGAGTGTATTCCTCAAATTGTCAGGCAAAAATGCAGTAAAAAGGTTTATATAAATCTTTCCACTCAGTCCAACATTCCCCTTGTGGATGATGTCTGGTCGCGTCTTGTGGCAGGATCCATGTCAGTTTTTAAGAGAATTTTTCCAAAAACAAACACTGAGGGAGGCGTCGGGAAAATAATTGACATAGCAGGTTCTTCCAACATCACATACTCCGGCACGGATATGAGTGAGTCTAATACCGACCTTAAAATTCCCCACGTCGGAGGAGTTTCGGAGTACTTCCTAAAGGGAATCCAAACAGCTCTCAGACCAAAGGGGTATGGGGAACAAATTGCTTTTGCAGAAAATGACATCATCGAAGATATAACAAATACAGGGATCGATTGCGACCAAACGGCTGCCGATGTATCTTCTTTAGCACCAAAATTAATTTCAAAGGAAGACTTGCATGAGTTTGCAATCGCTTGGGAAGGACGCGAGGGTGATCATGTTCTGGAATGCTATAACGATGTTGTCAGAAAATCTATTGCAGCTAACGTAAACCCTGCATTTACACTACTCCTATGGGTAAATGAGAGCGGTGCAAGTAATTATGAAATTTCCAATCAGGACTTTGGGATAAACAGCTCCAAGTACAGAGGTTTTACTGCACAAATTAATGAGTTTTTCGAACTTATGGAATATTATAAAACCGCTCCTCAGTATGCTTCATGTTTCGGCAAGGGGCGCGACACCGAAATGTTCTTTTCTATTTACTATTACGGATACTGTAATATAGACAAGAAAGAGTTACCACCTAAAGCAGAACAATATATGGAACTTATGGATATCCATTGGAACACAATGACAAGCTGCAACTTTACTGGGTATCCCTTTAGCGCTGACTGTTATTAAAACCTACTAACATTTTTTGCATTGGTTTGATAAGATTAAGGATAAATCAAATGAAAAAACTGCTCGCATCTTTTTTTATCTTTGGCTTGTTTTATTTCATTGCCGCACCCGTTTCCAAAATACAAGCGGCAACCAACACTTTTGAATGTAAGTGGAACTTAACTTCATGTAGGGCGGAAGCAGAATCATATGCCGATTGTAATGATGGTTATGAGGTCGACTCCGATTATTGCACTGCCATAACTGATAAAGAATCTTGTCAAAGCGCGACAGATGTAGCGTGTGTCAGTGGTGACTCTACAACAACATCATCAACAACGGCTTCATCCGGAACTTGGTACAACCAATCTTTTCAGGAATGGTCAAGTAAAGTATATGACAACTCCAACCCCAATGAGATTTTCGGAGAAAGATATACTGCAGCACAGGTTCAGTGGATATTTTATAGTATTTACAGCTTTATTATAAACTCAACATCAGGTGAGGGTTCTGTGTCGGCTATCCAATGTTTATTAAATGGTGGAACTGAAGATACGTGTATACTGGAGGACGTTTCCAATTCTGAATCTTTTTTGAAAATTAAAAACAATATAATTGCAGGTTCGGATCATGCCAATACTCCTTTATTAGCAGCAGTTTTTGCCGACGATCGCCCTTTTTCAGGAATTTCTTATACAAAGGGTGTTTTTCAAAAACTTCAACCTGTTAAAAGTGTAAAAGCGCAAACAAACGATATGGGTGTCGGTTTTCAGTTTTTAGAAGTAGTCCAAAATATGTGGGTCGCTGTGCGAAACATGGCTTACATTCTTTTTGTGATTGCCGCCATTGTTTTGTCGTTCATGGTAATGTTCAGAGTTAAAATATCACCACAAGTTGTAATCACCATTCAATCAGCCATCCCTAAAATATTGATTGCCTTAGTTCTGGTAACTTTTTCGTATGCAATAGCTGGATTTCTAATCGATCTCATGTATGTCGTAATAGGATTGATTAGTATTTTTGCTGCCCCAATCGTCAAAGCTGTTCCAGGATCGGAATATGGAGATACTAGCGCTGCTTATGTATTCAGCTGGCTAACTAACGGTCCAGACGGAAAAGGTGTGTTTGCCTTAGTCGCCAATTATTTGACTCAATTTTCAAAATATTTTTCATTTGGCCTAGCTATTTACATTAAAGACGTTCTTAAAGGATTTGGAGACATACTCTCAGTCGGCGTGATTGTTTACATTATTTTGCTAATAATAATTACTATTATGACACTTGTCACCTCTATTAAAATTGTATGGAAACTCACCAAAGCTTGTGCCCAAATATTTCTATTAACAATAGCCGCTCCGCTTCAAATAACAGCTGGTATAATTATTTCTAATTTAGGTTTTGCTTCGTGGCTAAAAAGCTTTGTTTCGTCTCTTGCTGTTTTTGTAATTACTGGAGTTTTATTTTTGTTGGCATACATTTTTCTTCTCTTAGGGATCGAAAATGCTTTCCCAAACGGTTTTGGGGCAGGACTTTTGAGACTAATTACTGGATCAAGTATTGCAGATGCCATTTTGGGAACAACCAACCAAGCGTTATCCAGCTCCGTACAACTTCCTCTTTTGGGTCTGAGTAATAATTCCTTGGTTGTTGGATTGATTTTTATGGCAGTAAGTTTCGTTGTTTTTACTTTAATTCCCAAGGCCACTGAAATTGTCCAAGGGTTCATTACAGGTAAGCCGTTTGCTTATGGTAGTGCAATTGGGGAGGCATTTGGACCAGCCAAGTGGGCCTGGGGACAAACAGGGGCTCCATATTTAGAAACTGCCAGAAAGGTGGCTCTGGAAGACAAACTTGCCAACTGGACAACCAGGGTAAAGGAAGCTTTGAAAAACAAAAAACCCAAAGTTGAGGGTGGTACTTAAAATTTAATCTTCAATTAATAGGTATTTTTACCCCTAATCATGCCAATATTTTTATCTGTAAGACTCGCACTTTCGATAACTTGCTTAACAACAGTGTTAGTTTTTTCTCCAGCTATCGTTCTCATATCCCCATTTCCGTCTATATAATGTTTGACCAGGTCGGATACTGATTCCATGCCAGATTTCTTTTTTGCTTCAGTAATATACGCATCAACAAGCATTGCTGAGGAGGTGGTTGTTACTCCACCATCAGGATTAAATAGTTTTACAAAGTTGCCTAAAATATTCTGAGCAAACCAATTGCTGCGTTTTCTTGCATTCATTAAATTATCAAAAAATACATTTTGGACTACTCCAGCAGCCCCGCCCGCATCTTTATATAGGTGTTGAGAACCTTTTGTTAGAACTACCGGATTCATGACAATTCCGATATACTTAATTTTCTTTTTGAGCTCATTCATTTCAAAATCCTCAGGCCTGAAATTTGTCTTTAGAGCATCAACAAAAACGCCTGTTGGTCCCTCCCCGTTCCCCATAAGCCACTGCATAATTGTGAAAGTTCCATGGAATTCTCTTTCAAGTGTTTTGAAATTCAGATCTCCTAATCTTTTACCTTTTTCCTCAGCAACCCACAAAAACATTTTTTCTTGATTGTTTTTATCGATAAGCGGCAGCCCGTGTTTGTTTTTAATTCCTTTTATTAAAACTCTCCCCGAAGAGATTCTGTCATTTGTATCTAAATCTAGAACTTTATAAACCACTTCTTCCTTACCACTGTTATTTGTTTTTCTTTTGACTTCAACAAATCCCATTTTGTTAGCTGTAACCGTTTCCTTATCTTCATCACTAAGTTTGTTAAGAATATTCCCATCTATCTTAGCAACTTCCACCACATCTCCACCAGTTAATATATCTCTCAATGGCTGCTCCGCTGTCCCAAGCCAGGCATCCCATACAGATCTTTTTTGCATTGTTCCATCCCAATTAAGAGGATATTCGGGGTCGGTGCCGTCTGCATTACCCACCTCAACTCCAGCCCAATCAAAAAGGTTCATTGCCATGTCGGGAACTCTACCTATCATATCTTTCAGGCCAGATGCGCGACCTTTTAGCCCTTCTTTTAAGTTAAACAGATTTGCATAAAATTTTCCTGTATCGTCCCCGCTTATATATCGACCTTCTCCTAATGGTAATAAAAATCTACCTTTCACGCTTCCCCCATCCTTTGGTGGAAGAACCGCATATCCCTCGGAGGCATATGCACCGATTGATCTCAAAAATGTTGCCGCAAGCCAAGCAGCTTCCTTGCTTCCAACAACATCTCCAATAGCACCTTCAATAAATCGAATTTCTTTATCTGCACTAAACTCAGAAGGGTTTCCGCCCCAGGCGGAAATATTTGCCCATTTAGTTAACTCTTTACGGAGACCTATTTCTGATTCTTCCCTCCAAGTTGCTTTCACTCTTACCTTTGTTCCACCCTCTTTTACCTCAACTCCATTTTTCATTCTGACTGTGGTGTTTTCCAAATATCTATCTTTGTCATCTATCCAATTATCGACATCCCCAATGTGTGCAAGTTGCCACTGTTTAGCCTTGCTCAGCATCACCTGCTCATTTGTCATCAATTCTAAATCTTTCTTGTTTAATAAATTTTGTAAACTGACATCCTTATCTGCCAACCTCGACATTAATTTAATTACTCCTGGTCTTTTGAGAAACTCCTGCATTCTGGTTTTTCCTGAGGAATTTAACATTATCATATTAAGAAAAATTGCCTCTTCAACTTGATCACCAAATTCGTGTCTGTTTTCAAATTCTTTAGATATTAGAGGGTCTCTAATTGATGCCGTGACAATTTCTCTTTGTTCATCTGTGAGTGGTCTGTTTTCTTTTGAAAGTTGTTTTGCGTTTTCTTCTTCTACTCTCGTCCTAACTTGTTCTTTATTTGTATCGGACAGTTTTATACCGCCTTCTAATTCCCGCACGCTAGGCAAATTAAACAATCCCTTCAAATGATCACCCTTAAAATAAGTAACACTACCACTATGCATAATACCCACCAAGTCTTCTAAAGAGTCGCGAAATCTCAGACTGGTCCTTACGGAAATATGTTCACCCAGGATCAAGCGTGCTTGATATTCAGTTATACCCTTCTTGACTGCAAGAGCCATCTCAAGCCTCTTATTTGAATTTTCTGTTGGTATTCCAAAATCATATTTATAATCAATTTCGTCACGATTAAAGCCATTACCCAATTTGACATTTCCAGCCTTAAATGGCTCATATGATATTGCGAAGGATGCAAACTTGGGTTTAGTTGGTTTGTATCCATCAGTGACTACCGCCTTTCCATCTATGAGCTCAGTAATCTTTGTTGGCTCAATTCTTCCTTTCCTAAGAAGCTCATTTATAGAAACACCAAGTGCCTTGGCATTGTAATACATTGCCGAATGAAGTCTTGACGGAGTCCAACGATCTTGAGCTTCCTTCGGAACGTTCCCATCCTCTTGTAATTCTTCAACTCCCCTAAGACCCTCAAAAAAATCAGCTGAAGTTTCCGGATTTGTTGCCATCTCTGCATTGACCTCAAATTCTCTTCCAATCTGTCGATTTATTGCATCATTCAAAGCTGCGTCTGCTGGATCAATTTCGGGCAAGCCAGAACCATCGTCTTTGTGTGGTGTATGATAGAATCCCTTTGATTCCAATTGTGAAGGAATGCCCGGTCTTCCTAATGTTTCTGGCATAGGCTAATTATATAACATGATCAGGGTGAATTGAAATACAGTTAAAAATTGCTAACCCGTGCTAAAATATCCTTGTGAAAAACGGTGCTCGAATCGCTCTGCCCCATGACCCTGCAGTAAGGACATTTCCGTTTTCAAAATTACCATTGTCTTCTCGTTTTAAAAAAATCCACAATGACCTGCAATCCCATAAAATACTTGGACAACTAACTCAAAGTAAAACATGGCCAGACATTCCCCAGTTTTTTATATATTCCTGTGAAAGATATTCAAAAGGAAACAAAGTTAACACTGCCTATGGTTATGGTGGAAGCGACAACGAGAGAACATCCATCGAACGTTCAATAACCGAAGCTATAGAACATTATTGTATCTTGAACGAAACTCCGGAAAAGTTTGTACATGGATCATATATACAGTTAAAAAATAATGCCATTGATCCAACAGTTTTTGTTCCTTTTACACCCAAACAGCTGTCCACAAAAAAGTACAAAAAGTTTAATATATCCAGAAACTCGCAGATTAATTGGCTGATGGGGCATAATCTAATAAGTCATGAGAAAAAACTAATACCTGCCTCTTTAGCATACGCAAATTATTCCCACAAACAACACAATGAACCAGTTATACGAATGCCTATAAGTACGGGGGCCGCCTGCGGTCCAAACATTGATTTTGCTGTTTATAGGGGGCTTTGTGAAATTATTGAGAGGGATGGGTATGTAATTTCGTTTCTTCCAGAAATACCAAAACGCTTGATTTCGCTAGACAAGTCAAATAAAGAATTAAAAGAACTTGTAGAAAAATTCGCCAGATATAATTTTGAGATTTATTTTTTTGATACCACGCTAGACACTGGAATATTTTCAGTTGTTTGCCTTCTTGTAGACAGAACGGGCGTGGGCCCTGCGGTGTGTTGTGGCCTGGGGGCCGGCCTAGACACAGCTAATGTGTTAAAGATATCGGCGATTGAGGCGCTCAGAAGATATGTAACAAATAGAAAAAAATATTTTTATGTGAACAACCCTCCGCCCCCAAAAGGATCGTTTGAATGGTTTAATTGGCAGAAACATCGTGAGTGGTCAGCTCCGCATATGATAGGGCAGGTCGAAAATTTTATTAAGAGCTCCAAGCAAGTTTCGTTGACTAAAACAACAATGTTCAAGACAGATGAAGAATATCTTAAGTACACTCTTTCAAAGCTTAAAAACATTGGGTGCACCGCATATTATATCGACATGACGACTCCTGAAATTGAAAAAGTGTGTTTGAAAGTTGTCAAGGTTCTTGTCCCAGAAATGGTACCTCTATGGCACGACGAAAGATATCCATATTTTGGCATAAAAAGACTCACTGAAGTTCCAAAAAATAGGAATATTGATGTAAATCTAAATATGAATGTTAATGAGCTATCAAAAATTCATCCTTTTTAAGTATGCACAAAACTTATTCCAGGTTAGAAAAAATACCACTCCCCCGAACAAATACGGCCGGAGAATTAAGAAAAATCATAAAAAGTAGAACATCATCTAGGAACTTTACAGGAAAAACGGTGGGCAAAAAGACTTTGTCTGATATTCTATACCACAGTCTAGCGGCAATTAGACAAAATCCTTATGAAGAAAAAAACCCCTTTCGTGTTTATCCATCTGCTGGCGCAAAATATCCGCTCGAGGCTTATATACTTGTCATGAAAGGCGGAAATATTAGGCAAGGTTTATATCACTACAATCCAATTAGTCATGGGTTAGAAATTCTACACAGAAAAATGGCAACCAAGGATATTGATCAGATCTGGATGACAAAACAGTTATGGTTCAAAAAAGCTTCTGTTTTGATAATTCTTACTTCTGTATTTCATAGAACCACAGATAAATATAAAGAAAGAGGGATGTATTTTCCTTATATTGAAGCTGGGCATGTTGCGCAAAATATATATTTACTGTCAACGAGTCTTGGAATCGGATGTTGTGCAATTGGAATGTTAAACGAAAAGCCGCTAATTAAACTCCTCGACATAAATCCCCGTGAGGAATATCCAATATACTATTTGGCTATAGGAGCTTGACTTTTATTGTTGTAGACATATAATACAGCCAAATATGCCAATTGAAATAATAAAGCGTATTCAACAGGAAAGAGCTGAGGAGGCTGCCAGACAGGAAAAAGCCCGTCAGGAGGTCCTCGAAAAAGAAAGGTTGGCTAACGAAGAAAAGAAGAGGCTTGAAAAGGAAGCTGAGGAAAGAAGACTTCAATTTGTAATTTCTAAAAATAATGAAATTGTCGGAAGTAGTAATATCCTTCACTGCCTTGAAAGAATAGATAAAGAGATGCTTGATGGTAATGTTAAAAGCCATCAACTAAAATATGTTGCATCTACAGGTAGAATCGCACTTGTTTGGGGAACATCTTTTAAAATTGGGGCCGACGGAAAGGTTGATTCAAACCATACGGGTAGTTATGACTATTCATCTATAGAGATTCAAATTGCTCCCGACAACGAATCCATATCCATTAACGCACAGGCATTGGTTTGTCTACAAAAACAAGACTGGCAAAATGCTAATAAACTTGAAGAGGTGTTGGCCAAGGCATACATAGATCCTTCTAGAAAAGTGTATGACAGCAATTCTAGCTATAGTAGCAGCGATCATGATAGTGATGTGGGTTGCTGTTGTTGTAGTGCCAACTAGGTTTAGTCCTTGTGAAAAAGGTTTCCCCTTGAATTACCCCCTTCACGGGATAGTCTTAAAAGTATAGGGTAAGACTCAAAAAGCTTTGCTTTTGTGCTCTTTCGCCCTGCTCAAGAGCATGGAACAACATCCGATACCACAAAACGTAAGTTCTTACCAATTCAAATTGGTTGGAGATATGACTCTTAAGCAATTCTTTGAACTTGCGGGGGGCGTATTAGTTGGTTTGATATTTTACGCAACCCCCCTTCCGGGAATTATTAAATGGCCTTTTATAATTATATTTGTCATTCTTGGAGCTGCTATGGCTTTTGTTCCTCTTGAGGAACGCCCACTGGAACAGTGGATCCTGGCTTTCTTTAAAGCAATTTATTCTCCTACTACTTTCCACTGGAAAAAAACAACAGGTATCCGGAAATTTTTTCAGGACGAAAGTCCGTCCTCAAACATCCCAAATTCTCAAACACAAAATCAGGATGCGGCTGTTAAAAACTATCTTGACAGCTCCAGGTCTCCGCAAGGACCACTTGCCAAACTCGAGGTTGCTGAACAAGGTTTTTTTTCCAAACTAGCCGGCATACTTGCGGGTATTAAAACACCACTGGCTACGACAGTAGCCCAACCAACCAACCAACCTGTAGCTTCTACTGAACCTAAAAAACTTGAAATTCCGGTAAGCAACCCTGTTAAAATTGTTTCACCACAGACCTCCCATCTTGTTGTGGAGGAAAAACCAAAAATCATTGACCAAACAGCACAATTCCAAACTCAGCAAGTCAATCCGACAGTCGTCGGTGAGGAAATAGTGTCTACAAAAGAGGCGATATTCTCGATCGATGCCACACCGCCCAATCCCCCAACCAGTCCAAATGTTATTGTCGGACAAGTTGTCGATGAGGCCAGAAGAATAATAGAAAGCGCAATAATCGAAATACGAGATGAATATGGAAGACCAATAAGGGCTCTCAGAAGCAACAAGCTTGGCCATTTTATGGCAGTCACACCTCTCGAAAACGGGAAATACAGCATTATCAGCGAAAAGGACGGTTATCAATTTATGCCCGTCAATTTTGAGGCTAAGGGAGAGATAATTCCACCAATACTTGTTACAGGAAAAAGACTACAAGTAGAATCTAGTATCTTGAATCTCGAATCTAGTGGAACACCATTAAATTAAATGGAAAATAAAATTATTAATTTTACTGATTTAAATGCCTGGAAAGAAGGGCATCAACTTGTTATTGGCATCTACGAAGTGACTGGTAATTTTCCGAAATCTGAGATGTTTGGAATTACAAATCAAATGAGGCGTTGTGCAGTTTCAATAACAAGCAATATTGCTGAAGGATTTAGTAGATATTCCTATAAAGAAAAATTGCAGTTCTTTAGAATCTCAGCAGGGTCTATTACCGAATTGCAAAACCAACTAATCATATCCCGAGATGTCAAATTTATTGGACAAAAGGAGTTCGATCATTTATATGATCAATCCGTAATTACTTTGAAAATATTAAATGGGCTGATTAAAAAATCAAAACTAATAAAATGAATAGTAAAATTCAAGATTCAAAATTCAAGATTCAAAATTCTAAACTTAAGATTCCTTTCCTGAGTGTTCCCGACAAACCGCTTACGGCCACAACACAGGATTTCGTGCCGGTTGCGGATATAACAAACGACATTGTTATCTATAAAGATGGCGGCGCCTCACTCATTATGGAATCTACTTCTTTAAACTTTGGTCTCCTTTCAGAAAAAGAACAAGAGGCGGTAATTGCAGCCTATGCAGCCATGATAAACTCTCTGACTTTTTCTACACAGATTGTAGTTCTGACACAGAAAAAAGATATTTCATCCTATCTGAATTTTCTCGATGAACAGGCAAAAAAAATGACCCAACCGCTACTCTCCAACTTGATGCAAAACTACCGGAACTTTATCAGTGAATCCGTTAAAAAGAAAAATGTTTTGGGTAAAAGATTTTTTGTTATCCTTTATTTATCCCCCCTTGAACTTGGTATTGCCAAATCTGTAGCCGCGATTACCAAAGGAGGAGGACCCCTGCCATTTCCGAAATCGTACGTTATTAAGAAAGCAAAAATCACCCTTTATCCAAGACGCGACCACTTGATCCGCCAGGCAGGGAGATTGGGACTGAAATTCAAACAACTTACCACACCTGAGCTTATCAATCTTTACTATTCCATTTACAATCCCGAGAAGCCGGCTGTTAAAAAAGAACCGGAAGTTATATTGGACAAACAAGAATCTAGTAGTTAGTAGCTAGAATCTAGAAAATATGCAAAACAATATTACAAAAACACCAAATATAAAACCTGCAGATCAGGATTTAGGCTCCACGTCTCAAGATTCAAGATTCAAGATTCAAGATTCTAATACGGAGGTTAAGCCTCCGGTTGTTTCAGCCGCCTATTCGGTTATGAATCAGGGAATGAACCTACTTGATGTAATTTCACCCCAATCGGTTGAGGTTGATTTTGACTATATCAAAGTCAACGATGTCTATTTCAGGACAATTTTTGTCGGTGGATATCCAAGATTTGTCGCCCCGGGGTGGCTCGAACCCGTAGTCAATATTGATACCTCTTTGGATATTTCTTTTTATATCTATCCAGTCGACGGAAAGAGCGTTCTTGATGATCTAAGGCGAAAAATCGCCGAAATGGAAGCTGAAATGACCACAGATATCGAACGGGGAAAACTGGTTGATCCGGTGACACAGGCAAAATTAGAGGATGCTCAGGCGCTGCAGGAACAATTAGTTAAAGGAATTGAAAGATTTTACGAATTTGGTTTTTACATTACAATCCCTGCAAATTCCGTTGAGGAACTGAATCAAATAACTAAACAGGTCGAATCTCAACTTGGATCCCTTATGATTGTCAGCAAACATGCCATGCTAAATATGTCAGAGGGGTTTTTGGCAACTGCCCCGTTTGGCATCGACCGCCTTAACATCACCAGAAATATGGATACCACATCGGTTGCCACAACTTTTCCCCTAACCTCAACCGAACTTTCAAGTGACAGAGGTGTTCTCTATGGAATGAATTCTCAAAACGAATCTTTTATTATTTTTGATAGGTTTAGCCTGCAAAATGCCAACATGACAATTTTTGCAACATCGGGAGCCGGTAAATCCTATTTTGTTAAACTTGAGGCGCTAAGGTCGCTCATGACAGGGGTCGAAACAATAGTTATTGATCCTGAAAGCGAATATAAATCTATAGCCGAAGCGGTGGGTGGTGAATATATATCATTCTCCTACAATTCCCAGGCAAAAATTAATCCTTTTGATCTGTCCCAAATCCGTGAAGAGGGTGAAAATCAGCTTGGACTAAAAATACTTTCTCTTCATTCCCTAATGAAAGTGATTATGGGGGCAATCACCCCAATTCAGGAGGCATTGCTTGACCGTGCCTTAATAATGACTTATCGGGCCAAAGGAATTACTATGGATCCCGAGACCCAAGGCAAAGAACCCCCTCTCATGGAAGATCTTTACAAAACCCTGATCGGCATGGAATCACCTGAAGCTCTGGATCTTGCCGCCAGACTTGAAAAATTTGTTAGAGGAAGCTTTGTAGGAATTTTCGATCAACAAACTAACATTAACATTATCAATCCCTTCACTGTGTTTTCTGTTAAAGATATGCAGGACGCCATTCGCCCAATCGCCATGTTTATTATTCTCGACTATATTTGGACTAGGGTTAAAAAGAATCTCAAGAGAAGAATTTTGATTGTAGATGAAGCTTGGCACATGATGAGATATCCCGATACTGCCCAATTTTTATGGAGTGTTGTTAAAAGGGCCCGTAAATACTATCTAGGACTCACTACAATCACTCAGGACGTCGAGGACTTCCTCGGACAGGACATTGGAAAGGCTATTGTCACAAATAGCGCCATGCAGCTTCTCTTAAAGCAATCCCCTGCCGCAATTGATAAGATTGGCGAGGTCTTCTATTTGTCCCAAGGAGAAAAAAGGCTTCTTCTTGCAGCCAATGTTGGAGAAGGCATTTTCTTTGCAGGGCCACACCATGCCCCAATTAGAATTGTTGCTTCGGAAGAAGAAAACAGATTAATTACAACTAAACCACAGGAAGTTGTGAAGGTAAACACCAATCCATACGCTGACAAATAATTATGGCAAAAATTAGTATTACACAAAAAAATCTGGACGATTTAATGTTGGCCTTTGGACATTTTTTTCCGGAAGACGCCATATATTCATCCGATACGCCATTTTATTCTGGAGAATACAATTGGAAAAATCGACAATCTTTTGTAAATTTTATTAAAAATCTGACGGGTGTACAAATAGATTTGAGTGCAAAAGACGCCCAAAAAAGATTGCTAACAGTTCATGATGCTCAAAAAGCCTTGGTAGGGATTGTCTCAGGATCTCAAAACGAAGAAAAACCAGTTGAGTCCAATTTACCCGACAAAGAAACGCGTGAGCTCCAAGAAATGGAGCAACAGAAACGCGAGGCGGAGATTAAAGAAACCATCCAAAAAGCTCAAAAAGAAGTCGAGGCCTCAATTAAAAGAAGGCAAGAACTTTTTGATCAACTAAAAAACACGAAGACATATGTAAAAGTTGAGGGTACTGAAATCCCACCAATATCCGATGAGCAAGCAAAACAAATTGACGTACTTAAAGAGGCCGCAAAAGCAGACCCCAAAAGATTGGTCGACCAAATAACCGAGACAATCGAAAACAAAATTTCTTTGTCTAATCCGCAAAACACCACACAAGAAGAAATGCGCATTCTGGCCAAAGAGGCTGCATACGAAACGGTAAAAAATCTCCAAGGCAAATCACTGGCCGAAGAAACTGTTATTACTAGTGCATTTGCCACAAATGAAGACTTAATTACAAAAACATTACCAGATATCAATCTCCGACAAAATTTTATTAACGTTGCTTTAGAGAATTCGGATCAATACTTTGCCAAGTATTCTTTCAATCGTGAACTGATTGTTTCCACTTTTGGAGAAAATTTTACCAATGTGGTTTTTGGACCCAAAGAGATCGATAAACTACAAATAACCTTTTCTGACTCACCGCAGACAGATTTCCATGAGTACAATTTGTCCCAGATTCCTCAAACCAATCTGGACCTGCTTAATAACCAAGGTTCTTTCCTTGGGGAAGTAAAAGAATTCGGTATAGACAAAATAAAAACAAGTATTTTACGGAGGGCCTCTGTGCGACTGGATGGTTTAATTGATAAATTACCTGTTGATAGTTTACTGGCCAAAACATACAGTTCTATACCTGTTCAGGGTGCTTTGTCCTATTTTGGAATGGGCACCTCTGCTGTTGCGTGGGAAGGGACAACTTTTTTCGGAAGAATTGCTGTACAAAATGGTTTCGGACCGATTTTGAATTTTATCGGAGGGAAAACCGGTATAAATTTTGGAATAAAAAAGATAGTCTCTGTAGCCGGTAAAAAGATTGGGAAAAAAGCTGTCACAAGTACAGCAGGTAAGCTGGCTGGTTCATTTGCAGGAAAAGCTGTCGGAACTGCCGCAGGAGGAGCGGCTGGCGCAGGCACCGGCGCCGCTGCTGGTAGTGTGGTTCCAGTTATTGGAACAGCCATTGGAGCAGTGATTGGTTTTATTGCAAGTAAAATTGATTGGAGTAAAGTTAAGAAAGCAGCTCCTTACATAGTAGGTTCCGTTATTGCCTTAATTACAGCTCCTTTTATTGGTTTAGCGGGAGCGGTTGCCCTAGGTGTGGGCACCGGTTTTCTTGCAAGTTTTGCTTCCGGTAGAATTTCTTCTCTTGGTGTAGTGGGTGGAAGCATAGGGGGATTTTTTACAGCTCTGGGGGGAGCAGTCTTTTCTTCCATTGGCATGCCAATTTTAATAACCATATTTGCTTTGCCTATTGTGGTTGCCTTAATTCTTTTTATAATCAACTCCGGAGCCTATGTAGTCCCCGTGTCTGAAAGTACTTTTGGAAGAACGTCTAATCCGTATATTGATATTATTAAAACTCCGGAGCCGCCCGGACCTTTTACAAACAAAGAACTTCCGAAGACAATTACTTATAAAATAACAATCAGGGCTAAGAGAAGTGCCCTTACAAACATATCTATTAAATACGACTGCAAAGTAATTAGTACGGCCAATAAAAACTGTCCTCCAATTAGTGACGCTCCAACTACGATAGACTCAATATCACCATCCCTTCCATATGTGTTTACCTATACTTCAACTTACGACAACAGTTTTACAAATTCGGCAATAATAGATACTGTTACTGTGACAGCGGATACGGGAGAAGTAACCGGCACAACAGCAGAAACAAGCGCGTCGGTTACTTTTGGGACCCCACCCATTTCATGCCCTGTCCCGGCAGCCGTACCTCTTAATCAAAACAATTTTTCCTACAATCCAGCCACCAACACGGGCCATGGAAGTACTTCTTATTGGAATATGATGGGAGGAATCCCTTATAGATACTCATTACCTCAACAAACAGGTTGCGACTCTCCAGCCTGCTCGTATTACGGATATGCATTCGACGTATTCCCCTCTGGAATAAATACCGTCTATGCTCCGACAGTTTTAGGAAAAGAAGTAGTATGGAATTATGACGGAAGCTTCAACAACAACGGAGTTGGTTTTTCGGTTATATATAAAGATACTACAGGTTCATATTCAATTGTCCTTACTCACGTTGCAAGTAAAATAGTTCCAAAAACAGTAACGTCGGGGCAAAAGATTACCACTCTTTTTAACCAAGGATCAAATACTCATTTACACATTGAGTTTCAAATGAACGGTCGCTGGGTTAAACCGGAAGACTATTTCTGCAAATAAGTTATAATTTAGTTATGCTAAAAAACAAAAAAATTGTACCAGTTTTTATTCTTCTTGTTCTATCTGTCTTGTCAATAGTTTGGATCCTTTCTAAGTCTGGCGTCGGATTTAGACAAAAACCGACACCTACCCCGTATGTAGAATTTAAACTTATAAAATCAGTTCCGGAAAATAACTCTTCAGGTTCACTTTTAAGCACTTCTTCTATAGAATTCTATTTTTCAAAACCGATCGATATCAGTTCTCTCGTTATTAACACTAATCCCCAAACAGACACAATTATTGAAACCGATGACAACAACACGTCTCTCTTTGTACGAGCAATGGAGGGGTGGCAATATGAAGTTTCATACAAAATGACTATCGAAGCAAAGTCTTCAACAGGAGAAGTAATTCCCCCAATAGAACTAAATTTCAAACCAAATATACTTAAAAATTCCCCGATGGATGAAGTTCCACAAAAATAAGAATTTTTACATCTTAACCGGCATAATTAGATGAAGATAATTTTCATCGCTTGTGTCCTTAAACACCCCGGCAGAAGTAGAACTTACAAACTCCATAGATAATTCTTCGCCTGTAACCGAATGAATAAAATCCTCCAAATACCGGAAGTTAAAAGCAATCTCAAATCCAGATTCAAAATTCGAAATTCCGGATTCAACTTTCGCATCGACTTTTGTTTCCTGGCTCCCCGCCTGTCCGCTTTCTGCAGAAACTTTTATGGAATCCTTCAAAATTTTCAGTTTCACAACATTTGCAGCCTCTTTGGCAAATATCGAAGCCAATTTTACTGCCCTTAAAAATTCCTCCTTATCTAAAAACACTTTTATGTTTGATTCTTTTGGAATAATCTTTTCAAAATCCGGATACTCCCCCTCCAGAAGTCTGGATGTAAGTACCGTATCCTCCAATTCAAAGAGAACTTGTTTTTCAGACTCTTCAAGATCAAACAAAATATCGTCTGTTTCAAAAACACCTCGAATTATCTCCCCCAGGATTCCTTTCGGAATTACAACAGATTTTTCCTCTCCTTTAAAATCCTTTAGTAAAACATTTTTTCTAGAAAGACGAAAGCCATCAGTTGCTACTAAAGACAAAGAATTATCTTTAAGAATAAAAAGAACTCCTGTCAAAATGGGACGTGTTTCATCTGTAGAAGTTGAAAATACGACTTTACCTAAACTTTCAGAAAGTAGCTTCTTAGAAAAACTGATTGTGTTTTTCTCATTTAAAGCATTCGGAATTTTGGGAAAGTCTGTTGAATCCATTCCCAGAATAGTTGAAGTAAAGCCGTTTGTGGAAATCTTCAGCTGCTCCTTTTCCGATTGTAGACCAATCGTTTCCTTGGGTAAATTTGGTACTAATTCCGAAATAATTTTTGCAGGAATACTAATTTCACCATCTTCTTCAATTTTTGCACCAATCTTAACAGAAGCCGAAATTTCCAAATTTGTTGAAGAAATATAAATTTTACTTTTGCGGGTTGATATGAGTACATTACCAAGAATGGGAAGTTGTGCTTTGGCACTGGCAAATCTTGTTGTTATGCCAATAGCTTTTTCTAAGTTCTCTTGTAGTACTTGTACTCTCATAACAGTAGGTTAAGGGTAAAAGGAAAACACTCAAAAATCAATATTTATTTGTTTTCGGTTTTCTTGTATTTATCATATATATACTAGTAGTTCTAGTAGTAGAAAGGGTTGATAAGTTGAAAAGAAACCACTTTCGAATTCGTTTTTCGGGATGTTTTTGTGTTGATATTATGCGTAGTAATTTGTGAATAAATTTGTGGATAAGTTTAATACTGCTGTTGATAAGTTAGAATTTTAGAAAAATATCCTCAAATTACACTTTTTATCTTCAAAATATCCTCACGGATTTGCACATCGTTTGTGGCTAGTTGTGTAATCTTTTCCACAGCATGCATCACTGTTGTATGGTCCCTTCCTCCGACTATTCTTCCAATCTCTTCGAGGGGAAGGCCGAGATGTGTTCTCAAAAGATACATTAAAATTTGTCTGGGTCGGGCTATTGGTCTTGCCCGGCTATCTCCCAAAAGAAGTCTCTTGCCAAGCTGAAAATACTTAGAAACCGCCTCAACTACTTGTTCCGGTGAGCTTTTGGTGATTTTACCGGAGGTATCAAGGCTTTTAGCAAACATAGATTCAATGAGTTCATTGGTGACAACAATGTTTTTGAGATGAATCTCTGTCAATATTCTTGTTAGAACCCCTTCGATTTTTCTAGCCGCCTCGGAATTGGCTGCAATCATTTGAACCTGCTCTGATGAAAGATCAATTCCTTTCTCTCTGGATTTAATTTGAGTTATTGCACATCTTAACTCAAAATCCGGTGGTGCTACGTCCACAATTAATCCTGCTTCAAAGCGGCTTCTAAGTCTTTCTTCGAGTCTGGATATCTCAGAAGGTGGTCGATCAGAAGTAAGGATTATTTGACCACCGACAGAAGTGACGGCATTAAATGTATGGAAAAATTCTTCCTGCACAGTGTCTTTACCTGCAATAAACTGAATATCGTCAATTAGTAACAGATCAAGTTTTCTATATTTATTTCTAAATGCCTGCGTTGTCTTGTTTCTAATCCCCTCTACAATGTCGTTTGTAAAATCTTCTCCCGTACAAAAAAGAACTTTTTTTCCAGAATCATTTCGTAAAACATAATTTCCTACAGAGACCATGAGGTGTGTTTTTCCGACCCCTACCCCACCCCAAATAAAAAGAGGGTTATAAGCGGATCCCAAATCTCTCGATACAGCCTCCGCGGCTGCGTGGGCCATTTGATTACTTCCTGAAACGGCAAAATTCTCAAAGGTAAAACTGGGTCTAATTCGTGACCTTTGAAGTATTTCTAAAGTAGTTTTTTCATCTTTTTCAGTTGAGAAAAGAGGGGACGTGTCGTCAATTGGAGCTTTATCAACTTTTGGTTTTGATTTTACGATAAAAGACAAATCACATTTTTTGCCAACCACTTTTGACAATGAGTCTTGAATTAGTCCAAAATATCTTGCTTCAATAGTATTTTTTGCGAAAGAGGTTGGGCACCCCACTTCCACAATCACCCTTTCATCTAAATCATTCAAAGATATAAGATGTGTTTGAGAAAACCATGTGGAAAAAATTGCCGGCGAAACAGTTACTTTAATTATTTCTAAAGAATCTTTCCAAATTTGTTCATTATTCATATAAAATAGTGCCTAGTACACAGTACTTAGTACGAAGCTAAAAATTAGGGCAAGGACAGAAGTTAGGAATCTAAGTACTAGGTACTTTGTACTATGTACTTTTAATGAGTTATCCACAATTCGTCAAGCCCCATTTTAATTAACTTCGAATTTCTAATTCCTAATTTATAATTTCTTTGATATAATATTACTCATGTCAACAAAAAGAACATATCAACCGAGCAAAATCAAGAGAGTCAGGACTCACGGGTTTAGATCCAGGATGAGTACTAAGTCAGGAAGAAAAGTTTTGGGATTGAGGAGGGCGAAGGGACGAAAAAAGCTTGCGGTATAATAGTTAATCTTAAAGTTTATTTACCGAACTCCATGTGTTTTTTCCTGCTTTAGTAATGGAAACTGAACAAAAACAAAACAATGCTTGCTAAAAAATATAGAATTACAGGGGCGAAAGACTTTTCCAGAATCCAAAATGAGGGTAAAGTCTTGCAATCAAACAGTTTTGGTGTTGCCTTTTTTAAAAGAACCGACGAAGAACCTTGTAGATTCGGTTTTATTGTTTCTACAAAAGTAGCAAAGGAAGCCGTTGACAGAAATAGATTTAAAAGAGCAATGAGTGAAGCAGTCAGGCTTGATAGTATAAATTTAAATGTAGGCTACGATGTTGTTTTTTTAGCTAAGACAACAATTTCCAGAGTCTCAACGGTAGAATTAATGAAGGAGGTGCGAACCTCGTTAAAAAATGCAGGAATAATGAAATGAAAGAGATATCTATTTACCTGATTCGTTTATATCGGAAATACATATCCCCGATTTTGGTTGCGATGTTAGGAAATGCGTGCCGTTTTACACCGACCTGTTCTGAGTATACAATAGAAGCCTTGAATAAATACGGATTTAAGAAAGGCATGCTTTTAGGAATTATGAGAGTGAGCCGGTGTCACCCATTTGGAAAACCTGGGTGGGACCCTGTCAAATAACATGGGAAATATTTTTACAACAATACTGGTTCAACCGTTAACAAACGGCCTTATTTTGTTTTACAAATACTTGGGTGAAAATCTGGGTGTGGCGATTATTTTCTTCAGTCTTTTCTTGATTTTTGCTTTAAGACCTCTAACAAAGCCTTATCTCGAGTCGATGAAAAAGATAAAAGATCTTAATCCACAATTAGAAAAACTGAAGAAGAAATTCAGTGGTGATAAAGTTAAACTCTCTCAAGCTCAAGCTGAACTTTATAAGCAAAATAAGATTAATCCCACAGCTGGATGCCTCCCATATATTTTACAGTTTCTTGTTCTAATTGCTCTTTTTAGGGTTTTTACAACTGCTCTTTCCGGTGAAGAAATTGCTTCGGGTAAATTGAATGAACTTTTGTATAATCCGCTTAAATTTAGCCAAGAACAAACCTTGAATACGGATTTTTTCTATATGGATATCAGTATGCCCGATACTTTTAAAATTCCGGGAATTCCATTCGCCTTACCCGGATTATTCTTAATTCTTGCAACAATTGCGCAGTTTTTATCTGTGAAAATCACAACTCCATACATAACACAGGAGCAGAAAATTGCCAAGAAAACTAAAGGGGATTTAGATGATACGCAGGTAGCAATGCAAAAGTCCATGATTTATATGATGCCTCTCATGACTCTAATTTTTGGACTGAAACTTCCTTCCGGTTTAGCTTTATATTGGCTTGTCTATTCAGTATTTAATGTTGTCCAACAAGTATCTATGTCAGGATGGGGGAGTTTGACGCCAGCTGTAAATCTGATAAAATCTTCACTTAGCAGTGTAAAGTCTAAAATTATACAAACAAAATGAAAGAAAATGCTTTAATCTTAAAAGAAATAGCGGAGAAATTACTTAAGTTGATGTCAGTGGACACAGGCGTTGAAGTGGTTTATGACAAAGAAAGTGATTATATGGTTGTTAATATCGAAGGCGGAGAAGCAACAGGTCTTTTAATAGGAAAACGCGGCGAAACCTTACTGAGTATACAAAGCATTTTATCCTTATTGTTTAAACAGAAAACCGGGGAGTGGGGAAAGATCGTTGTTAATATTGGAGATTACAGACAAAAGGAAGAAGATTACTTAAGAGACCTTGCAGAAACGACAGCGCAAAGAGCTATTGAAACAGGTAATGCGCAAAACCTTTATAACCTTAAAGCCTGGCAGAGAAGGGTTGTTCATTTGGCATTAGCAGACAACAAGGATGTGGAGACAACTTCAGAGGGGGAAGGGGAAGATAGATACTTAATAATTAATCCGAAAAAGTGATTTCCAAAATCAAGCTTCTTGATAAATATTTAAATCTTCTACTTATATTTCTTTTTCCGACACAATTGGCAGTACATTTCTGGCCAAAGTTTGCTTTTGTTTTTGGAATAAGGGTCGATTATCTGTCTCCTTCAATTTATTTTACAGATATTTTGTTTCTACTACTGTTTATTTATTGGGCAATTAGAAACTCCGGAATAATAAAAAAAGATTGGATAATGTACAGAAAATATATTTATATTATTTTTGCATTTTGCTTAATCAATACTTTTTTTTCATTTAGCATTCCGATAACGTTTATTAGATGGTTAAAATTTTTTGAGTTGATTTTACTTGCTTATTATGTAAAATCTCGGAGAGATATCTTTAGTGTCAAAGACGTATCCTCAACCCTGTTTTACTCTCTAGTGTTTTTTTCTATTATCGGGATACTTCAAGTTGTGAGAGGGGAGACGTCGGGTAAGATTTTTTATCTGCTTGGTGAAAGATCATTTACATTACATACTCCGGGGATAGCTCTGAACAATTTTTTGGGTATAAATCACCTAAGGGCTTACTCAACTTTTTCCCATCCTAATTCTTTAGCGGGGTACTACTATGCATCACTATTATTTATGTTTTCCCAATACCTCAACAAAAAAAAGATTGGGCTTTGTGTGGGGCTGTTTATAATATTAGTAGCTCTCTTAACAACCTTTTCATTATCCGCTTTTATTGGAATTATTGCTTGTGCATTGGTGTATGTTTTCAGAAATAATATTTTAGGGCGCAAAACAATAGTATTTATTATATTTGCTTGTGTTTTAATTAGTTTTTGTTTTGCCTTCTTTTCTAAACGAATTTCAGTTAATAACATAAGTATTTCCCAAAGTACTTCCGAGCGAATTGTGTTGGCAGAAATTGCCGGTGGAGTTTTTTCACAAAACTGGTTTAGTGGCAGGGGATTGAATAATTTCATACCGAGTGCGGCGACAAATATTTACCACACAAGTGACGTATGGCTTTTACAACCCGTTCATAATATCTTTTTATTGATAGCCGCAGAGACAGGATTAATTGGTCTGTTGTTTTTATGTATTATTTTTTATAAAACAATTTGTGTGAATATCGAAAGGAAAAAAATATGGTGGACACTCGTTGTGTTGTTTGTTTTAATTACCGGACTTTTTGATCACTATTGGTTTACGATTCAACAAAATTTATTACTACTAGCTACTTTACTTGGAATTTTCTTCAGAGAAAAGTGATTTAATTTCTGTTAAACTAATTGCATGCAAAATGAACCGATTTTGATATTTACAGATGGTGGCTCCCGTGGAAACCCCGGACCGGCTGCTTGCGGTTTTGCTGTTGTTTTTGACGACAGGGTTATATTTAAAAATTCTAAATTTTTAAATACGACAACAAATAATGTGGCAGAGTATAATGCTGTTATTTTGGCCCTTGAATGGTTGCTTGAAAATGAAAATAAATTTGCCAACAACAGTATTCAATTTATTCTTGATTCAGAGTTGGTGGTTAGACAGTTAAATGGCATTTATAAAGTAAAGAAAAATGAATTGATAATTTTGAATTTGGAAATTAGACGGCTAATGGCAAGAAGTAAAATGAAAATTTTTTTTAAAAACGTCCCGCGTGAGAAAAATAAAATCGCAGATGGATTAGTCAACGAGGAATTGGATCGGCACGTTTGACTTCGGGATAACTTCTGTGAAAATTTCACGTTCCGAGTGTTTTTATTCTTTTGATAAACTTGTAAACTTGAAAACTTTTTTACTGCAGTAATTAGCGTAAATAAAATTTTTTCAATTGCGGTAAAATAGTAGTTAACATGAACTCGTCGACCAAATTTTTAGTATGTCTTTACTCTGAACCAAGTTTTTTAGCAATTAACTTACTTGAAAATCTTTTAGCAAATAATTGTCTGGTTAACATATTTACAGACAATGTTGATGAATGGGTTATTAAAACTTCACACATTGCAGCTAAAGACAGGTTTAATGTTTCCCATACAAGTAAATATGACAATAACATTTCATACAGGTACATTATGTGTTTATCGGGTTTTTTAAAAATCCAATCAACTATTAGTTTTGTTCAACATTTTTTACGAGTCGTTGATATTAGTGAAACTAAAGCATTCATTGTATTACCAAAAGAAATTTATTCGGAAGCAAACGTTTTTTTTAAAAACCTTCAGGAAAACCTTGGTGTGATATATGTTGGTGATCTTTTGGGTCCGCGAATAGATCTTGAAAGCGATTTGAAAATGTCTGCTTACTTAAACTCCATGATTTCCCGAAGACAAATAGATTTTTGCGTAGGTGAAATTATATATCCGCTTTTCGTAAGCGATGCTGCCAGGCAAATTGTAAAATGGCTTTTTGCCTTCGGTCCATATGGAAAAGAAATGTTTTTATTGGGAGCTGAAACATTGTCAACACAGTTTTGGAAAGAAAATGTGCGTTTGCTTGGTAACGTTAAACTAGTAACCACTTCAAACAAAAATACAGACATCTTACCGCGAAACGCAGAACGTTTCCAATTAAAAGGAAGTGTGGAATTTATGTTATCAGAAACTTATAGATGGATTAATGAAGGGCATACAAAACCATCATCAGTCAAGAAATCCAAAACTGTAAAAACCGGCAACTTATCCAAAATATCCAGCAAACAAAAATTTATTAAACCATTTTTGCTGTCATTGCTGATTATTTTTTTAATGCCGTTTGTTTTTGTACTAACCAGTGCAGGTCTTAGTTATTTTTCATACAGTCAATTTAAAAAGGGTAGTGACGACACTGCAATAAATTTGTTTCGGGCAAGCAACACGATTTCAGAGGTAGGTTATGCCGAAAGCAAAATATTAAAAAATATCCCCTTGGTGGGTAGAATATATATTGAAACAGAATATTTATCACTAGTACTTACAAATATTTCTAAAATAGGAATTTCAGGTATTCCACTGGCGAGAACAGCCGGTAATTTAGTTGGTAATATCCTCGGACAAACTCCCTATTCTGTAGAGGAAGTCCTGTATGATTCAGAAAAGAAGTTGCAGTCGATTGGTGATTATGTTGCCGTTCTTGATAAGGTAAGTACTCAAGGTGTAGACGATAATTCTTTTGCTGCCAGATATTTAATGTCAAAAATAGACCTAAATAAATATAAGCAGCTTGTATCCCAGTTGACCGTTTTAGCCGGAAAAGCCCCGGAAATTCTCGGATCTGCAAACACTCAGACATATCTTGTTTTGTTTCAAAACAACATGGAACTTCGACCAACAGGAGGGTTCATCGGTTCTTATGGACTTTTAACATTTGATCGTGGAAGGCTTTCGGATTTTACAATTAGCGATGTTTATTCTGCCGATGGACAGTTAAATGGACACGTTGAACCACCAACTCCAATTAACAAATATTTAGGAGAAGCGAACTGGTGGCTTAGGGATTCAAATTGGGATCCGGATTTTCCGACTTCAGCAAAGCGCGCCGAATGGTTTTTGGATAAAGAAGTTGATCAGCAAGTCGACGGAGTTTTTGCTATCGACTTATATCCAATAAAAGATTTTTTAAATGTTAGTGGCGCTATTTATTTATCTGATTACGATATTAATATCACCGCAGAAAATCTATACGAAAAAGTTCAATCTGAGGTGCAAGATAATTTTTTCCCCGGGACCCATAAAAAAGCAAGTTTTTTAACGGCACTTTCCAGAAGTATCCTAAGTGAAATGGACAATCTATCCTATTCACAGAAAAATTTGCTTTTAAAGTACGCATACGAAAATTTAGACCAAAGACATATTCAATTGTTTTTACATAATGCTGACACCCAGCGAGTGATAAGTAACCTGAATTGGGACGGATCTGTGTTTATTCCGGTATGTGAGGTAAATTGCTATTCTGATCTGATAGGAATTGTGGAGGCAAACGTTGGTGTAAACAAGGCTAATTATTTTGTAAATAGAGACGTATCTTTGAATGTTGACATCAAAAATGAAACGATCGATAGAACATTGACACTGACTTTAAATAATTCAGCTAATATAAATCTAGGTCTTTCCGGTAGATATAAATCCTATATAAGACTTGTTGTTCCCGAGACGGTGGAAGGTGTATCAATAACAAGTTCGTTTGGGCAGGATCTGGAGTCGCTGACACCTGATATAACTAGTGCAAAAGGGCGAAAGGAAATAGGTGTAATTGTCGAGGTTTTAGCTGGCGAAACAAAACAGTTTTCGTTTACATGGAGTACAAAAAAAGAAAAGGCTTTTGAAGAATATAATTTGTATTTTAGAAAACAAGCAGGGATCGGTGAATATCCGGTGGCGATTAATGTTTGGTCCGATTCAAAAATGCAAAACTCAAATCCAGCCTTTTCCTTGACCGAAGCGGGCTCTTACCTATATAATACGACATTGGTACGTGATTTATATGTAAGGTTGAAATATTGAAATGGCAAAAACGATATTAAAAGCAGACAAAAGGACATTGGAGGGTAGGAAAGTAAAAAACCTTCGCAAGGAAGGAATTCTTCCTGGCAATGTTTATGGAAAAAAAGTTAAATCTCAATCGGTTCAGGTTAACCTTAAAGATTTTGAAAAAATATTCAAGGAAATAGGTGAGACCGGTCTTTTAACGCTTGTTGTGGAAAATGAGGAAAAGCCAGTTTTAATTCACAATCTTCAATACAACCCAATCACAGATGCGCCTGTCCATGTTGACTTTTTGCAGGTTGACCTTAAGGAGAAAGTTGAAGCGGATATTCCTGTTGAGCTATCAGGCGAATCACCCGCGGAGAAACAAGCCCTCGGAACAGTTGTCCAATATCTTAATGAAATTAAGGTGGAGGCATTGCCCGGCGATCTTCCTGAAAAATTTGAAATAGACGTAAGCGCACTTGCAGAGGTTGATCAGTCAGTTTTCGTAAAGGATCTCAACTATGATAAGTCAAAGGTTGAAATTAAAAGCGATCTGGAAGCGATTCTTGCTAAAGTAGAACCTCCTCAAAAAGAGGAAGTTGTAGAAGCCCCGGCTCCCACTGAGGGAGAAGTTCCTGCTGAGGGTGCGACACCTACTGAGGGAGAAGTTCCTGCTGAGGGTGCGACACCTACTGAAGAATCTTCAAAAGAATAATATTAGTGTTCCAAGCCCCAGTAATTAGGATCAATCTTTGAAGCGACGTCTGCTTTACCCAATTCGACCCAGCCTGGTAAGTAATTTGGGTTTTTTATTAAAAAATCATTCCAAAATTTGTCGTCAGATTGAATTTGGGTTTCCAGTCCCAAAACCTCTTTCTTAGAGAAAACGGTTTTGATATTAACCAGACTTAAAAGAAGTAAGACGAAAACACCGACTATAAAAATCAAATGGTTAATGTCTTTATTGACCATACGGTTATCCATGTGTTAGTCTAAAGTATGGACCCAAATGTGCCTGTCCCACAAGGGGAAAGTATATCTTCTAATCAACCTGGTGAACCTGAAGTTCAGGTATCAGTTCCATTGGAAGAAACAACCAATGTTATTTCGCCGTCCGAACCTATGACGCAGCCAACTCCTCAGCCCCCTATGCCGGAAACTCCCGCCCCTTCGGTAATACCCAGTCCACCGTCCGATCAACCACCCACACCACCAATGGAACAAAATTCAACAGATGAAGCTCCCAAGAAAAGCTCACCTCTCATTGTTGTTGCAATAATAATATTGTTACTTACGATTCTTGGCGCAGGCGGCTATCTGCTATGGACAAAATATTTTGCCGTTTCTACGCCAACTCCAACTCCGTCACCGTCACCTGTTGCAGTAGTAACGGCGACTCCGACCGCAGATCCGACTGCGAATTGGGAGACTTATACAAATACTGCAGTTGGCTTTTCAGTCAGATACCCCTCAGATTGGCGATTGGTAGGGACAGAAACTTCTGCCGACACAATCGGTTTTGGTCCTTCAAGTGTTGGAGAAGATGTCCAATGGGTAATAAATATTTATAACAATAAAACTGCCGATCAAATTATTGCTGATATGGGTAAACAGTTTGGTACTGATAGAAAGGTACAACAGGAAAAGATTACCATTAGTGGTCTTCCTGCCACAAAGGTTACTGTTACAACCTCATCCTTAGCAACTTGGGTCCTTGAGCAAATAATGATAAATAGTGATAATAAAATAATCGCCATTAGTAATGGGGCCATTGTAGACAGTAATTTTGATAGTTTTTATGAGTCTTTTAAATTTACTGAGGCAACAGCTACAGCGAGCCCCAAAGCAAGCTCTACAAGTTCTCCTTCCGCTACAATTAAGCCTTAATCTTTTGGCCCCAGTAAATCTTTCCTTTTACCTCTTCAATTTTATTCAAATGCGGTTCAAGGAGCGATTTTACGAGGCAGGCCAGGGTGAGGTAATTAGAAGTTCATTTTCTCCCAACTCTTCCCAAATCTGTTCTGTCACGAAGGGCATAAATGGATGGAGAAGTTTCAAGTAAATAAAAAGCCCTCTCTTTAGATCCGTTTTTGATAGAAGGCCTTTTTTAGCATCCTCTATGCGCATATCACAAAAGTTATTCCAGAATCTTTTGTATAGAATTTCAGCTGCCTGATTAAGTTTAAATTTATCGAGCAGTTTTGTTACGTCACTAGTTAAAGTTTTCATAAACATGTCATAGCTTTTAATAACACTAGGATTTGATTTGGTTCCTTCAAAACCTTGGACAAATCTAGCCGCATTCCAAACTTTGTTGCAGAATTTCTTTTGTGCATTAATATTTTCCTCTGAAAGAGCAATATCATTTTCTACAAGTGCTCCCCAGAGAATACCCATACGAAGAGCGTCCGCGCCGTATTTGTCGGCCATTTCAATTGGGTCTATGACATTACCTTTTGATTTACTGATCTTTAAGCCGTTTTTATCCCGTACAAGTCCATGGATTAATACTTCATTAAAAGGAACTTTTTCTTCCATATAAACTCCAAACATGATCATCCTTATAACCCAGAAGGGGAGAATGTCATAAGCAGTTTCCATAACAGATGTGGGGTAGAAGTGCTCAAAATCTCCGGGTTTGGTAGTTTTAAGTGTTGCGTACGGCCATTGTCCTGAAGAAAACCAGGTATCAAAAGTGTCGGTGTCCTGAGTAAGTTTGTTGTGCCCACAGCTATCGCACGTGGTTGGAACCTCTCCTTCAGTGATAGTCCACTCAAGACATTTTTCGCATCGATATGCCGGTATTCTTATGCCCCAAACAATCTGTCGACTTATATTCCAATCCTTTAAGTTTTTATACCAGTTTTTGGCAATTTTTTCGTACTTTTTAGCAGCAAATTTAACATCACCTTTTTTTATTGCGGTTATAGATTTATCAACCATCGGTTTGACTTTCAAAAACCATTGATCAAGAAGCATGGGCTCAATTGTGTTTTTGCAGCGGTAACATGTTCCTACCACATGGTTGTAGTCATTGTTTACCTTCACCATCTGTCCGGCTTTTTCAAGATCTTCAACAACTTGTTTTCTTGCTTGGTTGACATAAAGACCTCTGTATTTTCCTGTCAGCTCATTTAGTTTTCCATCTAAGTCAATTACCTGTTTAATCTCAAGATTGTGGCGCTCTCCCATTTCAAAATCATTAAAATCGTGCGCTGGGGTAACTTTAACAACACCTGTACCAAATTCGGGGTCAACTAAGTCGTCGGCTATCACCTTAACTTTAAAATCTCCAATTAAACCTTTAACAGTAATTTCCTGACCTACATAATCTTTATACCTTTTGTCTTTGGGGTTGACCGCAACAGCCGTATCGCCGAATTTTGTTTCCGGTCTCGTTGTCGCAAGGATAAACGGTCCATACTTCATGTAGTAAAGAGGGTCTTTCCTTTCAACATAATCAACTTCAAGATTTGAATAAGCAGTTCCGCAGTGAGTACAGTAATTAACCAACCTTTTGCCACGATAAATAAGCCCTTCATCAAAAAGTTTCTTAAAGCTTTTTTGAACTAAGGTAACAATGTCCGGATCAAGGGTAAATTTAAATCTTGTCCAATCACACGATGCACCAAGTCTCCTCAACTGGCTCTCCATAAGTCCGGTATTGTCTTCCACATAATCCCAAATCATTTTGTAAAGTGTGTTGCGATCAAAATCAAACCTCGATTGATCTTTGTCTCTGAGTTTTTTTTCAAAAACATACTGGGTTTCAATACCGGCATGATCTGCTCCGGGTAGCCATAATGTAGATTCACCTTTCATTCTGTGGTAGCGGATTAAAACATCTTCAATTGCTACAAATCTGGCATGACCTATATGTAGAGGATCATTAGCGTTAGGGGGCGGCATGATAATGGTGAATGGTTTTTTCTTTTTATCTACTTTCGGAGTAAAAGCGCCGGATTTTTCCCATTTTTCATATATTTTTGTCTCAAATTTTGAATGTTCGTATGCTTTGTCCATATTTAGATGTATATGCCTCACATTGTACCACGATTCAGGCTAATTTTAAGTTAGGCTTCCGGTCAATTTCCTCCAGTTTTACAAAATTTTGATTTAAATAAGCAGCTATTCCAATCATTGCTGCATTATCTCCATATAGTTTTTTGTTTGTCGGAAATACTACATTTATTGAATATTTTTTACATAGATTTCTCAACCTTTTTCGAATTTCGACATTGGCAGAAACGCCGCCACCGACCAATAAATATTGAATTTTGAATAGAGAATTGTGAATTAAGTAATACTGTAGCACGCGCTCGATATGTTTAAAGGCAACATTTTGAAATGATGCTGCTAAATTTTCAACTTCCCCTTTCGTTAATGGTTTTTCAGATTCAACAAGTCGCGAGAAAGAGGTTTTAATACCGGAGTAGGTAAAAATCATTCTTTTTTCCTGACCGACAATAGGAACAGGAAGGTTATATTTTTTAGAATCTCCAAGCTTAGCCATCTTTTCCAAAATTGCACCTCCCGGATAGCCAAGTCCGAGCATTCTAGCAGCTTTATCAAGAGCTTCCCCTAAAGCATCATCGGTGGTTTGTGCAAGAATATTGTAGGACCCAACTTTGTTAATCTTAACTAGTATTGTATTGCCGCCTGAAATTACCAAGCCAAGCATTGGGAATTTAGAATTTAGAATTTCGAATTTAGAATTCGCGAATGGGGAGAATAAGTGGGCCTCCAGATGATTTACTGCAATAAGCTTTTTATTATATTTTTCGGCGATTTCCCTGGCTTTATTAATGCCAACGCCTAAAGCTATGGAAAGGCCGGGCCCGACAGTGACGGCAATGGCATCAATTTTGGTAGATAGTAGATGGTTGATGGTAGATGGGGATTTGGGGAATGCTTTTTTTAAGGCCTTTTCAACAACGAAATTAATTCTTTCTTCATGCATTCTTTTAGCAAGGGACGGCATAACTCCGCCAAATTTTGCGTGTGCAGAAGCTTGTGACCAAATAACATTTGAAAGAATTGCTGTACCTTCAGTTACAGCAGCGGAAGTTTCGTCGCAGCTGGTATCTATCGCCAACATTGTCAGCTTTGAGTTTTGAGATTTGATATTTGAGTTAACTTTCATATATTTCCCCATGAGATTATTCTGTCATTTTCCATATCCCCGAACCTTATGTTTATCCAAATAATTATCGCCTCATCGTCAAATTCACGAATCAAATCGGCAACTTTTTCAGCCCACTCAATCGAAACAACGGATTTATTTTTGATTAAATCCTCAAAGCCTAAAGCCTTCATTTCCTCTGAGTTTTCAAGCCTCCACGCATCAAAATGGTACAATTTATATTTGGTGTTTGGTATTTTGTATTCGTTTTCTAAAGCAAAAGTGGGGGAGGTCACCAAATCTTCAATCCCCATGGAGCGTGCCAAACCTTTGGTAAATTGAGTTTTGCCGACCCCCATTTCACCCTCCAAAGCAAAAACAATTGCACGACGACCTTTGTGTGCTTCGTACTTTTGCCAAATTTCTTTAGCCAAGTTTTGCGTCGTTTCTTCATTTTTGGAAAGAATCTGATTCTTTTTATTAAACTTAATTTTCCCTTGACGAAGTATAACCGGATCGTCAAGTGTTGTATCAACAACAGTTGACGGTTCGTTATGAGGAAGCTCACCATTATCGATGATAAGATCTATCAGTTTTTTTTGTTTGTCACTAATATTTTCCAGGACGTCAGAAATTTTATATGGGCGCTTTTTGTAGCTGGCATTAGCTGATGTGGAGGTTATCGGTTTTCCAAATGCTTTTATAATTTCCAATACCAGCTTGTAGTCAGGGATCCTTATTCCCAAAGTTTTATCTTCACTTTCAATTCCCGGCGCAAGTGTGTGCTTTCCTCTCGATATAATTGTCAAAGGACCGGGCAAAAAATTTTCATACAAACTCTTAGCAGTGTTATTAATCTCTGCATATTTTTCTGCCATTTTTTTATTAGCAACAGCAATAGAATACGGTTTTCCAAATGGCCTATTTTTATACTCTGTAAGTTTTTTAATGGCATCTGGGTTTGTTGCATCAGCCCCAATTCCATAAAGTGTTTCGGTAGGATAAATTATTAAACCTCCTGATTTCAAAACATCAACGGCGATTTTGACCGAGCTTTCGTCACATTTTATTATTTTCATGAAGCTATTATACGACATTTGGCCGATCACTTACTAATATTACTGGACTATCGGCCCAGTGCCTTTCAAATAGATTGCCTGCCAGGGTTTGTAATTGCTGATAAAAGTCTTATTTATTATTTCTTTGCCGTTTTTGGTTACCTTGTAATTAAATGTAACCTTTGCTCCCCAGGCCTTCCAGTCAATTTGTTTGATTGTTCCTGCCGGCAGAGTTGGGTCATCTTGATACAAGTCCTCCGGTGGAGAAGAAACATTGGAAACAATAGGCTTTGAAACTGTTGAAATTCTACCGTCATCTGTTCCGTAAAGTTCGAACACTAAAGAATAGTTTTTGGTATCGGCTATGGCTTGAATTAAAATATGGCCAGGCGTGTCGTTTATAAATTTTAGATCCGGAGATGGGCTGTATACTGTTGCATCCAACCCTGGCGGAGAATCTTGTTCATAATAACTCACGCGGTATGCATGAGATTGTCTTTCAGTTATTGTAAGTCCTGCATCAAGTAGTGCTCTAAATAATGTTGTTGAAACCTGGCAAACTCCACCTCCGTCACCGAGAATTGTTCTACCTTCACTAATAATATAAGCCTGTTGATACCCTGTAGCTCCAGATACTTCACCTAAGGCTTGGTTAAAGGAAAATGTTTCACCTGGTTTTACTAATGTCCCGTTAATACGGGAAGCGGCAAGGGCAACATTGTGGACACGGGAAGTTATCGAATGATAATAAGTAGAAGAACCTCTACCGATAAGTTTTTCAATTCCCAAATTATTAACTTCATCGGTTGTAATCTGGGGTGGTGTTTTATTAACAGGTACGCTGAAATTTATTGATTTTTCGTCAGAATCAGCCAATTTTTCCAAATTCTCAATCAAAACACTTTTAAATTCCTGATCGTTTACAGATATTCCATCGAGAGATGCTTGAAATTCAACTACTTTTCCACCTGCAAAATTAAATTTGGAATTTTGAGGATCTCTTTCAACCGAAGCCGCTATATTATTAATAAGATCAGAGATGTTTTTATTGCGATAACCGGAGGAAGGGTCCAGCAGTTGAATAATTTCGGGACCCTTGAAATTATAAGTGTTATATTCAAAAGTAATATTAATTTCCTTACCCAAATATTTGGATGCGCGTGCGACATATGCGGTTTCTTGATCGGGGGTTAATGTGGGGTCAATTATCTTGACCGGGATTGTTATGTCATTTTGGTTGTTTAAAGCCAAGTTCTCTTTAATAATTTCTATCAATAAACTTTGGTCGACCTCTTTACCCACACTGCCTTTACTGACTACAATATCCTCGCCGTTAATAGTAATGGATGGTTCTAACGCTTCCTCAGAAATATCCTCTGAAATAAAAGCGATTGATTTTTTCAGTTCATCCTCATTCAGGTTATATTTTAAATTAAGATTTTGTTTTGAGAATAAAAGTGAAATCCGCGTTTTTAAATCGTATAAGAAGTTTCCGGTCCTGGCATAATTATAAGCAAGATTGATAGATTCAGGTAGGTTATAAGAAAAACCAATGTCGATTAATTTAATTGGAAATTTTCGATCTTGATACATGAGATTTAGTTCATTAAGTATGGAAATTTTTTCTGTAATGATTGAGGTGGCGCCTTCATAATTATTGCCGGAAATACTTATTCCGCTGATATAGATATTTGGGTAAATCTTTCCTGAATAAGAAATAAAATATGAAGCAAGACATGCAAAAAGTATTAAGACCAGAACACCTAGGGACAAAAGAAAGTGTTCAAACACTCTTTCGTTTTTCTTAAAGTAGGAACCTATTTTTTTAAAATATCTTGTCATATTTCAGGCATATGATAACATTTAAATATACTCCGCTTAATCTTTATATAATTATATGTCACCTATAAACATTTTTAATAGAAATAAAACACAGGAGCCTGTACAGGATACATCCTCTGTTCCTGTAATTGATACTACTCAAGTTGTTTCTCCTCAAACCCAAGAGACACAAGTTCCCGTTGTTTCATCCCCGGTGGCGCCCCAAACTCCTACCAGAAAAAAATTCTCAAAAGTGTTAATTATGGTTGGAATACTAGTATTGGTAATTGGTATTGCTGTTTCAATTTTGAGCATCTTTTTTAAAGATAAAGGAAATAAGACGAGTGAAATAATTTGGTGGGGTCTTTGGGAGGATTCATCTGCTGTTGAACCGTTAATTTCTGAGTATGAAGCATCTCATCCCGGAGTAACAATTACCTACGTTGAGCAATCAAAGGAAGATTATAGAGAAAGACTGGCAAATTCACTATCAAAAGGACAAGGTCCTGATATTTTTACCTTTCATAACACCTGGGTTCCGATGATGAAATCAAATTTGGATGCCTTACCTTCTTCAGTTATGACTGCCGCCGATTATTCTAAGAATTTCTACCCGGTAATGTTGTCCGATTTTTCTTATGGCAATTCCATTGTCGGTATTCCATTGGGATATGATGCCTTAACCTTATATATAAATCAGGATATTTTTGACAAGGAGGGAAAAACACCTCCTACCACCTGGGATGGCCTTAGAAGTTTAGCAAAAGAGCTGACCATAAAGGATGAAAATGGCCTTGTTGTTCAATCGGGGATTGCTATGGGAAGAACGGAAAATGTTGATCATTGGCAGGAAATTCTGGCACTTTTAATGATTCAAAATGGGGTAGACTTGTCTAACCCTGAGGGAAAGATTGCTGAAGACGCGTTGACATTTTTTACCCTTTTCTCATCAAGCGACGGTGTTTGGGATACAACTTTACCGCCGTCAACGCAGGCTTTTGCAGCCGGAAAATTAGCAATGTATATAGCACCTAGTTGGCGAGCATTTGAAATTCAATCAAAAAATCCGAACTTGAATTTCAAAACCGTTCCAATTCCTCAAGTCTCCAAGGATAATCCCAACGATCCCGACGTGACATATGCCACCTATTGGGCTCAGGGTGTTTGGTCAAAAAGTTCAAGCAAATCTACAGCCTGGGATTTCTTAGGCTTTCTTTCGACATCGGATTCCTTACAAAAGCTTTATTTAAATCAATCAAAGGTAAGATCCTTTGGAGAACCTTACCCCAGAATCGAAATGGCCAAGCTACTTAGTGACCATCTGATTATAGGTTCTTTGATCAGTCAAGCTTCGGGTGCAAAGAGCTGGTATCTTGCCAGCCGTACATTTGACGGAGCTACCGGAATAAACACTCAAATTTCAAATTACTTCCGAGATGCTGTCAATGCCGTTGCTGATGGAGATGACTCGGCAGATGAGGTTTTGACTACAGTTTCTCAAGGTGTATCCCAAGTTCTGTCGCAATATGGAATTTCTGTTAAATAATGTCTCATCTTCGTGATTTTGTCTACAAAAAAGATTTGTTTTGTAAAGATCTAAGTCCCAATGAAACATTTTCCGTGTTTTATCATAATATTTTTGACTACCCTTTGAATTTTCCAGAGTTAATTAAATGGACGCCCCACAATCCGCCGACTGTAAAAGTTGATGTTGATTGCAAAAATGGGTTTTATTTTGTCAGAAATCGTAGTGGATTAGTTTATAAACATTTGGTAAGAGAAAGGATTTCTCAAAAAAAAATTAAGATTGCGTCAAATGCCTCAAAGATAATTGCTCTGGTTCCGACAGTCAAAATGGTGGGTATAACAGGATCGCTTGCGATGAAAAACGCGAGTAAGGGTAGTGATATAGATTTGATAATTATCACAAAAGAAGGAAAATTATGGTTAACAAGAATTATGACATACATGGTATTGAAATTAATGAATTTTAAGGTCAGAAAACCGGGTAAAAAGGAACGGGGTGAACTATGTCTAAATATCTGGCTTGATCAAAGTAATCTCAAATGGGGGAGTAAAGAAAGAAATTTTTTTACGGCACATGAGATTCTACAGATAATTCCATTGGTTGACAAAGACCATATATACGAACACTTCTTAAGTGAAAATAAATGGGCATTGGATTTTTGGCCTAACGCAATTGAAATAAAACCCAAGACTAATAGTTTAAAATATACGAAACAATTTAAATTCAACGTGCTTGAAACCCTGGCATTCAAATTTCAGGCTTTATATATGAAAGGTAAAATTACAAGAGAGACGGTTGGGCCGACAAGGGCGATCTTTCACCCCAATGATTTGAGTAAAAAAATTCTTAATAAATTGGGCTATTGACATCACCTTCGATAATTCCTAAAATAGCACTCAGAAGGTTGGAATGCTAATTGGTAGTTGACAACCTTCTCTATTTTTTTAAAATATAAATTCGATGACAAAACTGAATCTAAAACCAACTCCGGGATACGTTTTAGTTGAACCTTTGGAGGCAGAAGTCAAAACCGCTTCCGGAATTTATCTTCCAGATACTGCTTCCGAAAAACCCCAGAAAGGAAAAGTAATTGCAGTAGGTGAGCCTATTTTTGACGATGGCCGCGAGGTGAGGTCTCCCGCGAAACTTAATGAAGTTGTTTTTTATAAAGAGTGGGGAGGGAATAAGGTAAAGATAGAAGGTAAGGAATATATGTTTGTTAAATTTGAAGATATTTTGGCAGTTGAGACAAAGTAATAAATACCAAATATGGCAAAACAATTAAAATTTTCAAATGAGGCCAGGGAATCCCTGCTTAAGGGAATTGATATTGTTGCTAAAGCTGTTGTTACAACACTTGGTCCCAAAGGACGCAATATAGCTTTGGATAAAAAGTGGGGAGCCCCAAACATTGTTCATGATGGAGTCAGTGTTGCCAAGGAGATTGATCTTCCCGATCCTTTTGAGAATATGGGAGCCCAATTGGTCAAAGAAGCAGCCAGTAAGACCAACGATAACGCAGGCGATGGAACAACAACATCGACACTTCTCGCTCAAGTGATGACTCAAAAAGGAATGATTAAAATTGATGCAGGAGCAAACCCCATGATTGTTAAAAAGGGTATGGAAAAAGCAGTCGAGGCTGTGACAGCAGAACTGAAAAGAATGGCAAAGCCGATTAAAGGAAAAGAAGAAATTGCTCAAGTGGCCACTATTTCAGCAGGGGATGATGCAATAGGGGCAAAAATCGCTGAGGCACTCGACAGGGTCGGTCGTGATGGAGTTGTTACTGTCGAAGAAGGAAAAGGTCTGACGATTGATATTGAATATAAAGAAGGTATGGAGTTTGATAAGGGATACGCCTCTGCCTACTTTGTAACCAATCCTGATAAAATGGAGGCTGAGATTGAATCACCCTACATTCTTTTAACCGACAAAAAGATTTCTTCAATTCAGGATCTTCTACCTTTCTTAGAAAAATTTGTAAAAGTCTCTAAGAACTTAGTAATTATTGCCGATGAGATTGAAGGAGAAGCTTTGGCTACACTGGTAGTAAATAAGCTCAGGGGTTCGTTTAATGTTTTGGCAGTCAAAGCCCCCGGCTTTGGAGACAGAAGGAAAGAGATGCTTGAGGATATAGCCATACTTACAGGTGGAACTGTTGTCTCTGAAGATACCGGCCGTAATTTTGAATCAATCGAAATAACTGATTTAGGACAGGCGGATAAAGTTTGGGCAGACAAAGACAACGCTAGAATAATTGGAGGAAAAGGCGACAAAAAAATTATAGATTCCAGAGTTGAGTCTATTAAGAGTCAAATTAAAGCTTCTGACTCAGATTTTGATAAGGAAAAGTTTGAGGAAAGATTGGCAAAACTTGCCGGTGGAGTTGCTCAAATTAATGTGGGTGCTGCTACAGAAATAGAACTGAATGATAAAAAAGAAAGAGTTAAAGATGCGGTGGGAGCAACAAAGGCCGCAATTGAAGAGGGAATCGTTCCGGGAGGTGAGACAGCACTTCTTAGGGCCGCGGAAGTAATCAAGAGTGTTAGGGTAGAAAAGGGAGACGAACAGGTTGGTGTAGATATCGTTAAGGAAACTCTGGAGGAACCGATTAAATGGCTTGCGAAAAATGCCGGAGAAGATGGGGATGTGGTTCTTAAGAAAATATTGGCACAAAAGGATGTGGATTTCGGTTACAACGCTCTCACGGGAGAATTCGGATCTATGCTCAAAATGGGAATTATAGATCCTGTTAAGGTAACCAGAAGTGCACTCCAAAACGCTGCAAGTGTAGCCATGATGGTTCTGACAACCGAAGGGCTAGTTACCGATATTCCCGAACCCAAAAAAGAGCCCATGATGCCGCCCGGAGGAATGGGCGGAATGGATTACTAGATATCTCAGGATCTTCACTTGAAATAAAGCTTAATAGTGCTAAATTGTCAGTATATGGTTGAACGTGAGGAAGCTACTTCAAAAAATAGTGTAATTTTTATTATTTTTAAGAGTTTGGTCTAACCAATATTGAAGGTGAAGAACTTGGATTAATTGTTGTTGAAGAGGAGGACAATATTGTTAGTTGTAAGCACGTATATCTGGTCGAAAAATGGGGGAAAAAACTTGGCAATCTGGAAAACAAAAGTATTCACGTCTCTGCGGATTTAAAGAAAGCGAAAGAGATTTGTATTCATCCGGTTGCACAGAAAGCTTTAGAATTGTTCGAGTTATATTTACTTCGACAAAACAGTCAGGGGATTTAGGGAAACTCCGTTTTGGTGAATTTCCAAATGAAGATGTACTCCTGTGGCACGCCCTGTGGCTCCCATTTTTCCAATTACCCTGCTTGTAGTTACAGTTTCTCCTGTTGAGACATAAATTTTTGATAAATGGGCATAGTAAGAGTCGATGCCATTTTTATGCTGGATCACAACAAGATTACCATATCCTGTACGATCCCAGCCTGCATAAGCAACTATTCCGTTAGCAATAGGATAGATATCAGTATTTGTGTTTCCTCCAAAGTCAATTGCTCTATGAAAAACTCCATATCCTTGGTTAACAACAATCTTTTCTATGGGATATGTTATCGACTTTTCGGTAACTAGATTTGTTTGGGATTCTATAACTACATTTTCAGCCTCTTGAGCCTGTAAACTTTCAGAATGGGGGACAAATATTGTTGAAACGGTAATAAAGACAAAGCTTGAGGCAAAAATCTTTTTTATATTTTTATGGTCAACAAGATATCTGACTACTTTTGCAGGATGACTTCCCGTCCTGTATTTTCTTTTGATAGTGGAAGATTTGGGTATAATGGGTTCTTCCAACAAAGGTTTACGCCTTTTAATTAGCTTTGTTTTAATGTCAAGCTGAAGGCGGTACTTTGGCAGTTCAATACTGATTTTTCTCATAATGTGCCATTTTTACCCTGGCACGAGGGGTCATATTTTCGGCTAAATGTTCAACTAGCCGTGATATAACTAAACCGGTCTTTTAAGACCGGCTGGCTCCAATCAGGAGCACAAAAAATCCCGCTTTATGCGGGATAAGTCGCAATTCTACAGCATGAAAAGCCTAAAAGTCAAGTTTCCAGGGCTGTGTCCGGCATCGACGAAGAAGTGGACTCGAGTTTACGAGAGGCCACGACCAGAATCGAACTGGTGCATAGAAGTTTTGCAGACTCCCGTGTTTCCACTTCACCACGTGGCCAATGCTTGTATTTTAACACATTCATTTGCTACACTCGTTCACTAATGAAGATATTAAAAACAATCATAATTGTAGTGATTTCTTTAACGGCTTTATGTATAGCCGGTTTTTTTCTGATAGGCTATTTAAATCCCAAACCGGGAGGAATAAGAATAGAAACCACACCAACAGCCTCGGTTTATATAGATGATTTACTTGTTGGAGAAACACCATTTCAGGGTACACACGACGCAGGAAAAATTCTTTTAAGACTTGTGCCGCAAGGCTCGAGTGAAAACCTCATTCCATTTGAGACATCAATTACTTTAATATCAGGAGTAGAAACTGCTGTAGGAAGAAATTTCGCGTCTACAGAGGACAAGTCTTCAGGTTATGTAATTTCTTTTGACGAGAGTGGTAGCGGTGTTGCCGGGTTGGCTGCAATATCTCAGCCTGAAAATGCTCAAGTTTTAATTGACGGCGTTTCGCGTGGTTTTTCTCCTTACATATCTTCAACGATCTCACCTGCGATGCACACAATTACAATAAAATCTCCAGGCTATTCTGATTTTTCATCAACTGTCAAAACGCTTGATGGTTATAGATTAACGTTTTATGTAAAGCTGGGAAAGGGAATTTCCGAAGAATCCATGGCTTTAGACAAAAAAGTTGTTCAAAAAGTTACTATTCTGGATACACCAACAGGATATTTGAGAGTACGCACCTTACCTGGTGAGAATGGAGAAGAAATAGCACAAGTTGATTCGGGAAGCTCTTTTGCTTATTTGGATACTGATGTTGCAACAGGATGGATAGAAATTCAATATCAGGCTTCAAAATCCGGTTTGCCGTCCGGAATAACAGGCTGGGTATCAGGTAAATATGCTACTGTAAGTTCCATTCTTGAGTAGAATTTGTTATAAAACTGCTATTCCACTATAAAGTACCCAATATACAATTATGACCCAAAGGAATACTGCTGCTATTAATGCCTTGTCGGTTAAAAGAAGTTTTTCCGGCGTTTCACTCTTTCCCTGGAAAATTAGTGATTCATACCTCATGATTCCAAAAATAGTTATCGGAATGGTAAGCATTAAAAGTTTTCCGATAGCTGTTGTTTTTGAGAGCTCAGCCAGTACCAACCAGAAAGGAAGAGAAGCTTTCGGACTTTCAAAGAAGGTAAAAAGAGACCATGATAGCCATGAGGCATTTCCGAACATGGTTACATAGCTGTTTAAAAGATCTTTGTGGTAATTGCGTAGGCTTTTTCTCGTCAGTTCTTCCGAATTCTGAATCAAATTCAGCTCAGCCCTTCTTTTGCCGGAAGCCAGGAATAAAGCAACAGAGATTACACAAAGAAGGAACCAGACTGAAAGGTGAGCGTTGATTACAAAAGCTCCGGCATAAACTCTCAAGATGAAGCCTGTAGCAACAATGATGATATCGAGTATGGCAATGTTTTTCAGTTTTAAGCTATACAATAGTTGTAAAATTAGATAGGTAAGAATTATAGTCAAAAATATCGGATCCAACTTACCGATGTGATAGGTGGATATAGAAATAACAATAAAAAAAATTGCTTCCAGTATTGCAATAGGTACAGGTAAAACACCTGACGCGATCGGTCTGAATTTTTTGGTTGGATGAAGGCGATCTGCCTTTCTATCAAATATATCATTAACGATATAAGCCGCTGAAGATATAAAACAAAAAGCAATGAAAGCCCAGACGGTATTTCTAAATTGGATTGTGTCAAATAAATATCCTGACAAGAAAATAGCTGCAAAAACGGAGAGGTTTTTGATCCAATGAACGGGTCTGGCAACTTTTATTGCCGCTAATATCATGGATGCTTTTGAGAGTTTTTCTTTTTGGGATTGTGTGTCAGCCATAGTATTAAGCCACCTAAAAACATGGCTATTCCAACCATTGTATATATCTTGTTGGCAGTATTCAAATTGAGTGCCATAAATCCGAGAATTGCAGTTATTATCCAATAAAAAACTGCAACCTGAGTCTTACTTAATCCAGCGTCCAGAAGTTTGTGGTGTAAATGCCCCCGATCTCCCCATACAGGAGATTTGTGGTTGAGAATGCGTCTGATGATTGTATATCCAGTGTCAATAAGGGGGATACCCAAAACAACAACTAAAGTCCCGACTTTTGTTGTTGAAAGAATCGAAAGGATGGCTAATAAATATCCTGCCAGGGTACTTCCGCTGTATCCGGGCATTATTTTTTGAGGGAATATGTGCCAAGGTAAAAATCCAAAGTAGGCACCTGCAGTTATTGCAGCGAGAATAATCACAGGCCATTGGGTTATGTCAGCAGAAAATCTTAACGACAAAAAAGCGATAGTCAAGGCTGCGATAACAGTAACACCACTTAGTTGTCCGTCAACACCTTTGGCACCCATGTTGACGATATTCATGAGGAAAGTGATCCAAAGAATTGCAAACAAATCGGAAATGATCCAAATACTGTGAGTTTGACCAAATAAGTCAAAACTGATTTGGGGCTGACTCAGATTAATGATTCCACCTATTGGATTGGATATAAATGAGATTCCAATGCCGAACGCTATCGGTATTGCTGCAGCGATCATGCCAATTATAAGTCTTAAGTAGGGATTGAGATTATATTTATCATCCAATACACCCATGATTACCAGAACTATGGCTCCAATCAGAATCCCTATGAGATGTTTATCAATAGGTAAAAATACTAAGCTTGATGCCAGAAGTGCAAGGAAAATGGGAATACCTCCTCCACGCGGAATAGGGTAAGTGTGAATTACCTTAGGGTGTTTGTTTTTTGCAGGATCATCGATAATACCTATTCTTTTGGCAAATTTTATGGCCAGAGGAGTTGTTAGAAAAGCAATTACAGCCGAGACAATCCAGGGTAATAGAAAAAGATTTCGTAAACTATCCATTTTAGAAAAAACCAACTAATAAAATAATTTTGAATACAGTTATTGTTGCCATAAGAGAAACCGCAAGTGACACCATGGCTAAAGTTTTCTTTATAAAAATGTCTTTAGCATTAGTATTAATAAATAAATTTAGAGCTGTAATCAAAATAGATACACTTGGAATAACAAAAATAAAATAGGTTGGGGCTAGTTGCTCCGTCCCTGTAGGTTTTCCATAGAATACAGGCAATAGTGGGGGTAATAAATCTCTAATGACAAGCACACCTATAATATCTAGAATACTCAGTACCCCGGCAACTATAAAGAGATTACGAAACACTACTTTATTAAGCAACATATTTATTAAGGACTTTATTTTACGATATCTATTTCGCAGGAGCAAAATCAATTCGGGAATAGATATTGGCGTCATCTATTTGGTTAATTAATAAATAATTACTTTTTAGGAGTTGAGTTAGTTCCGGGTATGGGTGCGAATCGGTGAGAATAATGAATTTAGGTGGGTTTGCGGCAATATTTTTTGCTTCAATTGCTTTTGTTGAGTAATCATTTACATGATAATCTGCCACATATTTTATTGGTGGAAGACGCTTGGCTAGGGAATAAACAGCAGATGAATCCGGATCCCACATAAAGACGTGATCGTTCTGAAGGCTCGATTGTGATAAAAACTCGGCTATTTGATAATTTCTGTTTGTGGTTGAAGAAAAACTATTGAAATATGTCTCCCTACTCTCATTACCGGAAACGAATTTAATAAATCTTACATAGTAGGTTGTTGTCGGGTAAACCCAAAAATTGTAATAAATCGGTACAAAAAGAAAAACCGCTAAAGGGAGAACGACTAAGGACTGTTCAATACTTTTCTCAAGAAAGAATACGGACATCAAAATTGAAACAGGTGCTATGGCTTGGATTAAATAATGTGGATAAGGACGCTCCGAAAGAGTGATTGCAAAAAGAGCAAAAATCACCCAGAGTGATAAAAGTACAAATCTTTTTGAAAGTTTATCTCTGAAAATAAACAGGAGTGTCGAAAAGATAAGAACAACACTACCTCGTATCAAAAGTGGGGCATTTCTGACCAGAAATGATTTTTGCACATCTCCCGGACGGAAACTGCTTAAGTAACCGACATTTTGCATAAAGGCAGCCTTAATATATTCCGGAAGAGCACCCTTGGTGAAATACCAAATAAAAGTAGCAAGTACGGGAAGGGAAAATCCAATAATCAAAATAAAAGTATCTCCAAGGATTTTTTTCCAATCTTTAAAACCCCTCGTGATTACCCAATAGAAAACAATTATCGGTGCGTCAAAAGCTGCAGGAACTTTAAAAAGTGTTCCGACCCCGAAGAGCATGCCTGCAAAAAAAACATTCTTTTTGGTAACATTTTTTCTTAAAAGGATAATAAATGCCAAAATTGTAAATCCGATCATAAACAACTCCGAATTTACAGTTAAGCCCTCCAGTAATGGTAAAGTGGTCAGAAGTGCAAATATGGAAGTGGCAATCTTCTGGGCTTTTTTATTTTTCTCCAACAAGGTTTCAGTTAGTTTGTGAAAAAGTACAATAGTAGCCAGAACCCAGAAAGTCAAAATTACTTTAAACCAGAATAAATTTCCCGATAAAGCAGCGGTCAAATATAAAAGAGGCGGCTTATTGTCGTGTAAATCCTGGTAGAGGGTTTCTCCCTGTCGAACACCTTGACCCAAAGCCATGTAAATCATTTCGTCTCCGTAGTAGTAAGGTTCAAAGAAAGAGGGGACTCTTAAAAGGAAAACCAGAAAAAGAATTGCAATTAACCAATTGGGTATATCTGGCAAATGAAGAAAATCACCGACCCTATGAAGCTTATCCCAAAGGGTCCTAATCTTCCAAAAGGATTTCATATTATACCTAGTGTAAGATATAATCATCTTATATGCAAAATGTTTTGGTGACGGGTGGTGCAGGTTTCATTGGCAGCCATTTATGTGACAGATTAATAAAAGATGGTTATAAAGTGATTTGTTTGGATAATTTTTTGACCGGATCAAAAAAGAATATTGAACACTTGATGGCAAATCCCAATTTTGAGTTTATAGAAGCCGATGTTACCCAACCTTTTACCTTTAACCTTTTACCTTTTAACTATATATTTCACTTCGCTTCTCCTGCATCTCCAATTGATTATCAAAATTACCCTGAAGAGACTTTTTTAGCCAATTCTATGGGAACTTTAAATATGCTTAAACTAGCCAAAAAAATGGGTTCTAAGTTTCTTTTGGCTTCGACATCTGAAGTATATGGAGACCCTCTGGAGCATCCTCAGAAAGAGACTTATTTTGGTAATGTTAATACTTTTGGACCAAGGAGTTGTTATGATGAAAGCAAAAGATACGGAGAAACAGCTACATACATTTATCTTCGAAAATATGATATAGATGCCAGGATTATTAGAATTTTTAACACCTACGGTTCGAGGATGCAAAAGGACGACGGAAGAGTTGTTTCTAATTTTATAATGGCAGCCCTTTTTGGCTCTCCTATTAAAATTGATGGCGACGGATCTCAAACCAGATCGTTTTGCTACGTTGACGATTTAATCGAGGGAATCGTCAAAGCGATGTTTACGGAGGGGACAAAAGGGGAGATATTTAATTTAGGAAATCCTAGCGAGTTTACAATGAAAGAACTTGCCGATTTGGTTATCAAAATTACCGGTTCAAAATCTTTAATTGAATTTACAGGAAAGTTTAGGGAGAACGATCCAATGAGAAGACAGCCGGATATTACAAAAGCAAAAACAGTTCTTGGTTGGGAGCCAGAAATTAGTTTAGAAGAAGGACTTCAGAAAACGATTGGATACTACAAAGAACTAATGTCCAGTAGCTAGAATTTGGTATCTGGTTCTACACTTTCTCGGTGACCTTGTATTCAATATATTTTCCGAGCATGAGGCGGGTGTGGGCATCCAAGCCGGGGATTGCTGAAAGGAAGAATCCTGCAACAGGCATTAGTACAAATTCAAGCGGTGTAAGAAGAAATCTGAAAAATGAAAAATGTTTTGGCCTTTTTGGTTTTTGAATGTTGTCGATAACTATTGTCACAATAAGGAAAACAAGTGATATGGTCAAAATTAAAGATGAAAGTTTGGGAACAGTATATCCGAGGGCGGTTCTCCCAAAGGCTGGGTTAAGAAGAGTCGGAATTGAAAGACCAATAGTAATAGTAAACCAGTTAACCGGCCAAAGAAAATGAGACCAAAGCGCCTGAATAAGCCTCATGGTTTTATCCCAAAACGGAACACCTTTGGTTAAAAAGTAACTTTTGATAATCCAAGGGTCGTCGCTTGCACCCCAGGCCCATCTTTTGATTTGCTGATACTGGTTTTTTAGTGTTTTCCAAAGAGAAGTTGATTGTGCCGCATCTGCCCAAAGAGGTAGAAAAATCGGTTCTACCTCGATTCCACCACCGGATTTATAAAACGATTTAAAAAATATTCCCCAATCTTCCGGAATTTTGTCGGCATCCCAATATCCAACTTTGTCCAACAATTTAAATGAAAGCGCATAATTCTGAGCGTTTATTAGTCGATCGCGGCGGGGAAGTTGAGACAGGTTGTAAATGCTCATCAAAGTATTGAAAACTCTTATTATTGCCGGAACCTCCCAAATGTTGTTATAAAACATAACTGCCGGTTGCCAGAATTTTGTGTATCTTTCAGGATCATCCAGGAATTTGTATGTAAGACAGGCAAAGTGCTGGGGATGATATTTGTGGTCAGCGTCGCAGGAGGAAACCGTGTAATAGTCGATATTTATTTTTTTAGCATCAATATAGTTTTCTTTCATCCAAACTGCTGCGTATTTTTCGTTTGAAGATTTTCCGGCGGCTTCACCGGGTTTAAGCTCGTGAACTGTTTTAAATAAATTACAGAAAAGTTTACCGTATTTCTCATTAAGGATTTTCCACTTAGCTTCCCGATCATTTTCCGGCTCATTTTTTTCCATAGCCAGGACGGGGATAATTTGTTTAGTCGGAAGCGTTTGGGATGCAAGAGAATTCAAAGTACGGTCAAGAATATAAAGAGGCTCTTTGTAAGTGGGAATAATCACAATATGCCGAACTTTTTTCCAATCCGGGAAACCCCTGACGTCTCCCATCCAATCGTAAATTTTAGCTGCTTGAATTTTAGTATGGGAGATAACGGAAGATACGGCAATCTGAATTGATTGGAAAAGCCAATAAATATTAAATAAGAGAATAATGTAAGCAATAAACTCAGGAAAAACAAAGATTCCCCAATAAGGGAGAAGAATAAAATTCCATGAACAAAAACCCGGAAGAATTTCCAAAAGACGCTGAATTGTTTTGTCGTGTTTTTCAATAAATTTACGCATAAATTAGCTTAGGCGGGGGAAAAGAGATTCTGGTTTTTTATTTGAAACAATTGCATCTTTTATAATTTTATTTGTGTCAGGCAAAAATGGATTTAATAAACGGCCAATAAAATACAGCTCTTGAGTTAGATCAAAAATTAATTTCTTGCCGGATTCTGGATCTGATTTTATGAGTTCAAATGGTTTGGTTTCTGTGATTTTCTCATTTAATTTTTGAATCAATTCCCATACAAAACTCAACGCCTTATTAAATTCATAATTTTCAATTGCGTCAGTATATTCTTCTGGGAAACCCACGGGTTCTGGACGTGTTCCTTCCTCCAAATTATTTTGTGCGAGCTGCATAATGCGTGCTACCAAATTTCCAAGTCCGTTTGCAAGTTCGCCGTTGTAAACTTCCTCAAATTTTTCAAAAGTAAAATCGGAATCTTCAGCTGGATTTACTTTTGCTAAAAGATAATAGCGTAAAGCATCAGTCCCGTATTTTTCGGTAATTTCAATTGGATTAATTGTATTTCCTAGGCTCTTGCTGATTTTTTGTCCATTAACGGTGATAAATCCGTGAATAAAAACCTGTTTGGAATTGGGAAGCCCTGCAGACATTAACATTGCCTGCCATGTGGCAGTTTGTTGTCTCAAATTATCTTTTCCGGCAACTTGAATTCCCGGCCAAAAATCTTTGTAGTTTTTTAAATCTTTTGGCCAGCCTAGAGTAGAAATATAATTTACAAGAGCGTCAAACCAAACATACATTACCTGAGAGTCGTCACCGGGAACCGGGATTCCCCAGGGCATCTTGGATTTTAGTCTGGAGATGGAAAAATCAGACAACCCATTTTCAACAAAAGTTTTTATTTCTTTAAATTTACCTGCAGGAATTACAAAGTCTGGATTTCTTTCGTAAAAATCAAGCAAAGGCTTTTGATATTTAGAGAACTTAAAGAAATAATTTTCCTCCTCAATTATTTCCAACTCCTGATTGGGATGAAGGGGACATCGGCCATCAACCAACTCCGAGTCGGTTTTTTCTAATTCACAGCCAACACAATATTTTGTTTTATAAGTTTTTTTGTAAATATCTCCAGCCTTATCGCAAAGTTTCCAAAATTCCTGAGCCGCCTCAATGTGCTTGGGGTCGGTGGTTCTAATAAAATTTGTATAACTAAGATTTAATGCTTTTTTAAGTGCATCAAACTTTTTAGCATATTCATCGCAATATTCCTGAGGATCGCGGCCAGCGTCGAGTGCTTTTTGATAAATTTTCTGGCCATGTTCATCCGTACCGAAATTAAATATAACTTCTTTTCCCAAAAGCCTGTGATAACGGGCTAAGGTGTCCGCCTGCACAATTTCAAGCGCAAAGCCGATGTGTGGATCCGCGTTTACATAGGGCAAAGTTGTAGTTAAGTAGTATTTTTTCTTGTCCATACGTGTATTGTACAGCGTAAGGAGGGTTTGAAGCTAGCTTTTCTTAAATTTTTTTATTTTTTCTACCCACTGATTTGCCCATTCTTCTGCCTCAATCTTTTTGATAGCAAGTTTTACTCCTTCTTTTTTTAACATCTCACGGGCCAATTTTATCTCTTTAGGAGAAGCAAGAAGATTCCTTTTAATATTTTCTTCGTCTCTGCCTTTTTTGATCCAGTAGGCGATAGAAATTCTTTTTATATAAATTTCTAATTCTTTGTCATCAAAAAAATCTTTTAAAAATTTTTCTGTCTCTTTTTTGTCTTCCAGGTCCTCGAGCATTTGGACAAAAGTTCGGAGGAGCCCTCTTTTAAGCGATGAATTCATTTTGTTATTTCAAGCTGAAATATATCTCGATACATGAGGCAATTGCAACTATTAAAGCCAAATTTAGCCAGTTGCCGATTCCTAAATACATGAGAACCAAGAAGAGAGATATAGATAGAGAGATGAGAAGACCACGTCTGGAGTTGGCAAAGATAAGAGAAAAAGTAAAAAGCAGAGCTACAAAGAATGTAATGAAAAATAGTGGGACAACACCAAAGGTTCCCGGATCTACAAAATAGATTAAAGCGGCAAGTAAAATCCAAAAAAGAATCGTCAAAAGAAGGGTGGGGAGAAAGTTTTTACGTTTCAAAACCTGTTCTTTTCTGTCCTTTCGTTTCATTTGTAATTTAGAATTTATCATTTAGAATTGGTTATATGGATCCAATAGTAATTCTCATTATAGTATTAGCGGCACTTGTAATCCTGACCATTTTTATTAATCGAAAACTCTCTGATTTAAAACAGTCCCAAAAGCCTTCAGAAGAGCTTTTGGAAGTAATTAAAATGCTTCAAACCGGAAGTAAGGAAGATAGGCGTACCCTTTTGAGCTCTCTTCAGCAGAATACTCAAGCTATGAATGAGCGCCTGGACAATGCTGCTCGGGTTATTTCTCAGGTCCAAAAGAATATTGGAGAGTTTAGTGAAATCGGAAGAGGGATGAAAGACCTGCAAGATTTCTTAAGGAGCCCTAAAGTCCGTGGAAATATAGGGGAACAGGTCTTAAAAGAAATGCTTGGTCAATTTCTGCCGAAAGAATCTTTTAACCTTCAATACACTTTTAAAAGTGGAGAAAAAGTGGATGCTGCAATCAAAACTTCAGGAGGAATTATTCCGGTGGACTCCAAGTTTCCTATGGAGAATTTTAGAAAGATGACAACTACGGGAACTGACGCCGAAAAGAAAATATATGAACGTGAATTTGTAAAAGATGTCAAAACTCACATCGACTCTATCGGTAAAAAATATATTTTGACGGAGGAGGGAACTATTGACTATGCTCTTATGTACATTCCCTCTGAGGGAGTTTATTACGAAGTCGTAAATAATCAGGATTTGTTTGATTACTCCCAAGGCAAAAGAGTATTACCTGTTTCTCCGACAACTTTCTATGCATATCTTCGGGCAATTCTTATGAGTTTTGAGGGACAAAAAATCGAAAGCAGAGCCAAAGAAATTCTTTCTTCTTTAAGGGCAATTCAAAAAGATTATGAAAAGACGGAAGAAAATTTAGGAGTTTTACAAAAACATTTAACTAACGCTTTTAATATGATGAATAATGTGTTTAATAGTTTTGGGACGTTGGGCCAAAAAATTGCAGGTGCCGGAAAGTTGGGAAGTGGTATAAAAAAAGAAACGAAGGAGTTGGAATAAATTTCGTGCTACAATCTGATCGTGACAGACAAAACTTCAAATCTTAAGCTAAACAAAGAGCAGATTGATGCCATTAAATTTGGCAAAGGCCCCCTTCTTATAATTGCCGGCGCCGGAACAGGAAAAACCACAGTTGTCACCGAAAGAATCAAATATTTAATTCTGGGAAAACACGCCAAGCCGTCTGAAATTTTGGCACTAACTTTTACGGAAAAAGCCGCACGTGAGATGGAAGAAAGAGTGGATATAGGCTTGCCCTACGGATACACGCAAATGTGGATAATGACCTTCCATTCTTTCTGCGATCGGGTACTCCGGCGTGAGGCGCTTCATATCGGACTGGACCCTCGTTATAAATTAATGAGTGAGGCAGAAAGTATTCAGCTGCTTCGTAAAAATCTTTTTAAACTGGATCTAAATTATTTTAGGCCTTTAGGAAATCCTACAAAATTTATTAGTGGACTCTTACAACACTTTAGCCGACTTCAAGATGAAGACATAAACCCAAGCGAATATAACGCTTGGGTAAATTCCAAATTCAAAATTACAAATTCCAAATTGTCTGAAGAGTACGAGGTCGAAAGGGGAAAATTTATGGAACTGGCAAAAGTCTATAAAGCTTATGATGAGTTGAAAGTTCAAGAAGGGGTAATGGACTTTGGAGACCTCATTATAAAAACTTTAAAACTATTTAGAGATAGACCCAACATTCTCTCGGAATATCAAAAACAATTTAGGTATGTTTTGGTTGATGAATTCCAGGATACTAACTATGCACAAAATGAATTGACAAAACTTCTAGCAGGGAAGAATGGAAACATAAATGTGGTAGGGGACGATGACCAAAGTATCTATCGTTTCCGTGGCGCAGCAGTATCTAACATAATTCAATTTAGAAGTAGCTATCCAAAAACAAAGGTTGTAGTACTAACTAAAAATTATAGAAGCACTCAGGAAATATTGGACAGAAGTCATGATCTTATAAAGTTTAATGACCCCGATAGACTTGAGGTGGTGGAAAAAATTGACAAGAGGTTAAAATCCCAAATTACTAAAGATGGAAACGAAATTAAGTTCATTCATGCAGATAGGGTTGAAAACGAAGCCGACCAAATTGCCAAACAAATTGTAAAACTTAATTCGGACGATAGTTACAAATGGGGAGATATTGCCATACTAGTACGTGCAAATAATCACGCAGAACCAATTACGAGAGCCTTGGGCAGAAACGGAATTCCATATCAATTTTTGGGTCCGGGAAGACTATTTAAACAACCTGAAATAATTGACCTGATTTCATACCTCAAAGTTCTTTATGACTTTGAAGATTCAGTCGCTTTTTATAAAGTTCTTTCCAATGACTATTTTGACATTAATTCTCGTGACATTGCTGCAATGGGTAACTTCTCAAGAAAATACAATATTAGTTTATTTGAGACTTCAGAAAAGATTGACGAAGTAGTGGTGGGTGATGAAACAAAAGAAAAAGTTAAAAAGTTACTTGGGATAATTAAAAAACATCTTTCCTTAATTAAAAAAGAGACTGCTGGTCAAATTCTTTATTACTATTTGGAAGACACAGGTCTAATTCAAAAACTACTGTCTCCGTCATCTGTCGAAGCGGAAAGCCGGGCCAAAAATATTTCAAAGTTTTTTGATAAATTGAAAACCTACGAAGTCGATAATGAAGACGCCACAGTTCCTGCCGTAGTTGACTGGCTGGACCTATCAATGGAACTAGGGGAAAGCCCATTGGCTACTAATGAGGACTGGACGGAAGTAAATGCTGTTAATATTATGACCGTTCATTCAGCAAAAGGTTTGGAATTCCCAGTGGTATTTATAGCGAACCTTGTCTCGCAAAGATTTCCTTCAATGGAACGCCGTGAACAAATTCCAATTCCGGAAGAGATAATAAAAGAAGTTCTTCCAGTGGGGGATTTCCACCTGGAAGAAGAACGTAGGCTTTTTTATGTTGCAATGACTCGTGCAAAAGAAAGACTATACCTAACAGCAGCTGATTATTATGGTGAAGGAAAGCGTGAGAAGAAACTCTCACCGTTTATTTTTGAAGCGCTCGGGCAGAATCTCGAATCTCGAATCTCGAATTCAGATAAAACAAAACAGTTGTCATTTCTTGATTATGAACCTCACAAGATTCAAAATTCAAAATTCCAGATTCCGAAACTCAAGATTGACTACTTGAGTTTCTCCCAAATCGAAACTTTTGAAACGTGTCCAATGCATTACAAATTAAGATACATCTTAAAAGTTCCAACAAAACCTTCTGCCAGTCAATCATTTGGAACTGCTATGCATGCGGCCCTAAAAGATTTCTATTCAGAAATCTTAAATTCCAAATTCCAAATTCCAAATTCCAAAAACACGAACGAAAAATTGATATTCGAACTATTAGAAAAGAATTGGATAAAAGAAGGGTACTCATCAAAAAAACACGAGACTGAGTTTTTCAATAAAGGAAAATTATATCTTTCAGGATTTATTAAAACAGGATTTGATCCAAAGAACTTACCAATTGCACTCGAGCAACCATTTGTGATTCCCCTCGGTAAAGACTTAAAGATTGGAGGGAAAGTGGATAGGGTGGATACATTCTCTGATGGATCAATTGAAATAATTGACTACAAAACTGGGGCAACAATCCCAAGTCAATCGGAAGTAGATAAAAACCTACAACTTTCTTTCTACGCTTTAGCTGCAACAAAGATACAAGAACCACCATTTGGGAAAACTCCAGATAAAATTAAACTATCTTTGTATTATCTAGATTCTCAAGAAAAGATTTCAACAGTTAGAACCGCAAAACAATTAGAAGATGCAGTTAAGGAAATCTATAAAGTACGTGATGAAATAGAGAAAAGTGATTTCAAGTGTAGTAGCCACATGTTTTGTCAGATGGGTTGTGAATTCTCACTATTTTGTAAATCTGAAGAATAATTATTTAAACCCAATTACTTGAAGACCGTATTTTTCAATTTCTTCTTTGCTCCAAAATTTTTGATCCTTTGTTTTAATCACATAGGTAACTTTTTTCTCAATCTCTTGACCTGTGTATTCTTTGGTTTTTGGGTCCCATTCTTTAAGTATCAAGATATCACCAGTTTTACATTTCCAATCAGCAAGTCTTAGTTCAAATGTTTTGTCACTAGACTTAATTTTTTTAAAATATTCAGGCCAAACCTTCTTTTCAATAACCATGGCAATAATTATATATTAGAATTGATTTAAAATACCTTATTAATCACTCAATAATCAATTGTAAGCTGTTTAGATTTACTTGTGGTATATAATTCGTGGAAATGATAGAAAACATTGAATCCCAGAAATGGTTTCCACACACCCATTGGCAAAGTGATGTTTTATCAAGTGCAGACGAGAAAATAAGAGCCATTGATGATTTCTATAAAGTTATGACGGAAGGTAATTACGAATATGTTGCTAAATCTGAGGCAGAACATGAACTAGCACACGCTTTGGCAGATGATGGACCAGGGAGATTTTTGATTATAGTGTCTGGTGTAATAGGTAATATGTCTGGAAGATATGAAACAATTGGTAGTCGAACAACAGAGGAATTGATCAAAATTACTACTGCACCAAAAGAAATGAGTAATGGGGATAAGATAAACTTGTTTTTCCTAGAGGAAAGTTTGAAAGAAACTGAAAAATACAGACTAATTTTTTTTAGAAAGTATTATCCAAATCTTCTTAAAAAAAGGAAGGGTAAGAGTTGAAAGCATAAAACCAACAGCTGGTACAATTGCATTTAACCATGGGGAATCAACTTTAATTACATTAAGGTAAATGGCGATAGCAAAGTAGGTAAAAAGCATTAAAAGTAATCTTCTAATAAATGAAGTCTCCCAAGCTTTATCAATTTCTACCTTATTGTTTCTTTTTTTAATTTCTTCAATGTCTTTCTCTAGTTCTGTTATGGTTTTCATATTTTGGATGGAAATCTAAACATAGTATAGCACCCCGGATAATCAACTTCGTAGCCTCCAAAAGAGCGTTTAAAGTGGGAAAAACCAAGCCAGCTCTTGTTGGGGAATCGGGGATCGAATATTCCTTCAAAGTCAAAAACCTTATAGCCTTTCTTTTTGGCCCATAGTATACCTTGATAGAGGAGAAAGTACTGGGATAGGGAAGTGCGTCCCTCCTTATTTGTGAATGCTTGCCAGTAATATGTGATATGGTTTGATCTTTCGTGGAAAGAAGTCGTGAAAATCACTCCACCTATAATTCTGCCAGAAATATTGTGCGACGTAAGGAACATCGAGTGTGATTGTGGAAAACTTTTTTTAAGTTTAATTAGTTGCTCGGCTGACGGTACATATCGTGACGTTTTTACAGATTTTTTCCACTCCTCCCGGAATATTTTTATTTCATCGGGGGTTATGTGTTCTGCGTTTTTTATATCACTTCCCTTTCGAATTGCGGCCCTGGCATCTTTTTTAAAATGTTTCAAAATCTCCTCCTTACTTTGGGTTAAGTCAATTTGTAAGGTTTTACTTGGTAAATATGTGGATTTTGAGAGCCTGAAGCCAGAAAATTCCAAATATTTAGCATCTAAGTTGTTTTTGGGCTCAATAATTATCTGAAAAACACCGTATTTTTGGCATAATTCCTTGATCGTGTCCATTCTGATTTCCTCAGGTCTTTGAAGCTTTAAAATTGAACCTAAAATGGGCATCTTTTTAATGAAGTAGTTTATTCCTCCTATTCGCTCGACAGTCCAGCCAAGACTTCTTAAATATTTGGCGTAGGATCCACTTTGTCTGATATCTATCATCTTTAAAATCTATGGCGGGATAAACCAATTCTTGCTGAAGTTTTTAAGATTTTCCAACGAATTCCCTCCGCTACTCTATAAATCCAGTAAATTGATTTATTCACCACCAAATCCCAAGTGCCTAGAAACTCAATTACTTTGGGATTGTAACCTTCCTTAAATTTTGTGAATCCTTTACCTTCCTCTCTCCCCCAGAGATCAAAGGTGGTAAGTCCGAGTTTCTTACCGAATTTTATCGCTTCCCACATCATTAAGTTATTGGCCATGACCTCTTTATGTTCATTGGTTGAAGCCCCGTAGGGATAATACAAAAAGTTTTTCCAGGTAAAAAGTATCCATGTTGTGATAATTTTGCCCCGATAAGTTGCTGTCATTAGATGTGCAATTCTTTTATCTTTTATCTCTTGGCTTTCACCCAGGTACTTCCACATAAGCCGGTGATATTTTTCTGTATGTGCAAAGAAAGCCTGCCTTTGAGTTGTCTCTCGGGTTAAATCGAGATAGCTTTGGAAAGCTTTCTCGGAATTATCTTCTTTCACTTTTACTCCTTTTCTCTCAGCGAGTCTGATGTTGTAGCGGGTTTTACTTGTAAAACTTTTTAGCAGGTCTTCCTCGGACTTAGTTAAATCAATCCAAAAAGTTGTTGGGGTAAAAAAACGCTTTCCTGGAACGGCTCCGTTTTCTTTTAGAATTTTAATTAATTCGGATTTATTTGGAATTTGGAATTTAGAATTTAGAATTTCCCAGCCAACATTAGGTTCTAATTTGATGAATATAATATTATTATTTTGCGCAATATCCCTTAGTCCTATTAACATCTCTCGGCTGGGTGCCGGTCCTTTTTCAAAAATGGCTAATTTGTAGGAAGTTGCCGGAATTTTGTGAACCGTGAGAATCCCCCAGGGAGTTTCTAAAACTTCATTTCCCCAAGCTTTTCTAAAATCCTCCCAATAAGTTGTCTGTAAAGGATGTGTGGCAATTTCGTCAATTTTATTCGTCATGTTCTAAATATTTCTCGATAATGTCATCAAAAGTTCCTTTAATGTCATCAACTGAATCTAATTTTAAATCCTCCGACGCCAAAGCTTTGGAGGACGCGTCATCTCTCCATATTTTATCACCTACGTTCTCCAAAAGGTCTTCGGGGATATCCATAATAAAACGACTTGGAGGGTTGCTGATTCTTTCTCCAAAATAGAGACGGGAGTTGGCATATGTAAGGTAAAGAATTTCTTTGGCACGAGTAATGCCGACGTAGGCAAGACGGCGCTCTTCCTCCATTTGATTATTATCCATTAGAGACCTGCTGTGTGGAAAAAGCCCTTCTTCCATTCCGACTATAAAAATAATCGGGAATTCCAAACCTTTGGCAGCATGTAGAGTCATCAGTGATACACAGTCTTTAAGTTGAGAATTTGGGGTAATGTGCTTATTCGAATCCTGTGAGGTTTCCACTAGCGTGACATTTTCCAAAAAATCGTTGACAACCGGAAATTCAGTCGCCACGCTTCTTAATTCTTTTAAGTTCTCCAGTCTGGTCAGATTCTCTTCAGTGTTTTTTTGAAAAAGCGCCAGATAGTCAGTCTTTTGAATTACAATATCGAGTAGATCCAGAGTTGTAAGTCCGGTTAGGTCCGGACTTTCGACCCTGAAGGTATCTAGCTTTTCAAATCTCCTTATGCCTATTTTTTCAATTCTTCTTTTGGAAACAGAATCTTTAGGGTTTACTATATATCTGATAAAGCTGATAACATCTTTAATTTCCTTCCTGTCATAAAACTTGACTCCACCGACGAGAACATAGGGAATACCTGTATGCAGGAAGGCTTCTTCCAAGACACGGGATTGGGCATTTGTACGGTATAAAATGGCGATGTCTTTGTACCCGTAATTTTTGGATCGGGCTAGTCGTTCAATTTCGCTCACGACATAGTCCGCTTCATCAAAACCATTTCTTGCGGCATAAAGCTTAATCCTTCCCCCTTTTTCTTTTTCTGTCCAAAGTTTTAATATCGGATGGCTAGTATTTTTGGAAATAACCAAATTGGCAGCATTAAGAATATTTTCCGTTGAGCGATAGTTTTGTTCTAAATTAACTATTTTTATATTTGGATAATCGCGCGTTAAATAATTAATATTTCGGTAATCGGCGCCTCTCCACGAGTAGATAGATTGGGAAGCATCCCCTACCGCCGTGATATTGTTTCTTTGTCCAACCAGGAGTTTGGTCAGGGTATATTGAATTTTATTGGTATCCTGCCATTCGTCAACGAAGATGTGAGTTAGGTGCTCCTGCCATTTCTTCAAAATTTCAGGAACTTCCTGATAGAGATTTACTGTTTTAATAAGAAGATCGTCAAAGTCCAACGCCCCAATTTCTTTTAATTTCTTTTCATATTCCAGATAAACTTTAGCTGCAACTTCCTGCCAGTCACTTCTGACGAAGTTAATATATTCTGCCGGGGAAAGCATTTGATTTTTTGCTTCACTTATTCCATTGAGAATTGAGGACGGGGCATATTGATCGGTAGAAAGACCGAGGGTATCCATAATTTCTTTGACGGAGTCTTTTTGATCAGCTTCGTCGTAAATGATGAAGTTTTTGGGAACTCCAATATTCTCGCCGTCGATTCTTAAAATTTTGGCACAGAAAGAATGAAAAGTAGAAGCTAGAATCTGGAATCTAGAATCTAGAAGTTTTGAGATTCTCTCTTTCATTTCGGCAGCAGCTTTGTTGGTGAATGTCAAAAGAAGTGCATTTTCAGGTTTTATTAAATCTTTGGAAATAAAATAAGCTACCCTGTGGGTCAAGACTTTGGTCTTTCCGGACCCTGCACCCGCTAAGACCAAAAGTGGCCCGTCGGTATAGGTAACGGCTTCCTGTTGTTGTTTGTTTAAGCCGGTTACAACATTCTCTGTCGAATGGGGGCTCTGGCCTGTTATACTAGAATCTGACATGTCTGATAATTCTAACACTGAAGATGTAGTGGAGCGACCGGCAAAAGAGGCTAAAAAATCAAAAAATAAACCTTGGAAAGTGTTCCTTTTGGTGTTTTTAGGTTTGACACTTTTATTTATTTCGGGACTTGGTATTTTTGTATGCAAATTTCCTTTAGTTGCCCGGGCAGCTTACAATTTTATTGCCTCCCCCTCCGATCAAGTTAATACCACTAACGGAAGAATAAATATTTTAGTGATGGGCAAATCCGGCGGAAATCATGAGGGTGCGGATCTCACAGATTCCATAATTTTGGTTTCAATTCCGGTCTCCGACGGTATGGCCAAAACCATATCGATTCCAAGAGATCTCTGGCTTCCGAATTTGAAATCAAAAATTAATTCTGTTTACTATTGGGGTAATGAAGGAACAGCCTATTTTACTAAGGAGGAAACTGGTGGCGGAATTTCTTTTACCAAAAAAATTGTGGGAGATGTTGTGGGTCAACCCATACAATATGCGGTTGTTGTAGATTTTTCGGCGTTTAAAGAAATTGTCGATGCATTCGGCGGAATTGAGGTTAATGTGGAGAATGATTTTACGGACACTTTGTACCCAATCGAGGGAAAGGAAAACGACACTTGTAACGGAGACATATCGTATGCTTGCCGTTATGAAGCAGTAACTTTTTATTCAGGTGTCCAGACCATGAACGGAGAAACCGCCCTAAAATTTGTCCGCTCGCGTCATGCAGAGGGTGATGAGGGTACAGATATCGCCCGTGAAGCCAGACAACAGAAGGTGATTGAAGCGATAAAAAACAAACTGACTAACCCTTTAAAATATTTGTCGCCAGGTAATATCTCAGTGCTTTTGTCCATTGTTGAAAAATATGTCGAGACAGATATTGATTATCCTACGGCCGGAATTTTGGTTAGAAAAGTTTGGGATAGCAGTAATATAGAGCAGTTTACTTTGCCTGAAGAATTTTTAGAAAATCCTAAAGCAACGGCGGAATATGATAACTTATATGTTTTTATTCCGAAAGCCGGAAATGGAAACTGGAGCGAAATTCAAAAGTGGTTTGCCTCAGTACTTACTAATTAAAAAGCCCAACTTCCCGAAGTAAATGTTTTCACAAATAGGCAAAGCAAACCTAAAGAAATCGGTATCCAGATAAATAAAATTAACTTCTTTTTAGAAATAAGTTCGGCAAAGAGAATGAAAAATGGCGGTATTGAAAGAAGGTATCGGGGCGAGCTTAATATAAAGCCGGTTGAGGTAAATAAGAGAGTTCCTAAAAATAAGTAAAGTAGGTATGGTGACTTAAATTTCCATTTCTTAATTCCTATCATTGTGAAGATCCAGGCAACCGTAGAAGCAATTGCCTCGGCATAGCCCACTAAGTATTTGTAGATGAAAGAATCTTGAGTAAAAATTCCCACTTTCCAGCATGCAAGAATCCCATTCCATGGAAAGTCTAAACTTTTTTGCCAATTTTCTTTTAAGAGTGTTGCAAAGGCCAGATGGCTACCAAACAATGAATAATTTATATAAAGGTAGGGAATTGTAGGTAGGATAAATAAGGCGCCGGTAATAAATAGATTTTTCAAGTCTGTCTTTTTACCATTCAACATAAAGAGAAGAATTGATGGAAAAATAACCAATCCGAAAGGGCGGGTAATTGCTGCAAAACCACCCACCAGGGCTGAAAGGAAAAATTTATTTTTGCTGGAGAAATAAAATGATAAAGCAAAGAGAAACACAAATAGAGACTCCGGGTACGCAACTGAAAAGAAATATGTGGTCGGAAAAACTGAAATTAAAATTATGGTAGTAAGGGCAATCTCTTTACTCCATTTTTGACAGATCAGTTTATATAAAACAAGTATAGCCAATATAAAAAAGATATTTGAAATGATTACACCGCCCAATATTGGATTAATTCCTAAGAAGGAGACGAACTTGATAAATAATGGATAAAGAGGCGGAAAAACCAAAAAATTTTTTTCGGGACCGGTAGTTACATAACCATGCGTTGCTATAAATATGTAACTATTGCCGTCCCATCTGTGACCGAAGGTAAGTAAGAATTTACTAAAAGTCTCTATCTTTGAAAGAAAAAAAGCAATCAGAAAAAGTGCAACCCTATTAAGAATTAGATAAAGAGTAATCTTTTTCATTTTAAAAACTGACCCATCCAAATTTGTTTATAAAGATAACTCCCCAGAGATTAACTACGATAGATAGAATCAACAAGAACCAATGGTTCCACCTGACTCCGGTTTTGGCAACACTTTTAATGACGAGCAAAAAAAGGAAAGGGTAAAAATCAACAGCGAATCTATAACCGAACTGCGCCCAACCCGTCCCGCCATGCATGGAAACCGTTAAAAAAGTAAGAAGAACGGAGATCCATAAAAACCGTGTCAGTTTTTCCTTAATAGGCGCACGGAGCGAAAAAATAAAAGCTGGGGTTGTTATCCAAATGGCAAGCCCCGCCCACGAAGGCTCAATATAAGGAGGCACTTTCAAAATTTTGGGAAAAGACCAAAAGGCAGCAATTAGATTACTGGGAATGTAAGCAACATTCATTACCCCTTTAATAAACCAGGGTTTGTCAAGTTCGTTTAATACGCTTGGCAATAAGTAGTAAGCCTGATCCCAAATAGTTTCAAATCTGATGTAGTTATAAAAGAAGTTGAAAAGTATAAATGGCAGCATCCCCAGTCCAAACCTCAGATAGTTTACAAACCATTTTTCCTTATTCCAATATGCGTACAAGAAAACCGGTATGGAAACGCAGATATTTATCCGAGACAAGAAAGCTGCACCAAACAACAATCCTGTGATGAATGGCCGCTTTTTAGTTAGTGCTTCATATAATGCAAATGACAAGAAAAAAGCTGAAGAAATTTGTCCCAGATACCATGAAGAGCCGGTGGCGGATAAAAACCAAATTATATTTCCAAGAGCAGTCAGAAGACCTATCCACACCATCAATTTTTTGTCTTTTTTAACACTCCATGAAGTAAGCATTGTCAGAGCAACGATACCTGCGCCTAAAATATGAGCCAAAAATTGTTGCTCAAATAACTCTCCCAGTACAAGACGGAAAGGCATTGCTAAAATTGCCGGCATAGGAGGATAGACAACATAAAATTTATTTATTCCTTCCGGTATCAATTCAGAAAGCCATGGTGGGTTTACTGTGAGATAATATTTTCCCTGGAGAAATGAATCGGAAAGTCGGGTAAAATAGTCGTAAGGAGTTTTACCTGCCGAAGTTATGAAATAAACTATGAGAGCTAAAGCGAAGAAAGCAAAAACCAATTTTTTTTCACTCAATATTTTATATATTCTTTTTATTGCTCTCATATTAAGAATTGTACTTTCTTTTTTTGGAACTTTACAGCTTGATCAGGGAACTTTTATTGCTTGGAGCAATAATCTTGCTGCAGACGGATTTAAAAATTTCTACAGTTCCTGGTGCGATTACCTACCCGGATATTTATATATTCTTCGGTTGTTAGAAAAAGTGAATCTGTTAGGAATTATTCCGCAAGTTATGCTTTATAAATTACCGGCAATTTTTGCAGACCTTTTGACGGGTTATTTGATATATAAAATTTTAGCAAAAAATAAAAACCAAAAATGGGGATTTATCGGATCTTTAATCTATATTTTTAATCCGGCGGTTTTTATAAATTCTTCACTTTGGGGGCAAGTAGACTCTTTAACCGCACTTGCATCCGTCGCTGTAGTATATTTCCTGAATAGTAATTTTATTTTATCTGCAATTATTCTTTCTGTTGGAACTTTAATAAAGCCTCAGGCAGCGTTTATTTTGCCTATTATTGTGTTAATGATGATTAAGAATAAATGGAGTTTTGCAAAAATGATTCAGTATGTTTTTGTGGGGATGGCTCTGTTTATTTTGGGATTTGTGCCTTTTGCTAAGGGAGACTTAATTCCATTTATACTTAGCCGCCTAAATCTTTCTGCGGGGCAATATCCTTATACTTCAGTAAACTCTTTTAATTTCTGGGGACTTTTTGGTTTTTGGAAGCCGGATAATATTTATTTTCAATTCGGAGGTTATATTTTTGTTTTGGCAATGACGGCACTTTTAATAATTAAAAAATTTAAAACCAAGATCAATTATTATAGTCTAATAGCCTTTGTGTTTGCGGCAAGTTTTATGTTTTTTACCAGGATGCATGAAAGACATCTCTTGCCTGTATTTGCGCCTCTGGCAATTTTGACGATCGAAAATCCTTTATTTATTATTCCTTATGCCGGCTATTCAGTAATTTATTTGTTAAATCTTATTTATTCCTATCAATGGATTGTTAATGATTTTGTAGAAGTTTATCCTGAGCTTCTGGTCAAATTTATCGAAGTAGTTGGTGTGGGACTTTTGGTATATATGTTTATTGTTATCTTTAAAAATTACAAGATCGGTTGGAAGAAAATGCGGTTACATATTAATCGCTTTTTTTCAGGTTCTAGAAAAGAAGATCGAACACAGGACATTTCCAATTTACCTGAAATCAAACTTTCGAAAATTAAATCCAAGTACATTCTTTATGTGATTTTAGCCTTCGCCTTTGCCGTCCGTGTGTTTAACTTGGGGAGTCCTACGGAAATGTATTTTGACGAGGTCTATCATGCTTTTACCGCAGTAACAATGATGGGAGAAGATTCTGCCAAGGCTTGGGAGTGGTGGAATACTCCTCCTGAGGGCTTTGCTTATGAGTGGACACACCCGCCATTGGCAAAACTTGGAATGGTTCTTGGAATGAGCATTTTTGGCCAAAATTCATTTGGTTGGAGAATCCCGGGCGCCATTTTGGGTGTAGGGTCGGTTTATTTGATCTATTTAATAGCAAAGAAAATATTTAAAGATGAGACTGTTGGTCTTATTTCTGCCGGAGTTTTTTCGCTGGACGGACTTCCCTTGGTTATGAATAGAATAGGTATGAATGATAGCTACATTCTTTTCTTTTCTCTCCTGTCGATCTATATGTTCATGAAACAAAAAGATCTTTTTTCGGCTATTTTTTATGGTTTGGCACTTTCTTCCAAGTGGTCAGCTCTTTGGGCGGCTCCGATAATTTTTGTTCTATGGCTTAAAAGAAAAAATAAGTTTAATCCCTCAATTCTTTGGTTTTTACTTTTACCTTTTATCATTTACCTTTTATCCTACTTACCGATGTTTACAACAGGGCACAATTTGACTATATGGTGGGGCATGCAGAAGCAAATATGGTGGTATCACACAGGCTTAGAAGCCACACATCCTTACACATCTTCATGGTGGACCTGGCCGTTTTTGATTCGACCAATTTATCTTTACACAAGTAGTGAAATCGGAGGGGTGGTTTCCCGAATATATGCAATGGGTAATCCCTTTGTTTTTTGGATTGGGATTGCCTCAATTTGCTTGTGTGCGGTTTTTTCCTATCTTGAAAAAAATAAAAGGCTTGGTTTTGTGGTATTTAGTTATTTAATATTTTTTGCTCCGTGGGCAGCATCTCCCAGGATAATGTTTTTCTATCACTATCTTCCCTCGATACCATTTATGAGTATTGCAATAGGTTATTTACTAAGACGATTTCCAAAGGCAATGTATTTCGTTGTGCCTATTTGCATTTTGTCATTTATTTATTTTTATCCACACTGGGCAGGACTCCAAGTTCCACTTTGGTTAGACAAAAGTTACTACTGGGTAGCAAGCTGGAGATAATTTTAAGCCGGTGCTAGATAGAAGCCTCCCTTTATAATTATATAAACCAGAGCTCCCAAAAGAAGAACTGTAATTAAAAAATACATCACGGACCAACGCCCAGATTTTGGGAAAAATTTATCAAAAGGATAATAAGAAACGATCTTTGGTTTCAGCTTTCCTAGTGAATAAACAGTAACATAGTATCCAAGAAAGAAAATTCCGACTGAGATAAGAACAACGATAATGGTATCTAAATTTGTTTTGGCAAATTCGATGCCTGGTTTCAGAAAGTTTGTAATTTTATTCACAATGAAATTAGAGAGCTAAAAGAATTGATCCTAGAACAACCAACATTCCGACTCCGATACCCATGAAAGTCGTCCAGCCTGTACCTGACTCGGGAAGAGTGACTTCTTCAGGTGTAGAAGTTGGGGTGGAACTTTTTGCTGTCGCAGTTGCTGTGGCCGTAGAGGTGCCTGTCGGACAGACACAATCTATTTCATTAGAACACGATGGATTACGACAGTAACCGTTATAACAGTAAAGACCTGATCCACAATTAGTATTACTTCCACAAGTTCCACCGCAAGAGTTCGGAGTACCGGATGAAGTTGGCGTGGCTGTTGCAGTAGCTGTAGCCGTCGCAGTTGCTGTGGCTGTTGCAGTAGCTGTAGCTGTGGCTGTAGTGGTAGGAGTGGATGTCGATATGGTAAACGATAGGGAACAATTGCTAGTGGGAGCAGGGCTTGCAGTTGATTCTTCAGCCTTTGGCATGCTGCTGGGAACATTAGGTGCGACAGAGGTTTGTCTAAGTTGATACAATCTGTAGGCTGTAAAAATCGCAATTCCAGCCAGAATGACTGTGGCTATTATTATTAAAATTGTTCCGATTTTGCTAACAGGTTTTTTCATATATTTTTAAAACCACCCGAGCGTAGAGTGGTGAATCTGACCCGTGACAGTAAACGTTGTTGTTCCGCTTGGTATTGTATAAGACTGACAGAACTCGTTGTAATAAGTTGTCTCTGCCGATTGAGGTCTGTTTACAGAGGTCTCAGTTTGTTTAACACCGTTGATAGTAAATTGAGCTTTGTCGAAAGAATTGGATAATGGAAGACCCGATACACAGAAGTTAACAACAGATCCTTCTGATAGAGATGTCAAGTCGGTTGAGGAAAGTACTTCCCATTCTGTATCGTAAGCTTTTACGGCAGCGCAGTAGGGTGCAGCGGTGGTGGGAGTTGGGGTTGGTGAAGATTTAGGCTCACTCGTAGGTGTATCATCAACAGCACATCTGGGTTGAGGACATGTTATTTGAGCATCTATACCATCCGATGGATCAACATCACAATAAACACCTGAAGAATTAACTAAATCAACTTGGCCACAAGTACTCAGCACTTCACTTGCAAGTGTCTCACAATTTCCATATTTCAAAGTAACACCCGGATCGTTAGAATCACAACTACCTTCACACCCATATGGGCAAATAGCAAGAACACACTGAGTTCCCGTTCCTGATGTATTAGTGCAAGCTTCTCCGATTCCCCATCCTGTTCTGGATGTGGGTTCTGGGTCGGATGGAGTATAACAACACACACCATTAGCACATGTTCCAGATCGATCATATGACCCTGTTGGACAATGACCATCACCGCCAGGTGTTTTACATGTAAAACCATTTTCTTCGCATGTATTAGGCCTGTCCGTTGAAACTGGAGTGGCGGTTGGACAATCGGGGTTACAATTAGTTGGTCCACTGCAATCTGCATTGGATGATGTACATCCGCAAGTACACCTTACACAGTAAGCATTTGAACATTCATATAGTGTGTCGGCTTTTTGTTGAAATAGTTGTTTTTGTCCAACAAGATATGTTCCTGCTCCGACCGCTCCCACAAGCCCGATTATTCCTAAAATCGTGGCAATTATTTTTTTGGTTCCAAACTTTTTCTTTGGAGCAGGGGCAATATTTGCAAAAGCTGGCGGCGGCGCTGCAGAACCAGAATCTCCTGTAGGATCGGATGACGACGTTGAGTTGGCGGTTGGTGGATTAACTTGACTGCCTTCCAGATTTTGGAATTCCGGCGGTAATGGCGGTAAATCTGCCTGAGGTGAAAAAGAGACCGAACTTACAGGATTTACCGGGGTATTCTCTTGGGGAGGATTGTTGTTTGTTGGATCTTGGTTGGGCATGGATATTATTAGTAATTTATAATTCTAGATTCAATTTAGGACTCATCTTCTGATTTTTTCCAAATATAAAAAGCAAAGGTTATTACGCCTATCCCCATCATAGATAGTAGAAGAGTCGGAGTCAAGATTCCAGATTCAGGTAAAGATTCCGGAGTTGTGGTTGGAATAGCAGTCGGCTTTGGGGTTGGGCTTTTGGTAGCTAAGGGAGTTTTTGTCGCACTTGGAATTGGTGTGGGGGAAGGAGTTTGACTTGGTTTTGGCGTCGTCGTAGGAGTGCCTGATGGTGATGCTTCAAATGCAGGCAATTCACCGGCTTGGACGATAAAATTTCTGGTTAGAGTTCTGGCAATGCCTAGTGAGTCGATCCAGGAAATAGTAATTGTGTGAGCACCGGGAGAAAGATCGGTTGGAAGCGACCAATTCCACAGGCCACTTGATGAAACAACTGCCGATCCTGAAATTTCCGTGTCGGAGTGAATAGTAATTGTAATCTCGGTTCCTTTTGGCCCATCCCCGAAAAGTTGAGGTTGATTGCTGGTGATTACCTCTCCTTCAGTAATACTGTCCAAGGTTAGGGTTGTTGTAGAAATAGTTTCGGATTGACTGACATCAAGTTTAGACTCAGCCGTCGCACTTTCAGGAAGGCTAAGATTGGCATCTGGATTTAAACCGTTGGATAAAGGTTCCAAATTTCTGAAATCTTGATCTTGGCCAATTATTAATGCAGGAATTGGGTTTGCGGATTGAGAAAAGATTTTTGCAATTGCAGTTTCTCCGGTCTCCGCCGTAACCGAAATTTCCAGAAGGGTTTTCTCAAGATCAATATCTGCATAAGCGGAAAGATCGGGAGTTCTGGCGGATCCGATTTGTAAAACAAAAGTTCCATTTTCTGAGGTCATTGTTGAAATCACATAACCGTTTATAGTTATGTAAACAATTGCCCTTTTCATGGATGTTCCTGACGCGGAGATAACGGATCCAGATATCGGAATCGACTTCTGGCTTAGAGGTAGATTTTCACCTGTAATAAATTGCCAAGGAACCCCATTGTTGTCAAATGTTGTGCCGTTAGAGTTTATTTTTAAGTAATAGGTGGAACTGGCAGAAAGACCTGTAATAGTGATACTGTGAGTGGTATATTTTTGGTCATTTTCTGTCTCATTAATAACGGTTCCGGTATTTTCATCGGTACCATAAGAAATAAAAGCCGATGTGGGTTCTCCGGTGACCCAAGTAATGGTAGCTGTGGAATCAGAAACACTACTGACTCTTACATCCTTGGGAGCTGCTGTGGAACTTGCACCTATTCTGAACAGTTGATTGTTCTTAAGAAGAATCACACCGGTAAATACGCCACCCAAAAGAAGCAGTATTCCAAGTATTGTTGGTATATTTTTTTTCTTTATCATTTTTCTTCGGTTGTTGTTTCATCTTCAGTTGCCTGAAAAGATCCGCTTTCGGTTGATTCAGTTTCGGATCCTGTTTCAGCTTCGGTCATTTCCTCCTCGGTCAGCACAGGCAGGGGTGTCGCTGTTATTTGAATGTTTGTACCAATTTGTGGAATTTCAGAATCGGGAATGTAAATAGCGGATTCTATTTGCTGAATGACTTCAGTGTTGAGTACCGGATTCAAAGGATTGGATACACTTTCAGGAACAGGAGCATCCGGCTTAATTGTAAAAGTTCTATATATATTTAAACCTACCCAAAGTACTGCAGTTAAAAGTGTCAATATTAGTATGGTTATTGGTTTGGGGAGACGATTTTTTTTCATTTTTTGACTTGTTCCAAATAAGGAATTCTACCTGAAATTACAGCCACTATAACCCTTCCAGAGTCACTTATGGAAGAGCTAATTGTGAGGCTGTCTATTTTCGATATTGTTCTGAGATTTTCAATATCTTTTAAAAATGTGTTTATATTGGCAAAACCGCCTTTTATACTGATCGAGTATCCAATTTCGTTAGCATTCTCAGGCAATGGTTCTGTTTCTTTGGAAACTATCTTTTTTGTGTTCCCAATTATAACAACTTCGTTAATGGATAAAGCCATCAGCTCAACATTATTTTTGGCAGACATTCCCAATATTTGTTTTGCAAATATATCAGGACTTGGTGTAGTGGAGATGGCAAGATTAATGTTATCCAAAAACATTTGATTTTGGGTTAAAAGAGTGGATGCTTTTTGCAAGTCACTGACCTTTTGGTTGAGTGAGGTTAGAACCTTTTTCTCTTCTTTTATCTGTTGGACAAGACTAATAATGGTTAAGGCGGTAGGTTTTAATGCAAAAACTACGAAAATGATTACTGCAATTAACGACAAAACTATTTCCAAAAACGCACGAAGATCCGACCTCTTTTTATAAGTGGCAGAAACATTTAGAAACAGTTGTTTATATCGGTAATATGATGATCTCCAACCTGATGCCATAGTATTAATAAATCGCGCTCACTGTAAAATTGGTTTCTCCGGGATTGTTTTCAGATGAACCCACCTGACTTAAAACAGCCTCTTTAAATGGTGGATTTTGCAGACTGGCTATAAATACCGCGATATCATAATCCGATAAAGACGAACCCGTAATAGATATAGCCTCTTTCTCAATGGATATTTTTGATAAAGTGATATTTTCAGGAACCTTGCTGGTAATGTTGTCAACATAAGAAGATAAATTATTACTTTGATCAATTTGTTTAAATACATTCAGTTTTAATTGAGTGTTTCTGAAACGCTGCTCTAAATCAGTTTGTGCGGAAATTTGGGCACTTTTTGCTTTTATTGCGTTGTTTAGAGTTGAATTTTGGGCATCCAGCCAGAACCGTGACAAAAAAGCTCCCATAACAACCATTTCAGTGATAATTACAATCACACGGAAAGTTCCTGTCGCCCATTTTAGAACACGGCCGGTGGTTGAAGCGTTAAACTCCTCTAAAGGCAGTAAATTGATTGCTTTATTTTTGGGCATAAACTATATAAGACACACGGCCTTAAACCAATATAGCACATGTAAATGCGTGAAAGAAGCAAATTATTTCTTATTAGAAGAAACTTTTTTAGAAGTGGTTTTTTTAATCTTTGAAACTTTGTTTGCAGTAATCAATTTTGCTAGTTGGGATTTAACTCTAGCCGCTTTATTTTTATGAATGATTCTTTTTTTTGCGGCACGATCAGCTAGAGAAGTTGCAGTCAGAACTTCTTTGGGAGATTTAGACTTTTTTGCCATACGGATAGCAATCTCAAGCCTTTTTATTAAAAGCTTATTTACTTCTGCTTTATTTTTCGAACCCCTGAGGGCTCTCTTTGCTGTTTTTGTTACTGGCATGGCTAGTTAACTCGGAATTTTAAATTTAAAATCTAAAATTCATTTGTGGTTGTTAGTATATGACAAAGAGGCTAGAATATCAACAGAGAGTTATGGAAAACTTGATATCCAGGAGCAAAAAAATAATAAATTCCCAACAAAACACAGTTCTTTCTGCAGCGACACTTATCATGGTAATGATTGCCATCTCTATGATCCTGGGACTTGTCAGACAAAGAGTTTTGGCCAGCTATTTTACTCCGGAATCGTTATCACTTTTCTTTGCTGCATTCAGACTTCCGGATGCAGTATTTCAAGTGTTGGTTTTTGGGACTTTTTCATCAGCTTTTATACCCATTTTCACGAAGACATTAAAAAATGGTGAAGCGCAAGCTTGGCAACTTGCTGGTAAGGTGGTCTCAATAGGGCTTGCAATTTTTGCTTTTGCGGTATTGATAATAGGAGTTTTTGCCCCCCAGATTTACTCAGTAATTGCTCCTGGTTATGGGGATTACGAAACGAACCAAATAGCTTTTCTTGCCAGAATTCTTTTCGCTGCACAGGGTTTTTTTGTAATTAGTTATGTTTTAACCGGAGTTTTGGAATCATTAAGGCGCTTTTTGATTCCCGCTCTGGCGCCGATTTTTTATAATTTGGGTATAATTTTTGGGACTGTTGTTCTCACCCCACGCTTGGGATTGATTGCCCCTGCGGTTGGAGTAGTTATAGGAGCTTTTGCACATTTTATTATTCAATACCCTCTTTCGCGCAAACTTGGGTTTAGATTCACTTGGAATTTTAAACCTGATGACAACGTCAAAAAAATCGGACAATTAGCCTTTCCCAGAGTAGTTGATTTAGCATTTGACCAGGTGGGGAAAAGTGCTGAACTTTTTCTTTCATCAATAATTTCACAGGCATCTTATACCTACTATACTTTTGCCAATTCATTACAACTTTTACCAGTAAGTCTCTTCGGTACTTCCCTCGCAAAGGCTGTACTACCAATGCTTTCCGATGTGGACAACAATAAAAAAGAGTTCAGAAAGATTCTCCTATCCGCAATTTATCAAGCAATGTTTTTTACACTTCCAATATCGGCAGCCTTGATCGCTTTAAGAATTCCCGTTGTTAGACTTATTTATGGAACAAAGATCTTTGATTGGAATTCTACCGTTCAGACCGGAACGATTCTTTCGGTTTTTGCGATATCCGTTGTTTTTCAGACTTTGATGTCGATTCTTACCCGTTCTTTTTTTGCATTAAACGATACAAAAACTCCGGTAAAAGTATCGTTTGTTGGATTAACTATTTTAGTTGTCGCAGATTTTATTCTGATAAGAGGTCTTGGTTTGGGAGTTTGGGCGCTGGCTGCATCTTTTGCTATCAGCACACTTGTCGAATCTGTAATTTTACTTGTTTTGATCAATAAAAAGATTGAAAAGATAGTCGATTTGAGATTTGTTATTCATACCCTGAAGATTTTTATGGCAACAGTTGTTTCTGGAACTGCAATGTTCTTTATGCTCAAAATTTTTGATAAGTCCGTATGGGTTAAAAGGCTTTCTTTTTTAAGCGGAATTGATGCTACCAACACTTTTCCTTTCGAAAAATTTGTACTGGATACTCGCTATACAGGTAACGTGATAATTCTTACAACTGTTACTTTTTTGGTAGGACTAATTATTTACACTCTTTTGTCGCTTTTATTCCGTGTCGATGAAGCTAAGTATTTTTTGAATTTAGCCAAAAGAATTATTACCAAGAGAGTTTTTCCATCGCTTCCATCCAAAGAGGAAGAACCAATTACCCCAACCACAGAAACCCCAAGCGGGTCTTAAAATTTATGGTATTGACATTAATTAGCACTCGATGTACGATACTGCTAATATGACTGAAGGACTTACATCAAGGCAGACACAAATTTTGAAGACGATAGTTGATGAATATATTGCTACGGCCGAACCTGTTGGTTCAGAGGCTTTGGATAAAAAATATAACCTGGGTATTTCTCCCGCGACTATCAGGAACGAGATGGTTTCTCTGACAAAATTAAATTTTCTTAAACAACCCCATGCTTCAGCCGGCCGTGTTCCGACACCTGTTGCTATGAAGTTTTATATAAATCAACTCATGGAAGAAAAACAAATGAGTGTAATCGACGAAGTTAAGGCAAAAGAAGAAGTTTGGGACTCCAGGGACGATTTGGATGAACTTATGGACGAGGCCACCCGTGCACTTGCTACAAGAACAAGATCTCTTGCAGTAGCAGGGATTAAAGATGATTCTCCAAAAAATGATAAAAAGGATAGGTTTTGGTACGCAGGTCATTCATATATTTTTGAAAATCCTGAATTTTCAGATGTTATGACTTGTCAAAGTCTTTTTTCGGTCTTTGAAGAACTGGATGAATTAGATAAATTATTTTTTGGATTTGAGCCGGCATCGCCCTTGGCCGTTCTTTTTGGGGAAGAGCTGGGAATTCCTGGACTTGCGCCGACCGGAATAATTTCCACACACTTCAAGATTAAAGGGAGAAGAGGTGCGTTGGGAATCATTGGGCCTGCAAGAGCCAACTATGCGACAGCGATTCCGATTTTGAGATATTTTGGAAACATGATTGAGGAAGTAGCCAATAAATAGAAATTAGTAGCTAGAATCTAGGATATAGTATTTAGTGGATGGAGAAAACATATGGAAAAAACAAAAAAGGGAAATACATTAAAAACAGGGAAAAGAGTAAATGAAGAGGCAGAACTTTTGAAGGCTCAGCTTCTTCGCACACTCGCGGATTACGATAATTTAGTAAAAAGGGTTGAAAAAGAGCGTGAGGTGTTAAGTAAGGTGACCTCAATCGGGATTATTACAAAACTTTTACCGGTTTTAGACAATCTCGAGAACGCACAAACTCATTTGCAAGATGCAGGCTTTGCAATTTGCATAGGTGAATTTAAAAAGGTACTAAATGAGGAGGGTTTGGTTGAAATAAGCCCTAAAATTGGGGATGAATTTGATACAAACAACATGGACGCTATTGAAGTTACGGCTGGAGAGCGAGATAATACTATTTCAGAGTTAGTTTTGAAAGGTTGGAAATTTAAAGATGGACAAGTAATTAGACACGCAAAAGTAAAGGTGTCTAAAATTAATAATTAAAATATATCGAGAATAATATAAAATTATAAAAACATATGAGTAAAATTATTGGAATCGATTTAGGTACAACAAATAGCTGCGTGGCAGTAATGGAAGGTGGTCGTCCGAAAGTTATTCCGGCAGTAGATACCGGCAAAAACACAACGCCTTCAGTGGTTGAACCTATTAAAAATCTAGTTGGAGATGTGGCTAAGCGTCAAATGATTCTTAATTCCAAAAACACAGTATATTCAGCAAAACGCATGATGGGGAGAAGATTTGAAGACAAGGAGGTTAAAAGAACAATCGATATGGTTCCTTACAAGATTACCGAAGGAAAAAATGGTATGGCTGATATCGAAATTGAGGGTAAGAACTACACTCCCCAAGAAATAAGTTCCAGAATTTTGATGAAGCTTAAGAAAGACGCAGAAAAACATTTAGGAGAAAAAGTCGAACAAGCTGTTATTACAGTTCCGGCATATTTTGATGATGCACAGCGCCAGGCAACAAAACAAGCAGGTGAAATTGCCGGACTTAAAGTTGAAAGAATTATTAATGAACCAACAGCTGCTGCACTTGCTTACGGACTTGACAAGAAAAACTCTGAAAAAATTGCTGTGTATGATCTTGGTGGAGGAACATTTGACATTTCGATTCTTGAAATTGGGGATGGTGTTATTGAAGTTAAAGCCACAAACGGTGACACACACCTTGGGGGAGATGATTTTGATGCAGTGATAGTTGATTATATTGTTTCTGAGTTCAAAAAAGAGCAGGGTGTAGATCTTAAAGCAGATACTCAAGCCTACCAAAGAGTACGTGACGCCGCTGAAAAAGCTAAAATTGAGCTCTCTGCGGCTTCGGAGGTCGAAATTAACCAACCTTATATAACTCAAAAAGATGGTCAACCGCTTCATCTAACAATGAAGCTCACCCGTTCCAAAATGGAAGGGCTTGTTGATGAACTTATCCAAAAAACCCTTAAGCCTGTTGAGCTTTGTTTGAAAGATGCAAAGCTTGATGCGCACGACATTAATGAGATAGTTATGGTGGGTGGAATGACCAGAATGCCTAAAGTTGTCGAAACCGTTAGAAACTTTTTTGGCAAAGATCCGAATCAGTCGGTAAATCCAGATGAAGTTGTTGCGGTTGGTGCTGCAATCCAAGGGGGAGTCTTGGGAGGCGAAGTCAAAGATATTCTTTTATTGGATGTTACACCCTTAACTCTTGCAATTGAAACTCTTGGCGGAGTGGCCACTCCCATGATTCCAAGAAACACAACTGTTCCAACCTCTAAAACAGAAGTCTTTTCAACGGCTGCCGATAATCAAACTCAGGTTCAAATTGTTGTAACTCAGGGTGAGAGGCCAATGAGTACAGATAATAAAACTCTTGGAACATTTATTCTTGACGGAATTCCTCCTGCACCCCGTGGAGTTCCCCAGGTTGAAGTTATTTTTGACATGGATGCTTCTGGAATTTTGACTGTGACAGCAAAAGATAAAGCAACCAGTAAGACTCAAAACATCAAAATTACAGGTGCAGTTGGGCTTTCCGATGATGAGATTAAAAGAATGCAGGAAGAGGCAGAAAAGCACAAAGAGGAAGATGAAAAGAAAGCCGAAACTATCAAGATCAAAAATAACGCCGATGCTATGGTTGCAACAGCAGAAAAAGCCCTGAAAGATGCAGGGGACAAGGTTCCAGCTGATGTTAAAACCAAGGTCGAGGAAAAAGTTGCTAAAGTCAAAGAAGTTGTCGGGAAGGAAGATTCAAGCAAAGAGGATATCGAGGCAGTTACAAAAGACCTTTCGGATACTTTAAGTCAGATTGGACAAGCCATGTATGCCGAAGGAGACAAGGGCTCTGCAGGTCCCGAGCAAAGTCGAGGGAGTGATGAGGAAAAGAGTGATGAGTCAGAAAAAGACGAGAAAGCTAAAAGCCCTGAGCCTGCCGAAGGGGTTGAAGAGGGTGAAGTTGTAGAGTAATCTCCATTAAAATGGCCACAAAATCTGATTACTACGATATCCTCGGGGTATCAAAAAGTTCTTCCGCTGATGAGATAAAAAAAGCCTATAGAAAGGCAGCTTTGGAGTGGCATCCTGACCGTCATAAAGACGATAAAGAGACTGCCGAGAAGAAATTTAAAGAGATAAATGAGGCTTATCAAGTGCTTTCCGATCCGGGGAAGAAATCTGCCTACGATCAATATGGACACGCTGCATTTACTCCAGGTGGAGCTCCCGGCGGAAATCCTTTTGCGGGTGGATTCGGGGGTCAGGGCAGCCCGTTTACCTATACATATACTAGTGGTGGCGGTTCGCCGTTTGGTGAGGGTGGTTTTGGAGATCCGTTTGATATTTTTGAAGCCTTTTTTGGAGGCGGAAACCCGTTCAGCTCCGCTCAGGGTCGGAGACCCAAGCCAAGGTACTCAATATCGATTTCTTTTATGGACGCAGTAAAAGGTGTTAGTAAAGAGGTTTCAATTGGAGGCAAAAAAAGAAAAATTAAAATCCCGGCAGGTATTTATGAAGGGGCAACAATTGATTTTGGCGATTTTAGGTTGTCCATAAACATTAAACCGGATACGCTTTTTGACAGGCAGGATGACGATATTTACGTTTCGATTGGTATTTCATTTTCTTTAGCCGCTTTAGGTGGGGAAATTAAAGTGCCAACAATCGATGGTGAACTAAAGTTAAAAATCCGCCCGGGGACTCAGGGTGGAACAATGATGAGGCTTCGCGAGCGTGGTGTTACCCATCTCCACGGTCGTGGTAAAGGAGATGAATATGTGAGAATCAATGTAATTGTTCCTGAAAAACTCTCAAGGGAACAAAAAGAAATTATCGAAAAGATGGAAAAAGTGGAATTATGAGACTTCTAAAATATATAGAAGATAAACCGTACAAAGAAAATAAAAATAATTGGAAACGTTTTGCATCTCGTGCTGTAGCTTTTGATGAGAATGATCAGATTCCTCTCGAATTCGTATCTAAATATAATTATTATAAATTACCTGGCGGCGGGATTGAAAAAGATGAAGATGAAATAACTGCCTGTAAAAGAGAGATAAAGGAAGAAACTGGATGTGAAATAGAAATTATAGGAGAGATCGGAAAAGTGGAAGAATATCGATCCAAACTTTATCTTTATCAGACTTCGTATTGTTATTTAGGAAAAATAAAATCTAAAGGAACTCCCCACTGGGAGTCTAAAGAGATTGAAGAAGGTCACCGACTTGTTTGGATGACATTAAATGGAGTCATCGAAGCCATCAAAAATGACAAATCAAATAATTATGAAGGTAAATTTATTCAACAAAGAGACTTAGTTTTTTTGGAAGAAGCCAAACGATTAATCTCATAAATTTGATGAAATTAATGTAATTTTGTGCCTAAAAACTACAATACTATATAGTATTGTAGTAGTTAAAATTCCGATCTCATTTTATTAATTTGCTTCACTCTTCGAAGTTTTCTTTTAAATCTTTCGGGCGATTTTAAGTTACCTTTTGTTGGCAAATCAAACAGATCTTCAGTTTCTTTCCATATAATTTGCAACGCCTGACTCTTAAAAATATCTCTAATAACAGGGTTTAAACCCTCCCCCATATATTTGATTCTTAAACTAAGTTTTGCAATAGTTGGTGGACTTACTTTCAAAATTTCGTGGATACTTTGATAATCTTGGCCTTTTGCGACCAGAACCGCAATAGCCAACCTTTTTGCAAACATTATTCTTTCAGTTGGCGAGAAAAAATCATTAATAAAATTTGATAATTTCTTTTTATCTCTTTGGTTGGATAGGGTACTGACGAACAAATCAAAAATCCGATTCCAAACATCAGATCTTAATGGCAATTTTGAAATTTTAGTCATAGCACTTCAATACTATATAGTATTGAAGTATATATTCAATATATCATAAAAATAATCACTTGAATATTTGCAGATTTGAATGATATAAATTTATAAACGGTAGGATGAAAACATCCAGTAAAAAAGTAGGTGACGCCATTATGGTATCAAGCAATAATTGTATTATTGATGACTGTCCTATTTGCAGGTTAATGAAAAAATGTGAATAGGAAAAAAGAAACCCGACGGAAAAAGAACTTCAGCAGATGTTCGGGAAGACTAATACTCAAAATTAACTTACTTATGTAGCTTGAGTTTTTAGCTTTAATGAGTTAAACTTGTATCTGGAATTGAGTATTTGATTTGGTGGGACTCGTCCCACCTTTTTTTAATAATATGCAACAAACAGCAAGAACAGAATTTAGCCAAGCGCTAAAAGCAATAGCCGCAGAACGTGGGCTAGACGCCAACGTGATAATAGAAACAATCAAACAGGCAATAATTGCCGCTTACAAGAGAGATGCAAAAGAGCAAGGTGTCGAAGTTGACAGTTTTGATTATGACGCGGTTATTGATCCTGTGGATGGTGAAACGAAAGTTTTTGCGTGGGAATTGCCTGCTGAGGACGCCACAGAAGAACAGATCAAAGAGGCTAAAAAAGGGAAACATGATGTGACTCCGCCCGGATTTGGAAGAATTGCGGCTCAAACTGCAAAGCAGGTAATTCATCAAAAAATTCGCGAGGCTGAAAAAGGTGTAATTATGGAGGAATTCCAGGAGAAAGTGGGATCTTTAGTTACAGGATTGGTATTAAGATTCGATGGACCAAATGTCAGAATTGATCTGGGAAGAACCGAAGCGATCCTTTTGGTTGACAATAGGATTCCCAACGAGAGGTTGAATTTGAATCAACGTTTAACGTTTTTAATTAAAGAAATTGACGAAACTCCAAGAGGTAAGGAAATCTTTTTGTCTAGATCTTCACCTGAATTCGTAGCTAAACTTTTTGCCAGAGAGGTGCCTGAGATAGGATCTGGTTCAGTAGTAATAAAAGCAATTGCCAGAGAAGCCGGTGTTAGGACAAAAGTTGCAGTTTTTTCGGAACAAACCGGCGTGGACCCTGTGGGAAGTTGTGTAGGGCAAAAGGGTGTCAGAGTTCAGGCTGTTACAAATGAAATCGGTGGAGAAAGAGTTGATGTCATTTCCTGGAGTGAAGATGTCGCCGAGCTCATAAAATCTTCTCTTTCGCCAGCTGAAGATTTGTCTGTTTCGATTAATGAGGAAACAAAGACGGCAAGAGTAACGGCTCCTGAAGATCAGCTCTCAGTTGCTATCGGAAAAGACGGGCAAAATGTAAGATTGACTGCAAAATTGACCGGCTACAGAATTGAAGTAGAGGGCAACGGTGAAGCTGTCGAAGTGATTGGTGAAGGGCAAGAGGTAAAGGAAGACCCAATAAAAGAAGAACCAATAAAAGAAGAAAAAGTTGAATCGGAACAAAACAGTGAGACATCTAGTCAGTCAGAGGGCGAGGTGGCAGAAGAACCAAAAAAGTCTGAGTAAAATGAAAACTATCAAATTATTTTTTCACCTTCAAACTTTTTGATACTCCTAGCTACTAACTTCTAGCTACTAGATTCTTACTTTTAGAATAAATAAAACTATGGATAAAAATATTTCAGAGATAAATAGTCGTTCGCCTATCGTAGTAGTACTTGGGCATGTTGATCATGGAAAAACCACACTTCTTGATACGATTCGAAAAACCAATATTACTGCACGCGAGGCGGGTGGAATCACTCAAAAAATTGGTGCTTCAAAAATTGATTTTACTGCAGCAGAAGGGAAAACTAGTTCTATCGTTTTCATAGATACTCCAGGTCATGCAGCATTTTCTAAGATGCGTGGAAGAGGTGCTAAAGTAGCTGATTTGGCTATCTTGGTTGTTGCCCAAGATGATGGTGTAAAACCACAAACAATGGAAGCCCTCGAAATTATTAAAGAGGCCGGAATTCCATTTGTGGTAGCCGGAACAAAATCTGATGTTGCTGGTGCAAGCTCCGAACACCTTCAAGGCGAATTGGAAAAAGAAGGTGTATTCTTCGAGGGCAGAGGGGGCGATGTTCCATTTATCTCGGTTTCAGCAAAAACAAACAATGGAATCTCCGAACTTTTGGAAATACTTATTCTTATGGCAGATGTAGCCGAATTGAAAGGGAATATAAATGCCCCACTGGAAGCTGTAGTTATCGAATCCGGGAAAGATAAAATGGGACCAGTAGCCTCGGTGGTTGTTAGAAATGGAAGTTTGAAAGTTGGTGAGACAGTCTATGCCGAAAAAATATGTTGCAAAATAAGGGCTTTGTTTGATGACAAAGGAAAATCTATTAAGGAAGTCTTGCCAGGGGATCCTGCCAGAATATGTGGCTTTTCTGAAGTGCCCTCTGTTGGAGTTTCAATTACAAAAGAACCTCACGAACCCCAAAAGATCGAGAAAAAAATCCGTGGAACCTTTGATTTAAGAAGGCTTTCTAATGACGAGATACCTGTAATCATTAAAGCCGATAACGCCGGTTCTTTGGAAGCAATTATTGCCTCACTTCCGCCCAAAATAGTTGTTGTCGGGCAAGGTGTCGGGGATGTTACATGTTCGGATGTTATTGATGCAAAAACAGGCAATGCTTACGTTTTTGCCTTCGAATCAAAAATTTCTGCAGACATAGTTAAGCTTGCCGAGGCGGAAAAAGTTAAAGTTGAAAGATTTCAAATTATTTATGAGCTTTTGCAAAAACTTGAAGAGATTTTAAAAAAAGGAAGGGTTGAGATTCTTGGAAGAGCGGAAGTTCTTGCATCTTTCCCGTTTGATAATAAAAAGGTTGCAGGATGTAAAGTTGTTTCCGGAAGAATTACAAAGGGCGACTTGCTTGTTTTGCAAAGAGGAGAAAAAGAAATTGGAAAAGGAAAAGCTGTCTCAATAAGAAAACAAAAACAGGAGATCCCATCCGTAGGTCAATCGGAAGAATTTGGTGTGATCATTGATCCTCAACTTGATTTTACTATCGGAGACGTGATAGTATCGGTCACTAAGTAATTGGAAAAAAACTGCTCCAATATTGATTACTTACCACAAAATGGAAAATAATTTTTTATCATTAGTTGATTCGGCGTCCTCTGTTCTCATAGCATTGCCAACCAAACCATATTTTGATCAAGTTGCGGCAGGTCTTGCTCTTTATCTTTCAATTCATGAAAGAAAAGATATTAGCATTTTTTGCCCGACACCAATGATGGTGGGATTTAATAGACTTATTGGGATAAATAAAATAAGCCAAGAATTAGGAAAGAAAAATCTAACTATTAAGTTTGCTAATTATGAAGCTGCAAACATAGATAAAGTTGGTTACGATATTGAAGGTGGAGAATTTAAACTTACAGTCACTCCAAAAAGCGGTTTTACCGCACCGCAGAAGGAACAGATAACAATTGATTACTCAGGAACTGCAGCCGATTTGATAATTTTAATCGGTGGGGCAAATGAAACACATTTTCCAATTTTGTCTTTGACCGATTTGGCCAATTCAAAAGTGGTACACATAGGAACAAGAGCCTTGGAAGCTAAGCGTGAAATTTTATCCTTTGCAAAGCCAAGTGCCACAACAAGCGAACTGATGGCGGTTTTAATAAAGGATAATGGATTAACAGTAGATACCGATGTGGCAACAAATTTAGTTATGGGAATTGAAGATGGAAGCAGCAACTTTGCAAATCCGGAAGTTACTGCTGATACATTTGAGACTTTCGCCTATCTTTTGAGGAATAATGCACAAAGATCACCCAGGACCAGATTAAGTCCGGCTGGCTTTCCTGTCGGCTCGATTCCAGCAAGACCATATGGCGAACAAGTACAAAAAGTAGAGCCAGTCTCAGCCGAAGTCACGGCCAGTAAGCAAGTGCAACAAGTGACTCCTATTGCACAGGTTGAAACTCAGCCCAACAAACCTTCAGGAGAAATGGGCGTAGAAACGCCTGATATTAATCCTCCCGACGATTGGCTCCAGCCAAAGATTTTTAAAGGGACTAACGTAAGTTAACCTTTGCGTTTTGATTCGAAGCCTGATATAATACACAAAGATGAAATCAAAGTTTGGCTTGAAATAGCCTTACATTGATTCTCATGACACTAAAATGGCATTAGCTAAAGACGAAAAAGTAGACGTAATAAAGAAATTTGCCAGAGAAAAAGGCGATACAGGTTCTCCTGAAGTTCAAGTTGCCCTTCTTTCCATTAAAATCGACAAATTGGTATTACACCTTAAAGAACACAAAAAAGATGTTCATAGCCGTCGCGGGCTTCTTTCTATGGTAGCCAAAAGGAGAAGACTCCTGAGCTACTTACACAGACGCGATGAAGAACGCTACAAAAAACTCCTCACAGAGTTAAAGTTAGATAAATAAAAATTGAATAATAATATAAAACTTTGTCACTAATGTTATGCAAATAAATTTGCAAGAAGATAAGTTTTATATAACTTAAATAAATTTAAATTATGAAAAAAATTGAGAAGTCCATCGAATTAGGTGGACGTACACTTACCTTAACCACAGGTAACCTTGCTGAACAAGCCGCTGGCGAAGTAATGGCTCGCATTGGAGACACGGTCGTTTTAGCTACTGTTGCTGTGGCTCCTCTTAAAATGGAAATGGATTATTTTCCACTTTCTGTTGAATACCAGGAAAGGCTTTATGCAGGAGGCCGTATTAAAGGCAGCCGCTGGGTAAAGCGTGAGGGTAGACCAACAGATGAAGAGATTTTAGCAGGACGCTTAATCGATCGTTCGATTCGTCCTCTTTTCCCTAAGACTTATAAAAAAGAAGTTCAACTTGTTATTATGGTTCTTTCTGTTGATGGAGAAAATGACCCTAAGATATTGGGTGCCATTGCGGGAAGTGCCGCAATTCACCTTAGCCCTCTACCCTGGAAAGGCCCGATTGCTCCTCTGTCTATCGGAATGAAGGATGATAAATATATAGTGAATCCAACTTCCACTGATTTTGAAACTTCACCGATGGATTTGACAGTTTCTTCAACCAAGGATGCTGTTTTGATGGTTGAGGCAGGAGCCAAGGAGGTTACAGAAGAACAAATTATTGGTGGGATCAAGTTTGCTGAAAAAGAAAGTAAAGCAGTTCTTAAATTGATTGAAGAGCTAGCTAAAGAAAAGGGTGTAGAAAGAGAAGTTTATAAGGAGATAAAGCCTTCGGCAGATCTTGAAAATCAAGTTAAAAAGTTAGTTGGAGACAAAATGGCCGGTCTGGTTAAGAATATGGCCAATCATGATGGCCCATCTAACGAATACTCAGAATTTGTTGAAGCAATAAAAACTCAGTTTGACAAGGAAGAAGACAAAAAGTTTGTTTTAGAAATAGTCGATCATATGAAGAAAGACTATATAAGAGAACAAATATTGAAAAAAGGAATAAGACCGGATGGTAGAAAAGTAACCGAACTTAGGAAATTAAACGGAGAAGTGGGAATTTTACCAAGAACCCATGGTAGTGCGATATTTTCCAGAGGTCAAACTCAAGTTCTTTCAGTTGCAACACTTGGGAGCGAATCCATGGGACAGCTTTTGGAAAGTGCCGAAGGTGAAGAAGAAAAACATTATATGCACCACTATTCCATGCCTCCTTATGCAACAGGAGAAACTGGCCGTGTTGGGCAACCAAATAGGCGTGAAATTGGACATGGTGCTCTTGCCGAACGAGCACTTTTGCCCGTTATTCCTTCACAGGAAGAGTTTCCTTATGCAATAAGAGTTGTATCTGAAGTTATGAGTTCAAATGGATCCACTTCAATGGCGTCAGTTGTTGGTTCAACACTTTCTTTGATGGATGCCGGAGTTCCGATTAAGGCCCCTGTTGCCGGAATTGCAATGGGTCTTATTATAGAAGATGAAAAGAATTTTGCAGTTTTGACAGATCTCATGGGAATTGAGGATTTCAATGGAGACATGGACTTCAAAGTTGCGGGAACGAATGTCGGTATTACAGCTCTTCAAATGGACTGCAAAGCTCTTAATATTACTTCCGATGTTTTGGAAAAGGGACTTGCACAAGCAAAAGAGGCAAGGGCCGAGATAATGAAAAAAATCATTGAAACTCTTCCAGAATCCCGAAAAACAGTTTCAGAATATGCCCCAAAGATTAAGGTTGTAAAAATTCCTGTTGATAGAATTGGAGAATTCATAGGGCCAAGCGGCAAGAATATCAAGAAGTTGATGGCGGATACAGGAACTCAAGTTGACGTAAATGACGACGGAGGTGTTAGTGTTTCCGGAGTAGATCCAGAAAAGATGGAGAAGGCAATTGCCTGGGTTACCGGTTTTGCAAAAGAAGTTAAAGCTGGAGAAATTTATGAAGGAGAAGTTGTAAGATTGATGTCTTTTGGAGCTTTTGTAAATATACTTCCCGGAAAAGATGGAATGGTTCATGTAACTGACATGGGTCAGGAAGGATTTGTAAAAGATGCTGGGGATGTTGTTCACATTGGGCAAAAAGTTCAAGTTAGAGTAAAAGAAGTTGACGATCAAGGAAGAATCAATCTTTCAATGAATATGGATCCTACTAAGGACAAGCCCAGAGAAGAAAGGCCACGCGGAGGTTTTGGTGGAGACAGGGGTGGTTCCCGAGGCGGATTCGGTGGAGGAAGTCGTGGTGGATTTTCAAGGGGTGGTTCCCGGGGCGGCTTTTCAAGAGGTGGAGACAGGGGTGTTTCCCGAGGCGGATTCGGTGGAGGAGACAGAAGAAGCGGTTTTTCATCAAATTCAGACAGATCGGGTGGGCCCCATTTTCCAACCAGTAGATTAGTCTCCGAGAAGAAAGACTTCTAAACAAAAGTAATTTTCAGTTTTCAGTTTGCAATTTTCAACAAATTTTCATTTTTTAAATTTTCAAATCGTTTGGAAATTGAATTCATTGTAAATTCAATGTAAATTGATAATTGATAATTAAAAATTATGGATTCTGCTGCCCAGGAAATTACTACTTTAATTGAGAAAATTAAAACTGCCGATTTGCCGGATAAACTTCGTGAGATGGTTTTAACCCGTCTCAATCAGCTCTCAAAGCTTACCAGCTCATCATCATTTCTGCCTGAGTACGATAGGATGGAAAAGTATATCGATTGGATTACGTTTCTCCCATGGAATAAAAGGACGCAGGACACACTGGACCTGGAAAATGCAAAAGTAATTTTGGAAAAACACCACTTTGGCCTTGCTGATATTAAGACCCGTGTTTTGGAATACATGAGTGTTATGAAATTAAAACAGGAACGCGGTGAAGGAGCGGATGTTTACCGTGCACCAATTTTGTGTTTTGTGGGTCTGGTGGGTACAGGAAAAACAACAATTGCATATTCAATTGCGGAGGCTTTGGGACGTCCGATTGCCAGAATTCCTTTTGGTGGAATGGGAGATCCTCTCGACCTTCGCGGACAGAGTAGAATGCATCCTGAAGCAGAGCCGGGGAAAATTATTAAAGCACTGCGGGATACCCAAAGCAAAAATCCCGTAGTACTTTTAGATGAGATTGATAGAGTAACTGATGAAGGAAGAAGTTCAATAATGGGTGTTTTGGTTGAACTTCTTGATCCTAAACAAAATCATGCTTTTACCGATCACTATATCGATTTTCCATTCGACTTGTCGGAAGCACTCTTTATAGCAACTGCCAACAATACCACAAACATAGCTACAGCTGTTATGGATAGACTTGAGCCTATTGCAATGCCTTCCTATACTGACCAGGAGAAGGTTACCATTGCACAAAAATATATACTTCCTTCTGCTATGAAAGCAGCAGGACTTCCGTCGGGAACGTTGACAATAGATGACGATGTTTGGGCAAATATTGTCAGGCCTTTAGGGTACGATGCCGGAATTCGTACACTTGAACGAAACGTTGATGGAGTTGTAAGGAAAGTTGCTAGAATGATGGTTGAAGGAAAAGCGCAAAGTGTTCATGTGACCTCACAAAATGTCAAAGAGTTTTTGCCACAGTAATATACAATAGGTTGAATGAAGGTGCTAATCATTGGGGATAGTCATGGCAACATAGCAAATCTTAAGCATATTGCCGGCTTTGCAAAAAAAATTAGAGTAAACAGCATAATTCACGCAGGAGATTGGGATACATCAACTTCTGCCGAAGTGGTAAGACTTTCCGGAATCCCTTTTTATACAGTTTTGGGAAATGCAGATGTGGATAGTGAACTGGTTGGTGATTTAAAAAAGAAAGCAAAACAATTTGGAGAAGAATATTTGATTGTTAGTATTGGTGGAAGGAGTATTGGAATTACTCATAAACCATCTGATAATAGGGAATATTTTGGAGGTAAAAAATTGGATTTAATAATAAATGGCCATTATCATTCAAAATATGAAAGTGTTGAAACGCCTGTCAAAATGATACGTCCCGGAGCAACGGTGATGGGAATAAACTTTGCAGTGTATGACACGGTTAAAAACAAGGTAGAGTTTATCAACGAGAGAGAATAATACTCCACTACATTACTATATAGTAATGTAGTATTTAGGATCAATTTTATGGAAAAAAACAATAAAAACAAAAATAGATACAAATTGTTACACCTATTGAAAGACAAGATGGATGAAGATGAAACCCTTCCTCTTAAAAAAGGAGCTACAAAACTAGTTTTTGGTACAGGAAATACAGAAACTTCAATTCTTTGTATCGGTGAGGGACCGGGTTTTAATGAAGATAAAATTGGGGAACCTTTTGTCGGTCAAGCGGGCAAACTTTTGGATAAACTGTTTCCTCTTGCCGGATTGGAACGGAAAGAAGTATTTATTACAAATATTGTTCACCATAGACCTCCGGAAAACCGTGACCCACTTCCGAACGAAATTGAAGCTTACGGCAAATATCTGGATCAGATTATTGAGATAATAAATCCGGAAGTAATAATTACTTTGGGCAGATTTTCTATGGCTAAGTTTTTACCTAATGTTTTCATCTCACAGGTCCATGGAAAGAAATATGAAATTACCTGGCATAATAAAAAATTTATTGTAATTCCCATGTATCACCCTGCAGCCTCGCTTAGAAACGGAAGCATTCTGGAAGCCGAAAAGAATGACTTCTATCAATTAAAGGAAATATTGCGTAAAATGAAGGAAGACCATCCTTCGCGTAAAGCTACGGAAGGGCAAGATAAGAAAAATGAGGTTCCGAAAGCGGAACAAATAAATCTTGTTTAAATTTACAATTAGTAATCGGAGATTAGTATGCAAAATAAACTCAAATTCATCGCATTATCCGGCACCACAGGTGTGACGGAGAATCTTTATGTTTATGAATACGGGAACGATATGATAATCGTTGATTGCGGCGTGGGTTTTCCAGATAGCGACATGTTTGGGGTCGACCTTGTTATCCCTGATTTTTCGTACATTATTAAAAACAAGAACAAACTCCGGGGGGTTTTGGTTTCCCATGGTCATGAAGATCACCTGGGAGCTCTTCCGTTTCTTCTGAAAGAAGTAAGTGTTCCGATATATTCCACGAAACTAGTCGCAGGCTTTATTCAGGACAAGTTGGACGATTATGAAATTAAGGATGCAAATCTTAAAGTTTTTGATCCTGAGCGTGATGTGCTTAGCCTTGGCGTTTTTAAAGTGACTCCTTTCAGGGTTAGCCATTCGGTTCCGGATGGAGTAGGTTTTTGCATAGATACTCCTGAAGGCAAGATGTTCCATGTACCGGATTATAAATTTGATTGGACTCCTGTTGATGGCCGACCATTTGACGCAGTTAAGGCGGCAACTCTTGCTTCCGGCGGAGCTTTAGCTTTAGCGTCCGATGCTCTCGGTTCAACATCTCCGGGCTATACCGAAAGTGAAAGAGAGTTGGAAGACAGAATTGAAACAGTTGCAAGAAAAATTAAAGGTAAGATATATTTAACTACAATTTCCTCAAACATCAGCCGCATGCAACAAACAATAAATGTGGCTCAAAAATTAGGCAGAAAAGTTGTTCTTGTTGGCCGATCAATTGAGAGAAAAGCAGAAATTGCAAGAGATCTTGGTTATCTTTTTTATGAAAATGGAGCAGTAATTAAATCTAAACAGGCGATCAGAATGCAACCCAACCAGCTCCTTTTTATTATTTCCGGTTGTTATGGCCAACCCGGAAGCGCCCTTTACCGCTTAATAATCGGGGAACATGATTTTTTGACGGTTGGAAAAGGGGACGCGGTAATATTTTCCGCCGACCCAGCCCCTCCCGGGAGTAAGGCTAATGTTGATTACCTTGTAGATAAGCTTATTGAAGATAATGTTGATGTCCATTATTACGATACTCAGGAAGATCTTCATGTTTCCGGCCACGGGTGCCAGAAAGATATTGAAATGCTTTTTGCTTTGATTAAACCTAAATATTTTATTCCGATAGGGGGTACGGTGAGACATATGAGGGCTTATGGAATGATTGCCCGAAGCATGGGGGCAAAAGAGGAAGATGTTTTAGAACTGGAATCAGGAGATGTTGTAGAGTTTTCCAATAATTATGCCAAGCGATCCGGTAGGATTCCTGTTAAAGAAGTTTTAGTTGATGGATTGGGAATCGGGGATGTGGGGAATGTAGTTCTAAGAGATCGCCATATTCTTTCCAAAGAAGGAATTGTTATAGCTATACTTCACTTTGATAGAAATGAAGGCATCTTAACAGAAAACCCGGAAATCTTAAGCCGTGGATTTGTCTTTGAACAAAAGTATGGAAAAGTTTTGGAAGACGCGGGGAGAGAGCTTGTAAAAGCTCTTCAAAAGAAGAAAAAGATAAATTCAAATATTGTTAAAAATATTTCTATCGATTTCCTGGAAAGATATTTCTTCCAAAAAACCGGCAGGAGGCCAATGATATTACCGGTTGTTGTTGAGGTTTAAACCTACTTCGATATACAATGATTGGACTATGAGTAAGAAAAGAAAGAGATTCACAAAAAGGTCGTTTAGATTAAAGCTCAAAAAAGAAACTGCGTTTTCTATTTCTCAAGTTATATTCTTTTCGATAGCGGGTTTGATTTTGGTTTCTTTTTCCCGGCAGGGAATGATCCTTCTGAAATTTAACGATTTCCTTTTAGAATATTTTTCATGGTCTTCAATTTTACTGCCCTTTATTTTTCTTTCTTTTGCTTTTTTGCTGTCAAAAGTTAAATTTATTTTAGGTCAGCCTAATGTGATTGTTGGAGGACTTCTTTTTTTTCTTTCCTTAACAGCTTTAGGTAGGGCAGGTATTGTGGGTACTATCGTTTGGGAAGCCATCGCTGCACTTGTAATGGGTGTCGGAGCAGGAATTATTTTTACGGGTTTGGGTATAATTGGTTTGATAATTTTATTCAACACCTCGATAGATCAGGTTTATAAAATTTTTAAAGAATTTATCCGACAGTCGGGTGTGTATATTCACGGGAACAAAACTCAAATTAAAATTGGAGGAGCAACTCTTCCAAGGGGTCAGATGAAAGTTTCTGGAGGGAACTTCAATACATTTGGAAATCCCAAACCCGGGGCAGTTCCAGTATCCTCTGCTCCAAAAGAACCATTAGAACAAAAACTTGTTAGCAATATCCCCGGTGAAGAAGCTGTTTGGAAATATCCAACATTCGATATTTTAGGTGGTCTTGATGGCGGAAAAGCTGATCGTGGCGACATTAAAGGAAATGCTGCAACAATCGAAAAAACTTTAGAATCTTTTGGAATTACTGCTAATGTAGTTGAGGTGAATCTTGGTCCGGCTGTTACCCAATACGCGATTGAAGTTGCCCTCGGTACAAAACTTTCCAAGATTACTTCCCTGGAAAGAGACTTAGCACTTGCCCTTTCTGCCCCAACCGGAACTATCAGAATAGAAGCGCCTATCCCAGGCAGAAATCTTGTTGGAATTGAGCTTCCAAACAAATCTCCTGAATTTGTTCCGTTAAGAAAAATTATGGAGGCGCAAGAAATGCAAGGAGCTAAATCAAAACTTGAGGTTGCTTTGGGGCTTGATGTTTCCGGTAAACCAATAGTTGCCGATATCGGAAAAATGCCTCACGTTTTGATCGCAGGACAAACTGGTTCGGGAAAATCTGTATGTATAAACGCTTTTCTAGTATCACTTCTTTTTAGAGCTGCCCCTACAGAAGTGAAGTTTATTCTTGTTGATCCCAAGCGTGTGGAGTTAACCCGTTACAATGGTTTGCCCCATCTTCTTTCTCCTGTAATTGTTGAACCAGACAAGGTCATCTCAGCCCTCAGGTGGCTCATGGCGGAGATGGACAGACGTTATAAACTTTTTGCTCAGGCGGGGGCAAGAAATATTGAAAGCTACAATGAAATGTCCGGTTTTCAGGCTCTTCCTTATATAGTACTTTTTATTGATGAACTTGCGGACATTATGCTTTTCTCCCCGGTTGAAGTTGAAGATGCAATTACCAGAATTGCCCAAATGTCGCGTGCCACCGGAATACATATGGTTTTGGCAACACAGAGGCCATCTGTGGATGTTATTACCGGTCTTATTAAAGCCAATGTACCTTCGAGAATTGCCTTTGCGGTTTCTTCACAAATAGACTCCCGTGTTATTTTGGATACTCAGGGTGCAGAAAAACTTCTTGGAAAAGGAGACATGCTTTATTTGCCTCCAGAGCAGGCCAAGCCAATGAGAATTCAGGGGGCATTTATTGGTGATAAAGAAGTTGTGGCTCTGACTTCCTTTTTGAAAGATCAAGGAGTAAATGCCCAGTATACTGAGGAGGTGACTACAATGACAAAATCTGGCATTTCCACTGTTCCGGGTGTGGAAGGAGATGTCGACGATCTTTTTAAAGAGGCTGTCAAAGTTGTTTGCCAATATGACAGGGCGTCGGCCTCATTACTTCAAAGAAGACTCTCAATCGGTTATGCTAGGGCAGCCAGAATTGTGGATCAATTAGAGGCGGCCGGAGTTATTGCTGCAAGTGATGGAAGCAGTAAGCCTCGTGAGGTTTTAGTTCAAAATGCCGAAAGTTTTCTAACTTCCTCTGAAAATCCTCCTGCTCAAGAATGAGGAATTGTAATATGAAATTCTACCAGGAATTTATGTGAGCAAGTCTACAATAGGGTGAATTTTATAAGGTTTTTTATATTATATAAAACTTAATTGGTAGAATCGTGCAGACAAGTTTGCAATAAGAGGATAAGTTTTATATATTTTAAACAAGTTTAAAGCATGAGAAAAATTGGCCAAATAATTATTAGTGCCCGAAAAGAAAAGAAGTACTCTTACGAAAAGCTTGAGGAAATTACTAAAATTAAAGCTTCATTTATCAAAGATCTGGAAAACGAAAATTGGCAGGTGCTTCCGCCTTTTCCTACTGTTTTGGGATTCGTTAAAAGTATTGCTTCGGCCTTGGATGTGGATGAAGCTACGGCTACAGCAATTCTTAAACGGGACTACACTTTAACAAAAACAAATATCAATCCTAAGCCTGATATCTCGTCAAAACAGTCATGGAATCCCAGAATTACGTTTATTTTGGGAATTGCTCTTGTTGTTATTTTCATTCTTGGGTATTTGGGTTTCCAGTATAAAAAATTTGTTTCACCTCCAAGTATAAATGTGGTGAGTCCTGTAGAAGGACAGATTATAGCTGGTGACTCGGTTTTAGTTTTTGGTTCAACGGATGTAGATGTTAAGATTACCGTCGACAATCAACCGGTATTGGTAGATGAAGATGGTAAATTTTCTGTTAATATAGAGATTGCTGACAGTGCTGAAGAAATAACGATTGTTGCTCAATCCAGAAGTGGCAAGACAACAACAGTTTCGCGCAAAATAAATGTCAGAAACTAGGGGCTAGTAACTAGTTACTAACTTATGGATTCAGTTCAAACACTTTTAATCGTCGTAGTAATAAGTCTGACTTTTCTTTTGGTTGTTGTTGGTATCCAAGTAATGCTGATAATTATTGATCTTCGGCGTGCCGTGAAAAGATTAAACAGTCTTTTGGAAGATTCAATATTGGGAGGAGGATTAATTAGGCCGGACAAATTAACTTCAGTAATGGAGATTCTTCATAAAAATAAAAAGCTTGAAACCCACGGTGGGAGCTAGTAATTAGAATCTGGAATCTAGGAAAAAAGAAGCCTTTTCTGTCTGCGGTTTTTTAACTGAATTCGAAATTCTATATTCTAGATTCAATTTGTACTATACTTTAGCCATGACTACAACAGAGATTAGGAAAAAATATTTAGAGTTTTTTAAAAAGCAGGGACATAAAGAAATTATTCCAAGCCCACTTATTATTGAAGGGGATCCAACGACCCTTTTTACAAGTAGTGGAATGCAACAACTGGTCCCTTTTTTGAAAGGGGAAAAACATCCTGAAGGAGTAAGACTTACAGATTCTCAACCCTCACTAAGGCTTCAGGATCTTGAGGAAGTTGGGGACAATCGTCACATAACTTTTTTTGAAATGCTTGGCAACTGGAGCTTGGGAGATTATTTCAAAAAAGAACAACTTGCCTTTGTGTGGGAATTTTATACAAAAGAATTAGGGATCTCTCCTGAAAGACTACACGTAAGCGTTTTTGAAGGAACAGACGGTGTTCCAAAAGACACTGAATCTTTTGAAATATGGAAAGGTCTGGGTGTTCCCGAAACCCATATTCATTTTTATGGACCAGAAAAAAATTGGTGGAGTAGGGCTGGCGTCCCCTCAAATATGCCAGCGGGAGAAATAGGTGGTCCTGATAGTGAAATTTTTTATGAATTTACCGACGTTCCCCACGACCCAAAGTTTGGTGACTTCTGCCATCCCAATTGTGACTGTGGAAAATTTTTAGAAATAGGAAATTCAGTGTTTGTGCAGTACCAAAAAATGGAGGACGGGTCTCTAAAAGAACTTCCTCAAAAAAATGTTGATTTTGGGGGCGGACTGGAGCGAGCAGCAGCAGCTCTAGTTGATAATCCAGACGTTTTCAAAATCGATATGTTTATCGGTGTTATTCAAAAAATCGAAAAAGAAGTTGGGACAGCTTATTCCACGGACTCTAGTAAAGATAGGAGTTTTAGAATTATTGCAGACCACCTTCGGGCATCAACAAATTTACTTGCTGAGGGAGTTGTTCCAAGCAACAAACTTCAAGGTTATGCATTAAGAAGACTCATCAGGCGCGCAATGTTTCACTTTCACCTTTTAGGATCTGGAATTTCTGGGCTTGCTATCGCACATATTGCAGAAGAGTATAGAAAGTTTTATCCCAACGTAGATAAAAATTGGCAATTTATTGAGGAGAATCTAACAACTGAGGCAACTCGTTTTGAAGCAGCATTAAAGCGGGGACTTGGAAAATTAACGAAAGCTGTAAATGACGGGAAATTAATTAATGGAGAATTCGCTTTTGATCTTTATCAAACCGAAGGGTTTCCCCTTGAGCTGACTATAGAAATTCTAAAACAAAATGGCTTTAGTTTCTCTCCTGAAGAAAAAAATGCCTTTGAAACGGAATTTGAAAAACACAAAGATGCCTCAAGAAGTGCATCTGCTGGAATGTTTAAGGGGGGACTGTCTGAGGCGTCTATTGTTACTACAAAACTACATACAGCTACACATTTATTGCAGGCGGCACTAAGAGAAGTGTTGGGTGAACATGTTGGACAAAAAGGAAGTCATATTACTGCAGAAAGATTAAGATTTGATTTTTCTCATCCACAAAAGCTTACAGATGAAGAGGTCGGAGAAGTTGAGGACCTGATGAATAAAAAGATAAAAGAAGATTTGCCAGTGAGTTTTACTACAATGAGTTTATCCGATGCAATAAAGTTGGGCGCAATGCACTTCTTTGCAGAAAAATACGGAAAAGAAGTAAAAGTGTATTCAATCGGTCCTTCGACTCGCGAAGCTCGCTCAGGATCTCCTTTCAGTCGAGAAGTGTGTGGTGGACCACATGTTACTCGCACAGGTGAGATTGGGGATGTTAGAATAATTAAACAAGAGAAAATTGGAGCAGGAATTATTAGAATATATGCCGCTTTAATTAAAAGCTAAAAGCGAATAACTAAAAGCCATATCTAAAAACTATTAATTTAAGTTAAGATTTCTGTCGATTATTTTTGAGTTATTAACATTTTATGAACCTTAAAGATTTGATAACAAGTAAAGAAAGTCCACCTGAGCTTTTTTGGGCACTTGTAATAGAAAAAGGTTTGGTGCAATCCGGAATTTGGTATATAGGTGAGGGTGAGGCAAAGGTTGTCGGGATAGGGGCGGGAATTCCGTGGGAAAATGATGAGGAGTTGGTTGAAGCGACTGATGCAGCTCTTTCATCGGCAATACAAAAACTCCCCGAGGATTATCCGGAACCATCAAAGACGGTTTTTGGGGTTTCCACTTCATGGGTAAAAGATGGAGTGATTTCTCCGGAGAATCTTCTTAAAATAAAAAAACTTTGCACAGAGCTTTCTCTGACTCCTGTTGGATTCGTTGTCTTACCTGAGGCAATTGCTCACTTATATAAATCCGAGGAATCATCACCTCTTAATGCGATTGTTTTGAATACCAGTGGTGAAAATTTAGAAATTTCGGTATTTAAACTTGGCGAACTGGCAGGAACAACGGAAGTTTCAAGAAGTGTGTCTCTGGTGGATGACGTGATTGAGGGGCTTTCAAGATTTGAGGGGATATCACCCCTACCAACAAGGTTCATTGTCTATGACGGAAAAGAAGGCGAGCTTGAGGAGGCAAAACAGACTTTGCTTCAGGCTAATTGGGGCGAAGGTAAAATCAGCTTTTTACACACACCTCAGGTGGAGGTCTTAAGTGTGGATAAAAAAGTATTAGCAACAGCTTTAGCGGGTGGAGCAGAGATGGGAGACGTCAAAGGAGTGGTCAGCAGCGAAAAGTCTGAATATAAAGAAGTTGAGGAGCCTCAATATGAGGAAATAAATGAAAAACCGGAAGAGACAAAGCCCGTGACTGCGGAAAGTTTGGGATTTGCTTTGGAGGAAGACGTTTCTTCGATGAAAAATGAAGATGTCCAAAATGTTGTTCCTGTACAATCGCCCCCAACTGATGTTTATCCCAAAGCTCCATTTCAGCAGGTAGAAGCGCCGATCACACAACCGCAAAAAGGACATATAGATTATTTCACCAAATCTAAACAGCTATTCCACTCTTTCTCCAAGATGTTTTCCAAGCCAAATATTAATTCTACCGGGAAAAAAAGAGTCCCGATGGTGGTCTTATCCATTCTCGGATTAGCTCTACTGGCTGTGGCTGGCTTATGGTGGTTTGCACAAACTGCTAAAGTGACTATTTATGTTACATCCAAGAGAGCGGAAGAGAGCGCGCGGATTACATTCAGTACGAAAGATCAATTTAATCAAGAAAACAACATCATTCCTGCAAAAACCGTAACAAGCGAAGTGTCCGGTGAGAAAACAAAATCAACCACAGGAACCAAACTTATTGGTGATAAAGCGTCAGGTTCGGTGGAGATAGCCAACGGGAACAGCGTTGCTATAAATCTCACGTCAGGAACAGTTTTAACTTCTTCGTCAGGTTTCAAATTTTTGACAAATAATGAAGCCTCTATATCCGGTCAAATTTTGCCGGGTTCCCCAGGTACTGCAACTGTGAATGTCACAGCTTATGATATTGGATCGACCTACAATTTAGCCAAGGGCGAAGTATTTAGTGTTGGAAATTATTCCAAATCTCTTGTTGCTGCAACATCTACAGCAGACTTTAGTGGCGGTAGTAGCCAGCAAATTTCGGCGGTTAGCAAAGATGATCAAACGGAGCTTGAGGAGGGGTTGAAAACAGAACTTAGCCAGAATGCAAAATCGGAATTGTCGGCAAAAATTTCTGCAGACGAGCTCTTTGTTAATGACCTGGCCGGATTGGATGTTGCCAAAGAGATTTTCGATTATGATGTTGGAGATCAGGCGAGCAATTTGAAGCTTGCTTTGACAATTAACGCTACCGGTTTGGTAGTAGAAAGGGAGCAAATTCTAGAATATGCAAAGGGAATTTTGGGCGACAAATCCCCGTCGGGTTATATATTAACTTCAGATCAGATAGATTTCAGGTTCACTTTTGTGGAAGAACAAGACGGCAATTACGTTTATGATGTTGTGGTGGGTGGAAACTTCCTACCTGAGGTTGATGCGGAAAAGATAAAAAGTACGATATCCGGCAAGACAACAACTATTGCCACCTCATACTTAAATTCTATTCAGGGTTTTGACCATGCGGATATTGTTTTAAAAATTAAGTTCCCGGGATTTTTGAAAACCATCCCAAGAATTTCCAAGAATATTACCGTAGATGTGAAACCCGAGTAATTTTCCCCGAGTGATTGTAAATTAATATATAGTAAAATTGTTGGCATGAAACAAAAGACAATATTGCGCATATCAGCTTTAATTTCAGGTATTTCAGGAATAGTCATTTTAATAGGGGTGATTTATCCGATTGTCAGCTATGATGCTACATATTCGAAAAATTATACCAAGCTAATTTCTCCGCTGGCCGACTCGGAGGGTCAGATACAAAAAGTTATGACGGAATCGACAGGCATAGGAACAGAAGATACCATGGCCAGCAGCTGGTTTACCAACGGAGCAACAGTAGAGGATTTCACCGCAGAAAAAGTGTCTTATTACACACTCTCAATACCAAAACTCAAGATAGAATCGGCAACAGTGGCAATAGGCGGAGAAGATTTGAGCAAAAGCCTCATTCAATATCCGGGAACAGCTCTTCCGGGAAAACGCGGCAATGCTGTTATATTCGGTCATTCAATTTTGCCGATTTTCAATAATCCGAAAAATTATATCTCTATTTTTACAATGCTGCCGACAATGAAGGTCGGAGATTTTGTGTTCGTCGATTATGACGGCGTATCATACACCTACAAAGTGGAAGAGATGTTTGAGGTTGCACCGACCGATTTGCAAGTGCTGGATCAGGATTCCAGCGATTCTTTTATAACTCTTGTAACCTGCATACCTCCGGGAGACCCCAGATATCCGAAAAGACTTATTGTGAGGGCAAGGGTGGTTCCACCCGAAGACTAGGAGTTGGAATCTAGAAGTTAGTAGTTAGGAACTGCTAAAATACATTCCAGATCTAGTTTCTAATTTCTAACTACTAAATACTAATTTATGAAAATACTTGGAATTGATTATGGCAGGAGTAAGGTTGGGTTGGCTTTGGCTGACGGGCCGTTGGCGGAACCGCTCAAAGTGATTAGATACAAAGATGGGGATTTATTAATCAATGAGATTAAAAAAATTATCGAAAAAGAGGAAATAGAAAAAGTTGTAGTAGGTGTTTCGGAAGGAGAAATGGGAGAAGAAAGTAAAAACTTTGCTTTAGCCATTAGTCATTTGCCATTGGCCATTAGTGTCGAAACATTTGACGAAACTTTAACTTCACACGATGCACAAACTTTATCAATAGAGGCCGGAATAGGCAGGAAGAAACGTAAAGAAATGGAAGACGCCTACGCCGCCGCCATAATGCTTCAAAATTATTTAAATTTCTAATTTTTGACTTTGCGATTATTCTTAATATAATTCCAGTTATGGTAGAGCAATCAAAAGAAACTGACAATTCCAGACAAGAACTCGATCTCTCATTTCTTAAAGACCTTCCGGAAAATCAATTAATGGATATAAATGGTGCGGCTCATTTAGTAAATCATTTTTGGGAACATAGGCGTATTCCCGGCCTGAATCTTAGTGAAATGGCCACTGTTTTAAAATCAACCGAAAATCAAGTTACTATTGCAAGAAAGATTATTGGTGAATTAGAGAGAGCTGGTAGTTGTCCTTTTAAAAATTTACCTCAAGATTTAATAAATAAAGGGTTTGTTGAGGTTAGTATTATTTGGAGTAAAAAATTTGAAAAAAATAATTTTCGACCCAGCCGCCAATCCTCAAAGTGTACTAGTGTTACGTAACAGTAATACACTGGATTTTTAGCCCCTGATATATTATACTATCGGATACTTGAATTCTATATTTGCTTGGAATTCGAGTTTGGCTATAGCCTTGAGCTTAGCCAAAAAGTTCTTTAACTTTCAAAGAGATAACTTGCTCTAAAGCTATTTGAAGGCAGCACTCTGGGCATACTTAAACTGTGCTCGGAATGCTGCTTTTTAAGTAGCTAGATTCCTGATACTTGAACCCTTGCGGGCAAGCGACAAAAGAATCGAAACGTGAGTGAGTGAAATGGAATTAAAATTTGGAAGAGTTGTTTGGTTTGATAAGGTGAAAGGTTATGGTTTTGTGAAGCCAGACGGAGAAGATGTTGAAATATTTCTTCATTTTGGTGACGGTAGAGCGCTAGAAATCAGAAATAGTGAAATTGCTTTTAGTAAACTTGATGTGCCATATGACCTCCCATACCCCAAAGCAGGAGAAAGTTTATGTTTCCTTGTTTCTAGGGGAAGTAAAGGTCGTCCAAAATGTTTTCCATGGTGCTTCAGTACCAAATACGCAGTAGTGAATGACTATATTGAAAGAGAAAGAAATTCAAAATTTCAAATTGGAAATGTTGATCAATTTGAATTTGAGAAATGTGATTGTGGTCATTACATTTATGAACATTGTGGTGGAAAATGTCAGGCTAGATTTTGTCATTGTGGTGATGAAGATTATGAAGAGGATGTTGTAATAACATCCCCGGATAGGCGTCAAGGAATTTTAGTAACTGATTACAATGAAACCAATCTTGGTGATACACCTGGTGGACCCCATGTTTATGAATAACTCTCTTTGATTTGAATAGTTTTACGAGCCCTAGGCAGATTTGATTCACACTTTTTTGGTGTTGATGATTTTCTGTTTAGGGCTCGGTTTGTGTCCAAAGGTTTTATCAGCTTGACCTAGAGCGCTTCATGGTATAATTTATTAGAATGTTTAAAAGTATAATCGCACCAATGCAGGCCTGGCTACTTTCTCAGGGAAGGTGTGTTGGTTGTGGAACACCCCTTTCTGACGGAAAAACTAAAAATTCGAAATATGGCGAACAAGTAACTTGTGTTAAATGCGGAAGGATTTTTATTCACAACCTCAAAACTGATAAGTACAGGCGCGCTCTTCTTGACGAGGTGGCCTGAGTTTTATGAAAAAAATATTAGTGTTTTTATTCCTGGTAGTTATTGCTATTGCTGCCTTCGGAGGCTATTTTTTTTATAAAAACTCCGGATCTGTAAGTACAGAAGAACATTTTGACTACTTTGTTATAAATAAAGGGTCATCTGTATCACAAATAGGTAACAAACTTGAATCGGCAGGCCTGATCAAAAGTGCGCTTGCTTTCAAAATATATCTTCAATTCTCAGGTCAAACAGGAAAAGTGCAAGCCGGTGAATTTATGCTAACGCCTTCTTATTCATTGTTTCAAACGGTTAATGCACTTATGAAAGGTCCCGTTGAGCTTTGGGTTACAATTCCGGAAGGATTAAGAAGGGAGGAAATTGCACAAAAGTTTGTGACGGTTTTGGATAAAGATGCATCTTTTGTTACAGAATTTTTGGAGGCCTCAAAAGGTAAAGAAGGATATTTATTTCCAGAAACTTATCTTTTCCCGAGAGATGTGACAGCGGACTTTGTTGTTCAGAAAATGACAGATACTTTTACAGCCAAGACAGAAGGTATCAAAAACAATTCAGGTCTTTCCTTTTCTCAGGTAGTAGTTTTAGCATCATTAATAGAAAGAGAAACAAAAACAGATGGAGAAAGGCCTGTTGTTGCCGGAATTTTACTTAACAGGCTTGATGCAGGCTGGCCTTTACAAGTAGACGCTTCGGTTCAGTATGCCGTCGGCACATCAAAAGACTGGTGGCCAATATTAACATTGGAAGATTTGTCGACAACCTCTTCATACAATACTTATAAATATCAAGGCTTTCCACCAACCCCAATTGCCAATCCGGGACTTTCATCAATAAAGGCGGCGCTTGACCCCGAGAGTAATAATTATTGGTATTACATTCATGATACGAATGGCAAGATACATTATGCAAAAACTTTGAGTGAGCACAATGCAAATATTGCAAAATACCTCAGATAAAAAAGTTGAATAGTTGACCAGTATTCAATAATCAGTTAGTAATTCAGTTTCTAAGTAACTTAGCCACTTTATTAACTGACTGGTTACTAATAACTGATTACTGGTAACTTTTTGTCCTTGACAAAGGAGAAAATATAGGTATAATCCCATCTTAGGCGTACGTGAATGGTACGCTCGTCTCGCTTCATGGTGGCGGGTCTTTAGTTGTTTTAATTTCCAAACATAATGAGAGTTCAAAAACAAACCCGCAAAAATTTTGGTAAGGAGGAAAAGGATTTACCAGAAATTAATTTAAGCCAAGTACAAAGAGAAAGTTGGCAATGGTTTTTATCTGAGGGTATAAAAGAAGAGCTCATAACAGTTTCTCCGATCGATGATTTTACAGGCAAAAATTGGCAGCTGTTTTTGGGCGAACATTCACTAGGTCTTCCAGGAATTTCTCCAAGACTTGCACAGAAAAAAGGTATAACGTATTCCTCCCCTCTAAAGATTCGCGCAACGCTTGTTAATAAAAGAACCGGATCTGAAGTCTCCCAGGATGTTTTCTTAGGAGACATTCCTCAAATGACTTCGGCGGGAACATTTATTATTAATGGGATTGAGAGGGCGGTTATTAATCAGATTGTCAGATCTCCGGGTGCTTATTTTTCCGGTGAACTTGATCCTTCTTCAGGAAGAATTCTTTATAAAGCCGAAGTACGTCCTCTTCACGGCAGCTGGCTTGAGTTCGAGATTACAAGGGGGGATCTTATTTATGCCAGAATTGATAGACGCAGGAAAGTTTTGGCTTCTACATTTCTTCGTGCTTTAGGTTTGGATAGTGATCAGGCAATAATTGATGCGTTCAAAACTGTAGATACAGACAAGGATCATAAATATATTACTGCGACTTTAAATAAAGATGCTACAAAAACCAGAGAGGAAGCTTTGATTGAAATTTACAGAAAGATGAGACCGGGTGAGCCAGCGGTTTTAGAAAATGCCGAGGGACTCTTTGCATCTCTTTTTACAGACGGCAGAAGGTATGATTTAGGTAAAGTCGGAAGATTTAAAATCAACAAAAAACTTGATATTAGTATTCCTAATGAAAAAGCCAATTGGGTATTAACCAAACAGGATGCAGTGGCCACAATATCCTATCTTGTTGGATTGCAGAACGGATCGGGCAAAGTTGACGATATAGACCATTTAAGTAACCGCAGATTAAGGCGCGTTGGTGAGCTTGTGGCTGTTAACGCTTTTAGGGTCGGACTTTTGAGGCTGGAGAGAAGTGTTAAGGAAAAAATGAGCTTGATTTCTCCGGATGACAAGCCGCTTCCTGCGACTTTAATTAACGCCAGACCGTTAATAGCATCATTGAATGAATTTTTTAGAAGTAATCAACTTTCCACAATTTTGGATGACACAAATCCCCTGAGCGAAGTCGATAATCTTAGACGTGTTTCCGTACTGGGAACAGGTGGAATCAATAGAGAAAGAGCATCCTTCTCTATTCGTGACGTTAATGCTTCTCAATATGGAAGAATTGATCCAATAAGAAGTCCGGAGGGACCAAACATTGGACTTGTTACCTATTTGGCCTTATATGCCAAGGTTGATGAGTTTGGTTTTATAGAAACCTTATATAAAAAAGTTGTTAAAGAAGGCAAAAAAGCTAAGGTTAGTGATGAAATTGTTTATTTGACAGCTGATGATGAAGAAGATCATTACATCACACATTCAGGAGTTGGTATGGATGAGAAAGGCTATCTAACAGACAAAAGAGTACCTCTAAGGTATAAGGGAAAGTTTATCGAGGGTCCTGCAAACTTGGTTGAATATATCGATGTCACACCCCGTCAGGTTATTGGCGCTTCCGCTTCGTTAATTCCATTTCTTGCAAATGATGAAGGAAACCGTGCACTTATGGGATCTAACATGCAGTGTCAGGCAGTTCCTTTAGTGAATCCTGAATCTCCAATCGTTGGAACCGGAATGGAAGGCGAAATTTCTTCCGGTATGCAGAGAGTCATAAGGGCAAAACATTCGGGTGTTGTGGAGTTTGCTGATGGCGAAAAAGTGGTTGTTAAGCTTGAAAAGAAACTAAAAGACGGAGATATGACAGATGGGGATGTTGAGGTGACCGATGGCGGCACTAAAGAGGTGTACTATCTCACAAAATTTAAAAGAACAGCTCATTCAACCTGCTATAACCAAATAACCAGAATTAAACCGGGTGGAAAAGTTGTTCCCGGTGATCTTTTGATAGATGGACCTTCCAGTGAAGATGGAGAACTTGGTTTGGGTCGAAACCTCACTATCGCATACACCAGCCTTGGAGGTTACGGATTTGAAGACGCAATCCTTATTTCAGACAGGCTTGTTAAAGAAGATCTTTTAACATCTGTTCACATCGAAGAATACGAAGCCGAAGTTGTTGATACAAAGCTTGGACCGGAAGAAATTACAAATGATATCCCCAATGTATCCGAGGCTGAACTTGCCAATTTGGCAAGTGATGGAATTGTTATGATTGGAGCTGAAGTTGGACCAAATGATATTCTAGTTGGTAAAATTGCCCCCAAGGGTGAAACGGAATTGACATCGGAAGAAAGACTTCTTAGGGCAATATTCGGAGAAAAGGCAAGAGAAGTGCGTGATACTTCTTTGAGGGTTCCACATGGAGAACGTGGAACTGTTGTTGAAGTTCAGATTCTTGATCGCGACAAAGGTGACGAACTTGGCCCGGGTGTAATTAAGAAAGTGATTATCAGAGTTGCCCAAATTAGAAAGATCACTGTTGGTGATAAAGTTGCCGGACGTCATGGAAATAAAGGTGTTGTGAGCAAAATTATGCCCGTAGCAGACATGCCTTATTTGGAGGACGGAACTTCGGTCGACATTCTAATTTCACCTCTTTCTGTTATTTCCCGTATGAATTTGGGTCAACTTATGGAAGCTCACCTTGGTTGGGCGTTGAAATCAGAAGGAATTAAAGGAGCACTTCCTGTTTTTGACAAAATTGATGCTGATGTTATTGCCGACGAGCTTAAAAAGGCAGGACTTCCGGTTAATGGAAAAACCAGGCTTTATGATGGTAGAACCGGCCAGTCATTTGAGGAAGAAACAGTCGTCGGAGTTTCTTACATAATGAAACTTACTCACATGGTAGAAGACAAAACACATGCCAGATCTACAGGTCCATATTCTTTGGTTACTCAACAACCTCTTGGAGGTAAAGCTCAAATGGGAGGTCAGCGCCTTGGTGAAATGGAGGTTTGGGCGCTTGAAGCACACAGAGCGTCTCACACTTTGCAGGAAATGTTGACGATAAAATCCGATGATGTTTTGGGTCGTGCAAAGGCTTTTGAAGCGATAGTTAAAGGAACAGAAATTCCAGAATCGACAATTCCGGAAAGCTTTAAAGTTTTAGTTAGAGAACTTAATTCTTTAGGTTTATCAATTGATCCTAAAGGTGCAGTAGTTGTAAAAGACACTTCTTCTGTCGATCTAGCGGAAGGTGAACAACTGGCTGAAGCTGCCGGGGCAGAAATTGTTGCAACAGATGAGTTAACAGAAGACAAAGGTCCGATGGAAGTAACAGAGATTGTGAGTTAAAATACGAATTTCATGGAACAATTAACAGATCTTAAAAATTTAGCGGATTTTAAAAGTTTAATTATAAGGTTGGCCTCTCCTGAGGAGATTCGTGCATGGTCTCGTGGAGAAATTACTAAACCAGAAACTATCAATTATAGAACCTTAAAACCTGAAAAAGACGGACTTTTTGATGAGCGCATTTTTGGTCCGACAAAGGATTGGGAATGTTACTGTGGAAAATACAAGAGAATAAGATACAAGGGTGTGATTTGCGACAAATGTGGAGTTGAAGTCACCGAAAGTCGTGTCAGGCGCGAAAGAATGGGTCATATTACTTTAGCCACCCCCGTTGCTCACGTTTGGTTTTTCAAAGGAGCTCCCAGCAAAATCTCTCTTCTTTTGGGTGTGGCTCCCAGGGGAGTTGAACAGGTAATTTATTTCGCCAGGTATTTGGTTACTGAAGTTGATGAAGAAGGCAGGAAAGCTTCTATCAAAAACATTCTTGAGGCAAAAGAAGAAAGTTTGAACGAGATAGCTGAGAGCTTTAAATCAAAACGCGATGCTCTTAAAGTTGAAGAAAATGAGGCGAAAGGAAAAGTTGAAACAAAAATTAAAGATAAAGAACAGGCATCATTGGCACTGGCTGAAATTGAACTTAACCTTAGAAAAAAGGAGGCCGCACTTAATGAGGAAGAGAAAAACACGATCGCCCGCACAAGCGAGCTTTTTGACAACCTTACAATTATTGTTAAAGGATTAAAACCCTTAAGCATTTTAAGTGAAGAGGAATACGATGAGCTCTATGAACATGAAGCGACAGAATTCTTTACAGCCAAAATGGGTGCTGACGCTGTTCTTGAGGCAATAGGTAAAGTAAACATTGAAGAAGTAGCCAAGGAGCTTCGCGAAGAGATTAATTCTACAAAAGGTGGAAGCTCGAAATATATTAAGATAGTTAAAAGACTTAAACTTATTGATGGTCTTAAGCGTGCCAAAATCAATCCGGCATGGATGGTTTTGAAAGTCTTACCGGTTTTACCTCCTGACCTCCGCCCAATGGTTCAGCTTTCTGGTGGGCGTTTTGCAACATCTGACTTAAATGATCTCTATAGAAGGGTTATTAATAGAAATAATCGTTTAAAACACCTTATTGGTCTTGGAGCTCCTGAAATAATACTACGAAATGAGAAAAGAATGCTTCAGGAGGCTGTGGATTCTTTGATTGATGCATCTCAAAGAAAAGCGACCAGGAAATCTAGGGGTAGACAACCTCTTAGATCTCTTTCAGACATGCTTCGAGGAAAACAAGGAAGATTTAGACAGAATCTTTTGGGTAAGCGTGTTGATTACTCAGGACGTAGCGTTATCATCGTTGGGCCTGAATTAAAACTTACTCAATGCGGACTTCCAAAAGACATGGCTCTTGAGATGTTTAAGCCGTTTGTGCTTCGTGAAATGATTGCACGCGGAATTGCCCCGAATGTTAAAAGTGCTAAGAACATGCTCGAAAGACGCCCGCCGGAGGTTTTTGATATTTTGGAGGAAATTACCAAAGATCATCCTGTTCTTTTGAATCGTGCACCTACTTTACACAAACTTTCAATTCAATCATTCTATCCGGTTCTTATTGAGGGAAGTGCTATAAGACTTCATCCTGCAGTTTGTAGCGGATTTAATGCTGATTTTGACGGAGATCAGATGGCTGTACATGTTCCGCTTTCAGATAAAGCAGTTGAAGAAGCTAAGACACTAATGCTTCCTACAAACAATTTGTTAAAACCTAGTGATGGAGGTCCGGCAGCGACTCCTTCTAGCAAAGAAATTGCACTTGGCGTTTTCTATCTGACATCAGCCAACACTGATCTTAAAGTCTACCCGACCATTTTTTCCGATAAAGAGGAAGCAATCTTTGCTCAACAAATCGGAAAAATTGATATTAGGCAAAAGATACAAGTTAGATTGGATAAAAAAATCATTGAGACAACAGTCGGTAGACTTCTTTTCAATGAAGTTTTGCCAGAAAATTTTGATTTCATAAATGAGTCGGTTACGTCTTCTGTAATAAAAGGTTTGTTTGTTAAAGCGTACTCAACAGTGTCCAGAGAAAGAGTCGTCCAGCTTGTTGACGATGTTAAAGATTTAGGATTTTATGGTGGAACAATTTCCGGAATTTCATTCGGAATTTTTGATGCCAAAGTTTATCCAGGCAAAGCCAAGGTTCTTGGTGAAGCTGATAAAAAAGTTTCTGAGATAGAGGAAAACTTTAATCAGGGTCTTATTACAGCTGAAGAAAAGAGACGCCTCACTCAGGAAGTTTGGATTGACGTTTCTGAGGATTTGGCAGACAAAACATGGAATGAAATGGAGCCAACAAACCCGATACGTATAGTTATTGACGCAAAAGTCGGACGTGCCTCAAGGGATCAGGTCAAACAGCTGGCCGCCATCCGCGGTTTGGTAGTTGACCCTATGGGTAAGATTGTTGAGCTTCCCATTAAGAGCAATTTCAGAGAAGGCCTTTCCGAATTTGAATATGTTACATCCTCCCGTGGATCAAGAAAGGGACTTACTGATACAGCTATCAAGACCGCTGATGCGGGTTATCTTACACGTAGACTTGTTGATGTGGCACATGACCTTATCGTTAGACTTGATGATTGTGGAGCAAAAGAAGGCTTTGAAGTTAAGAAAGAAATCAGACCACAATCATTTGCTGCCAGAATTATGGGCAGGTTTGCTGCAAAAGATGTTGTAGGTAAGAGTAAAAAGACAGTTATTGTACCAGCAGGCGAGATTATAGATGAGGTAGCGGCTAAAAAGATTGATGCAGAGGGAATTGAATCGGTTATTATAAGATCCCCTCTTACCTGCAAAGCCAGACGTGGAATTTGTGTAAAGTGTTATGGATGGGATCTTGGAACAAAATCTTTGGTTGAAGTGGGTTCACCTGTCGGAGTTGTTGCCGCTCAGTCAATCGGAGAACCCGGAACTCAACTTACTCTTCGTACTAAACATTCAGCCGGTGTTGTAGGTGTTGATGTTACCCAGGGTCTTCCTCGTGTTGAGGAATTAGTTGAAGCCCGTCTTCCCAAAGTTGTTTCGGCACTTTCAGAGATTACAGGAAAAGTGCGAGTTTCTGAATCTGATGATGGTTGGAAAGTTACAGTTACCAGCAAAGGGACACCTAAAGAAGAGAAGGAATACATAATTCCAAAAACTTTAGAGTTGGCTGTTGAGGACGGAGAATTAATTGAGGCAGGAAAAGCCTTGTCTAAAGGATCATTGGATATAAAAGATATATTATCGATAAAGGGTCTTCGTTCGGCACAAGAATATATTGTTAATGAAATTCAGAAAGTTTATGAATCACAGGGGATTCCGATTAACGACAGGCACATAGAAGTTATAGTTAGAAAAATGAGTGATGAGGTTAGAATAGTGACCACCGGAGATACACCTTTCCTTCCGGGAGAGTTAACCTCACGTACTAATTTTGATGAAGAAAACGATAAAGTGTTGGCAGCCGGAGGTGAACCCGCAAGTGCACAACAGGTTGTTTTGGGTATAACCAGGCGTGCTCTTTACACAGACAGCTGGCTTTCAGCTGCGTCATTTGAACAAACAACTGATGTTCTAACTGAGGCATCCCTTTTGGGACGTGAAGACAACCTTGTTGGCCTTAAGGAGAATGTTATTATAGGCAGACTTATCCCGGTATCACCCGAGAGAGCACGTATATCTCAAGATTAAAAATATGCCAACAATAAACCAATTAGTAAGAACCGGCAGAAAGAGAGTTCTCAGAAAGACTAAAACGACAGCATTAAAGAGGTCTTTCAATGCTGTGACAAGAAAATTTTCCAATAGCCACTCGTCATTTAAAAGAGGGGTTGTCCTGGCTGTCCGTACGATGACACCTAAAAAACCGAACTCTGCTCTTCGTAAAGTTGCCAGAGTAAGACTTTCCAATAAACAGGAAATTACAGCTTATATTCCGGGAGAAGGACATGAACTTGCGGAGCATTCAATTGTTATGGTAAGAGGAGGGCGTGTTAAGGACCTTCCCGGAGTCAAATACCATGTAGTTAGAGGCAGATATGATACAACCGGAGTTTCCGGCCGTCAGGCGGGAAGAAGCAAATATGGAGCAAAGAAAGGGGCATCAAAATAAAGTATGGCAAGAAAAGGAGCAATTAAAGTAAGAGTCGTAGAACCTGATCCGTTTTACAGTAGCAGGCTTGTTACTAAACTTATTAACAGGAGTATGTTTGATGGTAAGAAATCAGTGGCCAGACATGAGGTTTACGAAGCATTCGACATTATTAAAGAAAAAACAGATGGTGATCCGTTGAAAGTTTTTAATCAGGCTCTGGAAAATATTAAACCAACTATGGAGGTTCGTCCAAGAAGAATCGGTGGTGCTGCATATCAGGTTCCTCAGGCTGTTCGCGGAGTGAGACGCGACTCATTAGCTATTAGATGGTTGGTTGCTGCAGCTAATTCCCGACCCAACTCGGAATTTCACACTTACGGTGCAAAATTGGCAGCGGAAATAATGGATGCAGCAAAAGGCGAAGGTGCGGCAGTGAAGAAAAGAACTGATATGGAAAGGGTGGCAGAAGCAAATAAGGCCTTCAGTCATTTTCGTTGGTAGAATCGGCATTTTTTGCTATTGACTTCAAGTAATTTTCTTAATAGTTTCTTTTATTAGACTAAATTAATCTAATCGTTGATTATCTCACGAAGTAGTTCGATAGTTCGAACCATCGAACTATATTGGACTTTCTCTCTTTAATTTGTCATTTCGTTTCATCTTTTTCCATTCTCCAAGATTTGCACCTTTTGGAGGAAGAAGAGTTATCGCGTCTAATAGTTCCGATAATGCAATTTTCGCAACTTTCCTTTTAAGAATATCTCCCAGAATTTTTCTATACCCCTTTCCTTGTAGAGCAAAAGTGGTATGAATTTTTGCAATTGTACCCCTACTAACCTTTACGGTTTTGGAAATTTGGTCATAGGTATATTTATCCTGAAGTAAAAGAAATGCGACGGCCACTCTTTTTGCCATCATAATTTTTTCGACAGGGGAAAGTAAGTCATTTAAAAAATCAATTACTTCATTTGAATTTCTGGTGTTTTTAACAGATTCTATAAATACCTCATAAACTCGCTTTTCAATATCAGGATTCATAAAATGTCTAGAAACTTGTGTCATATATTTATAGTACCATAGTTCGAACCATCGAACTAATTAATATTAAAATAGATAATATAATTCATTATTTAAAAAAATGTATAATCCGATTAATGAATACAAAACGAAGATTGAACAACAAGTTTCGTTTTCAGCTTTTACAGATGTGGCTTAGCCAAAAATACAAACCCACCAAAGCCTTAGATGTTGGTGGTGGAAAAGGATTGCTTTCACTTTTGTTAAATATAAACGGCTGGGATGTAACCGTGGTTGACCCTGTTGTGTAATTGATGAACCCTTAGTTAAAAAACCAAATGTAAATTGGTTAGAATCACTAATTGATTATGCAAAAAATCAAGGTTTCAAAGTAAAGAGAGATAATCTAAATTTCAAAGGTCAAAACGTTCTTATTTACACAGATAGGCATCTAGTAAATAGAAAATTTTAATCATCTGTTATTGATTTAGATTCAATCTCCTGTTAAAATCACTCTTGTCCTCTAGATTCCACATTCAAGATTCTAGATTCAAACTGATATGGCAGAAGTAGCAAAGAAAAAGGCTAGTATAGTAATTACTGCGACAAAAGATCGCAATGTTTCCTATGAAAAAATTAGAAACATTGGAATTATTGCCCATATCGATGCCGGCAAAACTACAACTACAGAACGTCTTCTTTTTGAAACAGGGCGCACTTATAAATTGGGTTCAGTTGATGAAGGAACAACTGTTACGGATTGGATGGCTCAAGAGCGGGAACGTGGAATAACAATTGTTTCGGCTGCTATCACTGCTTTTTGGGATATTAAAGAAAGTACTTCAGTTGAGGCCGGGCATTACAGAATTAATATTATCGACACCCCCGGCCACATCGACTTTACAGCAGAGGTTGAGCGATCTTTGAGAGTTTTGGATGGAGCTGTTATGGTCTTTGACGGCAGAACTGGAGTTGAAAGTCAATCCGAAACGGTTTGGAGACAGGCTGACAAATACAATGTTCCGAGAATTTGTGTTCTTAATAAGTTAAATTTAATTGGTGCAGATTTCGAATCTGCAATCAAGTCAATTCGTGAAAGACTCAAAGCCAATGCTTCACCGATCATAATTCCAATCGGACTCGAGCATGAACATAGGGGAGTGGTAGATCTTATAAAAATGAAGGCTTTTACGTACAAAGCGGTAGAAGATCATGATTTGGTCGAAGAGGAAATTCCGGCAGATTTAGTTGATATGGCTAAGAAATACAGAACCGAGCTAATAGAGAAAGTCTCCGAGTTTGATGATGAAGCCCTGAATCTATACCTTGAAGGAAAAGAACCGGATGAGTCAGTTATTAAAAGAGCGATTAGAAAAGGAGTTATAACCGGAAAATTCTTCCCGGTGTTTGGCGGTGATAATCGTACGGCTGAAAGCCAGCTTCTTTTGAATGGTGTAGTCGAATATTTGCCGTCTCCTACCGACTTGCCTCCCGTTGTCGGTACTAACCCAAAGACGGGCACTGAGGAAACGCGTGACAGGAAAAACGAAGCTCCGATGAGTGCCCTTGCTTTTAAAGTAATGACAGATCCTCACGTCGGACGTTTGGTTTATGTCAGAGTTTATTCAGGATCAATTAAAACCGGACAAGAGGTTTACAACACTTCAAATCAAAAAAACGAGAGAATCGGCAAGCTGGTTTTGCTTCATGCAGACCAAAGAGAACTTATTGAAGAAGCATTTGCCGGTGAAATTGTAGCAGTTGTGGGAACAAAAGACACTTCAACCGGTGATACGATTTGTGATTCTACTCATCCGATTATTCTTGAATCAATTAATTTCCCGGAACCTGTTATTTCTTTGGCGATTGAACCTGCCACTAAGATTGATCAGGAAAAAATGGGAATAGCTTTAAATAAACTTTCGGATGAGGATCCGACGTTTAGGATCAAAAGCAACCCCGAAACCGGACAAACCATTATTAGCGGTATGGGAGAACTTCAGCTTGAAGTACTGGTAGATCGTATGAAAAGAGAATTTAATGTTATTGCCAGTACAGGTGCACCCCAGGTTGCCTATAAAGAGACTATTGGTAAGATCGGACAAGGTGAGGGAAAATACATCAGGCAGACAGGTGGTCGCGGGCAATATGGACACTGTTTGCTTAGACTTGAGCCTCTCGGACGCGGTGAGGGATTTGAATTCAAAAGCGAAATCAAAGGTGGGGCTATTCCGTCAGAATATGTTCCGGCTATTGAGAAAGGGATTGTTGAAAAAATGGAGAACGGAGTTATGGCAGGATTCCCGATGGTTGACATGAGGGTTGTTGTTTATGACGGAAGTTACCATGAGGTTGATTCTTCTGAAATGGCTTTCAAAATTGCAGGGTCAATGGCTCTTGAGGATGCATTTAAACACAGTAACCCGACCCTTCTTGAACCTATTATGAAAGTTGAGGTCTTTACACCCGGTGAATATATGGGAGATGTAATAGGAGACCTTTCCAGTAAACGTGCGCAGGTTTCCGGCTCAGAAGAGAAAGCAGGCGAGACTGTAATTTATGCCCAGGCACCTTTAGCCGAACTTTCAGGATATGCCACCAAGCTTAGGTCCTTAACTCAAGGTAGAGCCAGGGCTTATGTCGAACCATCGCATTATGATATAGTTCCCAGCCACATTACGGCCCAAGTTGTGGCAAAAAGCGGTAAGGTTGAAATGCCAAGAGGGTAATCTACGAACTTATAATCAAAATTGTTAGACATTATTAGTTCTTGACATGCCTATTTAGCCTCGAGTATAATTCAATCTTGGGCAAGAGAAATTAACTCTTGTAAGTTAGAAAAGTAAGTAATACAATATATACCTATGGCAGGAGAAGCAAAACAACACTTTGAAAGAAGCAAACCCCATGTGAACATTGGTACCATTGGTCATGTCGATCATGGTAAAACCACCCTCACCAGCGCTATCACGATGGTTTTGTCCAAGAAAGGTTTAGCCGCAGCAAAAAAATATGAAGATATTGACTCAGCTCCCGAAGAGAAAGAGCGTGGAGTTACAATTAATCTTTCACATCAGGAGTACGAAACAGAAAAAAGGCATTATGCTCATATAGATGCTCCAGGTCATGCCGATTACATCAAGAACATGATCACCGGTGCAGCTCAGATGGATGGAGCAATTTTGGTTGTGTCTGCGGCAGACGGCCCAATGCCTCAAACTCGTGAACACGTTATTTTGGCTAAACAGGTTAATGTTCCGGCAATTGTGGTCTTCTTAAATAAATGTGACATGGTAACTGACCCTGAACTTATTGATTTAGTTGAAGCTGATGTGCGTGAACTTCTTAAGAAATACGGTTATCCGGGTGATGAAGTTCCGGTTATCAGAGGATCAGCCCTTAAGGCAATAGAAGGTGATGCAGAAGCAGAAAAGAAAATTGAAGAGCTAATGAATGCAGTTGATACCTATATTCCGGATCCGGTTCGTGAAACAGACAAACCTTTCTTGATGGCTGTTGAAGATGTTTTTACGATTCAAGGTCGTGGTACAGTTGTGACCGGAAGAGTTGATCGTGGAATAATTAAAGTTAACGAAGAAATTGAAATTGTTGGTCTTAAGGAAACTCAAAAGTCTATTGTTACAGGACTTGAAATGTTTAGAAAGACTCTTGATGAGGCTCAGGCGGGTGATAACGTAGGAGTTCTACTTCGTGGAATTGAGAAGAGCCAGGTAGAGCGTGGACAGGTTTTGGCCAAGCCGGGTTCTCTTACCCCCCACACAGATTTTGAAGCAGAAGTTTATATCTTGAGCAAAGAGGAAGGTGGACGCCACACACCGTTCTTTACAGGCTACAAGCCACAGTTCTACATCAAGACAGCTGACATTACAGGTGAAGCCACACTTCCGGAAGGAATTGAAATGGTCATGCCTGGAGACAATGCCAAAATGACCGTGAAGCTTATTCAACCGGTCGCAATAGAGGAAGGATTTAGATTTGCAATTCGTGAAGGCGGCCACACCGTAGGTGATGGAGTCATTACGAAAATTATTAAATAAGGACGCCAGATGGCGACAACAGCACTTTAACCAGAAATGGCAAGCTCAAGACTTAGAGTAAAGCTCAAAAGCTACGATCATAGAGTAGTAGATGAGGCGGCAGCAAAAATTGTTGATACCGCTCTAGCCACTGGTGCAAAAATAATCGGCCCCATTCCTCTCCCCACAAAAAGATCCATGATGGCTGTTAAAGAGTCTCCTTTTACGGACAAAGATGCCCAAGAACACTTTGAAATTTTAGTTCACAAACGTTTAATTGATATTATCGATCCCTCTCCCCGTACGGTGGATTCTCTTGGAAACATGGACCTCCCGGCAGGTGTCTCCATTGAGATTAAGATGTAAGATCTCAATTGTTGTATTGTTAAATTGTCAAATTGCTATTCTTTTAGCTTCAAATTCGTGAATTTAATTAGTTGATTAATTTCTAGGGGCATGCTTTTTAAATCTGACATGATGTTTTTATATTCAGATTTGGTAATCAGTTTCCTAACATATGCCTTTTGAGTCCAGTCAAGACATTCCAAAGTTGAACCCCTACTCATACGATAAAAGTTAATCTTATCTTTTTTGCTAGGAAATTCCATTTGTCTACAATATTCCATACATAATTTGATAAAGTAAACGCCTTTTTGTAGGAGCTAATATCATTTAGTTTCAGATATTTACCCATACAACCATTTAACAATAAAACATTTTAACAATCCAATGGGTGCAAAACCCATTCCTGGTAGCCGTAACCAATTATCCGGCAAATTTTTTACCTTTTATGTTTACCTTGCAGGCAAGGGGACTATCCACAATTATTGATGTTCTCCAAAGATAATTAAAAAGACTTGTTGGAAGAATAAATTCAAAATATTTTAAATACGGTCTTAAGAATCTAGCTAAGCTCCAAACAAAGTTCGGAACCTTAATTTGCTTATAAATTTTACCTTGATTTATGTAATTTTTTTCAAAAATTTGGGCAAGAGTTAGATTTTCTACGGCTATAGAAATGGTTTGTGGATGCATTTCCCCCGCCTTAAGTATATATTTTACTGCGTCCTCAACATAGACAAGAGCAACTTTGCCCGGCCAGTCAAATCTTGAAAATATAGAATTCTTTTTAGTAAGTTTTCTCAAAAAATTCAAAAAAGCATTTTTTCTGGGATTTTCTCCCCAAACAGTTGGAAGTCTTATTATCGTCAGTTTGAATCCTTTTTCTTTAGCGGCCCTAAGAAGAATTTTTTCTGCCATGAGTTTAGTTTTGCCGTACTTGTTATTCGTGGCAGTAGCTGTTTTTGAAGTGATTAATTTTCCGGTGTCGCTTCTCCCCGAATATACAACTTGAGAGCTTGTATATATAAAATGCGTTTTTGGACCGAGGCTTGGAAGTGCCTTCAAAAGGTTTTTGGTTCCAATATCGTTACATCTCTGATCTCTTTTGGATGTGTCAGTTGTTGCAGCAAGATGAAAGACTATTTTTGGTTTTCCCGAAAGCTTCGATAGCCCCCGACCGGTTACTAAATTGCAATTATTTTTGTTCAAAACCGTAACAACTTCTTTTGGATATTTCTTTCTAATAAGGGGTAAAAGTTTACTGCCGATAAATCCAGAAGAACCGGTGACAAGTATCATGTTGTTTCAGAGTATAATACTTCCGAATGCTTACAAAAATATACAAACATAAATTGTTTATTCTTTGCGTAATAATATCGGTGTTTTTGGCATTTATTAGATTTAATAATGGGATTGTTCAGCAAGATAACTATGTTGGTTATTCGGAGACACTTCCTTTAAATGTTGGAAAAATTTCATTTTTTGAATCGCGCCTTTTGCCCGGGCTTCCAATTGTCATTTATTTGCTTCATTTTATAACAGGAAATTCATTTCTGGCAGGTTATGTAGTTGTAATATTGTCTTTAATCGGATCCTATGTTTTGCTCTATAAATTAACGGGTTCAAAATATAGTTTTTTGCCACTAATTTTTCCACCGATATTACTCAATTTGTCTTCCCTAATTGATACCGAGATGCCTTTTGTATTTTTGATGCTTCTTGCAATTTATTTCTATAAAAAAGATTTATTTCGTTGGGCGTTTCTGGTCTTGGGTATCTCGGTTACTTTCAGAATTGCAGGAATAGCCATATTTGCTGGCATGGTGTTTTATATGATCATGACAAAAAAAATTAAAAAGGCTGTTCTTAACCTACCATATTTTTTGATTCCGGTTGTGCTTTTAGTGATCTATAACGTGTATTTTTTCGGAATAAAAAATCCTTTTTATCAGCTCTTTACTTACGAGGCGCTGCATCCTTCAAGAATTAGCTTTGGGATGGGACAGCTTTTCTACGATCTTATAAGAGCTGCAAGGTGGCATTGGTACAGAATTTTGCTATCGGGTTTTTTTTACATTACTTTTTATATTTGTTTATATTGGAAGGCTCTCAAATCCCGTGGCTTGGAATTTTGGATTATTACTGCTTTTTATATTTTTACGCTTGGTATCAATCTTGTTCCTTTTTTGGAAAATTTAGGCAGGTATTTAGCACCAATTGTGCCTATTTTTTGGCTAATATTCTATAAAAATATCAAAAAAACAATTCCGGTTGTTCTTCTCATTGTGATTTCAACCATCATTGTTGCAATTTAGCTTGCGGAGCTCAAGAAGTTCTGATATAATTCCCCTCATAACATGATAGTGGTTATGATAAACACTAGCCACGATTAAGAGTCTTTGAAAGGATGGCTTCAGGGGAAGCGCCTGGCAAAGGCGCTTTTTTGTTGTTTAATGGCCCATTAGATAGTGTTCACATCTAACGGGCTCCAAAACCAAAATGATTAATACTATTTTAGGATCGAAAGGAATATGTTCACAAACCTTTGTTCAAGGTTTTAGGATTCCCGTTACAAAAGTAATTGCGGGCCCTTGTGTCGTGACACAAATTAAAAAAGAGGAACGCGACGGATACTGGGCAATTCAGCTCGGATTTTCAGATAGGCCTGCAAAAAATACTTCAAAACCCCTTCAAGGACACCTCAAAAAAATTCCAAATTCCAAATTCCAAATTCCAAATTCATTCCCGAGATATCTTAGAGAGGTTAGGCTTGAGAAAGAACCGGAATCCGTAACAGGTTCCGCTCTTAAAGTTGGAGATATTGTCAATGCTGCCGAAGTATTAAAGCGCGGAGACATTGTTGCCGTCACAGGAACTTCTAAGGGGAAAGGTTTTGCAGGAGTTGTCAAAAGATGGCACTTTAGAGGTGGGCCAAGAACCCATGGACAAAGCGATCGTGAACGTGCTCCGGGATCAATCGGGCAGACTACGACACCGGGAAGAGTCTATAAAGGCAAAAAAATGGCTGGAAGAATGGGTGGAGAGACTGTTACCATCAAAAATTTGCACATAATTTCAGTCGATGAAAAAACAAATACAATTGAAATTTCGGGACAAATTCCCGGCACCACAGGATCCATGGTAACGATTAAAAGAATTAAATCAGGTAGCTTGAAAGATCTTGAAAAAGAAGTGATAGCACAGGTGGTTGAAGGCGAAGCTCCGGCAGAAGAGGGTGTAAAAGGTGAAGGACAAGAGGTTAAAGAAGAGTCAAAACCGGAAGCAGCCAAAACTGAAGAACAAGCACAAGCTTAAAATCATATGAAGATACAAACATACACGATTAAAGGAACAAAAACAGAAGATATGGTATTGCCAAAGGAATTTAGTGTGGAGGTTAATATGCCCCTTTTGGCACAGGCAATTTATGTCTATGAGGACAGGGCTCATATTGGTCTTAGAAAAACTAAAACCAGAGCAGAAATTAATAGAACCACAAAGAAGATATATAAACAAAAAGGAACAGGAGGAGCCCGTCACGGAAGCAGAAGGGCAAATTTGTTTGTCGGTGGAGGGGTTGCACTAGGGCCCAGACCTGTCAAAAGAGTTTTAAATCTGGCCAACGATATTAAAAATAAAGCCAAATTTATGGCCTTTTCTTTAAAAGCCAGTGACAAACAGATGGCTTTTGTCACAGGAATACCGTCTCTTAATAAAACAAAATTAGCCGGTAGTTTGATAAAAGTGTTGGAGAAAGAAACCGGAGCGAAGAAATTTACTTTTGTTCTTTCGGAAAAATCAAAAGAAGCTGTCAGGTATTTGAGAAACTTAGAAAACGCAAAACCTGTTTATTATAAGAATTCAAATGCACTGGATATTTACAAAGGCGGAATGATTGTTGTAGATGGAGAGATATTCGGAAATCAGGTAAAAGGTGGAGGGCAAGAGGCAAAAGAAAAGAAGTTGATTAAGAAAACAGACAAGAAAGAGGCAAAAAAACTGACATCTAATGGCTAATTTCTAGCGACTAATAATATGTTAAAACCAATTTTTACAGAAAAGAGTTTAGCAGACGCAAAGAATGGTAAGTATACGTTCAAAATTGATAGTTTCATGACAAAAAAACAGGTAGCTGCCAAGATTGCTCAAATTTTTGATGTTACCGTCACTGAAGTTAGAACAGCAAAAATTGGTCCGGAAAAAGGAAGAAATGCCAGAGGACGTAAATTTAACAAATTGGCAGTTAAAAAGGGAATTGTGGTTTTAAAAAGCGGTGATAAAATTGATGTTTTTGAAGAGGGGAAGAAATAATTTGAAATTATGAAAAAACTAAAAAGTATATTGGCTAAAAAGTCAGGAAGATCTAAAGGTAAAGTTACTGTCAGGCATCAGGGTGGACGCGAAAAAAGATTTTTGCGTGAAGTGGATTTTCGAAGAAATAAAAAAGATGTTTGGGGAGTTGTAAGGTCAATAGAATACGATCCGAATAGAAATGCTGACATAGCTCTTGTATCATATGAGGATGGAGATAAGCGCTACATTATTTGCCCAATTGGTGTTAAAGTCGGGTCTAAAATCCTAGCTTCCGATGTGGCCCCGACAGAAGCGGGGAATGCCTTGCCTTTAAGAGCTATACCGGTTGGAACACCGATCCATAATATTGAGATAACCAGCGGGAAAGGTGGACAGATGGTCAAAGGAGCCGGAAGTGTGGCGGTAATCTTTGGAAAAGAAGAAAAATGGGTATTAGTCAAATTGCCATCGAGTGAAATAAGAAGATTCGACCCTGAATGTATGGCTGAGATAGGCCAAATAGGCAATGAAGATGAAAAGAATAAAATTATTGGTAAAGCAGGGCGAAAGAGACATATGGGTGTTAGGCCCAGTGTCCGCGGAGTTGCAATGAATCCTCATGCCCACCCGCATGGAGGAGGAGAAGGACGAAGCAGTGTTGGAATGAAATACCAAAAAACAGTTTACGGTAGGCGTGCAGTAGGTAAAACCCGTACAAAGAAAAAATATTCCAATAGAATGATTGTTCAACATCGTGGAGGCAGATCTGTTTTAGGTTAAATATATAAATTATGGCAAGAAGTTCTAAAAAAGGGCCGTACATAGACCCAATATTAGTCAAAAAAGTAGAAAAAGGGATGGGACTTAAAGAGAGTCCTATCAAAACGTGGTCGAGAAAATGTCAGATTGCACCGGGATTTGTCGGAAAGTATTTCCAGGTTCATAACGGACACGTTTTTATAAATGTTTTTGTAACTGAGGATATGGTTGGACATCGTTTGGGTGAATTTGCTCCGACCAGAACATTTAGAGGACATGGAGAAATTGTAAAGCGTACCATGGACAAGACCTAACGTTAAAAAAATGAAAAACAATAATCAAAAAGAGTTTAAAGCAACACAGAAGTTTCTTTTGGAAAGCCCGAGAAAAATTAGACTGATTGTGGCTTTAATCAAAAAAATGAAGCCGATTGATGCTGTGGAAAGACTGCCTTTTGTGCAAAAGAGAGCAGCCGGTGATTTAGCAAAAGTAATTAAGGCGGCTGTTGCAAATGCGAAAGCACAAGGAGTTTCTGATACAGATTTGATATTCAAAGAAATCCAAATAGGAGAAGGTCCCCGCTTAAAAAGAGGAAGACCGGTGTCCAGAGGAATGTGGCATCCTTATAAAAAGAGAATGGCACACATACGCGTAGTATTAACTACGCTGAATAGAGACAGCAAGGCTGATAAGCAAATAAGCAAGCTTGATTCGGACATAAGCAAATCTGCAAATAAACAAATGACAAATGATAAAACAGAAGTTAAAGCTACGGTTGCAGCTCCTGAAAAAGGAGGGAAAGGCAGAAGGGGAACCAAAGGTGACTCTTCTGAGAAAAAATAATGGGACAAAAAGTTAACCCGACCGGTATAAGAATTGGTAGCTACCTTCCCTGGAAATCAAGGTGGTTTGCTGACCCTGCAAACTTTAAGAACTTTTTGGTTGAAGATATAAAAATTCGTCAGGAGTTAACAAAAAGACTTAAACTTGCAGGAGTTACGGCTGTTGAAATCGAAAGATTGCCAAAAAGTATAGTTGTTATTATAACCGTAAGTAGACCCGGTGTGGTTATCGGACGCGGTGGAACAGGTATAGAAGATGTTAAAAGATACATATTGGAAATAATGAGTAAAGCCCGTGGTAAAAGTATCAAAGATATAAAAATCGATATAAGAATTAACGAAGTTAAAAATCCCGAACTTTCGGCATGTTTAGTAGCAGAAAGAATAGCCGGAGAGATGGAGCGAAGGATTCCTCATAGGCGTGCCGTTCAGAAGGCAATCGAAAGAGTTATGGCAGGAGGGGCATTGGGTATAAAAGTTGTATTGGCAGGACGTATAAATGGAGCAGAAATTTCCCGAGTTGAAAAGTTTCATCAGGGATCAGTTCCGTCTCAGACATTGAGAGAAGAAATAGATTATGCACAATTTCCGGCCCTTTTGAAAAGAGGGTATGTGGGAGTTAAGGTGTGGATACACAAGAAAGGAGAACAATAAGTACCAATAAACCAATAAATACAAATTCCCAATACGTAACAAACTTCGTTTTGGAAATTTGGAATTTGAAATTGGTATTTATTTGAAATTGAACAATGTTACAACCAAAAAGAAGAAAATATATAAAAGAGTTCAGAGGCAGAAGAAAGGGTCCCGCAACCCGCGGAAACTCAATTTCCTTTGGAGATTATGGTTTGAAAGCTCAGGAGGTTGCATGGGTGACGGCTGCACAAATAGAAGCTGCAAGGCGTACAATAACACACCATCTTAAAAGAGGTGGTAGAGTCTGGGTTAGAGTTTTTCCCGACAAACCAATAACCAGCCGACCTGCGGGAAAAAGAATGGGTGGAGGCAAAGGAGATATTTCAACATATGTTGCGGTAGTTAAACCGGGATTAATTCTATTTGAAGTGGCTGGTGCTGAAGCGTCAGCTATCAAGGAGGCCTTTAGAAAGGCATCTGCAAAGCTACCAATTGATGTCAAAATGGTTAGTAGAGAGGAGGGTAATATATAAAATTCTGTCAGAAGAATTATGCAAACAAGTTTGCATGAAGATGAATTTTATATAAAGCCAAAGCATTATGAAAAAGAAAGAATATAACGAATTAAGGGGTAAAAATATTAAGGAATTAAGGAAGATTGTTATTGCCAAAAAGAATGATGAAGAAAAGGCAAAAATGAAAATTTTGGGAGGAAAAGAGAAAAATTTAAAATTGAAGAGGAATTTGTCTTCCGAAATTGCTAAAATACTAACCTTGATCCGAGAAAAAGAGATTATTGAGAAATTGACCGACGCGAATAAAACTGATAAAAACGACACGAATGATGCGAATTCTGACAAAAAAAATAATTCGTGACATTCGTATGAGATTTAAAATTAGTATCATCTAAACATATGAAAATATTTACAGGAAAAGTAATAGGACTGAAGCAAGCCAAAACGGCAACTGTTTCAGTGGAAAGAGTAAAAATTCACCCTCTTTATAAAAAGAGGTTCACAAGGTCGACTAAATATCAGGTTCATGATGAGATTGGTACAAAAATTGGGGATATGGTTAAGTTCCGTGATTGCAAGCCGGTTTCAAAATTAAAGAAGTGGAAAATTACAGAAGTAGTAAAAGAAAGGGGGAAGGCTAGAAGTTAGAATCTAGATTACTAAACTTATGGTACAACTTAGAACAATGTTGGTTTCGGCAGACAATAGCGGGGCAAAAAGGATAATGATTATCGGAATTCCCGGAAGAGTCGGTAAGGTAGCTACAGTAGGAGATGTTGTTCTGGGTGTGGTCAAAGATGCCGATCCGGCGGGAGTTGTGGCTAATCACGAAAAAGTAAAAGTTTTGATAGTCAGGACACATAAAGAAATCAGAAGAGAAGACGGAAGCTATATCAGATTTGATGATAATGCAGGGGTTGTAATTGATAAACAAGGACTACCCAGGGGGACAAGGATTTTAGGGCCCATAGCCAGAGAAATCAAAGAAGCCGGATATAACAAGATAGCGTCATTAGCGAGAGAGGTAGTATAAGCAAAGCTTGCCACGATGACGTGGTAAAAAAATACCAATGAACACCAATAATCAAATAAATACAAATACCCAATTAATTGGAAATTTGAAATTGGTACTTATTGGTAGTATTGGTAATTATTAAGAATATGATTAAATTTAAAGTAGGAGACAACGTAAAAATAACAGCAGGTAAAGATAAAGGAAGGGATGGTAAAATTGAAAAAATATTACCGACCGACTCTAAAGCTATTGTTCCTGGAATTAATCTTTACAAAAAACATGTCAAAGGTTTTGGGGATGTAAAAGGCGGAATTTATGATATCCCAAGAGCTTTGGGATTTGGAAAGATTGCGCTGGTTTGCCCAAAATGCAAAAAAGTTTCCAGAATTGGATTTAAATTTGCAGGAGAAGAAAAAGTACGTTTTTGTAAAAAGTGCGGAAAAGAAATAGACAGTAAATAAATTGCCAGGTCAGTGAATTAATAAAATATGAATAGATTACAGGAAAAATATAACAAAGAAATTAAAGAGGCTCTTGTGAAAGAGTTTGGTGTTAACAATACTTTTGCAGTTCCAAAAATGGAGAAGGTAATTGTTAATATGGGAGTCGGTAATTTGTCTAAAAACCAGGGAGCCATGGATGCTCTCAAAAAAGATTTAGCTACAATCACAGGGCAATTTCCTTCGGTTAGAAATGCAAAAGTATCAATAGCCAGCTTTTCTTTGCGTGCCGGAATGCCGGTAGGGCTTTCCGTAACTTTGAGAGGTGAAAGAATGTATTCTTTCCTAGACAGACTTTTTTCGATCGTTTTGCCCCGTTTAAGAGATTTTAGGGGGGTATCTTTAAAATCTTTTGACAAAATGGGAAACTATACTCTGGGTTTTGCCGAGCATACCGTTTTTCCTGAAATAGACACGACAAAAAGTGCGAGCCCTCATGGTATGGAAGTAACGTTTGTTACAACAGCAAAAGATATTGATAAATCAAAAAAACTATTAGAACTTTTAGGAATGCAGTTTAGCAAGGAGGACAAAAAATGAGTACAACAGCAAAAGAGGTTCGGGAAACAAAAAAACTAAAATTTAAGGTACGATATAGAAACAGATGTAAAATCTGCGGTAGGGGCCGTGGCTATATGCGCAAATTCGGCATCTGTAGACTGTGTTTTAGAGAACATGCGCTTAAGGGTGAAATTCCGGGTGTCAGAAAGGCATCCTGGTAATTTTAGAACAAAACTAATATGAATACTAATTACTCAATCGGAGACTTTTTAATAAGAATCAAAAATGTTGCAATGGCGGGAAACAGGGAAGTCACTGTTAAATCTAACAAGAAACTTGTTGCTATTGCTGAAACTCTAAAGAAAATGGGGTTTGTTGACACAGTTAAAAACGAAAAAGGAATTTTGACCGTAACTTTGACATTCAAAAACAAAAGTCCAAGATTGATGAATCTTAAACTTGTTTCAAAACCAGGTCTAAGAATTTACATGGGTACTGAAGAACTTGAAAAGAAAAGAGGACCTTCAGTTTATCTTGTTTCAACTCCCAAAGGAGTCACATCATCTTTGAAGGCAATAAAAGACAGAACGGGAGGGGAAGTAATAGCGGAAATTTGGTAGTTTGACAGTTTCACTATAAATAAAAAATAAAAACATGAGTAAAATAAACGGAGCTTTTCATACAAATTTAGAATAAAACAAAAATGAGTAAGATCGGAAGACAACCAGTTATAATACCAGCAGCAGTAACCGTAGAAGTAAGCGGTCACTCTGTTACCATTACGGGCCCTAAAGGAACAATTAAACGTCATTTTGCTCCTGAAATCGGCGTCGAAGTGGCTGACGGAAAAGTGCAGGTAAGTGCTAAAGGTAATAGTAAATATGTAATGTCCCTTTTTGGAACAACGAGGGCGCTTATTAATAATGATGTTACCGGAGTGTCGACGGGGTGGAGTAAAAAATTGGAATTGGTCGGAACCGGTTTCAGAGCTGAGATTGTCGGATCAGAATTGTCTTTAACAATCGGGTATTCACACCCTGTAAAAATTAAAGCCCCGGAGGGTATCAGTTTTAAAGTTGAAAAAAATATAGTTACAGTCGAAGGATATAACAGAGAAGTTGTCGGACAGACGGCTGCAAGCATTAGAGCAGCCAGACCACCGGAACCATATAAAGGAAAAGGAATTAAATACATAGACGAAATTATCAGAAGGAAAGCGGGTAAAGCCGCTGCAGCGAAGACGGGAGGAACCGCCTAAATTATGAAAAATTTACAATTAAAAGCTAAAAGATATATGCAAAGAAAGACCAGGGTTCGTGCTAGAATTACTGGCACATCGGATCGTCCGAGGCTTTCTGTATTCCGTTCAAATGCTCACATCTATGGGCAGTTGGTGGATGATTTATCGGCAAAAACTTTAGTTGCCTGTTCGGACATTCATATTAAAGGGAAAACCAAAGAAACCAAAACCCAAATTGCAGAAAAAGTTGGTGAAGAGTTGGCAAAAAAAGCATTAGTTAAGAAAATAAAGAAAGTCACTTTTGATAGAAATGGTTTTAGATTTCATGGAAGGGTAAAAGCCCTTGCTGAAGGAGCAAGAAAAGGAGGATTGGAATTCTAATTTAGGAATTAAAATTTAATAAAATGGCATTTAATAGAAGAAACAGTAATTACGATCAAGGTCCCAAAGAGTTTGAGGAAACAGTGGTTCAGATAAACCGTATTTCCAAGAAAACCAAAGGTGGAAATCAAATTAGATTTTCATCTCTTGTTGTGGTTGGCGACAGAAAAGGAAAAGTGGGGGTGGGAATTGCCAAAGCTACAGATGTAAGGAATGCTATTAGAAAATCTATCGAAGCGGCAAAAAGAAATATGATTTTGGTTCCCCTTGTGGGGACAACGATTCCTTATTCGGTGAATGAAAAGTTTTCTGCAGCAAAGATTTTATTGAAACCAGCACCTCCCGGATCCGGGATTATTGCAGGGGGACCGATGAGGGTTGTTTTGGAAGCTGCCGGAATTAGGGATGCAGTTGGAAAAATTTTAGGAACAAAGAATAAAATATCTAACGTTTACGCAACCTTAAAAGCACTCGAAACAATATCAGGAATAGTTGAAACAAAACGTAAGTCCTGAGCGAAATCGAAGGAGAAATAACATGACAAATTTACCGAAAGTTGTAACAAAAAGCAAAAAAAGACTCGGACGTGGAATGGGATCCGGAAAAGGATCTCACACCTCAAGCCGTGGACAAAAAGGACAAAAAAGCAGGGGTCATATTGGAGTTCTTTTTGAAGGTATGAAGATGAGGAAAAGTTTCTTAAAAAGACTTCCTTTGATGCGTGGTAAAGGAAAATTCCATGCAAAGAAGACAGATAAACAAAAATACGCTGAATTCAAGGCTAAAAAATCAACCTCTGAGAAAAAAGCCAAAACTTCAAAGTAAAAAAACTTCGGTTTTGAGGTAAAATACAAACTATGGAAATAGTTGGTGATTCAATCTATCTAACAGAGTTTGAATTTGAAGGGCAAAAACAAAAAGTATCCTTCGTTGAGACAATGAATGTTTCTGAAGGTGTAGAGGTGTAGAGTGTGATGTTTATAAATTTGATGATGACGAGACGAAAGATTTGGGAATTATTAGAGTTCAGCCAGGTTATAAAACTCCATTACAAAAAGTATTAAAAGGAGACAGAACTGTTGAGGGATACATTTCAGGTAATGGAAGGCTTATCGTTTCAAAAGGTGAGCAGGAAAAAATTTACGAATCAGAAGAAGGTGTGGAACTGAAGGTCGATGTAATGGTTGGTGAAACAATGCAATGGCAGGCGGGCAATACTCCCTTAGTGGCTTACGAGATTTGTTTTCCTCCTTACGAAGTTGGCCGCTTCAAAGATCTCTCTTAATTTTTATCATGCATCAATGCATCGTTAAAGAAGTGGAAATTAACTATTAGGGAATTTTTGGTGTTGGGACGCGGCCAAATGCTGCATTCGAAGCGTATTTAAGAATTTTTAAAAGTACCTGTTTCCCAACGTCTTCAACTCCTTTTTTCTTTAGTTTTTTGAAAACTAGATCAAAGCCACTTTTATGTAATTTGATCCACATTTTAAAACGGGTTATTGTTGAATTAGTTAGTTTAAGAGTTTGGGCAATTTGGCTTTCTTCAACTCCATTTTCAAGAAGATATGCGGTCAATACTCTTTTTGCGACCATCACTCTTTCAGTGTCGGTAAGAGCTGACGATAAAAATTCGTTAACCTCATCTTTTGTTTTTAAATCTTTAATTATGTAGGCCAGTGAATTTTGAAGTTCTTTCTCAACTTTTGGATCTATTCTCCGTTTTGAAACTTGTGGCATACTTTTATCATACATCAATGCATCGTTAAAGATAAATATACAGTCGTATATTTAATAGAAATTAATACATTGAGGATATGGGAATTATTTTTAATTATTTCCCCAGGATTTTGTGGTGGCGAGGACTTATTCCTTCTGTCACAAATCGATTGTACCATACGGATTTAGTAGTTTTCTCGCAGTTTCTAAGAAATGATAATATAAATGTATGACTACTTTTAAAGGAGTAGTAAAAGCGCGTATTGTTGATGTTCGTTTTGCAACTTCAGGAAAAATTGTTTCCGTTAAAAAATTTACCGGTGACACAGTCAGAAAAGGAAACCTTCTGGCTTCTCTCGACCGCAAAGTTGCCCAAACAACACTGGATAGAGAACTGGCGGATTTTGAAAAGGTGAGAGCGGACTTTGAAATATTTAATCAGAAAAATCCCTCTCCAACTGAGGCAATAGATAAATATCTGAAAACGGAAAAACAGGCAATGCTAAATGCTGCTGTTAAAAGTGTGGAACTTGCAAAAGCAGCGGTGGACTCCTGTGATCTATTTTCTCCTGTAGGTGGAGTAGTGATGGATGATAGCAATGTAGTTCCCGGCATAAATATCACTCCCGCCAGTTCCTCTTTCAAAATAATTGACTCCTCCTCCTACTATGTGGAAGTTGAGATTGGGGAGAAGGATATAAAAAGCTTCAAGGAGGAAAAGGAAGCAAAAGTCAAAATAACAAGTTTGGGAATGGAATTGAAGGGAAAGACTACAAAAGTTTTGAGTGACGGGAAAAAGCTCTACGTCCGAGCCGTAATATCAGATTCTCAGGAGATCCCCCTGGGGCTAACAGCAACTGTTGGTTTTTAACCAAAACAAAAATTTGTTCCATTCTTGCAATACCCATCATATATTCTTTGCTCGTCCAAAGAATATATGGAAAGAAAAGACTCCCACGAAAATTTATTAGGTTGTATTTTTGTTCATTCATTCTTTGTCCTCAAACTCCCGTCGATTCATATCTCGGTCGGACTATTCGGACTTCTTAAATGTATTCACTCACAAAAATCCAAATCTAAAAATTTAGTGGGTTAAAAACCACAAGTAAATTTCATGGGCGGATACAGATGGGTTTTGGAAAAACAAGACTAAAAAAGCCAGAGTGGGTTATTTGGAACAAGGGCGACTTCAATGGAGATTGGGATGCAAGTTTCATAGGCGGATTCAGATGGGGGTATAATAAATTGGTTCCAAAAAGTTTTTTGTTCGAGTCCCAATTTCTGATCCCAGTTTATTGCTTGGACTAGAAGCCGAAATAAAAATTTGATGTTTTCAAAATTAGGAATATTATTAGCAAGATGTTTCTCTCAAAATTAAAAGTAACAGGTTTTAGATCAATAAGAAATATAGATTTGGATTTTCAAAAAGGAAAAAACATAATAGTCGGTAAAAATAATTCTGGTAAGAGTAACATAATAGGCGCTTTAGATATCGTACTGGGTGAAAACTCGCCAACCTATCAAAAAAGTGAGAATATTTCTGAGCTTGACTTCTTTTCAGAGAAAATAATAAAAGAGGGCAAGGAAATTTTGACGACTTCAAATGAAATATCAGTTTTATGTATTCTCAAGAGAGAAGAGGATGAAGAACTTAATTATGAAGAAATTAATAAGTGTTATGGTTTTTACAAGTATTTAGTACCAATTACAAATTCTGATGTTATATCTAACCTTAACACCTTATTTAAAATAGATCCTGAAGCACTAGACAATAGAGTAGGAAAGTTTTATGTAAATCCAAAATTGAAAAATCAGCAAACATTTAAAAATGAGTTCGATGATAAATATCAATTTGCCTTCGCGTTCATGGCGACAAAGATGGAAGATCGCGGTATCCAAAAAGATATGAGGTTTTTTTATAGAGAAAATGATAAAACTCCATGGACGATGTCTTTCTCTGCACCAATAAGAAACGAACTACTTCAAAGCGCCATAATTCCTTCATTTAGAGATCCCCAAAACCAATTACGACCAGTAGCCTGGAGTTGGTTCGGTAAACTTATGAAGTACTTAACAACATCCCATGGTAAAGACGAAAAATTAAAAGAAGCTTTTGATGGTGTTAAAACAATTGCTGATCAGATATTTGATGAGGCAAGGTCGAAGATACAAGAGACATCTTTAAATGTAGCCTTTCCTGGGTCAACTATTCATTTTCAATTCAATGAGGATTTCAAAACAGATGTATATAAGGATTCAAAGATCTACATAGATGATGGAATCAAAACACCAATTTCCGAAAAGGGGTCTGGAATTCAAAGTGCAACAATAATAGGTTTATTTAATTTCTTTACTCAGAAGGTAAACACAAAAACGTCAGCATTGTTGTGTGTTGAGGAACCAGAATTATATTTACACCCACACGCAAGAAGAGTGGTTAGTGATAGATTGGATGAATTTTTGGATAACGGCAAGAACCAAGTACTACTAACCACCCATAGCTCAGAATTTATAAGGACAACAGATGAATCCCTAAATATTGTATTGGTCAGAAAAATTAAGGGTGAATCTAAGGCTACACCAATAAAAATTCATGATAGTAGATATTTGTTGGTAGACAATAATCATAATGAGATATTCTTTGCCGATAAGGTAATTATATGTGAAGGTAATGACAGTTATTTAATTCGATGGATAGCAAATAATAAATTTCCTGGGTTGTTAGATGCCCAAAATATTTCGATAATCGCTGCAGGTAGTAAAGATAGAATTGGTGAATTTGTGAGAATGATAGTTTATCTCGGAATAGAGTGTTTTATTTTGGCCGATTTTGATTTTCTTTTAAGGGATGGAGACGAACTTGCCAATAAATATGAATCTGGTAAACATAACAGTTTGGCTTCTCTTAATCCATCCTTTTTTGAGCAAAAATCTGTTTTTGGAAGTGACGGTAAAAAAATACTAATAGAGATTTCTAGAATAAGACAAGAAATTAAAACAAAACAGGAAAAGAACTTCTATTTAGCTAAAAAAGTATCGGAGTTAGATAATTATAAGAAATATTTAACTTTTATCGAAAAATTGAGAAAGCATGGTATTGGTATTCTAAATGGAGAAATAGAAGATCTTTCGATAAGCCACGATTTTATGTCAAGTAATAATAAATTAAAATTGGATAAAGTCTTTGAGATAAACAGACTACTAGTATCAAAGGATAAGAAAATATCAGATCTATTTGTTCTTGAGGAAGTTGAAGAATTTTTAAACCAAGTCTTTAATTCTTAGTATTTCAGTCACTATTTTAATGTATGGCCAAAAAATTTTCTTAATTAACGACCAATTGGAGATATTTCTAAAATAGAGAGGGATACCTTATTCCTTACCTAATGGGTTAACTTACAAAAGTCTTAGTTACTTCCACTTATACCATAGTTGGGTTGACCTCTATCTGCAAAATATTTTCCGTGGTTCAGGAAGGCTTCGGCTATGGATCGTTCAACTAAATCAGTATTTCTACTCCAATCTGATTTGACTAAAGAAACCTCATCCTTGCCCTTGATAGTCAAGGTTTCGGTATCGAGATTGACCAAAACCATTAGAAACTCATGGTCGGGGTTTTCTACGCTGTCATTCCACTTGAGAATAACACCCATTCCCTCGTTTGCCCAACCTGCATGTACGACATCCGCATCTACGATGCTGTGGAATTTATAGTTATTTTCGAGAAATTCTTTTTCAATATTTTGAAGCATTTCCAATACACCGCTTTCTCCTAGAACTACGTTGACTTTTTGTCTAATTAGCTCTTGTCTCTTTTGTTCTTCTTGTTTTAGGGCTGTTTCTATCAAATTAATCCTCTCAGCTTCAGCTGCCCTTTCCAGACTTTCCCGATAGGCCTTCTCTATTTGAGCTTGCTGTATTTCCTTGATTCTCTCTGTTACTGACATATTGACACGAAATGTACCACTATCAAACCAGGAAGTCAAATCTAGACATCTTTAGAGAAAACATTGAACAGGGGTTAGAATTACCTATTCTGAGAATTACTTGACTTCCTTTCCACTTCGTTTTAATAAGCCTGATTAAAACGAAAATAAGTGATGTGATAACATAAATATGTGAGTAAGTCTTCAAAGAAATCTGAAAAATTCAAAAAAATTTCTTTCAAAAAAGCAGCCATTACTATTGGTGCAATTGGGATAATTGCAGGAAGTGTCCCTGTTGCCAAAAGAGTTATTGACCCAACTGAAAAAGTTATCGAGGTGATTGATGGGGACACTTTTAAAATTTCAAATAAAGAAACAATCCGTCTTTTTAACATTGATGCACCCGAAATGGGCTATTGTTTCAGTGAGGAAGCAAAAGATGCTTTATCCGAAAAAATTCTTGGAAAGAAAGTAATTTTGAAGTCTCCCAAAACTGATTATTATCGCCGCGTCCAAGCATATGTTTATGTTAACGGGGAATTTGTAAATGAATATATGGTTAAAAACGGATACGCACTTGATAGAGGAAGCGGAACAGAAGAATCAAAAATAATTGTTGAATCCGGCAATTGGGCGAAAGAAAATAGAATTGGGATTTACTCGGAAGAGTGTTCGCCAAGAGAAACCACAAAGAAAGGCTGTAACATAAAAGCGCAAATCCCGTATGATAACGGACAGAAAATATATCTTGTTCCCGGATGTAAAAATTATACTCAGGCGGTGGTGGAAAAATTTAGAGGAGAGGATTGGTATTGCACGGAAAAGGAAGTCAAAGATGCAGGGTATATGAAGTCTGAATATTGTCCCTAGTTAGCAATCTATTATTTTTGTAAGTGAGGGATGAAATTACTTACCTTTACCTGTCTTGGATCAATGATAGCTCCTTCAACCCAATAAATGACCTCTTCCCATTCTTGTGTGTACTTCTGAACAGATACACCCGTAAAGAAGGGGGTATCAATAGACATTGTAAATGGCTCAATTCCTTTTATATCATAATTACCAAAATTGCCGCAAAACTTTAGAGTTACTCCTCCGTTGCCCGGATCAATATTTGCAACCCTCCAATGGTTGCCTGTAAATGTGCCGGGGACTGTATCAAAGAGTACCCAGCTTTCAGGGTTTTCACTCAGATGATTTTGTATTTCCCTAAACGTAAGAGGAGATGCACATCGTGAAGCCAATTCTCTAATATTTTCACTATGTGAATGAAGAGCAATTGTATCCAAAACCAGGTCGCTGGTAACTCTCCATTCAATACCCGGTACACCGGTTTGAACAATTTCTATTTCCGGTTCAACATTTTTATTTCCGGTAAAAATTCCCCCAAAATATCCCTGTCTTGCTTTATTTTCCACCATGGCCGGATTTTAGATTGCTAATAATAATAAGTCAATAATAAATTTATTTTTCGGATTTCGTTTTATTACACATTCGTCGATGTATCTGTAATAGAATTGAGAATTCTTCAGGGAAGGTGTTTATATTCTTTTATCATGCATTAATGCATCGTCAAAGATAAATATGTGTTTTAGGTTTGCTTTCTTAATATTTGTTGAATTAGAATTGGGATATGAAAATAAAATTAAAACATGACAAGTTTCAAACAGCCAGAGGTGGAACTTCAAAGCTCTTTGATATAAAGTGCGCCCGCTGCCGGAACCATCTATTTTTCTATCAAAAAGATGGACCGGGGCCATTGAAAAGGATGTATTTGGATAGAATTTACGAGTTCGGAAAGATTGATTTAAACAAAAATCTTGTTTGCCCAAAATGTCAAACATTGATAGCTGTCCCCATAATTTACGAAAAGGAAAACAGAAGAGCCTTTCGTCTGTTTGTTGGTGCTGTAATAAAAGGAAAAACAAAATAGTTTGCTTCCTGGTTATTTGGTATACTCAGTTTGAATGAAAACACAAATTGTTGTAATTCACGGAGGAGATGCCTTTGAAAAATATGAAGAATATTTGGAAAATCTCCGAACAAAAGATGTTTCATTAGAGAATATTCGTTCAATTGGATGGAAAGCAAATTTGAAAAAAGATCTTGGTGAGAATTTTGATGTGCTTCTGCCAAAAATGCCTAACGCCCAGAACGCACGCTATCTTGAATGGAAAATTTGGTTTGAAAGATTAATTCCCTTTTTTGATAATGAAGTTATTTTTGTGGGACATTCACTTGGTGCGATCTTTTTGACTAAATATCTTTCGGAAAATATTTACCCGAAAAAAATAAAGGCAACTATTTTAGTTGGAGCTCCATATAATACTCCGGAAAAACATCCGCTTGTGGATTTTACATTAACAAAACTATTGGACGGTTTTAACAAACAGGCCGGAGAGATAGTTTTCTATCACAGTAAAGATGACGAGATTGTTCCTTTTGAAAATATGGAAAGATATAAAGAAAAAATCTCAAATGCAACTTTTAATATTTTTGAAGATAGAGGCCATTTTAATGATGAATCATTCCCTGAAATTATTGAACTGATTAAATCGTTTGCTTCTTAAATACTGTTGAATTAGAATTGTGAGAATATGAAATTACTTTTAACTTCCGCTGGTCTGTCTAACAAAACAATTTGCAAAGCACTGGAGAGGTTGGTTGGCAAACCGGCAGGAAAAACTAAAATTGCTTTTATCCCAACTGCTGCAAATTGGGAAGATGGGGACAAAGAATGGCTAATAAATGATTATATAAATTTGAAAAAAGAAGGATACCTTGTTGATATAGTAGATATTTCAGCAATAGAAAAAGAAAAATGGCTTCCAAGACTTGAATGGGGTGATGTCATTTTCTTTGGAGGAGGAAACACATCGCATCTTATGTATTGGGTGGAAAAATCAGAACTCAAAGGAGAACTTCCAAGACTTTTGAAGACAAGAGTCTATGCTGGGATAAGTGCCGGAAGTTGCATGACTGGACCAACCATTTATAATTCGGTCCAAAATCTGTTTGATGAGGGATATAAATTTAAGATTGAAAAAGGTCTTGGTCTGGTAGACCTTCAACTTATTCCACATCTTGATTCCGATTACTTCCCAAAGATTCGTCCAGAATTTTTGGAACAAGCAGCTAAGGACATTAAAGAACCTGTCTATGCAATTGATGACAATACGGCAGTTATTGTAGATGGAAAAAACATAAAAGTCGTTTCGGAAGGAAAGTGGGTTAAATTTAATTAAATGCGGAAAGTAAAAATTGTAGTTTTTGTTCCAAAAACACACACGGATATTGTGAGGAAAGCGGCGGGAGATGCTGGCGCCGGAACAATCGGAAATTATTCTCATTGTAGTTATTCGGGAGACGGGGTCGGAAGATTTCTTCCACTTGATGGAGCAAATCCTACGATCGGAACGGTTGGAAAATCCGAAGAAGTAATTGAAGAAAGAATTGAAATGCTGTGTGACAGGGAAAAAGCAAAAGAAGTAATTGCCGCAATGAAAAAAGTTCACCCATATGAAGAAGTTGCTTTTGATATATATCCTCTGATTTCGGAAGAAGAATTATAAATGGAAGAATTTGTAAGAAATGTTGCAATTGTTGTCTTCACAGATGGTAAAAATGTTGTTGTTCAAGAAAGAGGGGCTGTCTCCAAAGTTGGAGAAAAATACGGATTTTGGGGAGGAGGAATAGAAAATGGCGAAACCCCAGAAGAAACTATTAAAAGAGAAATAAAAGAAGAAATGGGCTTTGCTTTAAAAAACTTTTCCTACTTGGGCAGTTTTCCATATGAAGTGAAAGAAGAGTGTTTATGGAAAGGTAAAAAAATTAATCAAGAAGTTTTTGTCGCACCAATTAGTGAGATTCCAAAAGATGTAAAAATAAGTGAAGGGGTGGGTGTTGTTGAGATGTCAATCGAAGAAGCTGAGAAAGGAATTGGTTTTCCAATTGGCAGTACTTATTTTATTTCTTCTTCTTTTGCTTCTTTTGGGAACAAAAGCAGGAATGGATAACCCAGATAGTTTATATATATCTTTCCACAATCTAAATCTTTTAAAAATTTTACCATCTCTTCTGCAATTTCTTTAGGACTTTTATTTCCTATTTTCCCTTTGTATTCTATTTCAACAAAGTCTCCTAGGTTTTTAACTCTATCAATCGCTATTTCATAATTTTTGTAAAGATAAATTTTTCTCAACTTATCTACAACAGCGACAGGCTTAATGTCCAGTGCTTTGAAAATTTTATCTACTTGAGATATTTTTTCGACAATCGTTTCATATTCATCACAGTAATGACTTTTTCCGTTTTTCTCATAATGCCAATTCTTGTAGTTTATTGAAAACTTTCCGGAAGAATCTCTAAGTCTTAACCATTCTTTTGTTGGACGCTGCTTTAAGAAGTTTCTATGTTTTGGAGTGAAGTATTTATCTATCTGATGTTCTTCACCGGCAAATTTAGCTTCTTTTTTAAGAAAAGATAGTAGTCTTTTACTTTTTTCAACTCTCACCTGTATTTCAACCTCTTTATTGCCAGTGTTTGCCACAATGTTATTCTAACAATTGTTTCGATTTGGGCAAGTATAAATATTGTATGGTTACAATAAACATATCATTGCCTGTAAACAAAAGTATTCGGATTTTAATTCGTGTAGATGTGTATTAAATGGTTTGAGAATTCTTCAGGGAAGTAGTAATTTTTGTTATACTCCAGTTATGGATAAAAAAGAAAACTCTCGGGGTGAAATAATGGAGAGATTGTACAGCACTCCCTTTATTGATAAGAGATTGCTCCCTGAATATATTGCGGTTGGTTTTGGAAACACAGGGTTTGACATATGTTTTACCCCCAAGATCAAAGACTACAGTTTTGACTTTATACCGGAAGGCAAGGAGGAGTATGATTCGCCTAACTCCACAAAATATGTGAAGATGCTTTGCGTAGGCCTTTTGGAATTCCACAATTTGCTAAATGATGATGGAAAAATGGCGGAATTGGGATTGGATTTTTCCAAAACCGAATACGTTGGGGCGTCATCTAATAATAGGTTTGTTAGCTCGATGATCGGATTATTTTCAAAAAGCGAAGATAAAAACATTTTACAGGTAGACAGTGATCTCATAGAAATAAATGTTGATAAATTTAAAAATCTAAAAAAAGAGGATCCACTGATCGAGTATCTGACAAAAGTTTCGGAGCGGGCAATTGATACTTATGTAGCCCGGGAATTATAGAAGCCGTCTTCGCCTGTTTTTGATCTTTAATTTGAGATATAATCGTGAAAGTATGTTGAAGACTATCGTCAAATTTTTTGCAAAAGCCTGGAAAACTCCCTCGATAAGAAAGAAGCTTTTGATTACAGGCCTTATTATTATTGTTTTCAGACTTGCGGCTCATATCCCCGCAGCTGGAATTGATACAACCACCTTGACGGCACTTTTTGCGGGAAGTCCGCTTCTTTCCCTTTTGGATGTTTTTTCAGGAGGAACTTTAGCCAATTTTTCAATTCTGGCACTTGGACTTAACCCCTATATTAATGCCTCGATTATTTTTCAGCTTTTGGGATATGTAGTCCCTTCAATAGGTGAATTGCAAAAAGAAGGAGAATATGGCCAGGAAAAAATCAATCAATATACCCGTCTGGCAACAATCCCTCTTGCTGCCTTGCAGGCTTTTGGTATGTACGCTCTTCTTAAGGGGCAAAATGTTATCCCTGCACTGGGTCCAACTGCTCTTTTATCGCTGGTTGTAACGATGACTGCAGGAACAGTTTTCGCGGTTTGGCTTGGGGAATTGATTACAGAGTATGGGTTTAAGAATGGAGTTTCGGTCCTAATTTTTGTCGGAATTGTGGCAAGACTTCCGATTACCATCAGTCAGTCTGCCAGCATCTTTCAATCAGAGGATATTTTAAAGATCATTATCTTTTTTGCAGCAATAATTCTTATTATCGGAGCCGTAGTTTTTGTCAGTGAAGCAACCCGCAATATTCCAATCCACTATGCTAAAAGGAGAACAGAGTCGGGTCTTACCGCCTCGTCTTATTTACCTTTGAGATTAAATCAAGCCGGAGTAATTCCAATTATTTTTGCAGTTTCTTTGGTGCTTGTTCCATCAATGTTGGGACAATTTTTATCAGGTGTTTCCAGCCCTAAAATTGCCGGAATAGCTCAGTCGATTACGACCAACTTCAGTTCGGAAACAGTTCTTTATAATGTAATTTATTTTCTTCTTGTGTTTGGGTTCACATATTTTTATACAGCAGTCGTTTTTAATCCCGAAAAGATTGCAGAAAATCTACAGAAAGGCGGGAGCTTTATTCCGGGAATAAGACCCGGCAAAGAAACAGAAAAGTATCTATCGCATGTTCTTTCCAGAATTACTGTTGTCGGAGGTGCTTTTTTGGGACTTATTGCCATACTTCCTTCTATTTTTCAGAAAGCAATTGGTACATCTACTATGGCCATTGGAGGAACCAGTATTTTGATTTTGGTTTCGGTTATTTTGGAAATTGTCCGCGAAATTGAAGGTGAGCTGGTTATGGAAAGATATGGAGGTTTTAACTAATTATGAACATTTTATTAATGGGGCCTCAGGGATCAGGCAAAGGAACACAGGCGGAAATCCTGATTAAAGGATCGGGACTGTCTTATGTTGAAATGGGCGGCCTGCTTCGTGAGTCTGCCAGAACAAATACAGTTATAGATAGATTAATAAATGTTGAAGGAAAATTAGTGCCGGACGAAGTGGCCTTAAGTTTGGTTATCGACAAAATTGAAAAAGAAATACCTGGTAAAGACAATATCCTTTTTGATGGTTTTCCAAGATCCGTTGTCCAGTACGAAATGCTTTCCACTTGGCTTAAAGACTTTGGCAAAAAAATTGATGTTGCTATCTTAATCGATATTTCTGATGAAGAATCTATTAGAAGACTTTCGGCAAGAAGAAAATGTGGTAAGTGCGGAAAAATCTGGAATTTAACTACCGAACCTAAACCTCCAACAGAAACAACTTGTGACTGTGGAGGAGAGCTTGTTCAAAGAAAGGATGATACACCCGAGGCTATAAAGGAAAGATTAAATATTTATCACCAAACAACAGGTAAATTGTCCGATTTGTTGCAGGAAAAAAATCTGTTACTGAAAATTGATGGTACAAAACCAATAGATGAAGTATCCAAACAAATAGTCGAGGGGCTGAAAAATTGGAAATAACTTCGTTAGAAAATGATCACAATTAAATCTGCAGAAGAAATTCAAATAATGGCTGAGGGTGGGGCCAAACTGGGTCGTGTTAAAAATGCTTTAGCAAAAGAAGTGAAGGTAGGAGTCACCGCACTTGAAATTGAAGAATTGGCGATGAAATTGATAAAAGAAGAAGGTGCTGAACCTTCTTTTACCAAAGAACCAAATTATTATTGGGCCACCTGTATAAATGTTAATGAAGGGTTAGTTCACGGTATTCCGACAAGAAATGTGGTTTTTAAGGAAGGAGATGTTGTTAGTATAGATGTTGGTATCTATTACAAAGGTTTCCACACAGATACTTCAATCACTGTCGGGATAAATCCATTACCTGAAATAAAAAGATTTTTATATACAGGACAATTGGCATTAGACAAAGCTTTAAAACAAGTCAAAGCAAAAAATTATCTTTATTCTATCTCAAATGCTATGGAGAAGGTGATCGGGGAGGCTGGTTATTCGACAATTAAAGCTTTGGTGGGACATGGGGTAGGTAAACACCTCCATGAAGACCCGCAAATTCCCTGTTTTGTGCCTGGGGGAATTGTGGAAGACAGTCCTATTATCAAGCCAGGTATGGTTTTTGCGGTTGAGGTAATGTATGCGGCAGGATCTGATAAAGTTGAGGTAGCAGAAGACGGGTGGACAATTCTCACCCGTGATGGTAAAATATCAGGACTTTTTGAAGAGACTGTTGCTGTAACGGAAAAAGGGACACAGGTTTTGACGAGATAGCATCTTTCGTAAACTAAAGTTTGCGGTACCCCTTGAGG